>CAYLLB010000003.1:42942-151382 GCA_964384215.1 uncultured Solibacteraceae bacterium | reverse complement strand
ACTCATCCCACTCCAGTTGTCAGAATCAGCCATCAGAATCTGAGGAAACTCCTGGACCTTGACAGGCATTCCGGCTGGGAGTACATTTTGGTCGAAGGGTAACGGAGGAGGTAGGCAGGATGGCGGTCCTCTCGAAGCGGCGCAGTCCCGATGTCGAGGAGCGGCGGGTCATCTTCCTCGAATTCGTGGCCGCCTCGGCGATCTTCTCGATCGTAGCGGTGGTCCTTTACATGGTCTTCACTTACAAGCCTGCTTAGGTAGTCCGTCGGGCGGAACGAAGAGTTCGAGCGCCAAAGCTAAGGCGGCGGCGGGAGTGTGCACTTTGCCTTCCAACTGCGCGTCTTCCACCGCGTGCAGGATCCGCGCGAAGCATGGTCCAGGGCGGAAGCCCGCAGCGATGAGTAAATCGCCGTTGAGCAACGGCTCCGGACGTAGATCCTGTGAGGGAATCTCATCGAGCTTCTTCTTCACGAACTCGTGATTGCCAAGCTGGCGGTGGCTGGCGAGGCAGTCCAACCTGTGCAACTCCAGGTGTTCCTCGAAGTGATCGATGCGCAGGAAGCGCTTCAAAGTAGCCGGGCGCATGCGCTTCACGTCCTTGAAACGAAGGTGGTTGGCTACCAGAGCCTGAACGCGGCCGATGAGCTCGTTCGACGCGCGCAGCCTTCCCAGGATTGCCGCCGCCATCCCGGCGCCCACAGCGGCGTGGCGGTCAAACCGGATACGGCCCCGGATGGAGAACGTGGGCGGCTTGCCCACGTCGTGCAAAAGCCCGGCCCAAGCCAGCGACGGCGCTGGCTGCTCCAGCAGTTCGAGTAGTATCAGGGTGTGGGTCCACACGTCGCCTTCGGGATGAAACTCGGGCGGTTGGGCCACACCTTTCATGCGCGCCACCTCCGGCAAGACGTCTTCGAGCAAAGCCGCCGCATCCAGTAGTTCGAAACCGCGCCGGGCGCCCCCTTCGCACAGGATGCGGGTCAATTCGTCACGGACACGCTCGGCGGAAATCTGAAGAATAGAGGCATGCATGCGCCGGATGGCCCGGAAGGTCGCGGGCTCGATTTCAAAGCCGAAGCGGGAAGCGAACCGCACGGCGCGCAACATCCGCAGGTGGTCCTCGGCGAAGCGGCGCCCCGGCTCCCCGATAGCGCGGATCAGACCGGCCTCGAGGTCGCGGCGCCCTTCCACGTAATCGAGCACCTCGCCGGTGTCCGGATCCATCAGCAGGCCGTTGATGGTGAAGTCGCGCCGGAGCACATCCTGGCACGGGTCGGTTTCGAACTTGACGCGCCCGGGATGGCGCCCGTCCATATAAGAGTGGTCGCTGCGAAACGTGGCGACTTCGACTTCGGCGCCGCTTTCGCGCACCAGCGCCACGCCAAAGTGCGCGCCGACGAGGTCCGCTGCCGGGAAAAGCCGCAAGATCTCGCCGGGAGCCGCGCTGGTGGCCACGTCGTAGTCCGACGGTTCGCGGCCGAGCAGTAGGTCGCGTACGCAGCCGCCCGCCAGATACGCCAAATACCCGCGCGAACGAAGGGCGGAGATGACGGTGCGCGCCAGGGTGGCCTCTTTTGTGATGCGGGTCGGCCCCATGATCGTAGAATAGTCCAATGGAGAACGAATTCCCTGATGGGCAGCAGTAGACCAGCCGCGCAACAGACGAAGGTTGTGGTTGCCACCACCGTCGCGCTCTCATTTATCTCGTTCTGGCGCGGAGCCGCCATTGTTCTGGCGGACTTGGCATCCAGCTCCTTTTACGCCGGCGGCATCGCGGAACAGGCGATCGGCAAGTCCGCGCCGTGGTTCGTGCTCGGCGTCATGCTGTTCAGCTACGCGGTGCGATCGGTCTACATGGAAAGCTGCAGCATGTTCGTGCGCGGCGGCGTGTATGTGGTCGTACGCGACAGTATGGGGCCCTTCATGGCCCGCGTGTCCGTATCCGCGTTGATTTTCGATTACATTCTCACCGGCCCCATCAGCTCGGTCAGCGCCGGCCATTATCTTGGACGCTTAATCAACGACACCAGTGAGATGATGCACCAGGATTTCCGCGTCGACCCGAGATGGTTTGCGGCCCTGTTCGGCATCAGCGTCACGCTATATTTCTGGCGGAGCAACATAAGAGGCATACGTGAATCAAGCGGCAAGGCACTTCGAATCCTGCAGATAACCACTGTGATGGTGGTCATTGTGCTTTTGTGGGCGCCCATAACGCTGCTGATACGCGGCCAGTTCAATTTGCCGCCGGCGCCGGTGCCCGCAAACCTGAGATTTACGGATGAATCGTTGGGATGGTTTCAATCGACGACGCTTTGGCACATTCCGGCAATGGCCATCCTGATCGCCTTCGGCCACTCGTTCCTGTCGATGAGCGGCTTCGAAACGCTGGCCCAGGTGTATCGCGAAATCGCCTATCCAAAGCTCAAGAACTTAAAGGTAACCGGGAACATAATCTGCACTTACGCCGTGATCTCAACGGGTCTGATCACGATGCTGGCCTGCATGATCATCCCGGATGAGGTTCGCCCCAGTTACGTGGACAACCTGATCGGCGGTCTGGCCATGAATCTGGCCGGTCCGCAGGTTCTGCGGCTGTTGTTTCATGCCTTCGTGGTCGTTGTGGGCGTGCTGATCCTGTCCGGCGCGGTGAACACGTCGCTGATCGGCGCCAACGGCATTCTGAACCGCGTGGCGGAGGATGGCGTGCTGGTGGACTGGTTCCGCAAGCCGCACCGCAAGTTCGGCACCACCTCCCGGCTGATCAATATGGTCGCTTTGCTCCAGCTGGCGACGATTGTCTTCAGCCGCGGCGACGTCTACCTGCTCGGTGAGGCATACGCCTTCGGCGTGGTGTGGAGTTTCTTCTTCAAGGCCCTGGGCGTGTTGGTGCTCCGCTTTCAAAGACACGATCAGGAGTACAAGACGCCTCTCAACTTCCGTTTTGCCGGCCGCGAATGGCCCGTCGGTCTAGCAACTATAACGAGCGTGCTCCTCATGGTGGCTCTCGCGAACTTGTTCTCGAAACGAATTGCCACCATATACGGCGTGCTGTTCACCCTGGTGCTTTTCTTCGTCTTCACGATTTCCGAACGGATTAACCGGCGCAAGAAGGCGTACGAAGGCCAGGCGCTGGAGCGCTTTAATTTGGAACACGAGTCGGAGGTTTCCTCCGAAGTGTTACATGCACGCCCTGGTTGCGTCCTGGTGGCGGCGCGCGATTACAGCCGCATGCACCACTTGCAGCGTGTATTGGAGAAGACCAACCTCAAACGCCACGACATTGTCGTCATGACGGTGCGGCCGGTGCTGGCCGGCGCCGGCGAATACGGCCTGTCCGATTCCCAGTTGTTCAGCGACTACGAGCAGGAGCTTTTCAGCCATGTGGTCAGCATGGCAGAGAAGGAAGGCAAACCCGTCGAACTGCTGGTGGTGCCGGCTGTGGATCCTTTTGACGCCATGGTGCAGACGGCCGCGCGTCTGAAGGCGTCGCGCCTGGTGACTGGGGTTTCAAGCTCAATGGCCTCGGCAGAGCTGGCGCGGCGCATCGGACTGGCCTGGGAGCGGCTGCGCGAGCCCCGGCATCCTTTTTCGCTCGAAATCATCAGCCCGGACCGGCCTTCGACTTACGTCAACCTCGGCCCGCACCCTCCACGGCTATGGCCGGACGACGTCGACCGATTGCACGAGATCTGGCTCCGTTTAAGCCAGGAGGAAGCTCTCGGAGCCGACTTGCATCACCGCGACATCGTGGGCGTGGCGTTACGCCGCCTGGAAAAGGACCTCAACTCCGGGGACAGGAACGAGATCTTCGAAGAACTGAAGCGCGAAGAGCACCGCGAGTGAGGTTCAGGAATCGCGGATCGTCTTCTTGCGGCTCTTAGGCCCGGCCGGCGGCGCCGCGGCAGCAGTGGGATTCACGCTTGCCAGCACTTCCTTGAAGAGGGCCGCCTTGCGCGTGTCCTTCTTGGGCGGCATCTCTCCGTGACGATAGTCGTGCTCGCTGTAACAGGTACGGCAGCGGACTTTGGCGGGAGCCGTGTTCACCATGGACACGACCGAGTGGTTCGTCACGCGCTTGCAGCGTACGCAATAGTCGTCGATGTCGTCACCCAAACGCAGCTGCGCCATAAGATGAACCTCCGCCCGTGGTACGAGTGAAGTATATCCCAAATCCGGAGTGCCGGACAGGGACAGTCACGAATGCTACTACTTCGATTTCGGCGCCGCGGGAACCAGCAAGGCGTCCAAATCGTTGAAAATCGCGTCGCCTTCAAACACGGGCCGGGTCAGCATGGAATATGTATAGTCGCCTCGGATTCGCCCCTGTGCGTCGATGATGAAAGCATGCGGCATATCCACGGCCTTCTTGGCTCTCTCCAGGCGCAGATACGAGGCCAGCACCTGTCCGCAATCGAACAGGATCGGAGATGTCACCTTGTTCGCCTGAATGTAACTGCCGACGGTATTGCTGTTGTCGGAGCTGTAATTCACTATCGAAAGGATCGCCACTCGCTCGCCGTACTTGGCCTTCACGCGCTCGAGCGTCTTTGAAAACGTCGCGCAATGCGGGCAGTTGGTCATCATGAAATCGAGGATGACCACCTTGCCGCGATAGTCATAGAGATCGTGCTGCTGTAATTTCGAGTCGGGCAGGGAAAAGCCCGGGGCGCGCCGGAACGCGGGGTCCGCCGCGAAAGAGAGCATCGCTGAAAGCGCTAATACGGGAAGCAACAGCCTGAACATCCGCATACTTTTACCCTAGCACGAGCTTTGCGAGCGACTCGTCAAACGGCGGAAACGCCGCTCCGCGCTCGGTGATGATTGCCGTGATGTAACGCGCCGGCGTGACATCGAAGGCCGGGTTCTCTACGCGAACGCCCTCCGGCGCCACAGGGACGCCGAACACTTCGGTCACCTCGCGGGCCGGCCGCTGTTCGATGGGGATCAGGTCCCCGGAGGCGAGCGCTAAATCGAGCGTGGAGACCGGCGCCGCCACATAGAAGGGCACTCCGTTCTCCTTGGCCAACACGGCCACGGAATAGGTGCCGATCTTGTTGGCCGTGTCGCCGTTGCGCGCGATGCGGTCCGCGCCGACGATGACGCAGCCGATGCGCCCGCTCTTAAGGAAGTGGCCCGCCATGTTGTCGGTGATCAGCGTGACCGGGATGCCGTCCTGCTGCAATTCCCAGGCGGTGAGCCTCGCTCCTTGCAGGAATGGGCGGGTCTCGTCGGCGAACACGTCGATTTTCTTGCCCGAGGCGACGGCGGCTCGGATCACGCCGAGCGCGGTGCCATAGCCGGCCGTGGCCAGCGCTCCGGCGTTGCAGTGCGTGAGCACGCTCTTGCCGTCGGGCACCAAAGGGGCGCCGTACCGGCCCATAGCCTCGTTGATGGCGATGTCGTCGAGCCGGATCTCGAGGGCCTCCTCGCGCATACGCGCACGGATCTCCGCGATGGGACGGCCCTTCAGCGAGCCGTAGAGCTTCTTCATCCGCTCGATGGCCCAGAACAGGTTCACGGCGGTAGGACGCGTCGCGGCCAGCGTGTCGCAAATCACGGTGAACTCCGCGTCCAGATTCGCGGGGTCCGCTCTCTCGACTCCCAACGCCACGCCCATGGCCGCCGCCACGCCAATGGCCGGCGCGCCGCGGACCACCATGGTCCGGATCGCTTCAGCCACTTCCTTGTAATCGCGGCAGGTAACGAAGACCTTCTCCCGCGGCAAACGGGTCTGGTCGATCATCACCACCCCGGCGTTGGTCCACTCGATCGTCTCTACCATCGGAGCAATGAGTCCTTTTGTTGAAATATGTATCCGATAAAGAAAGTGAGGTTGTAAGTCGCGTGCATGACCGTGGCCGCCGCCGTGGAACGGGAGCGGTACCGCACCCAGCCGAAACCCGCACCGGCCAGGGTGACGAGCAGGATGTGGCGCCAGGACCAGGCGTACTGCGGTCCGTGCAGCAGGGCGAAAGGCAGCGCCGCCACTACAATGCCCGTCACGACGCCCAGGCTGCGCACCACCAGCGGCATGAACAGCCCGCGGAAGAGCAACTCCTCGCACAACGGTCCCAGCGTGATGCCGAACAGGGCGACCAGAAGCACCGCCTCGCGGCCCTGCAGAAATCTCTTGATGGGCATGTCCAGATCGGGAGTCTGCAAAACCATGCCGAGAAGAGAAACGCCCAGGGCCAGCAACGGCCCCCACGCGGCACAGTACAGCAGCACCCGCCGGTCCGGGATCACCCACCCCATGGATTTCCAGACAGGAAGGCCGTAACGCAGCCGCAGCAACGCCCAGAGCGCGGCGAGCAGAATCGCGTATCCGACGAATTGCGCCGCCAGCAGTTCCGGAACTTGCCCCGGTGCGTAAATCGTAAACGCGCGGAAGACGCCGTCCACCAACAACTTCGCGAGAACCATGGCCGGCAGGGCCAACCCGGCCAGCACGATAACATCCTGATACGACCAGTACGGGAAGCGATCTTCCGGCACGCTGGCTGAAACGGGCGTCACGTTATTTGCGGCGCTCGGTTCCGTGGGCAGTTCGCTCATTCTCCCCGTTCCATCAAAGCCGCCGCCACCAGCGGCAGCATCAGCTCATGGTGGCCGCGCAGTGCGATACCTCGCCCTCCCGCGCCGGCGTGCGGCCGCTCGACGACGTTGACGCGCGGCCGGTAATGATCCAGAAAATCGAAGTTTACCGTAGTGAAGTCCTTGAGGGGGCGGCCCAGGTTCCGTACGGCCGTCACGGCCTTCAGGAACACTTCGGGCAAGATCACCGCGCTGCCCACGTTCAGGTACACACCGCCTCCGTCGAGTGACTCGATCAAAGTGCAAAACAACCGGAAATCGCGGTGCGTGGCGGCGCCCAGCGCGCCGGCGTCCAACCGCGGATGGATGTGCAGGGTGTCCGTGCCGATCGCGATGTGCACCGTCACCGGAACGCGGCGGCCATAGGCTGCGGCCAAGAGGCTGGCACAGGTATGCGGCGCTGCGCACGGTTCGCACAGCGCCCGCCCGAACGCTTCGCCCGCGCCGAGGTCGTCCCCGGCGGCGCGCGAGATCGCCAGGCTCATCTCGCGCCCGGTCTCTTCGGCGACGCCGAAGCGGCCTTCCGGCAGCGCCGCCTCGACATCTTCACTGGTCCATCCGGCCAGCGCAATTTCGAAATCGTGAATGGCCGCGGCTCCGTTCATGCAGAAGCCCGTCGCGTAGCCGTTCTCCATCAGGCCGATCAGCACGGGAGCGAGGCCGCACTTGATCACGTGTCCGCCCAAGCCCCACAGGATGGGCTTGCCGGCGGCACGGGCTCGTACGAGCGCGTCGATCAGGGCGCGAAAGTCCTCCGCCGCGAGGAGTCTCGGCAGTGAATCGAGCCATCCGCAAATCCCCGATCCTTTGCGGTACGCCTGCCCGAACGCCTCCACCCGCACTTTGCCGCCACGGCTTGCCAGCGGCACGGTGTGGAGCGCGGTGAACTCAATGGGCCGTTCCTTGTACATGCTCATAAGCGCCCCGAATCACCCAACACCTTTGCCAGTGCCTGCCCCGTGTAGCTGCGCTTGTTGCGCGCCACCTGCTCCGGCGTGCCCGCCACGACCAAGCGCCCGCCTTCGTCGCCGCCTTCCGGACCCAGATCGATCACCCAGTCCGCCATTTTGACTACGTCCAGATTGTGCTCGATGACGACGATCGTGTTGCCCAGATCGACCAGCCGGTTCAGCACGTCGAGCAGCTTCTTGACGTCGTCGAAGTGCAGGCCGGTAGTCGGCTCGTCGAGCGTGTAGAAAGTGCGCCCGGTCTGACGGCGGCTCAATTCCCTCGCCAGTTTGATGCGCTGCGCCTCGCCGCCCGATAGCGTCGTGGACGACTGGCCCAGGTGCAGGTAGCCCAGGCCCACGTCGCGCAGCGTTTCGAGCTTGGAGCGGATCTGCGGTATGTTCTCGAGCACCGGCAGCGCGTCGTCCACGCTCGATTCGAGCAGGTCCGCGATGGACAGGCCCTTGTACTTGACCTGCAAGGTTTCGCGATTGTAGCGGCGGCCCCGGCAGACGTCGCAGGTCACGTAGACGTCGGGCAGGAAGTTCATCTCGATACGCTTGAGGCCGTCGCCACCACAGGCCTCACAGCGGCCGCCCTTGACGTTGAAGCTGAAACGGCCCGGCTTGTAGCCGCGCTCGCGCGCCTCGGGCAGCATGGCGTAGAGGTCCCGGATCGGGCCGAACACCCCGGTGTAAGTGGCCGGGTTCGAGCGGGGCGTGCGGCCGATGGGCGACTGGTCGATTTCGATGACCTTATCGATGTGTTCCAGCCCGGTCAGGCTCGTGTACTCGCCCGGTTCGTCGTGCGCCCTGTAAATGTGCCTGGCAAGCGTGCGGTAGACGATGTCGGTGACCAGCGTGGATTTCCCGCTGCCGGAAACGCCCGTCACCGCGATGAACAGGCCCAGGGGGAATTCCACGGTCAGGTTCTTGAGATTGTGCTCGCGCGCGCCGGACACAACCAGTTTCTTGCCGTTCCCCTTGCGCCGCAACGGCGGCGTCTCGATGGAAAGCGTCCCCGCCAGATACTTGCCCGTGAGCGATTCCGGCGAGGCTTTGATGGCCTCGGGCGGTCCGGCGGCGATGAGATGTCCCCCGAGGCGGCCGGCGCCCGGGCCGAGGTCGACGACGTAATCGGCGCGCTCGATGGTCTCGGCGTCGTGCTCCACCACCAGCACCGTGTTGCCGAGGTCCCGCAGACGAGCCAGCGTGTCCAGCAGGCGCGTGTTGTCGCGCGGGTGCAGGCCGATCGAGGGCTCGTCCAGAACGTAGAGCACGCCGCGCAGCTTGGAACCTATCTGCGTGGCCAGATGAATGCGTTGCGACTCGCCGCCGGCCAGCGTCGCCGCCGAGCGGTCCAGGCTCAGGTATTCAAGACCCACGGACGTCAGAAACGCCAGGCGCTGGCGAATCTCGTCCACCACGCGGCCGGCAATCTGTTCTTCGCGCAAGGTCAGACGCCACGAGCGGACCACGTCCAGCGCCTTGCCGGCGGCCAGGCCTGTGAAATCGGCAATGGAGATCCCTTTCACCTGTACCGCAAGGCTGGCCGGTTTCAACCGCTTGCCGTGGCAGGAGGGGCACTCCACCGCCGACATGTAGTTCATGAGCCAGTCGCGATAACTGTCGCCGGCTTCGCTGAAGATCTCCTCCAGCACTTTGATCAGGCCCGGGTAGCCGGCGCCGCCATAGATCAGGATCTTACGGTCCTTTTCGTTCAGTTCCTCGAACGGCGTGTTCAGGTCGATGTGCAGCCTTTCGGCGGCCTCCTCCAATTCGAAATTGCGGTAAGTGACGCCCGCGCCCATGGCCGTCGCGCCGTCCAGCAGCGGCTTGGAAGGATCCACCAGAAGCTTGTCGACGTCGAAGCTCCATTTGCTGCCCAACCCGCGGCAGTCTTCGCAGGCGCCGAAAGGGCTGTTGAAGCTGAACGAGCGCGGCTCGAGATGCGGCACGTTCATGCCGCAGTCCGGGCAGGCCATCTTCTGGGAATACAGGCGCTCGTCGCCGCCAACCACGGCCACCGTCACCAGGCCCGAAGCGAGTTTGGTGGCCGTCTCGATGGAGGCCTCCAGACGCTTCTCGACTCCAGGCTTTACCAGCAGGCGGTCTACGACAACCTCGATGGTGTGGTTGCGCCGCTTGTCGAGAACGATCTCTTCGTCGAGCGACCGCAGCACGCCGTCGACGCGCGCGCGCAGGAAGCCTTCCTTCACGTACTTGTCGAGGTCTTTCTTGTATTCGCCCTTGCGGCCGCGGACCACCGGAGCCAGCAGCATGATGCGCGCATCCTGATGTTCGGCCATTACCTGGTCGACAATCTGCGCCGGTGTCTGGCTGGAGATCTCACGCCCGCATCCGGGACAATGCGGCGCGCCGATGGTGGAATAGAGCACGCGCAGGTAGTCGTAGATCTCTGTGACGGTGCCGACGGTCGAACGCGGGCTGCGGTTGGTGGTTTTCTGCTCGATGGAAATGGCGGGGCTGAGACCGTCGATGGAATCGACTTCAGGACGCTCCATCTGGTCGAGGAACTGGCGCGCGTATGGCGATAGCGTCTCCACATAGCGGCGCTGCCCTTCAGCGTAAATGGTATCGAAGGCGAGCGACGACTTGCCCGAACCGCTCAACCCGGTGATCACCGTGAGCGCATTACGAGGGATCTCCACATCGATGTTCTTCAGGTTGTGCTGCCGTGCCCCGTGCACGGAAATGCGCTCAAGCATGATGGACGGCTGGAGTGAAAAATACGCCTAGTCTCCATTCTACGCGATCGAAAAACCTCGTCAGCCTGAACTGCGTTGTTTTTTGCGCTTACCAATTCCACGGCACCGGACCAAAAACTGCACAGTTCAGGCTGACGAGGTTTTTGACGACCGACGACGGGACGGGGTTTTCAGCGCGCTTCGAAGATGAGCATCTCCGAGGTCATGGCGGCTTCCAGGCGCACGGGGATGCCGTCCATCAGCCGCGCACCGGTCAACTCCACTTTCTGGCCCGAGTTGGAGAACGTCACCAGGTACGTCCGGCCCAGATCCAGGCCTCTCGGTTTGAATACGAAAGTCGCAGGGCCGCTCTCGGCGGTGCGGAACAGGCCCGCCACGGCTCGCGATGAATCCGGCACCGCGTATTCGAGCACCAGCCACGGCGAGGGCTCGGCGATCGGCAGCAGCGGCGTGTGATGGTAGACGCGGCTGCCCACCATGATGGGCCGGACCACGCGCTTGAACTGATCCACCGACTCGCGGATGCGTGCGCGCAGAATCGGATTGAACTCCTCTCTGCTGGGGCTGATGCCGCGGAAAATCGGCCGGGCTAACATGACGGTACGCAACTGCTGGTCGACATCGCCGTCGCTGGCGTGCTCGCCGACTTCGGTGCCGAACGTACGCAGCAGGATCTCCGGTGGCAGGATCCACGTCATGCCATTGAGGATCTTCAGACCGCGCGGCCCGCGCATCCAGTCGGAAAGCTCGGTGTTGTGGAAACGGCGCATGATGCCCAGATCCAGGCGCCCGCCACCGCCCGAACAGTTCTGGAAGATGACGCGGGGGAAGCGCGCCCGCACGCGGTCGAAGATCCCGTACAGCGTTTCCACGTGACGCCACACGGTGTTCTCGATAAATCCGTCCTTGATTCGGTTGCCGCCCGCTTCCATTGCATTGTTGTAATCGATGCGGAACATGTCGAGGTCATACTTCTCGATGATGCGCACGATTTCGGATTCCATCCACTTGGCCACCTCCGGGTTCGCCAGGTCCAACTGCCGGCCGCCCGCGACGGGCCGACCGTCCCGCGTGAGAATCCAGTCCGGGTGCTTCTGGCGCAGTGTGGAGGCCGAGCCGGCGCTCTCGATTTCCACCCACAAGCCGAAAAGCAACCCCTTCGAGCGCGCGTATTCGCGCACGGGGTTGAGGTCGTTGGGAAGCCACTTGCCCGCGTACCAGTCGCCCACGTTCTGGCCCCAGCGGTTGGGTTCGGGACCGTACCATCCGGCGTCGATCAGGAACTCCTCGGCGCCGGCATCGGCGGCCAGGTCGATCTCCCGCTTCAATCCGGCCTCGTCTTCGTGATCGACGATGTAGCCGCGGTGGTTGGACTCCACCTGGTACTCGCGCCCCGGAATGGGCGGCGGCAGGACGTTGCGCCGCACGTGCTCATGCAGCGCCTGAACCACGTGATCGAAGTCCGCGCGCATCAGCAGTACGTGCGTTTCGGGGCTCTTCACGGTTTCGCCCGGCTCAACGACGCGCAGGACGGGATCAACAGCGCTCGGCCCCATGTCGAAGAACAGGCGAGCGCGGTCGCGCTGCTCGTCCTCGTTTCCCGTCAGGTGGTAAGTCCAGTTGCCGCTCCAGCCCAGAGAGGCGACAAACCACTCGCCGGTGGCTCGATTGCGCGCGAAGAACGTGGGATGCCCCCATCCGGACTTGCCGCGCGTGCCGGAGACGGCGCGGGTCGAGTTCACCACCGGCGCGAAACGCCACGCGCCTTCGAAACCCCATTCCTGGCGCTCGGCGTATGCGAACTCAAACACCGGTTCGCCCTGTTTGGCCACCCGTTCGCGGTACTGCGCGGTGTTCCAGATGATGCCGGACCAGGGCGAGACGCGCGTAATGGCGGTCGGCTTCGCGCCGGTGTTGGTGATTTCAAGCCAGCGCACCAGCACCGGGCCGCCGGAAAGTAACGTTTGCACTTTGACCGTGATGGGCCGCGACGCGCTGGCGAGCTCGACCGTCACAAGCAATCCGCCGGGCCCCTTGACCTCGCGCTTGCCGGCCTTCACCCAGCGCCAACTGCCGCCGAGATCCTGTCCTTCCATGCCCAACTCGAACGCGTCCATGGGTTGGCCTTCGAAGGAGCGCTTCTCGCCTTCCAGGTGGAATTCGGGCTTAATCATGCCCGTCGAGAGCCAATAGCGGTTCACCCAGTGGCCGTTGCGCAAAGCTTCGTCGCAAACGGTCAGGCCGGAACTGAATCGTACACCCGGTTCGGGGCCACTGTGCACGGCCGCGTCACGGTACTCCGCGGCGAACAGGATGGCAATCGAGAAGAAGAGCGCTGGCAGGTATCTGATCATGGTAGCCTTCGCTCGCCGACGGGCGGCGAGGTAAAGTTCAGGCTACCATTTCGGATGCATGTGTGCCTTGGCCTTGGCCCACTCGACCAAGCGCTTGATGGGCGGGAAGTAGTCCGCCAGGATGACCAGGCCAGGAATGAGGAAAACCCATCCGGGCATGATGGGTAATATCAGTCCCAGCACGCCGAGGACGACCAAAAAGATGCCACTAAACGGGCGCAGTAGTTTCCGCAAGTTGATTCCAGTCTGATGGTAGGGACGGGCAGATTCGAACTGCCGACCTGCCGCTTAGGAGGCGGCCGCTCTATCCATACTGAGCTACGTCCCCACTACGTTCATTGTAACCCGGCTTACTGCCGGAGCCCGCGCGCCTTCAGGTAGCCGATCAAACCGGCCGGATCGTCCGTGATGATGCCATCAACGCCCGCGGCCACCAGGTCCGCCCACACTTTCTCGTCGTTGGCGGTCCAGGCGATCACTCTCAACCCGGCGCGATGCGACGCTTCCACTTGCGCTTTGGTCACCAGCGAATAGTGCGGTGAGACGATTCCGGCATCCGCCTCGCGGGCAATCTCGACGAAGTCGCGCGGGGCGCCGCCGTAAAGCGCGGCACGCGGCAGTTCGGGGAGCAGCTTCTTCATTTCGTGCAGGGTGCGGAAGTCGAACGATTGAATGTTGGCGCGCGATTCCAGATGGTGCTTGCGGATGGCGTCAGCGAGCAGCTTGACCATTTCACTTAGCTCTGATGGGCTGGCCTTGTCCACCTTGGTTTCGATGTTGAAACGGAACTTGCCTTGAGGCGCTAGCGCGAGCACTTCATCGAGCGTGGGGATGCGTTCGCCCGGCGACAGCTCCTGGCGCGGGAAAGCCGGATTGCGCACGCTCCCGCAGTCCCACTGCTTCACCTGCTTCAGAGTGAGTTGCCGGATGTCGGCTTTGGGTTCCGGGCCGCTGCACACGGGCGGCTTCACATCGCCGTCGTGCGAAACCACCACAACGCCATCTTTAGTGACCCGAATATCCAGTTCCAGGACATCGGCGCCGGCCTGGATGGCGTAATTAAACGCCGACATCGTATTCTCGGGCCGCACCGAGCGCGCGCCGCGATGCCCCTGGACTTCAATGTGCGCCGCGGGGGCGATCATCGCGGCGGCAAAAAGCAGGAAGAGTGTTCGCATGAGTTCACCCTCCCAAAAGTAGCACGTCGCGCCGGGCGCCTTCTCAGAACTGAAGCCGTAGCGACACCTGCGCCGAGCGCGGCCCACCCATCTGATAGGACGAGGTGGCGCCGCCGTAAGAGCGGTTCAACATGCGCGTCACGACGCCGAAGTTCGGGCTGATCAGATTGGCGCCTTCGTACGGATCGGGGTTGGCGTAGTTCGGGCTATTGAAAACATTGAAGGCCTCGGCGCGGATCTGCAGATTGAATCTCTCGGTGATGTTGATCTGGCGGCGCAGGGAGACGCCCAACTCGGCGGCACTGAATCCTCGGATCGCGTTGCGTCCCAGGTTGCCCATGGCGCCCTCGTCGGGTTCGGCAAAGGCGGCCAGATTGAGTTTCTTCCCGCCGGGAGCATGAGCGTCGGCGATCCACACCGGCCCGCCGAGGTAGTTCGGCCGCACTTGCGAGTACATCTGCCGGTATTCATCGTCTTCGCCGTCGTCGTCGGTGTCGGCCCCGATGGTCATCAGGGTCATGCTGCGGACATCGAACGGCAGGCCGGTACGGGCGTTGAACATGTAGTCGGTGGCCCATCCGCCGAACACCCAGCGCAACGGCGCGATCTTGGGGGCGGGCAACTGCACGCTGGCCGAGACGTTCAGGACATGGCGCGCATCGTAGTCCGACGAGCCGCGATCGGCGCCTCGCATCAGCGCGAAACCGCCCATGCTGGTGTCGCTCGACGCGCTGTCGAGCGCATGGCTCCACGTGTAGCTCACCTGCGCCTGTATGCGCCGCGCCAGCGCGCGCCGGTACTGCACTTGCAGACCGTGATAGTCCGAGGTCGCGCCGTTGTTGGTGACCATGAGCATGTAATACTCGGTCTTTTCAAAGGACGGGCTGGTCTGCTGCAGCAGCAGGCGCCGCCCCGCGTTGCCCACGTATCCCACGCTCACCATGTGTCCCATCCCCAGACGGTGCTCCACGGTGGCGTTCCACTGGTAGACCAGCGGCGCTTTCAACAGGGAATCCGCCGAGGCGACCTGCCCGTAAGGTTTGGTGGCCGGCAGGCTGGGCGCGGTCAGGTTGCTCGATGTCAACGGGAAACTGACTTTGCTGTCCCGCGTGTTGTTGAGAATGGTGCTGTTGGCGAACGGCGGGCCGTTGAAGGTCGCGGTGCTCGAACCGTAGCCGATGTCATAGAAGATGCCGGCTCCGGTGCGGAACACGAGTTCGCGGTTGGGGCGGTCGCTGAGCAGCCGCGTCCACCCGATGCGCGGCGCCAGGTTGAACCATTTGGTCTTATACAGCGGCCCTGCGTCAACGATGCTATTGCTGTAATCGAGGCCGACCGGCTTGTCGCTGTTATAAGTGCTCGGGGCGGGGTTCACGTCCCAGCGTATGCCGTATGTGACCGTGTTGCGCTTGGAAGCCTTGAAGGTGTCCTGAATGTAGAAAGAGAAGTTCTGGTACATCGGGTAGCGATCCGCCTTGCCCGCGGTCACGATGGCGTTGGTCGCGTAACCGGACAGCAGCGCGCCGGTCTCGCCGGTAAGTCCGTTGAACGACACCGTGTTGCTGTACGTTTTGAAGCGGTGGTGGTCCAACTGGACGCGGTAATCGAAGCCCGCTTTCGCCTGGTGTACCGTGTCGGACACCGATTGGTTGAAGACCAGGTTTATCTGATTCTGCGTGTTCTGGGAGCGCCGTCCCTTGGAGAAACCGCCCATTCCTACGACGTAGATCGTGGCCGAACCGAGAGTCGAGTCGACGCCGCTGGGGAACAGCGCCGAGTCGGCCGGAACAACAGCACCGCCGAAGTTGTCCAACGCCGAGTTCGAAAGGAACGTGGAACGCGTCACGTTGATTCGCAAGTCGTTGACCGCATCGTCGCCGCCGTTCCAGGTCAGGCCCCCGATCAGGGACTGAGACTTGAAGTTGGATTTGGTCAACATGCTCGAGGTGGAAATACCGCCTCCGCCGCGAGACTCGGTGTCGGACGATGTGTAGCTGTAGCGCAAAAACGTGGCCAGGCTCTTGCGGAAGGTACGGTCGAGCCGGAGTGTTCCGCTCTGGCTGGTATTCGGACTCGAGTAGACGCCGAAGAACTGGGCCGCGCCGTAGGTGAGGTCGGGGCCGTTGGGCACGGGAAACGCATTCAGGTACGGCAGAAACTTGGCGGAAGCGCTCGCGCGCGTCGCCAGGCTGGGGACGCTGTCGATGGCGGTCGAGGGCTGCCAGTAATCCAGCATTTCGTACGAGCCGAAGTAGAACATCCTGCCCGGCTTGATGGCCCCACCCAGCGAAGCTCCGTAGTTGTTCTGCCGCATCTTCTGGCGGTCGAAGCCGGTGGAATTCGCGAACCAGTCGTTCGCGTTCATCTTCTCGTTGCGCAAGTACTCGTACGCTGAACCATGCATCTGGTTAGTGCCGCTGCGGCTCATGATGGACACCTGCGCGCCAGGTGAGCGCCCGAATTCAGGGGCAAACGTCGAGGTCTGCACGCGCACTTCCTGCACCGCGTCCATGGGCAGGAACAAGCTGCCGTTGTCGTTCGAACCGCCGGTAACGCCGGAACCGCCGCCAGGGCCGCGGCCCGGCCCGCCCATCGGGCCACCCATGTCCATGTTCAGGCTCGCAATGGTGGGGCCGGCGTTGGCGCTGGTGCCGTCGATCATGAAGTAGTTGGTGTTTGAGCGCAACCCGTTGGCGTGAATCCCGCTATCGCCTGTCCCGCTCGTCACCGAAAGGATGCCGGGCGTCAGCAGCAGCAGCGACTGCACCGTGCGGCTTGCCAGCGGCAGGTTCTGGGCGTAGTTGCCGCTCATCACCGCGCCGGTCGAAGTGTCCGTCAGCACGCCTTCCACTGCGGCTGTGACGTTCACCACGGTCGCCTGGGCCGCCGCCACCTGCAGCGTCAGTTGAAGCGACTGCAGGTCGCGCGCGTGCAGCTGCACGGTGCTCAGCACCAGCTTGTTGAATCCACTCTTTTCTACTTCAAGCTGGTACTCTCCAGGAGGCATGCCTTCCAGCAGCAGCGTCCCGGTCTCATTGGTCATGCCCGTTCTTTGTGTTCCCCGCTGCTTGTCAAGCAGGATGATCTTCGCCTGCGGAACGGCTGCGCTCGTGGGGTCCCACACCATGACCACAAGCCGTGCCACCTCCTGCGCGGAAAGACACGGAATGAGCAGAAACAGGCAGATTACGAAAAGAAGCACACGTGTTCTGTGCACCAGCTACCTCCTTGGCAAGTCCGTTAGGACGCAGCGGGATTTACTTGAGGTACTGATGTAAAGGAGCTTTTACACTTCTTAACGCAAACGAAACGCAGTTCGCACAGCTTTATACTGAGCCGCCCGTTTCAAAACGTCTTATAGGTTTGATGAAGAGAATAATCCTGTGCGCGGCGATGATGTGGGCCGCGAATTCCATCCTTGACGCGCAGGCCGCCCGTCCTTCGACCGTAGTCGGCACCGTGGTTGCCATTCGCGCGGATCCTCTTGAAATTCAGGTGAAAGACGACAAGGGCCGGGAATCCACCGCCAAACTCGAAGCCACCACCGAGTTCCGCAAAGTGGAGCCCGGAGAGCGAAATCTGCGTAATGCGCAGGTAGTGGGGATATCCAATGTTTCGCCAGGTGATCGTGTGCTGATTACGTTCGCGGCCGACGGCGTGACGGCGCGGCGTGTCGTGGTGATGTCGGCGCAAGCTATCTCATCGCGCAATGAAGCCGATCAGGCGGACTGGCAGGCTCGCGGCGTCGCAGGCATTGTCGACAGTAAAAAGGGCGGAGCGATCATTCTTCGCATGCATTCGATGGCCGGCCAGTCGCACGTTACCGTTGCCACCGGCCCGAAGACGGTCTTCCGGCAATACGCACCCGGATCGGTGAAGTTCGCCGACGCGAAGATCAGCAGCCTTGACGCAATAGCGGCCGGCGATCAATTGCGCGCGCGCGGCACGAAGAGCGCCGATGGAAGCTCTGTGCAAGCCGAAGAGGTCGTCTTCGGCACTTTCCTTACCCGCGCGGGCCAAGTTGTTCGAACCGATGCGGCCGCCGGCGAAATCGTCATGAGAGGCGTGGGCGACGGCAAGCTGCTCACGGTTAAGATCACACCGGACTCGCAGCACAAGCGTATGCCTGCGTTCCCGTCGGGCGCGGGAAGACCTGGACCAATGCCGCAACGCAATCGCGCCGGCGGCCCGCCCGATTTCATGCACATGATCGAGCGCTTGCCGGCCGCCCGCATCGAAGACATACAGGCCGGCGAAACGATTGTCGTTTCGAGCACCAGGCAGCCACGCCCCGATCAACTGACCGCCATCATGCTTCTCTCGAACGCCGATTTCCTGGTTCGCATGGCGGCGGCAAGAGCGGCCAGGACGGAAGCTGGCGGAAACACGAACGGGAGCCGGGGCATGCAGCAGGACTCATCCATGGGCCTGGGCGGACTGAGCAACACTCTGGGCGGAATCGAATTACCCGGCATGTTGCAGTAACGGGAATGGTTGGATCGAGGATTCATAAAATGATGCGTAAATCTGTATGGGTAGCGGTTCTTCTGACAGTCATCGTGTTGGCGAGTGCTTTGGATCTGGCAGCGCAGACCGCAGCTACGGCCAGCCTGCAAGGATCGGTTACAGACCCCAGCGGCGCAAGCGTCCCCGGGGCCTTGGTGCAGTTGCGCGGGCCCGGCGGCGAACGCCGCGCCACTACGGACGAATCAGGCCGCTATTCTTTTACCGGCCTGCAGCCCGGCGATTACCGGGTTCGTTTCATCGCCAAGGGTTTCACTATTGATGATCGCGGTAAGGTAACCATCCGCGGCGGCATGACCATCGACTCGCAGCTCACCATCAAAGTCGAAGCGCAGGTGGTGAACGTCGAGGAGGAGGCCAGCCACGTCTCCGCCGACCCATCGGAGAACGGCACCGCGCTCGTGTTGGGACAAAAGGAACTCGAAACGCTTTCCGACGATCCTGACGAATTGCAGGAGCAACTCCAGGCCCTGGCTGGTCCCGCTTCGGGTCCCAACGGTGGACAGATCATGATCGATGGCTTCAGCAACGGCAACATGCCGCCTAAGTCCTCGATCCGCGAAGTGCGCATCAATTCGAACCCGTTCTCGCCCGAGTATGACCGGCCCGGCTTCGGGCGCATCGAGATCCTGACGAAGCCCGGCAGCGACCAGATTCGCGGGCAGTTGTTCGCGCAGTTCAACGACGAAAGCCTCAATTCGCGCAGCCCGCTGCTGGAACAATCCAAGCGCACGCCGTACCAGCAGAGGATGCTGGGCTTCAACCTCAGCGGGCCACTGATAAAAGGTAAAGCTTCGTACGGCTTCGACCTGGAACGCCGCTCGACCGACGAAAATGCCTTTATCTACGCGACCACTTTGGATTCCAGCCTGGTTCCGCAGACCATCAGCCAGGCGGTATTGACCCCGCAGACGCGCACCAACTTCAGCCCGCGCCTGGACCTGGCGTTGAACCCCAAGAATACGCTGGTGGCACGGTATCAATACGGCCGCAACTCGTACGATAACGAAGGCATTGGCGATTACAGCCTGCTATCGAAGGCTTACAAGCAGACCGGGTCCAACCATGCGCTCCAGCTCACCGAAACGGCCGTCCTGAGCGCTAAGACCATCAACGAGTTCCGTTTCCAGTATATGCGGGCGGAAACCAGCCGCACCGGCGACACCTCGCAACCCGCCATCACCGTGGCGGGAGCCTTTGAGGGCGGAGGAGCGCAGGTGGGCAACTCCGGCGGCCTCAGCAATAACTGGGAGTTCAACGACACCGTGAGCCACACCATGGGCCGGCACATGTTCAAGTGGGGCGCGCGGCTGCGGCAGGCGAACTACGACGATACTTCGGTGAACAACTTCGGCGGCACCTACACGTTCCTGGGCGGCACGGGACCGGAGTTGGACGCGAGCAACAACGCCGTCGCGGGAACATCCGTTCAGCTCACCGCCCTCGAACGATACCGGCGCACGCTGCTGTTCCAAAGCATGGGACTCAGCGCCGCAACGATCCGTGCCCTGGGAGGCGGCGCGTCGCAGTTCAGCCTGAGCGCCGGAACCGCTACGACCTCCGTAGACCAGTTCGACGCCGGCCTGTTCTGGAACGACGATTGGCGCGTGCGTCCGAACTTTACGCTGAGCTACGGCTTGCGCTATGAGACGCAAACCAACATAAGCGATCACGGCGATTGGTCCCCGCGGCTGGGCCTGGCGTGGGGCATCGACGGAGGCGCGAGCAAGTCCGCTAAAACCGTGCTGCGCGCCGGCTTCGGCACTTTCTATGACCGCATCGCCGAGTCCACCGTGCTGCAATCGCTCCGCTACAACGGCCTGACGCAGCAGTCTTATCTGATTCTGAATCCGGACTTCTTCCCGACGATCCCGGCAGCTGCGGACTTGGCCGGGTCCCTTCAGCCGCAGCGCTACCAGATCCTCGACGCCAGCCTGGTTGCTCCTCGCGTTTACCAGGCCAGCATAGGGTTGGACCGCCAGATAAACAAGTACTTCCGCCTCAGCGGCCAGTACATGATTGCGCGGGGCGTGCATCTTTCCCGGACACGCAATATCAACACCCCTATCGACGGCATTTATCCTTTCGGCGATTCCAACCAGCGCATCCTCACCGAGACTACCGGGTTCAGCCGCACCAATCAGTTGGTGATCAGCCCGCACTTGAGTTACAAGAAGCTCTTCCTATTCGGTTTCTACTCGTATTCCCACGGCAAGAGCGACGCCGAAGGTACGCCGGCAGATCCTTACAACCTGCGCGCCGAGTGGGGTCCGTCCAGCTACGCCGATATCCGCCACCGCATTGTGATCGGCACGCACCTGCCGCTTCCCTGGAAGCTGACCGTGGGGCCGTTCATCACCGCCAGCAGCGGCGCGCCGTATGACATCACCACCGGCATTGATACGAATCGCGACGGATTCGCGAGCGAGCGTCCAGCGCTCGTCACCGGGATGGACGGCGCGGCTTGCGCCTCGAACGGCTACACATACAAGGCCGGTTTCGGCTGCTTCAATACGAATCCCGGAGCCGGCGCGAATATCCTGGGCCGCAACTCGGCGCGAGGCCCTGCTACATTCACCGTCAACATGCGCCTGGCGAGAACCTGGTCGTTCGGAAGCAAAGGCGAGTCGGGTCCGTACGATGCCGGTGGACCGCCTCCGGGCGGCGGCGGGATGCGTGGCGGTGGCGGACCACCTCCGGGCGGTATGGGAGGTCCTCCTCCGGGTGGCGGTGGTATGCGCGGCATGTTCGGCGGCAGCTCGGGCAAGAAGTACAACCTGACGCTGAGCATTTCCGCCAGGAACCTCTTCAACACCGCCAACTACGCGGCGCCGAGCGGCGACCTCTCGTCAACGTTCTTCGGGGAATACCGCAGCCTGGCGGGCTTTGGACCGTTCGGCGGAAATACAACCTACAACCGGAAAATCGATCTTCAGTTGCGGTTTACATTCTGAAAGGAGGCTTGACTCATGATCAGACGTACGGCAGTTCTCGCCGCCGCTTTGTCGGCAATCGGTTTGAGCGGAGATTTTTGGAACACGAAGGCGCCGGCCCAGTGGTCCGAAAAGGAAACACAGCAGGTCCTGAGCAGTTCGCCTTGGGCGCGACAGGCCAAGACCGAGTTCAGGGTTCGTGGCGAACGTCCCGGCCGTGGTGAAATGCGGCCTCCGGACGGCGGGCCTCCAATGGGTGGCGCAGAACGCGGCCCGGGCCCGGGCATGGGCGGCCCCATGGGACCGCCTGAATTCAAGGCTACGGTGCGTTGGGAGAGCGCTCTGCCCGTGCAGGATGCGCTCAAACAGAAGCTACCCCAAGAGTACGTAGGTTATTACGTCATCGCCGTCCAGGGCCTGCCCCAGATGCGCCGGCCGCCGGTCCGGCGAGAGGGTGGCCCCCAGATGGATGAGGACCAGATGCGCAAACGGATGATGGAGCGCATGAAAGACAACACTCTCCTCGCACCGCAGGGGAAAGACCCGCTCAAACCGGAACGCGTTGAAACCAGAACATCCGGCCAATCGTCCATTTTCCTGTTCTTCTTTCCGCGTGGCGAAACGCCGATCACGCTCGAAGACAAGGAACTGACCTTCTCCACCGTGTTCGGCCCCATGGAACTGAAGGCCTCGTTTCCGCTGAAAGACATGGTCTACCGCGGCAATCTGGAACTTTAGCCGTCCGCGGTGTGGATGGAATAATGTGCTAGCTCCAACCGGATCCGTAACCTCGCGACCTTCTATTCTCTACATCGACGATGACGCCCAGCTTGGCGCGCTGATGAGGGATTACTTGAGTTCGCAGGGCTTTGACGTCGATTTCGCCCCTGATGGGGCCTCGGGCATTCGAACGGTCAGCCTGAGGCCCCCTTCTTTAGTTCTGTTGGACGTGATGATGCCGGGCCTCGACGGTTTCGCGGTGCTCGATGCCATCCGCCGGGCCGGTGACACCCCGGTATTGATGGTGACGGCCCGCGGAGACACACCGGACCGCATCCACGGCCTGGAAGCGGGAGCCGACGACTATATCCCCAAACCTTTCGATCCGGCGGAGTTGGTCGCCCGCATCCACGCTGTCCTGCGGCGCACAACCGGCGTCACGGCCCGCGAGCGCTTGCCGGTGATCGAGATTGGCGGCGTTCGTCTGGATCCCGGATCGCGGACGGTCACCTGCGACCAACGGCCCATTACGCTCACCAGCATCGAATACTCGATATTAGAACTGCTGATGAGTTCTGCCGGGCGCGCCGTGTCGCGTGACGAGATCTGCCTGCGCTTTTACCAGCGGCCGGTTTCCCCCTTCGACCGCTCCATTGACGTGCATGTGAGTCATATACGGCAAAAGTTGCGGCCGTACGGTTCGCTGGTCCAGACGGTCCGCGGCGCCGGGTATCTGTTCGCCCTCGCCCGCCCCGCCGATCGCCACCCATGAGGTCCATCTTCGCCAAGCTGACGGTCTGGTTCCTGGCGACGCTGGTGGTTTCGCTCGCGGCTTTCTTTGTGACACCATTCTGGTTCTCACCCCAAGCCACCGATCCGCGGCATGTTTTCGATTCCATCCACCAGGTGGAATTGGAGCTGGCCGTGGAGGCGTACGAACGCGGTGGACAGGGCGAACTGGCGCGCTACCTCGGTCGCCTGGACCGGGTATTGCCCGGCCGCCATTACCTGCTCGACGCTGGCGGACACGATTTGCTCACAGGTGAAGACCGTAGCCGAACGCGCGACGAGGCACGGGCGCGGCGTGTGCCGGCTGACGCCAAAACCGCCCCCGGCGGCCGCTACACGCTACTGCTTGACCTGCCGCCCCGGCCGGATCCGTTCTCGTTGATCCCGTATTACTTGTGGATCGCCTTGCTCGTCGGCCTGATGAGCTGGGCCTTCGCGCGGTATCTTGCGAAGCCGCTCCAGTCGCTCCGGCAGGTTGTGCGCGAGTTCGGCTCCGGCGACTTTGCCCGGCGCGCCCATTTCAATCGCCGCGACGAGTTCGGAGATCTGGCCCGGGATTTCAATGCCATGGCGGACCGCATCGAGACGCTGCTCACCGCCGAGCGGCGTCTGCTGCAGGATGTTTCGCACGAATTGCGGACGCCGTTGTCGCGATTGTCGCTGGCCATCGAATTGAACCGCCGTGATCAGGCGCAACTGGAAGTGCAGCGGCTATCCGCGCTGATGGGCGAGCTCGGCGAGATGGCGCGTGCCGAGGGCGATCCGGCTTCTCTTCCACGCGATGCCATCGACCTGACCGCGCTGATCAAAGAGATCGCCGCCGATCACCGCGCCATGATCGATGTGGAGGACGGCCTGGTTTGCCACGGCCGCGCCGCATTGATCCGGCGCGCGATCGAGAACGTCATCGAGAACGCTGCGCGCCACTCGCCCGCCGCCACGGAAGTGGAGATGACGGCGCGCCGCGAGAACGGGCTGCTCGTCGTCCGCGTTCGCGACCAGGGCCCTGGAGTTCCGCCAGAAGCACTCGAGGACATCTTCCGTCCGTTCTTCCGGGTCGAGCGGGATCGCTCGCGCGACACTGGAGGCGCCGGCCTGGGCTTGGCTATCGCACAGCGGGCCATCCGGTTGCACAACGGATGCATCCGCGCCGGAAACGCTTATCCCGGCCTGGAGGTCGTCATCACCCTGCCGGCTTAGTGCCGGCACCCGGGGTCCAGGAGAACTTCTCTACGATCTCCCTCACGGCGCCTTCGGCCACGATCCGCCCTCTTTCAAAAAAGACCGCGCGGGTGGCGAGCGCGGCGGCGAACAGAGTGTCGTGCGTGACCAGAATCTTGGCTTGCGGCAGGCCATGCAGGCAGCGAACCAGGTCGCGTTGACCCGGAGGATCCAGGTACGTGGTGGGCTCGTCCAGCACCAGGATTTCCGGCTCCATGGCGAGCACGCCGGCAAGCGCCACGCGGCGCTTTTCGCCGGCGCTCAGATGATACGGCGCGCGTCCGGCGGCAGCACTCGCCCCCACCTGTGACAGCGCCTCACGCGCGCGCTTCTCCGCTTGCTCCGTATTCAACCCCAGGTTCAGCGGTCCGAAAGCCACGTCTTCGATGACCGTAGGCATGAAGAGCTGTTCGTCCGGATCCTGAAACAGCAGGCCCACGCGGCGGCGCACGTCAGCCAACGTCTTCTTCTCCACCGGAACGCCGCAAACCCGCACTTCCCCTTCGCCCGCCAGCAGGCCGTTCAAATGCAGCACGAACGTGGTTTTGCCCGAGCCGTTGGCGCCGAGCAATGCCACGGTTTCTCCGGGCCACAGGCGGAAATCCACGCCGTCCAGGGCCTGGGTGCCGTCGTCGTAGCGAAAGCGCAGGCCGCGAACATCGATCAACGGCTCGCTCACGAGAACACTCCTGCCGCGATGCGGATGATCGCGGCCGCTCCCACCGCCGCAATCAGGAAGGCCGCGTCGGCCGGATGCAACTGCGGCGTGCCCAGTTGAGGAATGCGTCCGGAAAAGCCGCGTGCGGCCATGGCGCGGTACACCGCCTCTGCCCGCGCCTGCGAGCGGGCGAACAGTACGGCCAGTGCTCCGGCGGCGGCGCGGAAACTGCCCTTCTCCCCCCGGCTCAATGCCGCCAGGCGCATGTGCTGCGCCTGTTCGGAAACCACGAACAGGTATCGGTAAATAAACTGCACCACCAGCACCACGAACCGCGGCACGTGCAGCGATTCCAGCGCGCCCATCAGCCTGGCCAGGGGCGTAGTTCCGGCCACCAGAAGCACCGCGCACGCCGACAGGTAGCTTTTCTCGACCAGTTCGACGGCGCGCCCGGGCTGCCCGCCCAGCACGCTGAAAATCGCGAAGACACCGGAGAACGGCAGCACTATCGCGGCGCGTGCAAGCAGCGCGCCAGCGGGCAAACGGGAAGCCAGCAATCCGGCAGCCAGCAGTGCCCCGCAGGCCACAAGCGCGAGTTGCTGGCCGGCGTCGAGCGTGGCCACCGCCACCAGATAGGCCGCCAGCGCGAGCACCTTCACGCGCGCGTCGCGCCGGTGCAGAACGCTCTCTCCGCGGCTCCAGCGGTCCAGTGTGACGTGGTGCAACTACCTTTTCCTCCTTCGTGCAAGCCACTTGCCGAGCAGCGCGGTGAGAACGAAGATCAGAACCAGGCCGGCCATCCCCGCCGCCGCTTTGCCGAGAGCGGCGGAGGAGAACCAGTGCGCCTCATAGTCCGGCATCGGCGCGGCCAGCAGAACACGGGCGCGCTCGCCCAGGCCGATCCTCCCGGCGAGCCTCTCCAACCCGTCCGGCGCGGTGGAGGCAAGAAATATGCCTCCCGTGGCCAGCAAAAACGCGCACGCGCCAAGCCCGAACATCGCCTTTCGCGCAAGAGGCGCCTGGGGCCGGCTCGTCCAATCGGGATTCACTGCGCCGATGGCTCCAACAACAGCGGCGGTGATGGCCCCTTCGATCAAGGCCGTCACAAAGAACAACCCCATCGTGACGGCCAGCACCGGCCCCGGCATGCGCACGCCCGACACCAGAAGCTCCGCGATGGCGAGCACGGCGCCTGCCAGCACCGAGATCGCACCTCCCAGGAACGCCGCAAGTCGCCTGCGCCCGCAGCCCAGCGCCTCCAGCGGCAGATAGCCCGCCAACACTCCTATCAACGCCATGTTCCAGACGTTGGCCCCCAGCGCCAGTACACCGCCGTCCTGAAACACCAGGGCCTGTATGGCAAGAATGGCCGTCATGGTGACGGCTGCGGCCGACGGTCCCAACGTCTGCGCCAGCAGCGCGCCGCCCAACAGGTGCCCGCTGGTGCCCACGCCGACGGGGAAGTTGATCATCTGCGCGGCGAAGACGAAGGCCCCCATCACGCCGAGCATCGGGATCCGCCCCTCGTCGAAATTGCGCCCGGCGCGCCGCGCTAAATATGCGACGGCGGGCGCCGCGGTCGCGTCCAGCCCGGCCCACACCGGCGTCGCCAGAAATCCGTCGGGAATGTGCATATTCGCGCGGGAACGTGCCCGAGACCTTACGGTAGCACGGTGGTGCGACTCGTGCCACCACTTGTCTCGCCGCGAAACGTCGGCTACTCTGTGTACGCATGGGGGAACTTAGCCGCATCGGCGTTGCCATCGATTCGGATCTGCTCGAGCAGTTCGATGAGCTGATCGCGCGCCGCGGATATACCAATCGCTCGGAGGCGTTCCGGGACCTCATCCGCGGTGAACTGGTTGAGGAGGCCTGGGCCAAGCCCGACAGCATGGTGGTGGGTACCGTGACGCTGGTTTTCGATCACCACGTCCGGATGCTCAACGAAAAGCTCACGGACATGCAGCACCAGCATTACGACCACGTGCTGTCGACGCTGCACGTCCACCTGGACCACAACAATTGCCTGGAGGTGCTGGTGATCAAGGGCAAAGCCTCCGAGGTCCGCAAAATCGCCGACAGCCTCATCAGCACCAAGGGCGTGAAGCACGGCCGGCTCACCGTCACCACGCCGGGAACGCATTCGTGATCGTCGGAACCGGAATCGACATCGCCGAAGTGCCGCGCGTGCGCGAAGCCATTGAGCGTTACGGCGCGCGTTTCATCGAGCGCGTCTACACACCGGCCGAGATTTCCTATGTCGAGAGCAAGGCCAACCGCTTCGAGCGTTACGCAGCCCGCTTCGCCGCCAAGGAGGCCGGCATGAAAGCAATCGGAACGGGCTGGAAGCGAGGGGTACGCTGGCTGGACTTCGAAGTGGCGAATCTTCCCAGCGGCAAACCGACTTTGCTCCTGCACGGCGCAGCCGCCGATTTCGCCGCCAAACTGGGCGCGCGTTCCATTTCGCTCTCCCTCACCCACACCGCCGGGCAGGGCATGGCCTTCGTGATTCTGGAAGACTGAGCAGGCGCTCCGGGAACTTTTCCCATCATCCGGCGTCCGTACACCCAAGACAGGCTCGAATCATGTTCGAGACCCTCCAGCGGCTTGAGTATCGGATTTTGCGGCAATGCGCGCCGCCGCTGCGTTTGAGGAGTGCGTTACTGGCGCTCGCTGGCCGTTTCACGCCAAGTGTGGATCATGCGGTGTGCGACGGTGAGGTTCGCAAGGACCGCGATCACCCACAGCACCGGCGCCATGCGGTCGAACAGCGCCCCGATGATGAACAGCACGATGCGCTCCGGCCGCTCCATGAAGCCCACTTTACACAGCGGGATGATGCACTCGGCGCGCGCGCGGGTGTAACTCACCATCACGCAACCGGTCATCACCACGGCGGTCAGCACCACATAGAAGAAGCGGTTGATGGAAGCGTAGTAAACCAGCAATCCGATCAGCAGCGCCAGGTCCGAGTAACGGTCGAGCACCGAATCGAAGAAGCCGCCGAATTTCGTCACCTGGTTGGTTTCGCGTGCCACGCGCCCGTCCACCATGTCGAAGATGGCCGCGCCGATGATCACCACCGCCGCCCAGCGGAACCGGCCCATGGCCATGAGCACTGCGGCGCCGATGTTGATCAGCAGGCCGATAAAAGTCAGGACGTTGGGATGGATTTTCGAAAGCGCCAAGCCGCGCACTATCAAGCGGATAATCGTGTTGCAGCTTACGCCTATGGCGCGCGTGATGGTCATCGGCCTTCACTCGCCGCTGCGGCTGCCAGGTTAACTGACTTCATCGTGAATGGTGGTGAGCCGGAGAATTTCCAACTCCTTGACGCCGTCCGGAACACGGACTTTGACGACGTCCCCTTCCCTTTTTCCTATCAGGCTCCGCCCGATGGGCGAACTGGTCGAGATGCGTCCATTGGCCACATCGGTTTCTTCACTGGTGACAAGCTTGTAGGTGGTCTCCTCGTCCTTCTCCAAGTCCATGACAACCACCGTGGATCCGAGGCCAACGCGATCGCGCGGGATCCTGGACATGTCTATCATTGACCAATCCGCCAAGCGCTTCTGAAGCTGCGCCACTCGCGCCTCGACGAAGCGCTGGCGCTCCTTCGCGGAGTGATACTCGGCGTTCTCGCTCAGGTCGCCGAGCGCGCGCGCTCTCAGAATCTCGCGGGGCAATTGCACCCGCAGCTCATTTTCGAGCACCGCGATTTCATCCTGGAGCTTTTTCTTGAGGTCTTCCATGGGCGGGGAGATAAAACTCCCAAGCGACTATTATAGAACCAATTGCGTAAGCCGATCGGATCCGGAAGCCCTCGCTAGAGCCCGATCGCCAGCGAGAGACACGCTGCCAGCGCCGCCCCGGCCATAGGCCCGGCGATGGGCACCCAGGCGTAATTCCATTCCGAGGAGCCTTTGCCCGCAATGGGGAGCAGCGCGTGCGCGATGCGCGGGCCGAGATCGCGGGCCGGGTTCATGGCATAGCCCGTCGTTCCGCCAAGCGACATGCCGATGCTCCAAACCAACGTCCCCACCAGGCATGGGCCGAGGCCCGGCACCAGCCCGGCGGCAGCCACGCGCTTGGATGAGAAGGCGGCGATCACGAAGACGAGAATCGCTGTCGCCAGAACCTCGCAGAACAAAGCCGAAGCAGTCCGGCGGATGGCCGGCGCCGTGCAGTAGCACGAGCGCTTAGTCCCGGCGTCAGCCGTCTCGCTCCAGTGCGGGAAGAAGTACAACCAAACCAGCGCCGCCGCACAGAACCCGCCGGCAAGTTGCGCAGTGCAGTACGGCACGATCTTCGCCGCGGTACCCGTCATGATGGCGTTCGCCAGCGTGACGGCGGGATTGAGATGCGCTTCCGGGCTGCCGCATGCGATGGCCACAAGCACGCCGAACATCACCCCGAAACCCCATCCGGCAGTGATGACGATCCAGCCGCCCCCTTTCGCGTAAGAGCGGTTCAAGTTGACGTTGGCCACCGCGCTGTTACCCAATAACACCAGAAACAACGTTCCGAGAAACTCGCCCAACCATGGCGACTGCATTTACGTTGCGCCTCCGATGTGTTTGCTGTTACAGCAACGTCTTCAGCACGAGCTCTTTCCCCCGCGCGCTTCGCGGATCTTCCCGGTGACGTAAGCGGCAGCGTCCGCCACTGCGACGTCGGTTGCGGCGCGCGTGCGGCGCTCGACCACTTCCACTTTGCCTTGCGCCAGCTTCTTACCCACCGTGACGCGGTAGGGCAGACCGATCAGGTCGGCGTCCTTGAACTTGACGCCGGGCCTCTCGTCGCGGTCGTCCAGCAATGCGTCGATCCCGGCCGCGAGGCAGGCGTTGTAGATCTCGGTCGCCGCGGCCATCTGCGCCTTGTCGCCGCTGTTGACCGGCGTCACCACCACCTCAAACGGCGCGATGGAAACGGGAAGCGACATGCCGTGCTCGTCGCAATACAACTCCACGGCGGCGCTGAGAATGCGCTCGATGCCGATGCCGTAAGAGCCCATGATGGGAGTCACTTCCTTGCCGTTTACGTCGAGCACGCGCAGGCCCATGGAACTCGAATACTTGTAGCCGAGCTTGAAGATGTGCCCGATCTCGACCGTCTTGTGGAGGCTCAGCGTGCCCCCGCAGGTTTCGCATTTGTCGCCTGCCACGGCTTGGCGCAAGTCGAAGAAATCCGCCTGGAAATCCTCGCCGGGAGTGACGTTGCGCAGGTGGTAATCGTTCTCGTTGGCGCCCGCGATCATGTTGCGGCGGCCCTTCAACGCGAGGTCCGCGATGATTCGCAGATTCTTCACGCCGATGGGACCGAGCGAGCCGGCGTCGGCGCCGAACCATTCGCGGATCTCCTCCGGATGCGCCGGTCGGAATTCGTTGGCACCCACGGCGGCGAGGAACTTGGTTTCGCTCAGGGTATGGTCGCCGCGCACCAGCGCCAGCACCGGCTTGCCGCCGGCCACCAGCACCAGGCTCTTCATCTGCGAAGATTCCGGCAGCCCGGTGAACTCCGCCACCTCGGCGATGGTCTTGCGGTTCGGCGTGTGGAACTTCTCGGGCTCGAGATCGCCCGCGGGATCTTCCACGGCGGGCGGCACGGGGATCGAAGTGGCCTTTTCCAGATTGGCCGCGAAGCCGCAGCCCTTACACATGACCACCCAATCCTCGCCGGCTTCCGACTCGACCATGAATTCGTGCGATTGGCTGCCGCCCATGGAGCCCGAGTGCGCCTGCACCGCCACGTAACGCAAGCCGCAGCGATCGAAGATGCGGCAGTAGGCCTTGTAATGGCGGTCGTAAACGGCATCGAGGCCCGCGGCATCCATGTCGAACGAGTAGGAGTCCTTCATAATGAACTGCCGTACGCGCAGCAGGCCGCTCTTGGGACGTGGTTCGTCGCGAAACTTGGTCTGGATCTGATACCAGAGCTGCGGTAACTGCTTATAGCTGCGCAATTCATTGCGCGCGATCACCGTCATGACCTCTTCATGCGTCATGCCCAGGCACATGTCCCGCTGGAAGCGATCCTTGAGCCGGAACATGTTGTCGCCCATCACGTCCCAGCGTCCGGATTCTTGCCAGATCTCGGCCGGGTTGAGCGCGGGCAGCAGCATTTCCTGCGCGCCGATGGCGTCCATCTCCTCGCGCACGATTCCGATGATCTTCAGGATCGAGCGCTGCGCCAGGAACATGTAGCTGTAAACCCCCGCGGCAAGCTGGCGGATATAACCGCCGCGCACCAGGAGTTTGTGGCTGGCAACTTCAGCGTCCGCGGGATCTTCCCGCAACGTAGGGATAAAAAGCTTGCTCCAGTACATGGATGTTACCGAGGGAAAGAGAGATAAGTGTCTAATTTTAGCACGCCTGTGGGCCGGCTCTACTCGGCGCTGACCGCCCGCGCGCTTGACCGGGACCGGCGGCGCGCGCTCCTCACGTGGCGGCGGCGCTTGTTCGTCTTCGCCGCAACCTTCTTGACCTTCCGGGTGGGAGGCAGGCCCAAGGCGGTGAGTCCTTCGTTCATGACTTGACCCATCTTGCGGTCCCGGGCGCGGCACCTGTCCTCGCCGAGCACGATCCCAATGAGCCGGTGATCGCCGCGCACCACCGATGCCGCCAGGTTATGCCCGGCCGTCTGCGTGTAGCCCGTCTTCAAGCCGTCCGCTCCGTCAAATGCAGCCAGAAAGTTGTTGTGCGTCGTGATGTTCTTGCCGGCTGCCCGGCTGGAGCGCAGGGCGAAATGAGGGTAAAACTCGGGGAACTGCTTGATGAGCGCATGCACCAGAATCGTCAGATCGCGGGCCGTGGTGACCTGCCCGGCGTCGGGCAGGCCCGAAGCGTTGCGGAACGACGTGTTTGTCATCCCCAACTGGACGGCCTTGCGCGTCATCTTCACGGCGAATTCGGATTCCGTCCCCGCAAGCGCCTCTGCCACCACCACGGCCACGTCATTCGCGGACCTGAGGATCAACGCGTCGATGCAATCCGCCACCTTGATGCTCGATCCCGGTTTCAATCTGAGCCGGGTGGGAGGCTGTCCGGCGGCGTAAGCGGAAACAGGCAGCGCCTGATCGAACGTGACCCGGCCTTGCTGCACAGCCTCGAACAGCAGGTACAGCGTCATCAGCTTGGTCAGCGACGCCGGGTACCTCGGCGCTTCGGCGTCCTCCGAAACCAGGACGGTCCCCGTGGCGTAGTCGGTGACCATCGCCGAAGGCGTTGCCGTTGCGGTCGCGGGCGCCAGGAGAACCGATAAAACAGCGAGAACAGCTATGATTGACTTTCTTGTATGAATTCCAGCCGTGCAACAACCCATCTATACCGTTGTACCGCAGCCCGGTGTTATCAAACCGTGGCAGGAAACCCAAGTGTGGTTTAATGAGAGTTGCCCCTGCGGCGGTTTGCTCTCCGTATCTTGCTGTGCGCGCTTGCGTTAGAGGTGTGCGCTCAGGCCGCCGACCTGCAGTCCTGGAACGGCCTCGAATTCGGGCTTTTCACGAATCAACGAGTGCGCTGGTCGGCTACGACGTCGCTGCGATTCCGGGATCAGGTGCACAGCACCTACGATTTTTACCTCGGCTCGATGGCTCGCATCGCGCTTACCCCGCGTTGGGCCGTCACTGCCGGCTACCTGTACCGGCAAGTGAATCCAAACCGCACCTCATTCCACCCTGAGCACCGGCTGATCCTGGCACCGTCCCTGCTCCTGCATCCGGGTAAGACCCGCGTGGAAACCGCCATGCAGTACGAGCGGCTGAAGCCCACCGGCTCCGCCTATAACCGCTACCGGCCGCGCCTGGTATTGGAGCGGGTACGCCCTGGCTTGAGCCCGTTTCTTTCTACCGAAGGGATGTTCGCCATGAACCAGTTCCAGCGCTCGCGCAACATGGCCGGGGTGCGCTGGCACTTCGAGCAAGGCAGCATAATTGAAATCGGCTACCAGTTCGAGACCATGCGTAGCGGCTCAGCCTGGATTCCGCGCCACGCCATCCGCACTACCTTCGTAATTGGAGATTTGCACCACGTCCGCCACGTCGACTGATAGACGAGTAATATAGGCTCTAATATGGCCGTGACGGAAACAACGCGCGGAGTCGCGAACCTCATCGCCCGGACGACGCTGCGGCGGCGAACGGCGTAATAGAAAGGAAATGATTGTGAACTCATCCGACAAGCAAGACGAAACACGGCGTGGTTTCGTTCGAACCGGCGCCGCGGCGGTAACGGGATTGTGCGGGGCCGGCCTGATGGCGCAGTCCAGCGAGACTCTTGCCTTGCGTGGAGGCCCCAAGTCTGTGACGGTGCCGCCCGCCCGACAGGCCACCCTGACCAGGTGGCCCCAGTACGGGGATGCGGAGAAGCAGACCATTCTCTCGCTGCTTGACAAAACCAATTGGTATCCGGAAATCCCGGCGTTCGAAAAAGAGCTGAAAGAGTATCTCGACGTGCCTTTCACAAAGGCCTTTTCCAGCGGGACCTGTGCCATCATGTGCATGTTTTTCGCGCTGGATCTGCCGCGGGGCAGCGAGATCCTGGCACCCTCCTATACGGCCTGGGCCACTACCGCGCCGATGCACCTGTTTGGTTACGTGCCGGCCTTTGTGGACATCAATCCCCGCACCATGACGTTCGACCTGGAGGATGCCAAGAAGCAGATGACCGGCCGGACCAAGGCCATCTTCCCCATGCACTCCTTCGGCAACCCGTGCGACATGGACCAGATCTGCGATTTCGCCAAGGAGAAGGGGTTGATTGTGCTTGAAGACGCCGCCCAGGCGCAAGGCGCGTCGCTGAAGGGTAAGCAGGTCGGCACCTGGGGCGCGATGGGCGCGTTCAGCCACCAGTCGAGCAAGACCCTTCCCGCCGTCGAGGGCGGCAGCGGCGCCTATCAAACCAGAGAGTATTACGAGCGCGCCACCGTCTTCAGCGGTTACGAACTCGCGGCCCAGTTCCCGGACGCGAGCCCATACAAGAAATATAACGGCACCGGCATCGGACCGAAGTTCCGCATCCACTCGCTGGGCGCGGCGCTGGCGCGGCACCAGCTCCGCAAGCTGGACGAGTACAACGCGCTGAACGACAAGCAGGTCCGCTCATTGACGAACCGGTTGGTGGAACTGCCCGGCTTGTCCGTTCCCTATTGCCGCCCTGACGCGAAGCGCGTGTATTGGGGCAGCCACATGCTGTTTATCGACGAGAAGAAGGCGGGCTGCCCGAGGCAGATCTTGATCAAGGCCCTGCAGGCCGAAGGCGTGCATGTTTCCCCGGGATTCTATGAGGATCAGAATCGCTACCCGCTATACGCCGAAGCGAAGTGGTGGGACCATCCGGTCGTGATTCGGAAGGACCTTTTCGGCACCAAGCAGGTGAACACGAATTCGGTACGCCTTCCCCTGTTCCGCGAACCGGCCCCCGAATTGATCGACCAGTATGTGAAGGCCTTCGAAAAGGTGTGGGCCCACCGCAAGGAACTGGCCCAAGGCTAAGGCGGATTCCTGCCCGCGATCGTGCCTCGGGCGAGGTCCGGATTAACGGCTCGCCCGGGACACGCTCAATCTGAATTCGATCGTTTGTTCCGCAGGATGCGCGTGGTTCGGCGTCCACGTCAGCGGTGCGCTCAACACACCAACGGCCCGGTCGAGGTGAATCTCTGGCCCACCGCGATAGGGGTTGTACGGGAAGACGGGCCAAGTGAGCGAGACGGTCGCGTCTGTCGAGAGCTTCCAGCCGTGGTGTTCGATCCGGCCTCCGATCTGGTTGGGCGAAAGTGTCAGCTTCTCCGATCCCAGGCGCACGCGCAAGCCCGTCCCGGTAATCAGTTCCTCGCCCTCCTTGAGACATAGCTGCAACGCCATGCCGGCTTTTTCAGGCGGCGCGCCGCGGCCGCGGACCGCGAATCGCAACCGGAGGTCCGGGCCTTCATCCTCTTGGACGGCGATCTCCGAAGAAAACGAGTTGTAAGCCAGCCAGAGCCGGTCGGCCACATCCCCCATCTGGAGTTTGCTCCAAAGGGGCAGGTAGTAGGTGTGGCCCTGAATCGTTTCCGAAAAAGTAGCCAGTTCTGGCTGAGCTCTGCTGTTGCCTCCGGTGATGATCAACCCGGCGCGTTCGTGAAACACGCTCACGTGCGACTGCCGCTCCAGGAACCAGCGCGCCGACGCGGGTTCCGTGGCGATCAATCCCGAGAGAGTCGCCACCCAAGGGCCGCGCTTGCGGATCCCCGCCGGGCCGGCGAGCCGGTGCGCGTAGCGCTCGCTCTGCTGCGGGATCGCGGCGAGCGGCCCCGCGTGATAATAGAGCGCGTTTTGGGCGATCCGCCCCAGCGGTTCCATGTCCAGGCGCGAGGCGGGGAAGCGCTCGAACAGGAAGCGCGCGAAGGCGCGCCCCTCCGCAAAATGCGTGAAGGCGAAATTCCCGTACAGGCTCGAATCCCAATAGCGGTTGCGGTCGTTGATGGTCTCCACCGGCTGGCCGTCCGCGTACGTAAAGTACTCGTGAAACCCCGTGGCACGGCGCAGCGCCGTGAGCGCCCGCGGATCCTGGGTGTACTCCCAATAAAGGCCCACCGCCGAGAGAGTCAGCAGGTTGTAACCGCTAGTGGGCCCGGCAGAGCTGTACTCGCCCCAGTACCCGTCCGGGCTTTGCTCCTCTGTGGCAAGCCGCCGCAAAATATGCCGGCCCAACACCAGCCAGTCTTCTCGTTTGAATAATTCACCCGCAATCATCACGTCGGTGGCCCAGAGAGCGAAGTGATTGGTCGACGTGCCCAAAAAGTGATAGTTGTACGCGGGAACGTCGCGCCACTGGAGGCACCGGGCCGCCAGAGTGGCGGCGTTTCTCATCAGGCACGCCTTCCAACGTGTCCGGCGGCCGTCGTCCAGCTTCGCTTCGAGCAAGCGGTAGGCCTCCAGCCACATATAGGTGTCGCGGTGGCTGTCCAGACGGTCGGAGAAGACGCCGCGCTCGTCGGCGTCGGCCGTCAGATCGCCTATGCGAATCGCGAGCGCGAGTTTCTTAGGATCGCCCTGCGAGCGATTCTCGGGGGCCTTGCTCGTGTAGAGCACGGCAACGGCAAGAATAGCGTGCGGGAAGTGCCGCCAACCCGTGGTCTCCTCGATGTCTCGCAACGTGGCTCTCGGCTCTGCGTCCAACCGCGCCTGGACGCGCGCCACACCCTCCTCCATGGCGGCAAAGTATCCGCCTGGAAGAGAACTCTTCGGGGCCGCGACGCACACCACCGCGCTCACAAGCGCCAGCGCCGCCGGCCTGACAATCGGCGACCAACTCATCCCGACGATTGTAGGTCATCGCCGCCGCCGGCGGTTGGTGCTATAACGGAAACGGAATGGACGCCAGATTGAGCCGCCGGGAAGCGTTGGGGGTGCTCGGCGCCCCGCTCGCGGCCGGTACGAAGTCGAAGGTGGTCGTGGCGCACGGCGCCGGGATGAACGAAACGGCGCTCTTGCGGGCTCTCGACAATGCCATGCGCGCCTGTTTCGACGTGGACACTCCCGTGGAGGCGTGGCGGCGCGTGGTGAAGCCCGGCGAGGTGGTGGGGCTAAAGGTAAACTGCCTGTCGGGTAAAGGTAACTCCACGCACGTAGTGCTGGTCGAGGCCCTCTGCCATCGGCTGCAAGAAGCCGGAGTACCCGCGAAGAACATCGTGGTATGGGACCGGCTCAACTCGGATCTCGAAAGCGCTGGGTTCCGGCCATCAACGAATCCCAACCGCGTCCGTTATCTGGGTAACGACACGCTGGGTTACGGGAGCGAACTCGCCACGCACGGGGAAGCCGGCAGCCTGCTGTGCCGGACGCTCACCGATGTCTGCGACGCCGTCATCAACCTGCCCGTCCTCAAGGACCACGGCATCGTGGGCGTGACCATGGCGCTTAAGAATATGTTCGGCGCCATCCACAATCCGAACAAGTATCACATCAACGTGGGCGACCCTTACGTGGCCGACGTCAACATGCTGGGCCCCATCCGCCGAAAAGTGCGCCTCCACCTCTGCGACGCCATCACCGCGCAGTACGAAGGCGGCCCGTCTTTTATGCCGCAGTGGACATGGCCGTTCAACGGCTTGCTGGTGAGCCAGGACCCCGTGGCGCTGGACACCGTCGGCTGGCGCATTATCGAACAAAAGCGCTCTGAGCGCGGCATGCCGCCGCTGAAAGCGGCGCGTCGCGAGCCAACTTACATTGCCCGCGCCGGGGGCCCTGGCTACCGCATGGGCGTGTCCGATCCCGCCCGGATCGCGCGCGTGGAGGTCTAGCGCCATGCAACGCCGCGACTTCCTGCTTTCGGCCGCATCCGGCGCTGCGGCGGCGTCCGACGCGCGCTACACGCGGGAGGCGAAGTTCTACGACAAGTTGCCGCACAAGAAGATCAAATGCAAGCTCTGCCCGCGCGAGTGCGTGATCGACGACCGCGAACGCGGCTACTGCGGCGTGCGGGAGAACCGCGGCGGCGTCTACTACACGCTGGTGCATTCCCGCGTTGTGGCCGCGCACGTCGACCCCATCGAGAAGAAGCCCTTCTTTCACTTCCACCCCGGCTCGACGGCATTCTCAATCGCAACCGCCGGCTGCAACGTGAACTGCAAGATGTGCCAGAACTGGGACATCTCGCAGGTGCGGCCCGAACAGGTGACCTCCAACTATTTGCCGCCCGAGGGCGCGGCCGAGGTGGCGGCGCGTTACCATTGCGCCTCGATCGCGTATACGTACAGCGAACCGGTGATCTTCTTCGAGTACATGATCGACACGGCCGAACGCGCCCACGCGGCCGGCATCAAGAGCGCCGTCGTCACCGGCGGTTATATACAGCCGGAGCCGCTCAAGCTGCTGTGCGGCAAAGTCGACGCCATCAAGGTGGACCTGAAAGCATACTCGGAAAAGTTTTACCGCGAGACGGTGAACGGAGAGTTAAAGCCGGTGCTCAATGCGCTGGTCGAGATGCGCAAGTTGGGGATGTGGACCGAAATCGTGTACCTGGTGGTACCCACGCTCAACGACGGCGAGCAGGAGTTCCGCGGCTTGGCGCGCTGGGTGCGAACCTACCTCGGTACGGACGTCCCGCTGCACTTCTCGCGTTTTCATCCCGAATACCTGCTCAAGAACCTGCCCCCGACGCCGTTGAGCACGCTCGAACGGGCGCACTCCATCGCCGCGGCGGAAGGCCTTCATTATGTTTACATTGGCAACGTGCCCGGCCACCCGGCCGAAAACACGTATTGTCCCAAGTGCCGGCGCGCGGTAGTGGAACGCACGGGCTTCGCCGTGCGCGCGACGCACTTGAAGAAAGGGAACTGTGAGTACTGCCGGCAGCCGATCGCCGGCGTTTGGGAAGGATAATCTCGAAATGCGTAACTGTTGCAAGGCATTCTTCCTGTTACCGATCCTTGCCGCGGCTCTTCCGGCGCAAAACCGCAACGTGCGCCCCCCCATGGCGGCGGGCTCCTTTTACCCGGCGGATGCGAAGCAGTTGGCCGGTATGATCGACGGTTTGCTCGCGGCGGCAAAGCCGGCGCCCATCAAGGACTTAGCCGCAATTGTGGTCCCGCATGCGGGTTACGTCTACTCGGGCCATGTCGCCGCACAAGCCTACGCGTTGTTGAAGGGCCGCCCCATCCAGCGAGTGGTGGTCATCGCGCCCTGCCACATCGACGCGTTCGGCTTCTCCTCGGTATTCGACGGCGACGCTTACGATACTCCGCTGGGGCGCGTCCCCGTCGATACGGCATTTGTGGCCAAGCTGGCATCCATGGACAAACGCGTCCAACGTTCGGGGCGCGGCCACGGGATGGTGAATGGGCGCGGCGAGCACTCCCTGGAAGTGCAATTACCTTTTCTACAGCGTGTACTGAAGGACTTCAAGCTGGTGCCCATCGTTATGGGTGAGCAGGACTACGGCACTTGTAGAGCGCTGGGCGTTGCGCTGGCTAAATCGATCCAGGGGCCCGGAACACTCGTCGTGGCCAGCTCCGATTTGTCCCACTTCCACACGTACGACAAGGCCACACAACTCGACCGGAAGACGCTTCAGGCTTTGGAAGAGTGGGACTACCTGAGCATGGCGCGCAACTTCGAGAGGCGGGTGTGGGAAGCCTGTGGTGGCGGTCCGATCGTGGCCGCCATGATCGCGGCGGAGCGGTTGGGGGCCACCGAGGCGCGCGTGCTGAAGTACGCCAATTCCGGCGATGTGACGGGCGATAAGTCGAGCGTCGTCGGTTACGGCGCTGCGGCGTTGTGCAAACCCGAAAGCACCGGCGGCACCGCATCCGCCCGGCGGTTCTCGCTTACGACGGCCGAAAAGACGGAATTGCTGGAGATCGCCAAAAGGAGCGTCGAAACGGCCGTCCGGGAGCACAAAGGGTACGACGTCGGCACGGCCCGCAACGCGCGCCTGATGCAGGAACGCGGGGCATTTGTAACTCTCAAGAAACGCGGGCAGTTGCGCGGCTGCATCGGGTACGTGGCGCCGGTGGAACCGCTGGCCGTCACAGTGCGGGATGTAGCAGCGTTCGCCGCGCTCGAGGATCGGCGGTTCCAGCCGGTGTCGGTGGCCGAGTTACCTGAACTCGAATATGAGATTTCTGTGCTGAGCCCGTTGCGCCGGGTGCTTGACACGCGCCAAATCCGGATAGGGACCGACGGCCTGGTGATCAAGCGCGATGCAAGCGAAGGCCTTCTGTTGCCCCAGGTGGCTCCCGAACAAGGTTGGAACCGCCTGCAGTTCCTTGAAAATACGTGTCTTAAGGCTGGCATCAACCCTTCGGCCTGGAAGGACCCGGATACGGATATTTTCTCGTTTACGGCCCTGGTCTTCGGCGACCACACGCCCGCGCGCAAGGACGATTGAAATTCGTTACTGAGCGCAGCAGGATTGCGTGGACACCAAGCCGTAGGGCGACAGGCTGCGTTGGTGGGCGAAATAATTCCGCCCGGAGAGGTTCTTGTAGACGCCACCGGCAACGCCGGCCGCGACCGGACCGTTCACAGGCTTGCCCCCGGTCAGCAGGACCACAACCACAAGCTTGTTGCGGCCGACTTCGTTGAACGAGCCGAACCACCCTAAGTGCGTCCGGTTGTCCGAGCACGTGCCGGTTTTACCGAGAATCGGCTCGTTACTGTCGTAGTGTGCACGCCGGGCAGTGCCGTACTCGACCGCCGCCTGCATGCCGGGTTTAATCTCGGGAAGCCATGGGGCGATATCCAGATGGCGCTTCACGCGAGGCACGAACTCGTTGATTTCCTGCTCCGACCGCGGATATTGCAGATAGTAAAGTGTGCCGCCGTTCGATATGGCAACCATAAGGGCGGCAAGTTCGAGCGGGGTGAGAGAAATCCCTTCACCGAAACTGGTCATCATGCCCACGCCATCCTTGATGACCGAGTCGGGGAAGACACCAGGATGCTCGCCATCGATGTTCAGGCCCGCCTTCTCTCCCAAACCGAACAGCCGCGCATAGTAGGCTACCCGTTCGTAGCCGAGTTTCACTCCCAAAGAGGCGAAGTACGGGTTGTTGGAATGGGCCAGCGCCTCGGTTAGATTCATCTTCGTGCGGCCGTAAAGGCGCAGCATGGTATCGCGGTCGATGATTCCCTCGCTGAGCGCGGCCAAGGCGGTCACCACCTTGATGGTGGAACAAGGCTGGAATCCGCTCTGGAGAGCCAGCCGTTGATTCACGATAGACAGAATGCGGCCGTTGGAGGGATCGGCCACCACGACGGTGCCGTTGTAAGGCCCAAGCGCTTCCACCGCCGCGCGCCGGACGACGGGATCCTCACCTTCGATGTTGTCGGCGAAAGTGGCGTCGGCGTAAGTCGGCGTGGTCCAGAAGCTCGTCACGGAACGCCGCCGCTTGGACGAAGCCGTTCTCGAAGAGATGCGCTTCTTCGATTTCGTGGACTTCGCCGCGAGCGGCTTCTTCTTTACAACGGTGGCCGAAGTGCGAGCCGCCGTTCGCCGGTGTGCCTTCTTCCTCTTGGTCACCGCCGCGTTGGCGGCATCCGTCAATAGTATGGCGCAAAAAACGAAAACCAGAAGCCTGACAACGGTCTTAAAAGCCATCCCACATTATTCCGCAGTTGGATTTTTGCGCCGGCCTCAAAAAGACGAGGCCTAGCGTCTGGTGGGCCACCATAGTGTAGCCTAACATATTTTGTGTGATTTGTTACGGATCCGTCAAGGTTGCCGTGCGCGGTGCGGACCTTCAGAGCCAGTATTGCCACTTGCCCGCGCTCAACACATAAGCCGCCAGGCAGGCGTTGGTGACGGCGTGCGCCAGGATGCAGTCGGCCAGCGAGCGCGTGCGGATCATCCACCAGTTGTAGAGCACTCCGGCCGCAAGTCCCACATCCCAGTAAGGACCGTGTTCGGAGGCGAACAGGATGGCCGTGATCCAGAAGGCGCCCGGCAGGTAACTACCCAACGGCACGGCGAGGAAATCTGTCCGGATCAGCCATCGCATGAGCCAACCGCGCCAGAAGAGTTCTTCAATGACAGGCACCACGAGCGCGGAACCGAGAATCCGGGAGGCCAGGAAGACGTAGTCGCCCCTGAGCGCTTCTCCAGCCGGCGTCCCGCTCGGTGCCAACAGGATATTGCGGAACAGCCAGTGCTCGCGATAGTGCGGCCAAATGGTGTCCGGCCCAACCCAAATCAGGAAAACCAGCGCGCCCATGGCGACGCTGGACCACGGGCATGAAGTCTTGAACCGGAGGAGCGGCCGCGACGTTGCCACCAGGGTCGCGAGCGCCAGCAGGGTCCGCAGCGGGTACTCCGAACCCGGCGGGAGCGGCAAGTGCCCGCCGAGAGCGAGCACCCCTACGAATACTAGGAAGGGCGCGGTGTAGGCCGCAGCGGGGAACCGCGACAGGAGCGCTTTCACAAGATGTGATCCCGAATGGGGCGCGGGGCCGCCCGCGCTCAGCCGATCCGCCCCAACAGCTCGCGGATCTTGGCCTCTTCTTCCTTCGCCGGCTTGTTGCGCAGCGCCGTCAGCAGGGCCTGCTTCGCCTGCGTCCGGTCGCCTTTTTGGAATAGCGCCATGCCCATGTGGTAGTGGAACGTTGAACGCTGTGGCTGACGACGGATAAGGTCTTTATAGATGTTGATAGCGCTGTCGCTCAAGTTCTTCTTGATATAGATCCAACCCAGCGTGTCGGCGACGTTGATTTCTTCGGGCTGGGCTTGTTTGGCGCGTTGCGCCAGTGTGAGCGCCTGATCCAACTCGGTCCCGCTTTCCGCCATGATGTAGGCCAGGTTGTTCAGCACGACGACATTGTTCGGCTGCATCTTCAGCAGTTGTTCGTAGAGTTGCCGGGCTTCCTGGCGCTGTCCCTGCTCGTCCAACTGCATGGCCAGCAGCAGCTTCGCGGACGGCTGGTCCGGAGCGATCTGGATGGCCTTGCGGAAGTGGCCCGCGGAAAGATCCAATCTGCCCGCGCGGCGATAGATCTCGCCCAGCCGGGTATGCAGCAGAGCGTCGTTCGGCCGCTTGGCGACGAGCGCCTCAAACTGGTGGATCGCCACGTCGTTTTTGCCTGTTCGAGCCGCTATGTTGCCGAGCGCCAGCGCGAGGTCGTCGCGGCCCGGATTCTTGGAGGCTTCTTTCTGGATCAGGTCGAGAGCCTGCGCCGGTTGGTTCTGAGCCATGTAGCATTCGACCAGCCCGAACAGGCTACGCAGGTCCTTGGGGTTCTTCTCGTACAGCTTGCGGAAGCCTCCCTCGGCCGCTTTGAAGTTTCTCTCGCCCATGTCCACAACGGCGAGCTGCAACTGCGCCTCCAGGGCGTTCGGATAGAGCTTGATGGTCTCGGAAACCGCCTGGCGCGCGCGGCCGAAATCGCGCATGCCGGTAAGCGCCGCTGCGCGCACGAGCCGGGCAGACAGATTCCCCTGGTCCATGGCCAGGATCTCGTCCGCCGTCTGCACCGCTTTGGCGTGCTCGCCGCCACGCAAGTAGAGTTGCGCCAGGGCGAGCCGCGGGGGCAGATAATCGCCGCGCTGTTTGATAGCCTCTTCAAAAGCCAGGCGGGCCTGTTCCACCTCCCCCTTCGCCATATGGGCCCGTCCCAGGTCGTAGCGCGCCACGAAGTTTCGCGGAGAGCTGCGCACAACACCCTGCAGATCGTTCACGGCAGACTGGATCTGCTCGGGTTTGCCGTTGCGCAGGAGCAGGGAAGCGCGCATGGCGATGGCGTCATTATCCTTGGAGTCGCGCTTGATAACGGCTTCCAGCAATTTCAGCGCATCGTCCACTTTGCCTTGGGTGATGTAAGCCTCCGCGATGCGTTTGTCGTAGGTGGCGCTCTGGGACGGGTTGGCTTTCTTTCCCGCGGCATAGTAATCAACCGCTGCGACAAGATCGCGATTCCGGAAGTAGAAGTCGCCCACGGAACGATGCGCGTTGGGAAAGTCCTGCGGATTCGACGTGATCTTGTCAAGCGCGCTCTTCATTTCGGGTCCGCGGCGCGTGACCATGTAGAACTGCGCCAGTTGCAGCCACGCGGCTTCTTCTTTGGGATTGTTGGCGCTGCGCAGCTTCAGAACGGCTTCGGCGTCGCCCATCCGATTGGAGGACACATAGCTCACATAAAGGAAGTTGTAAGCAGGGGTGAGATTCTTGTGCTTCTCGATGAGCTGTTTGGCCAGAGTCTCCGCCTCGCTCGTGCGTTTCTCCATGGCGAGGGCCCGCATGAGAAAAACGCCTACGTTCGGTTCGAGCGGCTTCAACTGATTGGCCTTTTCCAGCTTCTCGATCGCCTCTTTGGTTTGCCCCTTAAGCAGGAGACAGAGTCCGCCGACTCGATAACCGTGGAACTTATCTCTCTTCTCCAGTTGCTTGGCCAGTTCCTCGATTTCCGGCACCAGGGTTTTGGCGTTGCGCGGCTCGGCGGCCGCCGCCATCAGGTAGAGGTCGGCCAGGGTCAGGGACGCATCGAGGTTATCCGGCATCAACTCGATGGCGCGGCGGAGAGACCGGGCGGCCAGCCCAGGCTGCCCCAAGCGCAGGTCGCACAGCCCCAGCCGGTAATAGGCGTCGCCGTTGCGCGGGTCCTTCTTCAGCGCATTCCGGTACATGATGGAGGCTTCTTTGTACTTTTCGGTGTTGAAGTACTTGTTGCCGTTCTCCACGTACTTGCGGCTGACCAGCTTAGGATCGCGGTTGCAGGACACACCCGCCAGCATTAGAGCGAGGATTAATAGCAAGTAGTGTGATTTCATACGGCTCCCTCCCTTATCTTTCCAACATTCACTTCATCACAAAACATACGGCGTCGCAATGGATACAATTGCTGATTGTACTGGACCGGGAGAGTGTGGAAGGGAGCCGTGCTGGAACATGTGGACCAGACGTGAAATGCTTGGCGCCGCCGCCGGAACTGCGCTGGGACGACCGGCAGCCGTACACGCCCGGCGGCTGTTGCTGAGCGTGGACGCGACACGCGAGCATGGCGCGGACCGTTTCATGTCCCATGGCCAGACGCGCGTCGTGGAATCGCGCGCCGGCAGGTACCGCGAGGCAGCCGCGACGCCTTCGGCGCGCTTTGGATACCGGTTCAGAATTCAGCACCCCGGCAAACCGCACCTCGCCGTCGTACGTTACCCCGATGACAAGCGCCGCTACATGTGCATCATGGACGGCACCAGTTACGACCTCTCCACCGGCGTTTTCACCGGCTACGCGCAGCCCCTCACCGGGCGAATGCTCGAAATCCGGCAGATATTCTGGCCGCGCTGGGAGGACTCAAGCATAACCTTTCTCACTTGGGGCAAAGACGAGCCCGCAGCCATCGCCGGTTTCGACGTGTACGAATTGGACGAACTTCCGGCGGCTCCTCCTGTCGCCGGCGTGGCACCGGGCGCGGGACGCGAACTGGGCGTCCAGTATGAGGACCCCTGCGGAACGGGCGCCAGCGAAGGCGCCATGAGCCGCGAAGAGTGGATGGACCACCTGGTGGCGTTTATGCGCCACACGGGGCAGAGCCTGCTGGTCTACCCGGTGGTCTGGTACCACGGTCCGCAGTACCCTTCCACTTGCGAACCAAGCGACGCCTTCGACATGGTGGTGGGCCGGGACCGCAAGCAATACACGCGATGGACCTCCCATCCCGTGGACTGGTACGCGCGCCTGCTGGAACGCTTCGGCCAGGAAGGACTGGAGTTTCAAGCCTCCATGACCATGCTGCGCCTGGGCAGCCTGATGCGCAAGATGAACATCGACCTCGAATCCATCGTCAAGGGTGCGCCGGCCATCAACAACATGTTGTGGAACGGTCAGGTGCAGGCCGGAACGCAGGACTGGACGCCCATCTACAACGTCCGGAATTATCCCAAGGCGCTCGAGTATCACGCCCGCAAGGCGAGCTTCAAGGACTTCCCGTACGCGTACGGCGAGAAAACGGGCCAGCCCTATCACGGCGGGCCAATCTTCAATCCCCTGCACCCGGAAGTACAGTCGGCTGTGGTCGGCGTAGTCTCGGAGATTGCCGCTCGCTACGCGCGCTACCCGGCCTTCAAGGGCGTCTCATTCAATATGTGGCACGCCACCATCGTTTGGTACGCTTCCCTCCACGCCGGTTACGACGACTACACCGTCGGGCTGTTCGAAAAGGAAACCGGCGTAAGGGTGCGCGTCAAGCCGGATTCACCGGAGCGTTTCGCCCGACGCTACCAGTTTCTGATGCACACGGCTCGTCCGCTGTGGGTGGCGTGGCGCTGCCGCAAGCTGCACGAGTTCCACTGCCGCATCCGCGACGCGGTGGTGGCGGCGCGGCCGGATTTGCGTCTCACCTTCACCATGTGGAACGAGACCACCGTGCCGGCGCTCTACGGTTCGCTTGCCGCCTCCCACCAGCTTCATGCCCGCCTCAACACCGCGTCGATGTGGCGGGAGGGCGGATTCGACCCCGCGCTCTACGCGAAGGAACCCAACATCGAAGTGGACCTGGCGCTGGACCCCGGCCGCGACCGCGGCTGGGACACTGAAGGCGCGCAGGCGCCGCTCGAGCGCTCTTGCATGTTCCGCGACCATGATTTTCTGGATGACGACACGCTGGGCACCATGCGAAACATGCGCCGCCCCGGTGCGTTCATCTTCAACTGTTGGGTGGAGGCCTGGGGCGAGCACAGGTGGTTTCCCTGCGAACCCGGCGACGAGCAGGCAAAGCAACTCGCGGTGATGGACGGCGCGCCCGCCGAGGGGATCTTTCGCCTGAATTCGATCTATCCTGAGGACGGCTTCTGGTGGGATTCGCAATTGCGCATCACGCATGCGTTCCAAGGCGGCCCACATTTCCTGGAACACTACGCGCACGCCGTAGCCGAGTTCGACGCCTGCCGCATCACTCGCGGCGGCCTGTTCCTGGACAAGGCGCATTGCGAGGAGATTCGCCGGTTTGCCGCAGCCTACCGGGCGCTGCCACGCGAGAAGTTTGTGACCATCGGAGCGAGCACGGACCCCGTGGCTGCCCGCACGCTGGTTTACGGCGGGCAGCGCTATTTGTACCTGGTGAATCGCGAATATTATCCTGTGCAAGTGCGGGTGGCTTTCGACCGGCCGGCGCGTCTGTCGGATCTCGCCGCGCGTACAACTCTGGACGCCGGCCGCGAATGGAACGTGACGCTGGAAGCATACCAACTGATTGCATTCACGCTCGCACCGGAAATAGCCGTTACGGACTTCCACGCCACCCCGCCGCGCGACGTCGCGGTTGCGCTCGAGGCCGAGGCGCGGCAGGCGCTGGGCAGCCTGGACGCCGCGGCTGCGCACGGACTGTTCATACCGGGTGCTGCCCAGATCCGGTCCGGAATCCAGGCAGCGCTCGCCGGACAGAGGTGGGCTTATCTGCGGCGCGCGCTCACCAGTTATGCCGTGCGCCGCGCTCGCCAGTAGCTAACGCGACGCGTCGGGCGGTGTGCAGAGGACGTTGTCGATCAGGCGCGTCGAGCCCGCCCAGGCGGCCACGGCAACGCGCACCGGCGCGGCTACCCGCTCGACAGGCTGCATTTCATCCGCATCGACGATTTCGAAGTACTCCAGCCGCAGGCCGGGCTCGCGTCCAAACTCAGCTTCCGCCTCGCGCTTCAATTGAGCCGCATCCACGAATCCCGCACCGATGCGGTCCCGAACCGCGAAGAGCACGCGTGACAACATCAGCGCCGCCTGGCGCTCGGCCGCGTCAAGGCGGCGGTTGCGGCTGCTCAGCGCCAGTCCGTCCGGCTCACGCACCAGGGCTACGGGAACGATCTCGATGGGCAGGTTCAGGTCCCGCGCCATGCGCTGGATCACGGCCAGTTGCTGCGCATCCTTTTCGCCGAAGTAGGCGCGATCCGGCTGCACGATATTGAACAGCTTCAGAACGACGGTCGCCACGCCCCGGAAATGGCCCGGGCGGAAAGCTCCGCACAAGTGCTCGGTGACGCCTTCCACTTCCACGAACGAGCGCTGGGGCTGTGGGTACATCTCTTCGGCCGCCGGATTGAAAACGAGGTCCACGCCGCGCGCCGTGCAGAACTCCGCGTCCGTCGCGATGTCCTGCGGGTAGCGCTCGTAATCGTCCTTGCGGTCGAACTGGATCGGATTCACGAACACGCTGACCACCACGAAGTCCGTCTCGCGGCGCGCGGTATCGATCAGGCTGCCGTGCCCGGCGTGCAGGGCACCCATGGTGGGGACCAGGCCGACCGTCGCCCCGCGCTTGCGTGCTTCGGCCACCGCGGCGCGCACTCCCGCGACGGAGTGAATCACCCGCGCGCTCATCGTGCCGCTCCCGTGCCGCGTGCGGCGGGAACCGGGAACCGCCCCTGGCGCACATCTTCGGCATAGGCTTCGGCCGCGGCGCGCATCTGGTCGCCCAGCCGCGCATACTGCTTCACGAATGGCGGCACCTGGCCATCGTAAAGGCCGAAAATGTCGTAGCTTACCAGTACCTGGCCGTCGCAATAAGGGCCGGCTCCGATGCCGATGGTGGGAATGCTCAACTCCTCCGTAACACGCCGCGCGACATCTTCAGGAATCGATTCGAGCACGATCGAGAAAGCGCCTGCAGCCTCCAGGGCCCGCGCATCTTCAATCAGCAACTGGGCATCTTCCTCTGTCCGGGCTTGCCGGTGGTATCCGCCCAACCGGTGCACCGATTGCGGGGTCAATCCGAGATGCCCCATGACCGGAATGCCTACGTCCACGAGCCGCGATACGGCCTCGATTACCGGCCGGCCGCCTTCGATCTTCACGGCGGTTGCGCCGCCTTCCTGAAGAATGCGCCCGGCGTTGCGCACGGCCTCGGACGCGCTCACCTGGAAGCTGAGAAATGGCATGTCGGTGACCACCAGGGCGCGCTTCACGCCGTGGCAGACCGCCTTGGTGTGGTGTACCATCGCGTCGAGGGTTACTGGCAGCGTGGTCTCGTAGCCCATCACCACCATGCCCACGCTGTCACCCACCAGGATGACGTCAATTCCGGCCCGGTCAATCAGACGGGCCATGGTGGCGTCGTATGCGGTGAGCATCGCGATGCGCTCGCCGCGCTTCTTCATCTCCTTGAGGTCCGGCACTCTCACGCGCCGCTGCGCCTCAGCCATTTCGTAAACACCTCTCTAACTTATCAGCGTACGCCTCATCGAGGCCGCGCCGCCGGGCCAGGTCCAGCACCCGCAATCCCAGCGTGCAGTATAGCTGCCGCATCCCGGGCGCGGCGTCCCGTAACGCGGCGAGGTGCAGCGCTACCGTTTCGGCGTCTCCGCGTTCGATGGGCCCGGTAAGCGCGCGCTCCGGCGTGAGCGTCAAAGCATTTCGCGCATTTGTTTCGACCAGGGGCCGAATCGCGCAGAGCGCTTCGTCTTCCGGAACGCCGGCCGCGCGCAGCAACTCCACGGAGGCATCGATCAGCGCGACGACGTAATTGCTGGCCATGACCGCCGCGGCATGATAGACCGCTTCGCGCCCGGTCCCGACGTGCAAGGGAGTACCGTTGAGCAACGCCACGATCCGCCGTGCCCATGCCGCCGCTTCGCCCTCGCCCGAAATAGCGAAGGCCGCACCCGGCAGCGCGGCCACACCCTGTTGCGGAGAACTCACCGCTTGCAAGGGATGCAGGACACCGCAGGCCACTCCGGCCCGCGCAAGTTCCTCGATCGCGGCCACCCCGCGCGCGCCGCAAGTGTGGAGCACGGCGCCGTTCCGCATACCACTGCGGGCCAAAGCGCCGGCGACGTCCGCCAGGGCATCGTCAGAAACCGCTATCAGCACACGCGGGCAGCGCTCGGCGAGATTCTCGTAAGAAACTACTTCGACGCCGCCAATGAATCGCGCCGCTTCAGCGGCGTGCGCTGGCGTTCGGCTGGCTACCGCCGTGACCGGCTCGCCGCGCTCGCACAACAGCCGTCCCAGCGCCTGCGCAACCCGTCCCGATCCAACGATTCCGATCGCGTCCACCACCATCCAGCTTACGACTTCAAAGGGATGGCAGGCGGACCTAACGGCCGGCGATCGCGGCGATCAGGTCGATCGAATCGAGGACGATACGGGTCTCCCGGTCGTACGCCACGGCAACGCCGTCAATGTAACCGAACGCACAGTTCGGCGGGGGTGGCGGCAGCACCCGAATCAACTCAGGGGGGAAGGGCCGCATCTTCTTCTGCCAGCCGGGGGGCAGCGTGCCTGTCCGGTAGTATTTCTTCCGCAGCCCTGGAGGAAGATCGCGCGGCCCGCTGTAATAGCGTTGAACTACAGCATAGTCTTCCCGGCGAAAATACCGGTGCTCATCATGATCGTGCTGTTGGCCTTTCCCTTTGCCTTTGCCTTTATTGTCGCCATGCTTCTTTGCAAAGAGGCAGACAGCCGAGAGCGGAATCATGCCAAGCGTCGAAACCAACAGCTTGCGTCGATCCATATATTGCAATTCCCCTCCTTGAGCCTACAGCAAACCTTGGGAGATGAGTAGCCCGGAGACGCAAAAAGGCGGGCCGGACGGCCCGCCTTTTCGCCTTATGCTGCTGTTGAAATTACACTTAGAACGTCAAACGCAACGCGATCTGGCCGTTGCGTTCGTACTGCGCACTGGTGATCTCGCCGAAGGTCGCTCCGGTTACGTTGCGCGCCGGCGCAGCAAACTGCGGGGTATTGAACAGGTTGATGAATTCACCGCGGAGTTCGAACTTCACGCGCTCCGTGACGGCAAACTGCTTCTGCAGCGACACGTCATACGTTTTGAATCCCGGCCCGCGCTCGGTTCCAATCCCAACGTCACCGAACGACTTCGCCAGTTGGTTAGCGTACGCCGTGATATCGAACCACTTGGCGCCCGAGCCGACGTTGCCAAGCGTGTTGCCGCCTTTGCCAACAACGCGGGCCCGTGCGCCACGGCTACTGGTGGTTGAGTTATCGGAGGCCTGAATCGTCAGGGGGAAGCCGCTGCGCAGGGTCATGATGCCGCCGAGTTGCCACCCGCCCAGGACGCCGTTCAGTACCGGATGAACGCTGTTACCCCACTTGTGGCCCTTCCCATACGGGACCGCCCAGACGTGGCTCACCGTGAACATGTGGCGGGCGTCGAAGTATGTCGGACCCCATTCAGCCTTCCGGTCGAACAGGTTCTGCCAGTAAGCCGATTGGTTCGCGGCTTGCCCGCCTTCCCCGTAATAGCCGATGGCGTCGCTCATGCCGTGGGACCAGGTGTAGTTGACCTGGAACTCCAGGCCCGACGACATGCGCTTGGTGAGGCTCGCCTGCATGGCGTCGTAGCGCTGGTTACCGCAAGACTCCGTGCCGGATATGTTCGTGATATTGGCCAGCAGCGGATTGCCGGACAAGTACAGGCTGGGAACGACGGTACCATCAGAAAGGAGATGCTTCTGGTAGTACGGCATGGGCACGATCAGGTGCGTGCCATGCTGGCCGACATAGCCCACCGAACCGACCGTTTGCCAGCCGAGTTGACGTTCCAGAGTGAGGTTCCACTGCTGGGTGTCAGCGGGCCGGATATTCTTGTCCCATAGGCGAACGTTGATGTTCTTGTACGGATTGGTCGGCGACAGGACGCTCAACCCGTCGCTGGAGGTCGATCCCGGCAGGTTGAAACTCGGACTGTCGTAGCGTCCTTCGAATTCGGAGTTGAACGGGGGATTCATGGGCAGGCGGAGGTTCGTTCCGGTGCCTTCCATGAAGGAACTGATCGTGTAGGCGCCGCGCACCACCCACCTCTGGAAAGGCGTGTAAGCGAAGCCCACGCGCGGTTGGAAGTCCTTCTTGAAGGGATCATAGAGGGCACGGCTGTTGCCGCCCTGCCCAGCCAACATTACTTCGCCGGTATAGGCACCAAAGTTGGACTGGCGATCCTTCACTTCGACCAGCGGCGTGTGGTACTCCCACCTCAAGCCCAGATTCAAGGTCAGCTTGGACGAAACGCGATAGTCGTCCTGGAAGTAAAAGCCCCAGATGGTCTTGCGATGGCCCCAGGTACCGCTCGAGAGACCTCGGCCGAGAGTTTCCGGCAGACCCAGGAAGAAGTCCGCGTCGCTCCAGCCGTTGACGGTAGCAGAGCTCGCGCCGGTAAAGCGGCCGGTGTAACTCAGGAATCCGATGCGCCCGTTGTTGCCGGAGAAGAAGGTGTTCATGCGCTGCCGCAGGATCTGCCCACCCGTCTTCATCATGTGGCGGCCGCGGATGATCGTCACGTTATCGGCGAAGTGGAAGGTGGTGTTGGCAAACAACTGCTGCGTGCCGATGTTCGCGTTGCCGATGCTGGTCGTAAAGGTGCGGTTGTTGAACTGGATATTCAGCAACCCAGGGGAATTCACATCGGCGATGCCGTACTTCTGATTCAAATCCCCGTAACCTTCCTTGTTGGCGCCTCCGTTCCAAAGGATAATCCGGTTGATGCCAAAACGGGCCTCGTTGACGAGCGTTGGCGAGATAGTCCGCGTCCAGTTGATCACGCCCGCTTTGAACGGAGACTCGTTGAACGAGTTGAAGTACAGCGGGAAGCTGTTGAAAGAGGGCGTATCCTGCGTGCCTTGCGAATACCGGAACGAGAAATCGTCCTTGGGAGTCATCTTCCAATCGAGCTTTCCGTCGCCCTGATTGTTCGTCAACTGGCTCCACGAGGTATTCTGCTGGTTGTAGCGCAGCGCGGAAGTGAGAGGCGCCGGATACAAGCTGTCGTTCAGCAGCTTGCTGGCTACCGGACTCATCATGCTGAGGGGGATCTGGTTATTCGGAAACGGCGTCCGCGCTCCGGTTGAGGTGAGCGAATAAGGATTGTAAAGCTGGATGGGGGTCCGTCCCGCCAGCGCCGGATCCGAGGACGGATCCAAGAGTTGGGAAAAGTCGCCCTTGCGGAATGCCGCCGGCATAACCGTCATCGTGCCCACATTTCGCGGATAAGGACGTCGTATTCCTTCGTAGTCCACGAAGAAAAACAACTTGTCCTTGCCGTTGAGGAGTTTCGGAATCACCACCGGGCCGCCGAAGGTGCCGCCAAAGGCGTTGTAACGGACTGCGGTGCGCGGATACGACTTGCCGGTGGTCGGATCGATGCTCCAGTTGCGGGCCCAGGTATTGGCATTCAGCTTGTCGTTCTTAAAATACTCGAACAACGATCCGTGAAAGTCGTTTGTGCCCGACTTCAGGGTGACGCTGATAATGCCGCCCTGGAAGTTGCCGAACTCGGCCGAGGCATTGTTGGTGATCATCTTGACCTCGGAAATGGCTTCCAGGTTGGGCTGGTAGGACGTCAGGTTATCGGACACCTGGTTGTTGTCGATGCCGTCCAGCAGGAAGTTGTTGGCTTCCTTCCGGTTGCCGTTCACATACGGACGGCCGCCGCTGGTTGTACGTTTGTCGTTGTTCATCGCCGACGGATCGGTGGTGGTAACACCGGCCGTGAGTAATGTCAACGAAATGAAGTTGCGGCTGATCAGCGGTGTGTTTGTGAGGCGGTTCGTCGTAATGGTCGAACCCACCATGGTGGTATCGGTCTGGAGCAACGGTGGTTCGCCGCTCACGTTGATGGACTCGGTCACCGCGCCCACTTCCAGGCGCTCGTCCATGCGGGCGCGCTGGTTCACTTCGAGAACGATGTCTCGTCGAATCAATGCCTTAAAACCCTTCGCCTCAATGCGGACTTCGTACCGCCCGGGCGGTATGCGTGGGAATAAAAAGGCGCCGGCCTCGTTGGTTGTCGTGGTGTAGATGGTTCCACGGTCCACGTCCTTTGCCGTAATACTGGCACCGGCAACCAACGCGCCTGTTGCGTCGGTAATGGTTCCGGTGATGCTGGCGCTGACTTCCTGCGCGCACACCGGAACCGCCAACATCGCGACCACGGCTAGCGTGGCCAAAAGTAGTCTCACTTCCTTGATAAGGCGTATTTTCATTGAGTCTCCTGAAAAACCTTCCCGCCCGTTAGCGGTGGGCTTACACGGGTGCGGAGAATGACGAGTGAGGTACAGACAGCGGCCCAGGATCGGGCTGTTTAGAAGCCGAAAGCGTCAAGTGCGCATTGCTGCGGCACAGACCCGTCCTTATATTCGCCGAGGCGACAAAATCCCCACCACGCATTTGACTAACCCGCTGGGAAAGAGTATACACCTGCCGCAGGCGTTTGTGCCTGGTGAAATGAGGCATTTTTTTGCAAAATGGATATAATTAACAAAAAGCTAACAAAAAGCTGCGTGCCACCTGCCGGACAGGAGTCTTTTTTCTCTATTTGCCGGTGAGAACCCACACTGGGGGAGCTCTGCCTCAACTTGACGCGAGTTGTATTGCGGAGTGAACGTCCGCGGACGCCGGCCTTTACACAAAAAACCGGTGGCAGGTTGCAATCCTTTGACCTGCCACCGGAAACTTCGGGACCAGTTTTAAGGTCAGAACGTCAAGCGCAGCGCGATCTGGCCGTTCCGCTCATACTGCGCGCCGGTGATCTCGCCGAAGGTAGCTCCGGTTACGTTGCGCGCCGGCGCGTTGAACTGCGGCGTGTTGAACAAGTTGATGAATTCGCCGCGGACCTCGAACTTCACGCGCTCCGTGACGGCGAACTGCTTCTGGAATGACACGTCGTACACTTTGAAACCTGGTCCGCGCTCGGTACCAAGACCCACGTCGCCGAACTGTTTCGGCAGTTGGTTGGCGTACGCCGAAATGTCGAACCACTTGGCGCCCGAGCCTACGTTGCCCAGGGTCTTGCCGCCCTTGCCGACAACGCGAGCCCGTGGGCCACGCGAATTAGTGGTGGAGTTGTCGGAAGCCTGCATGGTGAGCGGGAAACCGGTGTGCAACGTCAGGGTACCGCCGAGTTGCCACCCGCCCAGGATGCCGTTCAGCACCGGGTGGATGCTGCTACCCCACTTCTGGCCTTTCCCATACGGGACCGCCCAGACGTGGCTCAGCGTGAACATATGGCGAGCGTCGAAGTATGTCGGACCCCATTCAGCCTTCCGGTCGAACAGGTTCTGCCAGTACGCTGATTGAGACGCCGCCTGTCCGCCTTCCCCGTAGTACCCGATAGCGTCGCTCATGCCGTGCGACCAGGTGTAGTTGGCCTGGAACTCCAGACCCGACGACATGCGCTTAGTGAGCGTTGCCTGCATGGCGTCGTAGCGCTGGTTGCCGCAAGTCTCCGTTCCGGATATCTGTGTAATGTTCGCCAGCAGCGGATTGCCGGCCAGGTATTGACTGGCAACCACGGTACCGTCGGACAGGAGGCGTTTTTGGTAGTACGGCATGGGCACTACGAGGTGAGTCCCATGCTGTCCTACATATCCCACCGAACCGACCGTTTGCCAGCCGAGTTGCCGCTCCATCGTGAGGTTCCACTGTTGCGTGTTGGCGGGCCGCACATTCCTGTCCCACAAGCGGACGTTGATGTTCTTGTACGGGTTGGTCGGAGACAGCACGCTCAACCCGTCGCTGGAGGTCGATCCCGGCAGGTTGAAACTCGGACTGTCGTAGCGTCCTTCGAATTCGGAGTTGAACGGGGGATTCATGGGCAGGCGGAGGTTCGTTCCGGTGCCTTCCATGAAGGAACTGATCGTGTAGGCGCCGCGCACCACCCACCTCTGGAAAGGCGTGTAAGCGAAGCCCACGCGCGGTTGGAAGTCCTTCTTGAAGGGATCATAGAGGGCACGGCTGTTGCCGCCCTGCCCAGCCAACATTACTTCGCCGGTATAGGCACCAAAGTTGGACTGGCGATCCTTCACTTCGACCAGCGGCGTGTGGTACTCCCACCTCAAGCCCAGGTTCAAGGTCAGCTTGGACGTGACGCGATAGTCGTCCTGGAAGTAGAAGCCCCAAATGGTTTTGCGATGGCCCCAGGTACCGCTCTGAAGACCACGGCCGAGAGTTTCCGGCAGGCCCAGGAAGAAGTCCGCGTCGCTCCAACCGTCGACGGTAGCCGAGCTCGCGCCGGTAAAGCGGCCGGTGTAGGTCAAGAACCCGATGCGGCCATTGTTACCGGAATAGAAGGTGTTCATGCGCTGCCGCAGGATCTGGCCTCCCAGTTTCATCATGTGGCGGCCCCGGATGACCGTCAGGTTATCGGCGAAGTGGAAAGTGGTGTTGGCAAACAACTGCTGTGTGCCGATGTTTGAACTTCCGATACTGTTCGTGAAGGTGCGGTTCGAGAAGTTGAGTCCCAGCAAACCAGGCGAATTCACCCCGGCAATGCCGTACTTCTGATTCAGATCTCCGTAACCCTCCTTGTTGGCGCCGCCGTTCCAGAGAGTGATCCGGTTGATTCCGAAACGGGCCTCATTGACGAGCTTGGGCGAGATGGTCCGCGTCCAGTTGATCACACCGGCCTTGAACGGCGATTCGTTGAACGAATTGAAGGTCAGCGGGAAACTGTTGAATCCGGGCGTATCCTGCATTCCGTGCGAATACCGGAACGAGAAATCGTCCTTGGAAGTCATCTTCCAATCGAGCTTTCCGTCGCCCTGGTCGTTCCGCAACTGGCTCCACGAGGTGTTCGTCTGGTTGTAGCGCAGCGCGGAGGAGAGAGGTGACGGGTATAACGTGTCGTTTAGCAGTTTGTTGGCCACCGGACTCATCATGCTGGCCGGAATCTGGTTATTCGGAAACGGTGTCCGGGCTCCGGTTGAGGTGAGCGAGTAGGGATTGTAAAGCTGGATAGGGGTCCGCCCCGCCAGCGCCGGATCCGAGGACGGGTTCAAGAGCTGGGAAAAGTCGCCCTTGCGGAATGCCGTCGGCATGACCGTGAATGTACTCGTACTTCGGGGATAGGGGCGCCGCAACCCCTGGTAGTCCACGAAGAAGAACACCTTGTCCTTGCCGTTGAATACCTTCGGAATCAACACGGGGCCGCCGAAGGTACCGCCGAACGCGTTGTAGCGGACTGCAGTGCGCGGCAGAGACTTGCCGGTGGTGGCATCGATACTCCAGTTGCGAGCCCAAGCGTTGGCGTTCAGCTTGTCGTTCTTGAAATACTCGAACAACGAGCCATGATATTCGTTGGTGCCGGCCTTCAGCGTGACGTTAATAATGCCACCCTGGAAGTTGCCGAACTCGGCCGAGGCGTTGTTGGTGATCATCTTGACCTCGGAAATGGCTTCCAGGTTGGGCTGGTAGGACGTCAGGTTATCGGACACCTGGTTGTTGTCGATGCCGTCCAGCAGGAAGTTGTTGGCTTCCTTCCGGTTGCCGTTCACATACGGACGGCCGCCGCTGGTTGTACGTTTGTCGTTGTTCATCGCCGACGGATCGGTGGTGGTAACACCGGCCGTGAGTAATGTCAACGAAATGAAGTTGCGGCTGATCAGCGGTGTGTTTGTGAGGCGGTTCGTCGTAATGGTCGAACCCACCATGGTGGTATCGGTCTGGAGCAACGGTGGTTCGCCGCTCACGTTGATGGACTCGGTCACCGCGCCCACTTCCAGGCGCTCGTCCATGCGGGCGCGCTGGTTCACTTCGAGAACGATGTCCTGTCGGATCAAGGTCTTAAATCCCTTTGCCTCAATGCGGACTTCATACCGCCCGGGCGTTATGCGGGGAAACAGAAACGCGCCGGCCTCGTTGGTTGTCGTGGTGTACGTAGTTCCGCGGTCCACATCCTTTGCCGTGACACTGGCATTGGCAACCAACGCGCCTGTCGCATCGGTGATGGTTCCCGTGATACTGGCGCTGACTTCCTGCGCGCACACCGGAACCGCAAAGATCGTGACCACGGCTAGCGTGGCCAAAAGCAGTCTGACTTCAATCATACGGTGCATATTCATGGAGTCTCCTGAGAGCCTGCCCACCGATTGGCGGTCGGCTTGGCTAAGTGCGGATAATGCCGGGTGAGGTAAGGATAGTAACTTGAGTTTTGAGCGGATACACTTTGCAGATGTCCGAAGCACAGCGCTACGGCACAGTCCCCAGCCCAGTCTTCGCCGAGGCCACCCACTCCTCGAGACATTTGACTAACCTGCTGGTAGAAAGTATACACCCAATGGAGGTTATTGTCTAAAGCTATTTATGCCGATTCCGGCAAACTAAGTATTAAGACTTGCTCACGATTCCCACCGGGCGGCTGAGGGCAAATCTGGTTATCTGTAACTACCTGACAACGCGAGTTGAAAGGCCATTGACGGAAATGTCAAGAATCGTCGAACCCTGCTCCAGGTGGGCGACAAGGGGGTGGGGCGTGGTGTTTGTGACGACCAGCAGGCCGTCCACTTCCACGGCGGCAACCCCCTCCTCGCGCACTTTCACACGGAAGGGCCGCAAGGCGAACTGGCGGGTCTCGGCCGTACTCGCGCCGGGTAACGTTACAATTACCGCGATTGAACCGCTGTGCGGAGATTTGTTAAGAACGATAAGACGTGAGCGCAGATCCGGCACCAGATCAACAACTCCGTTCTGCGACATCACGTACCCCAAGCGGTCGTCCACGTTGACCCAGCGGTTCCCTTCGCGCGCGATCGAACGCGACGCCCGGCCGTGAATCCATTCCGGTTCTTCCAGCAGCGCGATCATGCCGCCCAGGACCTGTGTCGTGTCACCGTCCACCCGCTCCATGTAGACGCTCTTGCCGCTGGGAAGCGCGGTGAAGGAAACCACCTTGGATCGGGCCGACTGGCGCGCCCGCAAGGTCACAAACGTGGCGCCGTTTTCCGAGCCATGGATCGCCGTCTGCACCGTGGTCTCGTCCCGCCGGACGGCGTCCTCGAACGCCTTGCTCCCGATGCCCAACCGCCCCGGTACCAGAGCGCCTCGCGCGATGGGCACCCCGAGCCCGAAGTAGCCGCGGTTTGCAGGCCACACGATGGCGTCCTTGACGAAGGGCGCGGTGACCCCCATCAGGCGCGTGCCCCAACTGAACGAACTGATCGCCCGCGGGGTGCGCGCTACGAACAGGCGCCCGTCCTCGAACACGCGTGCCCCCTCCAGCTTCCGCCAGACCGTTTCGAGCGGCTCGGCGCCCTCGGCGGGCATCCACATCCGGGCGAACATGAGCCCGATGTCGAGTCCGGCCGACGTCACCGCCTCAATGGTCTTGTAAGTCGGGAACTCGTAAGAGGCGAACATGCGGCCGTCGCCGTACCGCGCGCACATACGCTCCATGGTCTCAAGCGCCAGTTCTCCCAAAGCGCCGGCCTGCGGATCGCGCGTGAGCCGGTCCATCTGGACCGCCGTCGCCCAGGTGAGTTCCACCCGGTGCAGCGACCAATCGGTGGAGCCCGGGTAAAACAGTCCGCCATCGGCCGCCGTGAAGAATTTGAGGACTTCATACACCTTGCCGGCGTTGAAGGTCACGGCTTCCGGCACGCGCCGGGCGAGCAGGCGGTAGACCAGGGCATTTTCGAGGTTCAGCCCGATGCAGGCCATGTAATCGGGATGGACGAAGCCGTGGTTTTCGAGCGTGAAATCCGGATGCACGTTGGCGCCGCGGAGCCAGGCCGAGAGGGGCTTGCCTTCCACCACGCGCTGGCTGGAGCAGTCAGCCGGTGTAGCGAACGCCGAGATCATGTATTCGAAACCGCGTTCCCGCCAGCGCTCGCGGTGCGGGTGGCTTTCAAGGATCTCACCGAGCAGCACCAAGAGGTTGGAGTTCCAGGCATTCTCCTCGGCCTTGGTGTCGTAGAACCGCGAGTACGGCGCGGGCAGATCCAGGAACCTGTCGGCTTCGTCAATCGCCATGGCCAGCACGGCGCGCCGCAGATCGGGACTCAACTCTCCCCACATCAGCCAGGCGCTGAACATCGCCTGCCAGGTCCAATACGAGGACTGCCATTCGTGCCCCCAAGGCTTTCCCGAAGCTGTGGCGCCGCCTCCGGTGTAATGGGCCGTGACCAACTCGTCCAGTAGCTGGAGGTAAGTGTCCCGGGTCGCTTCCGGCTCCTCACAGTAGGTGAACTTGAGGCACGTAGCCAGGGTGAGCAACATGGAAGTCCGCGCCCGGATCGTGTATTCGGAAGGGTCCGACAGCCGAGTGCCCATGTAGAGCACCTGCAGGAACTTCGCCTTGTCGCGGACCAGTTTTTCGACGCGGGGCTCCGCGCGCATGGTAGGAGGAAACGGCGGCGTCACGCGGTCGCGGGAGCCCCATGCCACCTGCGCCCCCGCGCAGAGCGGCGCGGCGAGCAGCGCGGCCACCAGAATGCTCTTCGCGATCATCGCAGTCGATCTACACCAAGCACCTTGTTAAGCCGGATACTGCCAGGGGCCCCGGTAGTCGCGGCGCAGCAGCTTGTTGGCGGCGGCATCGCCCACAATCACTTCCTTCGCGCCGTCCCATTCGACGCTCCGCCCGAGTCTCGCCGACAGCATGCCCAGCAGGCTCATCGCCGTCGAGCGGTGCCCGCTCTCGATGTCGTTCACCGGACGACGGCCGGTCCGGATGGCGTCCAGGAAGTCCGCCCACAATTCGGGAATGTTCTGCATGTCGGGCTTGTGCAGCTTCGGTTCTTCGTGCAGCACCTGCTTGTTGCGGCCGGAAGGGTAGAACGTCCACCCATCGAGCCAGCCCAGGTGGAGCGTGCCCTCGGTGCCATAGAAATAACAGCCGATGTTGGTCTTCTCGGCTTCGTTGCCGGCGTACTGCCGGTGCTCCCAGACCGCGGTGAAGCTCTCGAATTCGAAGGTGGCTACCTGCGTGTCCGGCGCGTCGGTCTGGTCGGTCCTGATGTGACGGGCGGCAGTGGAAAAGACGCGGCGCGGATACTTCTCCTCGGTCCACCAGAGGATCTGGTCCATCCAGTGCACGCCCCAATCACCGAGGGTGCCGTTGGCGTAATCCAGGTAGGAGCGGAACCCTTTCGGGTGGATCGCCTTGTTGAAAGGCTTTAAGGGCGCGGGGCCGCACCAGAAATTCCAGTCGAGGCCGGCGGGCGGCTCCGAGTCCGGCGTGCGCGTGCCCGCGCCGCCCGGATAGTGGACGAAGGCGCGCACCATGCCGATCTTGCCCGCCCTTCCGGATTTCAAGAACTCCATCGCCGACTTGTTGTGCGGTGAGACGCGCCGGTGCAAGCCCACCTGGACCACGCGGTTCGCGTCGCGAGCGGTCCTCACCATGGCGCGGCCTTCCAGCAAAGTGTGCGAGATGGGCTTTTCCACGTAAACATGCGCCCCGGCGCGAACGGCGGCGATCATCGCCAGCGCGTGCCAGTGATCCGGCGTCGCTACGATGCAGATCTCCGGCTTCTCCGCCTGCAGCATCTCGCGATAGTCGCCGTACTTTTTCGGCGCATCGCCGCTCAACCGCGCGACCTCCTCCGCCGCCGGGTCGAGCTGGTTCCGGTCCACGTCGCACAGCGCGACTACTTTCGATTCGCCGGCAGCCATGGCGGTGCGCAGGATGTTCATTCCCCACCACCCCGTGCCTATCAGTGCGGTACGGTACTTCCGGGTAGCTTGCATGGCCAGCAGCGGGGCCGCGGCCGTTATTAAGAAGGTTCGTCGCTTCATGGCGAATTGGACTCGACTTCCCGATGATACAGTAAATGTAAGGGTCTCCAACAAGATGAAATCCATCAAACTCTCGAGCGCAATTTTGCTTGGCGCCGTACTTCTGTGCGCCGAGCCACCCGCCTCCACGAATGCCAAGAAGAGTTCCAGCCCCGGCTTCGACATCGGCGCCATGGACAGGAGCGTCGACCCGTGCACGGATTTCTACACTTACGCCTGCGGCACCTGGATGAAGAACAATCCCATTCCGGCCGACAAGGCCATTTGGGGCCGCTTCGACGAGTTGCGGGAGCGCAACCTTACCGAACTGCGCAACATTCTGGAACAGAGTCCCGCGGGCACTCAGATCGGCGACGCCTATGCCGCGTGCATGGACGAGAAGGGAATTGAGAGCAAGGGCATTGCGCCGATTCAGCCGGCCTTGGATCGCATCGCCGCACTGAAAGACAAGCAAGCGGTGATGGCCGAGATCGCTCATCTCCACAGCCAGGGATACCGCATGCTGTTCGGATTCGGGTCTACCCAGGACTTCAAGGATTCAAGCCAGGTGATCGCCGAAGTGGACCAGGGCGGCATGGGCATGCCCGACCGCGATTACTATCTCAAGGACGACGCCCGCAGCGTGGGTCTGCGCAAGCAGTATCAGGAGCACGTCGCGCGCATGTTCGGCCTGCTAGGCGACCGGACGGAAGTTGCGGCGGCCAAGGCGAAGGTCGTCATGGAGATTGAAACCGAACTAGCGAAAGGCGCCCTCGATCGCGTGAAGCGCCGCGAACCCGCCAACGTGTACCACAGGATGGCCGTGGCGGAACTGGCGTCCATCAGTCCCACGGTTGACTGGCCCAAGTTCTTCGCGGGCGCCGGAGCCGGCTCAGTGAAGAGCCTGAACGTCACCGAACCGGAATTCTTCCGCAACATGGACAAGGTCATCAACGCGCGGAGCCTGGAGGATTGGAAGACGTATCTCACCTGGCACCTGGTTCGCGTCGAGGCCGACATGCTGCCCGGCGCTTTCGTCGCCGAGGACTTCGAGTTTTACGGCAAGACGCTCACCGGAGCCAAGGAAATCGAGCCGCGCTGGAAGCGTTGCGTCAGCCAGGTGGACCATGCGCTGGGCGAAGCGCTGGGGCGCGAGTACGTCGAGCGCACCTTCGGCATCAAGGGCAAGGAGCGCACGCACCAGATGGTAGTGGCGCTCGAAAACGCGCTCGCCAAGGACATCGACGAGTTGCCCTGGATGACGGCCGAAACCAAGAAACAGGCGCACATGAAACTGGCCGCCATCACCAACAAGATCGGCTATCCCGAAAAGTGGCGCGACTACAGCGCGCTGAAGATTACGCGCGGCGACGCTCTGGGCAATTTCGCGCGCGCTCGCGCTTTCGAATACCGCCGCCAGCTTGCGAAGATCGGCAAGCCCGTGGACCCGCTCGAGTGGTACATGAGCCCGCCCACCGTAAACGCCTACTACGATCCGCAGATGAACAGCATCAACTTCCCCGCCGGCATCCTGCAGCCGCCGTTCTATGACAACAACATGGACGACGCCGTGAATTTCGGCGGCATCGGCGCCGTTATCGGCCACGAATTGACACACGGCTTCGACGATCAGGGCCGTCAGTTCGATCTCAAAGGCAACATGCGCGACTGGTGGACCGAGCAGGACGGCAAGGAATTCGAGAAGCGCGCCGACTGCTTCGTGAAGCAATACGGCCAGTACACCGCCGTGGGTGACGTGAAGCTGAACGGCAAGCTGACCCTGGGCGAGAACATCGCCGACAACGGCGGCCTGCGCATCGCCTACATGGCCCTGTTGCAGACGCTGGCTGGCAAGAAGACGGAGAAGATCGACGGCTTCACGCCCGAGCAGCGCCTCTTCCTCGGCTGGGCGCAGATCTGGTGTCAGAACCGTACCGAGCAGGCCGCGCGCCTGCGTGCCATCCTCGACCCGCACTCACCCGGCCAGTGGCGTGTGAACGGCGTGATGGTAAACATGCCGGAGTTCCGCTCGGCCTTCGGCTGCAAAGTAAACCAGCCCATGGTAAGTGGAAACGCCTGCCGGGTCTGGTAGGACAGGCGGCATTCTGACAACAACGCCCCGCCTCGTGAAATGTTCATGGGGCGGGGCGCTGTGTTTTGAGCGAGCGGCGATTAGAGCGCGGCTCTGGCTGTTCTCAGGTCGTAGTGTTGCGACCGGGCGTCGAAGCGCTTGATCGTGATGAACTCCACTTCGTCCGCGCCATCCCGGCGGAGCAACTCGATTCCGCGATAACCTTCGATCCGCCCCAAGCGACAGGAGTCCGGGCCTCGTCGCCGTATGATGGGAAATGGCCGGTCATAAGACTCCCTTCCGCCCGGCTCGCCGCCAGTTTGCCAGCGCCACGCTGGCCCCTATCCTTGCCTCCGGCCGCGCCAGTCTGGCGGTGAACGGCCGCGAGTTACCCATCACAGGCGAGCGTGTGGAGCTTCCCGACCCCGCCGCCCGCAACCGTGTCTGCGAACTGCGTGTCCAGCCGTCGACGGGCCACACCGCCGGCGCCCTGCTCGACGGCCCGGTCACTTATGAGGTAGGCCAGGGCACAATCGAACCCGGCGACTGGTGCGCCCAGGGCTTGGCCAATTATTCAGGCGGCATCCGCTACCGCCGTAAGCTCCGCCTCTCTGCCGGCACCCGCTGGCTCGACCTCGGCCGCGTACGGGGCTCGGCCGGGGCGTGGGTAAACGGCCGCCCGGCAGGCGTGCGCATCTGGCGCCCGTATCGTTTCGACACCGGCGGCCTGATCCGCGAAGGCGAGAACGAAATCGAGGTGCTGGTGCTGAACACGCTGGGCCCTTACCTGAAAGGCCACAGCGCCACCTCGTTCACATTGAAGGGGCAGGAAGTTTCGGGGATTCTCGGTCCAGTCCGGCTGTTGGCGTGACACTGGCGGAGCCGAGTCGGCGATATCAGTCTGTCCTGCGCCGGACCTTCATGCGAACACCGAGCCTTCGAATTGAGCCCCACCCAATCAGCGGCGCGCCTTACTGATGGCACGCGCCTGCTTGTGAATGGCTTTCCACTTCCGCTTCCGTTCCAGGGCCGCGAGTGGATCCGCCATGGCCTCGTGCCACTCCGCCTCCGCGCGCAACTTTTGGAAACTCGCCCAGCGGTTCGCGTCCACCTGCCCGCCCTCCAGCGCCGCGGCCACGGCGCATCCCGGCTCGCCGGAGTGGGTACAATCGCGGAACCGGCAACCTTCGGCGATGGCGGTAATCTCGTCAAACACGGCATCGACGCTCTCCGTTCCAGACCACAGTTGCAGTTCACGCATTCCGGGCGTATCGATGAGCGCGCCTGTGAGCGGCAGCGGAGTGAGTTCCCTTCGCACGGTGGTGTGGCGTCCGCGGGAATCCCACATTCGCACCTCAGCGGTCCGAAAACGCTCCTCGCCAAGCAGGCGGTTGGCAATGGTGGATTTGCCGACGCCGGAAGACCCGAGCAGCGCCACCGTCGCTCCGGGTGTGAGGAACCGGCGGAGGGCGTCGAGTCCGTGCGGATCAAGTGTGCTTGCCGCAACAACCGGGGCACTGCGAGCTACGGCCGTAGTTTCTACAATTCGGCCTGCAAGATCGGCACACAGATCGGCTTTGTTCAGTACGACCACGGGCGAAGCGCCGCTTGTGGCCACTAGCGCCAAATACCGTTCCAGCCTACGAAGGTTGAAATCGCCGTCGAGCCCGCAAACCAGGAAGACCACGTCCACGTTGGCTGCCAGCGGTTGTTCCTCATCACGAGTGCCCGCCGCGCGCCGCGAAAGGCAGGTCCGCCGCGGTAGGACGGCTTCCACCAAAGCCTGTTCGGGACCAACGATGCGCGCGGCAACCCAGTCGCCGGTCACCGGGAGAGAGGAGTGGCCAGACGTACGGTAGTAAAGCCTCCCGGATGGCTCCGCGTGGGCGGGGCCGTCTTCCGTATAGAGATAGTAAATATCGCGCTGCGCGATAGCTACGCGGGCCAGCACCATCTGCTGCTGGGCGTATGAAGAGAAGGCGCCATAGACACTCTGATCGGCGCCGAGACGTTCAAGAAACATGGAATTGTTCGCTCCAGTAACTGCATGGGTACACAACACCGCCTTGGGCTCGCGGGAACGAGCCCGCCGCAAAGGCCGATGTTAGCGAACAATATCCAGCAAGTAACCAGGGTAGCGAAGACTCGTTGCGGAGGCAATGCGTAGTAGCGGGGTTTGTTCTATGAGCAACCTGAGACCGATCGCTTATCCCCATGGAGGACAACGGGAATGATCAAAGCGATGCTGATGGTCACCTGATTGAGCGGCGCCACTTCGGACGGCTTATTTGCCGTAGATCGCCTTGCCCACGCGGCGCATCCAGGCCATCTCTTCCTCGTCGAGCGGGCCTTTGCGGAACGCTTCCAGCGCGTGGTCCATCTGTGCGCCGGTCGAGGGGCCGCACATCACTACATCCACCGCCGGGTTCGACAACACGAAGCGGTAGCAATCGCCCGCCGTGGGTACGCGCTCACTCTTCGGAATGCGCCGGTGCCCGAGCAACCGTTTCCAATCCGTCGCCGTGTAGCTCACTATGCCGGGACGGCCTTCGGCTGCCAGGTGTGGGAAGACGTCGCGCTCGGCGCCGGTGTGCGTGGCGTTGTAGCGCACATGGAAGAGATCGAAATCCGAACCGGCGGCAGCGCGCGGGATGAGCGGCCGGTTGTGCGTCGAAAAAGCGAGATGCCGGACCAGGCCGCGCTCCTTCAGTTTGCGGCAGACGTCGACAATCCGCGGAGCCGGCATCTTGTTCCACATACCCAACAACAGCACATCGGCGTGATCGTAATCCAGCTTGCGGAGCGCACCTTCGACGCTCCAGGGAATGAGCGATGCCATGCGCGAGTACGACTGCAGCACCAGAACAAACTCGTCGCGGCGTCCGCGCTGGTTGCGCAGCGCCTGGGCGAAAGCGTCCGTCCGCCTGCTGCCCCAGTAGAGATAGTTGACGCCTGCGCCGATAGCCTTCTCGACCGCCGCGGTGGGCACGCCGTAGCTTGCCGCCAGGCCCAGGCGCAGGACCGCGCGCCCCGTGCGTCCCAGCGTGGCGCGCTCGAAGGTCCGTTCACTCTCCTGCTTCATGCTCTCTTATTCATACCGCAGCGCGTCGGCGGGGTCCAGGCGCGAGGCGCGAACGGCGGGCATCAGGCCGCTCAATACGCCCACCAGCACCAGCGCTCCGGTCGACAACGCCAGCGTGGCAGCCGAAACTGTCAGGTGTATGTCGCCCATGCCGGAATCGTCTTCGTACAACGGGCCCAGCATGGGAATGGGACCGATGAGGGCCGCCAGTCCATAGGAAAGCGCGATGCCGATCAACCCGCCCACCAGCGTGATCAGCAGGGCCTCGCTCAGGAACTGGGCGCGTATGTGGCTGCGCCGCGCTCCCAACGCCCGCCGCAGGCCGATCTCACGCACGCGCTCGTCCACCGAGACCAGCATGATGTTCATGACGCCCACCCCGCCGATACCCAGCGTCAGGCACCCGATGAACAGCATCAGCACTTGCATGCCGATGGTCAGGCCGTCGAGGATTGGGCGGAACTCCTCGCGGCCGTACATCGTGATGGCGCGCTTGTCGGTAGGCGAGAAGCGCTGCCGCTTGGCCACGGCCGCGCGCACCTGGGCCATGGCCTTTTACTCGAACCGCAGGTTCACGGTGGTGAACAGCAGCACATTGGCGAACTGCGTGTTCCACAGGTCGCCAGCGGTTGTGAAGGGTATGAACATGGACTCGTCGTCGCTCCAGAAGTAATTGCTCAGTTGGAACTTGCGATCCATCGACCCGATGACGGTGAAGCGCAGGCCGCCGATCAGAAGCGTTTCGCCGACGGCGGGCCGCCCGCTGAACAGGCGCTGCCGGCTCAGCGCGCCCAGAAAGACCACCCGGCGGCGTTCCAAGACATCCTCGGGCGAAATCCAGCGGCCGTCGCTCGGCACTTCGCTCCGCATCTCGCCGTATTCGGCGCACACCCCGCGCACCGGGCGCATGGCGGTGCGTTCGCCGTACTGCACGCTCTGCTGGCGGAACGTCTCCAGGCAGGCCTGCTTCACCAGTGTGGCCTCGCCACGCACGGCTTCGAGATCTTCGCGCTGCAAACGAACGCGCTTGCCGGCGCGCTCGCCGCCCACCTGTTCGCTGGTCTGCCCCGGCCAGCACACCACAACGCTTTTCCCGAACACCTCGAAGGCGCGTATCAGGACGTAGCGGAAGCCGGTGCCGTAAGCCACCAGCATGGTCACCGTGATGATGCCCCAGACGATGCCCGTCATTGTGAGCAGGCTGCGGGTGGGATTGCGCCGCAGCGCGATCCAGGCCTGGACAAGGATCTCGCACAGCATGGCCGGCTATCCTCCCGCTTCGTACCGCAGCGCCTCGATCGGATCAACCCGCGCGGCCCGGTTGCCCGGGTAGAGAGCGCTCAGCACCGCCACCATGCCCAGCAGGCCGAACGAAAGCAGCGCGCTTTGCCAGCTGGCTACCATTCCGGCAAAATGCGGCGGCATGGGAACCAGGTTGATCAGCGCGCAAACGCCGAACGCGAACCCGAGCCCCACACCGCCACTCAGGAGGACAACGATCAGGGTTTCCAGGAAGAACTGCCGGAGGATCGACCCGGCGGTGGCGCCCACCGCCTTGCGCACGCCGATTTCGAGCGTGCGCTCCCGCACCGCCACCAGCATCACGTTCATCACGCCGGTGCCGCCCAACAGCAGCATCACCACGCCCACCGCGCCCAGGAAGTATTTCATCCCGTTGGTCATGCGGCGGAAAGCTTTGGATTCCTCCACTGTGTCCCAAATGAAGGCCGCGTCCTTGTCGCGCGGGTCGAAATCGTGTGCGCGGGCCAGCGCGCGGCGCACCTGCCACTTGCACTCTTCGTGTTGTTCGAGCGAGCGCGGCGTCACCAGGAACTGGTCGATGGCGTGCGGGATGGTGGGCGGCGGCTCGGGGAAGTCGCGCGCGATGGCCTCGAAGGGGACGAAGACCTTGGTGACGTCGCGGCCGTCGTAACTCGAGTCCTGATCCTTGGCCTTCATCACGCCGATAATGGCGTACGGATAGCCGCCGATCGAAAGCGTTTCGCCCACCGCCGGACGCGCGCCGTAGAACTGCTTCTTGGTGTCGCTACCCAAGAAGGCGACACGGCGGCCCGCGGCGCAGTCTTCCCAATTGTAGAAGCGGCCTTCGGCCACCGGGATGGTCCGGATATCCGCGAACGGCGGGTGCGAACCGGTGATCAGCATCATGCCGCTGTTGTATGCGCTGCGAATGGGAATTCCGCCCCGGCCGAATTCGGGCAGAACGTACTGGCAGGCGGTGGCCTCCTTCGCCACGAAGATGTGGTCGGTGTCCGGCCACTGCAGCCGCCGCCCGGCGCGCTGCCCTCCAGCCTGCATGCTGGTCTGACCGCTGAACACGATCATGACGTTCTTGGCGAACTGTTCCCACTGCTTCTCCTGCCCCACACGAAGCCCTTGGCCCGCCGCCACCATCAGGGTGATGGAGACGATGCCCCAGGCGATGCCGAACATGGTGAGCAGCGTGCGAATCTTGTTCGCCCACAGGGCGCGTACCGTGCCGGTGAACAGATCCCGCACGTTCATGGCATCACCGCTCGACTTCGGGCGGCTATTGGAGCACCACCTGCTGTCCTTCTTTCAGCCCCGCGACCAGCTCCGTCTTCACTCCGTTGGATATGCCGATCTGAACCGGCACCTTGCTGCGGCCGGTCTTGGTTTCCGGCGCGGGGATTTCAATAGACGGTTTGCGGTCCTTGTCGTAAAGGATGGCGGCCTCGGGCGCTAGCAGCACGTTGTGCTTTTCTTCCATAATGATCTCGGCGTTTGCGCTCATGTTGGCTTTCAATTCGCCGCCGGGATTGCGGATGGACACGCGCACTTCGAACGTGGTGACATTGTCCTTTTCGACCCCAAGCGGGGAGATCTTGGTGACCTGCCCGTCAAACTTGCGGTCCTTGAAGCTCTCCACCACGATGCGCGCGCGCTGGCCCATGTAAACGCGGCCGATATCGGCTTGGTCAACCTTGCCGAGCACGTAAACGTCGCCCACGTCGCCCAGCGTCATCACCAGCGTAGCCTGCGAGCCGAGCACCAGGATGGAGCTCACCGCGTCGCCGACCTCAACGTTGCGCGAGAGCACCAGGCCATCCATGGGGCTCACGATCGTCGAATAGCCCAGGTTCTCCTCGGCGCGCTCCAGGGCCGCGCGCGCCTGCGCCACCTGGGCTTTGGCCCGCGTCATGTCGGCGCGCGCCACGGCCAGGTTGCGCATGGCGGCCATCTGCTTGTTCAGGGCGAGCTGGTAGGCTTTCTCGGCGTCTTCGAGCAGGGATTTGGCGATCAGGCCGTCGCTGTGAAGCTTCCGCGCGCGGTCCATGGCCATTTTCAGGAACGGCAGATCGGGGCCTTCAGCCTCCACCTTGTTGCGCTCGAAAGTGGCCAGGCTGGATTCCTCGGCGGCCTGCGCCGCCAGCAGGATGGCCTTGGCCTCCCGCACCTGGGCCTGCAGCTCTTCCTTGTCAAGCTCGGCCAGCACCTGCCCTTGGCGCACGAATTCGCCGTAGTCTACCATCAACTTCTTGACAATGCCGCTGGCCTTGGACTTGACCTCCACTTTGGACCGCGGCTGGATCTTGCCGGTGGCCACGACGCTGCGGGCGATGTCGCCGCGCTCGATCTTGGCGAGTTTCGATGGGTCGATCTGATGGTTAGGTTTGAAGGCGGCCTTGATGCCGAAGAACGCGCCACAAACGACGACCAGCATGACAATAGCCCAAATCCAGCGGCGCCGTCTCCGTCCGTTTTTCCCGTTCTTCCCGTTACCAGCCATAATGCGCTTCTCCAATAACTGAACTACGCAGGGGGACGAAGGGTAGTTCCCGCTACTTCAGGTTTAGACGAAGCGGGGCACAGATGATCTCGATCCGGGTGACGGCGATTTGTGCCGGGCGGGCGGGCATGGTAGGATGAAACTACCGACGCTGTGCACGCGGGGACGTAGTTCAGTTTGGTTAGAACGCCGGCCTGTCACGTCGGAGGTCGCGGGTTCGAGCCCCGTCGTCCCCGCCACTCCTTTCAAGAACATTACGGGACACGATCACCAGCGGTGAAGCAGGTGAGCGTCTGCGCAAGTTCCGGAGAGCAGTTAGGCTGACAGGTGCTCGATCACGATCTTGATCCCTATGCCGATTAGGATCAGGCCCCCGAGAACCGTCACTCGTTCACCCCAGATCGAGCCGACCCGTCTTCCGATTAGCATTCCAACCGAGGTGAAGGAAGCCGCCACGATCCCGATCACGAGAGCGGGAACGAAGATCGTCGAGCCGAGAAAGGCCAGCGAGAGGCCGACGGCCAAAGCGTCGATGCTGGTCGCCACCGAGAGCACCACCAGGGACCAGCCGGTCGTCGGGTCGATCAATGTACGCCGCCCGCCTTCCTGGTCGTGAAGGGCTCCCCAAATCATCCTGCCGCCGACAAATGCCAGGAGCCCAAAAGCAATCCAGTGGTCGAGCGTCGAGATGTATTTTTGGACGATGGTGCCGGCAAACCAGCCGAGCGTCGGCATCAGGGCCTGAAACAGCCCGAAATGGAAAGCCAGCCGGAAGACTTGACGTGGCGTCAAGGGGTTGAGCGTCAACCCGGTCACGATGGCCACGGCGAACGCATCCATGGCGAGTGCGCAGGCCAGCGCCAGGAGACTTATCCAACCCATGTCGCGCCGGCGGCTTCCCGCATGCTCTGGCCCCTATTCATGATCCTTTGCACTACAAAGCTGTAGTATCTCACAGCGCGGCGGAAGACCGCTGGGGCGAGGAAGTGGAGGCGCATCACGTCACGTGGGAGGAGATCCAATAGCCAAGCCGTCGATGCTAAAAGCGGCCTGTGCAATATCTACGATCCACGAGGGGCTAGCCCCAGCACGGTTAGCCGCAGGACGTCGAAGCGCGTTCAGTTGTGTTACGACAGTCGAGCCTTGGCGCAACTCATCGTCAGACCGGATGAATTAGTGATATCTGTTGCGCTGGATGCGAGGATCTCAGACCAAGCCGTCTCGGTCAGCAGCAAGTCTCTGGCATGGCGTTTCTCTTGATACACCGTCGTGATGGTGACCGATGGGCAGTCTATTGCGTGGACATCAACAGATGGTGCTGATCTGGGCCCATTTCACGGTGGGCTTGATCAAACTTTAGCTAACGACGGTGAGTGGAACAAATGGTCTTTTCATGATGCGGTTGCTGTCTGACGTTTCTCCACAGTTGGGACAACCAAAGTTCTACCGAAAAACCTTGCTGAAGTCCACGTCGTCTTGGTGCTTGTTGCCTTCAGCGTCGATCAGGATGACTTTGCCCTTTTTCGCCTTAATAGACGGGTCCACCGAGTAGGCAAACTCCATCTCAGCCTTTGCTCCCTCTACACCCAACGGACCACCTGTCAAAATGCTGAAATTGTTCGACTGCCAATAGGTGTAGAACCCAACCGGAACGATCACGGAGGCGTCAGAAACTCTTGTGAGTTCCTTGCTTATCGGCTGAATGACCTTCCCGTCGACTTCGAGCACTAGATGTGCGGCATTCTGTACGTATCGCTTCGAGAGTTTCCTGGTAGGAAGCATGCCTCTTGCGTGAACCTCCACATGGGCGAAGATCAACCCCGTCAGCGGCAACTTCTTGGCGTCCTCAGTGGTGAACTCTCGCATTTCTTGGTGAGCCTGAGCAGCGGCGGCGGCAACGGCTTCGTAGTCGGTAAAGAATGTGACGTACTTGCTCATGCCGTCCTTGGCCCATGCCGAAGCGAGTTGAACCCTTTGGTCCTTCAGTCCCTTATTCAGATATTGCAGCCTCGATTTGAAGGACGTGCCATAGGCGATGGCTTTCGCATAGTCCGTTCCTTGTGCGTAGATGCTGGACAAAGCCAGCGGCATGACGAGTGTAATAGTGCGAACCAGAGTGATCATAGAGTATTCAAATCTCATTGCCGTTTTCGTGGTTGTCGATGAACTCGCAAAAGTCTAGCAGGGCTTCCGGTTTGAAACATCCCGTACGATCGCCAAACTTGGTGATAGGGCTATACCTGTAGTAATCGAAGGTGCTTTTGATTGTCGGTTCAAGTTGCCACACCGCTTTGAGCGTTCCTTGCATCATAAGAATGGTCAGAGGCATCCACAGCTACCCGATTTCCAACTCAACAGCCCTCTTGAACGGATGACTATCGTTCTGCCATATTCACAACGCTACAGCCAACGTGGCTGATGCTTCTCATCAATGCGATGAAGCGGAACAGCGGTTAGCCTTCCGAACGTCAGACCCGCTGGGCCCTTTACTCGCATACTACTCAGACGACTCGCTGGCCGACTCTTGAGCAGCCCGCAAGAGTTCCGGCCACTTTTCGTTGATCTGTTCGATTAGTGATTGCGCCATTTCAATGCCAAGGTTGATCGCCACCCCGATCTCCGTTTTCTCATCGTGATGCGCTGTCCTTGTGCCGCCACTTCTTCAATCAGCTTACGATTAAGGTACGGGGTGCTGTAGAAACGCAAAGAGAGCATTGGTGCTCTGCTCTGCCAGTCATACGTGACTGCTTCGACTACGCAGTTGGTTAATGCGCCCCCGCCACTCGTCGTATACAAATTCTCCGGGTTGAAGAGGATCTGCCGTTCATACCCAGGGATTTCGTCAACACCCTCCATACGGTCTCCCTGAAAAAGATCAGTTTCACACCGTATTGACTTCTATCTTGATCGTAGCGTGCGGGTACGTCAAGTCGCGATCACAAGATGAGGGGCGGATAGGATGCGACAGGCACTCCTGCCGCCGATGAACCGTTCATTGACTTTGATCTAACCGCCGAGTTTGCCGCCCTTTCGGCCTCCTGCCTCACAAGCCGGGTGTGGTGGAAGATGAACACGCGGTCTTCTGCGTAACGTCGAGTACCCGGTGGATCTCCCGTGATGAGACGCCGTTCTTGCAGTTGGTGACGAACTAAACGCAGGGGTGCCATTTGTCCAGACGGATAGCACTGTCCGCGAAAACCGTTCCGGTCTTGATGGAGAACTGGCGACGGGGATGCTAGGAGCTCCATTGCCAGCGTTGCTGACTGACGAGGAAGCTAGCCTTGACGCTGCCGCAGGTGGGGCTCTGGCTTCCCCCTCACCGCTCCCCCACCTTCACCACGCAATACGGTGACGCGAGGAACGGGTCGGGGTCTAGCCAGGTGCCCTTTCCCGTGTTGAGGACTTCAAAGTAGTACATCAGGTCCCAGCGCGCGCTTACGTCGGCGGCGGGAACGGTGAAGTTTGGCTTTGCCGAGGGCATCTCGATGGTCTTGAGCGGCTCCCGCAGGCTCGCGGGGCCATAGTGCAGCCGTATGAGTGCCACGTTCGTTGCCGGCTTCACTCGCACGCTCAGCTTGAGCGGGTGATTCGGCTTGGCTTCCTGGGGCGGGGTGTGTTCGATCTCGGGCTTTGGAAGGGGTTCGGCCGGCGCTCGCGGGGCGGGCGGCGGCGCGGGCTTCGTCGATTTCACAATCACGCCGGCCGCTTCCCATGTCTCGCCTTCAAACACCACGTCCACTACGTCGTTGCGCGCGCGCAGCTTGCGCGTGACTGCGGCACCGTCAGGACCGATCAGCAGCACCGTGAAGTCGCCCGGACCGGTCTTCACCCGGAACACTTGACGGCCCTGCCCGCGGATCGTGCCGCCGAACAGCGCACCGGCCGGCGGCTGCTTCCCGCGCCGCATCGCTTCGCGCTTTCCCTCCGCCGTCCAGCCGTAGCCCCTCGTCTCCATGTAGCGCGTCCCGGGAGCGACGCCGCGGAGCCGCCCCGCGACGGCGCTTCCGTCCACGGCCATGCCGAAGTCGAATGCCATTTCGAAACGGCCGAAACGCTCGCCAATCTGCTCACGCTGCCCGATCCGTTCCAACTGCCGGCGATCCGCCGCGAGGCTCTCGCGCAGCTCGACCAGGTTTTCGCCGGCCGCGATCGCGGCCCGCAATTCCCGCTTCGCGGATTCGAGCGACCTCGCGTCGCCGGTTTCGTCAAAGTACGTCAGGTGATCCCCGGCCACCAGCTTGCGTGCGCGATACCGGGCAAGCCGCGCAACGTCCTTGGCTCCGTTCGCGCCCGCCGCCTTGCCATCCGCCCGCGCCAGGGCCTCTTCGATCCCCACCGCCGTCTGAGTAAGCCGCGCAGCGGTCTCCACGGGTTCGCGCCTGGCCAGCGGCTGGACCGCCAGCGCCAGGCATGCGCGGCCCGCCTGCCGGTAGGCTTCTTGCACGCCGGCCCCCGTCCAGGGATTCTCCGGCGTTTGGGGATCGTAGCTGAGCCTGCCCCACAAGAAGTGCGGGAGCCAGGCGCCGCCGTCCGGCCTGGCGTGCCCCAGGTCAATTTCAAAGCCCTCGGAGCCGGAAGCCGTCAACGCCGGGATCATCCGCCGCACCGCCTCGGGATCGCCCCATGCGAATTGCGAACACACTCCGCTCGCGCCAATCTCCCAGAAAACGCCGTGCCGGCGCGGCCTTTCGAGCAGGTCCAAGTTCCCGCCCGGCCTGCGGCGGGCCGCGGCATTTTCGTGGTCAACCCAGAGGCTCCAATACTCCAGCGGCAGGCGCACGGGTGCTCCTGAAGCCAAGGCGGCTTCGTAAGCATCGCTGTCTACCTCGAGGACCACGCGCCGTCCCGCTTCGGCGACGGCATGGAACGCGTTCTTGCCGTTGGAACCCGCGCCGCCTCTACTGCCGCCCCTCACCTGCACGCAGCGAATGGCCTGGCACTCGGCCAGCAGCAGCTTCAGGGCCGCGTAACTGTAGGGAGCCAGGTTTTCCGCGCTGAGTCCTTCCACCGGGGACTTGGTTCCGCGCCGCGCCTTCTCCTCCCAAATGCCCAGCGTGAAATCGACGGCATATTCGGCACAGGTGGAAGCGATGAACCGCACGAGGGTCAGATTCCGCTCACGTTGTGCCGCCGTCAGGCCTTTTACGCGCACTTCGGGAAACTCGGGTACGGAGAGCCAGTATGGATACGGGGGCGCGAATTCATTGCCGGGATATGTGAACACGAGGTTCAGGCGGTTGAAGCGGTTACGCGCCAAAGTGCGGATGAACTCGCGCCATCCGTCTTGGGACCGGAACCACTCCTGCTCAAAGTCACCGATGCCGGCAATGTACCGGACGCCGCGCAGGGACGTCGCGGGCGCGCCTTTCTCTTTCGACAGGCGACCCTTCGACCGGACCTGGTCGGCGGCGGCGAGCAGGCCGTACATCAAACCGCGCAAGTCGCCGCCCTCGATGCGGCCGGACTGGATCCGGTACGTCTCGGCGGCGTCCGAAGTGATTTCCGTCGTGAAACGGATCGCGCCGGGCCGCAATCCACGCGCGGCGGCGGCGCTTTCTACTTCTTTCTTGCCGAACTCGACTGGTCCAGCCTGGGCCGCGAACACCGCGGCCGCCAACAAAAAGAGTGTCCTATTCAGACAACGTACTCCAACCTCTGTGCGACAGATTGAAATAAACGACCGCGGCGGCTGCAAATCCAGCAACGAGCATTCCCATGCCCATCGCCAGGTGGCCCAGGATAATCTTGCCCACGCCGAACAATGTGCAGTAGATGAATACGCAGCCACAAATCCAGTCGAGGAGATTCCACATGCCGTCGCCCGGAGCCTTCACTTCCGGCACCATGGCGGCGATGCGTTTCCAGCCGAAGCGGGACGGGTAGGTCCGGCGGTAGAAGGCCTTCAGAACCTCGTCTGGTTCCGGCTTGGTAAGGAAAGTCGCCAGCAGCCAGACCACCGTGGTGATGGTCACCGTGATGATCATGATCCAGGCGAAATCGACCGGCTTGTCGCTGTCCAGCTTGCCGGCCGTCTGCAGCGTCACCGACACGATGAAAGCGCTGATCATGGCCGACACTTCGCTCCAGGCATTAATGCGCCACCAGAACCAGCGCAGCAACAGCACGCCGCCGGTACCCGCGCCGGTGACAATCAACAGTTTCCACGCCCCGGCGATCGAATCCATATAGAAGGTGACGACGGCCGAAAGGATGGTCAACACCACAGTGGCGATCTGCGAGACGGTCACATAGTGCTTGTCGCTTGCCTTCTTGTTGAGAAAACGGCGGTAAAAATCGTTCACCAGGTAGCTGGCACCCCAGTTGAGGTTCGTGGCGATGGTCGACATGAAGGCTGCGGCGAAGGCCGCGACCATCAGGCCGCGCAACGAAGCCGGCAGGTAGTCGATCATCACGAGGACGAAGCCGGATTCCGGATCGGCCAACCCGGGATACACCACCACGGAAACCAGGGCGGTCAGAATCCACGGCCACGGCCGCACGGCATAGTGCATGACATTGAAGAAAAGCGTAGCCAGCAGCGAGTGTTTCTCGTCCTTGGCCGAGAACATGCGTTGCGCGATGTAGCCGCCGCCGCCCGGTTCGGCGCCCGGATACCACGTCGCCCACCAGTTGAGCGAAATGTAGACGAGGAACGTGATCATGGGCATCCAGGCCGAGTTGAGGTCTGGCACGAAGCTCAGGACGGAGCCGTGCCCGCCGGTGGCGATGCCGCGCGCTTGGTCCAGCGCCGCCAGTTTCATCTTCAGCGCTCCCATGCCGCCCACCGCGTGCACGGCGAATACCGCCAGCACGACGACCATGGTCATCTTGATGAAGAACTGGATCGCGTCGGTCACCAGCACGCCCCATAGCCCGCTAAGAGTCGAGATGAACGAGGTTACCGCGATCATACCCAACACGATCAGGAGCGCCGTGAGCTTATCAACCCCCAGGATGAGCGAAAGGATCTTCACCATCGCCAGGTTCACCCAGCCGAGCACGATACAGTTGATGGGAATGCCGAAGTAAACGGCACGGAATCCGCGCAGGAAAGCCGCCGGCTTCCCGCTGTAACGGATCTCGGAGAACTCCACGTCGGTCATCACGCCCGACCGGCGCCACAACCGCGCGTAGAAGAACACCGTCAGCATGCCGCTGGCCACGAAGTTCCACCACAGCCAGTTGCCGGCGATGCCGCCGCGGGCCACCATGCCCGTCACCGCCAGGGGCGTGTCGGCGGCGAAGGTGGTCGCCACCATGGAGAGGCCGGCCAGCCACCAGGGTACGTCTCGGCCGCTAAGGAAGAATTCGTTCACGCTCTTGCCGGCGCGGGCTTTGTAGTAAAAGCCGACGCCGATGTTCAGGGCGAAATAGAGAGCTACAATAGTCCAGTCGATTAATGTGAGCTGCAAGGTAAACCGTCCCGCAAAAAGGCTTATTATACTGAACCTCCTGCTTGGTTGGGGGCTGCTTGCCGCCGCGCAGGCCGATGCGCTGTCCCGGGCGGCCGATCGCGCCCGTGTCGCGATGGACGAGGGCCGCTTCCCGGAAGCGGTCGAAATCTACAGGGACCTGCTGAAGAACGATGCCTCGAACGCCGGCCTCGTTATGAACCTGGGGCTCGCGCTCGACGGTGCCGGCAAGCCCCGCGAGGCAATTGCGCAGTTCGAACGCGTGCTGAAGCTGGATCCCGATTTCGCGCCTGCGTACCTGGCCGCTGGAAGCTGCTGGCGGCAGTTGGGCCAGCCGGCCAAAGCCCTGGAGGCTTTTGAACGCGCGCTGGCTTTGGAACCGGGGAGCCGGAAGGTGCACCTGGAACTGGCGGATCTGCACTACGAACTGGGCCACTTCGAGCGCGCCGTGGAATTCTATGAGCGGTACACCAGCGTCGACGTCCACCAGGCGCGCGCCTGGAAACAGCTCGGGGTCAGTTACGTGCGCTTGGGCCGGGCCCGGGCGGCCGAGTTGCGCAGGATCGCCCCCACGTCCCGCCTTTGGACGAACCTGGTTTCCGATTCCGACCTGTACGGGGATCCCGCATCGAAGTCCGCTGCCGCGCAAAAGCCCCCGGCGGCCGAGCCAGATTGCTCCAAACCCACGCGCGAATGCGAGTTCCTCGCCGGCCACTATCGCCAGATCATCGCCGCCGTCGCCCGGGAGAAGACGCCTGAATCGCTTTTCTGGCAGGCGCGCTGCTATGAGGAACTGGCCTTCCGGGCGTTCTCGCAGTTGAGCGATCTGCTGCCGCCGGAGGAAGTCCGCGCCCTGCTTCGGGAAGTAGGCGTCGCGGAGCCGAAGTAGCCCGCATCGCGGGACAGGTCCGGCGAATCGAATAGGAGTGCCTTCGGTGAGACCCGCCGCCAAACGCGGCGTTACGCGGATCGGCTGGCTCGATAGCCGCCACACGTTTTCCTTCGACCAGTACTACGATCCCCGCCATATGGGCTTCCGTTCGTTGCGCGTCATCAACGAGGACCGCGTCGCGCCGCAACGAGGCTTCCCTACTCATGGGCACCAGGATATGGAGATCATCACCTACGTGCTGGAGGGAGCGCTCGAGCATAAGGACAGCATGGGTAACGGCTCCGTCCTTCGTCCTGGCGAAGTGCAGCGCATGAGCGCGGGCACTGGCATCACCCACAGTGAATACAACCATTCCAACACGGAGGCGGTCCACCTGCTTCAGATCTGGATTCGCCCGTCGCGGAAAGGCATCCAGCCAGGCTATGAACAGCAGGACTTTTCCGAACGGCTGGCGGGTGGGCAACTCGTTGCGGTGGCTTCCGGAAGCGGTTCGGCAGGCGCCATTCACATTCATCAGGATGCCGAGGTGTACGCAGCCAGAATGAAGCCGGCGTCCACCGCCGCACACGAACTGGTCCCCGGGCGGCACGCCTGGGTGCAGGTAGCGCGGGGAACCGTCGAGGTCAACGGGATCAAGCTTGGCCCGGGAGACGGGGCCGCCATCTCCGAAGAGCCGGCGGTCCACATGGTCACTGATGACGGCTGTGAACTGCTGCTGTTCGACCTGGCCTGATTGCGGCCGCTTCACTGTATAACCGGCTTCACCGCCGAACCGTTGCTCAGCGAATGCTCGCTCGGCAGCGCCACGGCGTCGCCGTCGTTGAGGCCCGTTTTCACTTCGGTGCGCGTCACGCTGGAGGCGCCCAGCGCGAGCGGCTGCCAGGCTACCCGCTCGCCGCGCAGCACCAGAACACCCACCTGCGAACCTTCACGGCGCAGGGCCTCTTTGGGGATAGTGAGCGCGTTCTCGACCACCCGCGAACGTATTTCGGCGTTGATATTCGTACCGGGCAGCAGTTCGCGCCCCGGATTCTCAATGATGCAAACCACCTCGCCCACCTGCCGCGTGCCTATGGCGACGATCTCCGTGGGCAACTTCTCCACCGTTCCTTGCCAGCGATGCTGCGGCAGCGCGTCCCAGCCGATTGAGACAGGCATGCCTTTGGCGACGCGGCCCAACTCCGGCTCGTCGACGTAAACGGAAACGCGAACCTTCTCCGTGCGGCCCACGTTCGCCACGGGATCTCCGGGATTGAGGTAAGAGCCGCGCTGCACCGCGAGTTCATACACGACGCCGTCGATGGGTGCGCGCACCACGGAAAGCTCCAGCTTTCTGCGGGCCAACCGTGCCGCGGCTTCGGCTTCCTTGAGCCGTGCTCCGGCCGCGCGGCGGTCTTCGGCGGCCACTAGCGCGGCACGCTTGGTTTCCATGGCCCTCACCTGCGATTCGAGGCGGCTTACCTGCTCCTCGGCGTCCTTCACTTCCTGGCCGGTGGCGGCCTCCTTAGCGGCGAGCCGTTTCAGCGAATCGCGGTTCGCGCGCGCGGCGGCGAGTTCGAGGCGGACCTTGTCGAGTTCACCGTCGATTTCGGCCCGTTCGGCGGCACGCCCGCCCTGGCTCAAAGTGTCCAACTCGGCCCTGGCCTGCTCCACGCGCGACGTGGCGGACGCGAGATCGGCTTCCGCGTCCCGCGCGCTCAATTCGACCAGTGCCGTCCCGCGCGCGACCATGGCTCCGCGCTCGACCAGGACCTTTTCCACCAATCCGCTGCGTTCGGCTCGGACAGCCACCCACTCCAGGGGTTCCACCTTTCCGTTGGTCACCAGGTTGCTCACCAGGCGCTCTCGCCTGACCTTGGTGAAGGCGACCTCCGGCGGGGCCGTCTTCCTGACGTATGTCAGCCAAACCGCGGCCACGGCCAGCACCGCAAAGCTCCCCAGCAGCAACGCCTTCCGCAAGCCGGTTTCTCCTTCTTAGAGCAGTCGCTCGACTATTCCTATTCTGCCAGATACGCAAACGGCGCGATCGGTTCCAAATCAAAACATTTCTCTTTATAGATGTTTTGAGCGAGAATATCTTTGTATGCCGTCCTACCGCATATGGCGACTGAAGGAGAGCCAACTCCAACAGTTCCGTTGGGCGCCCCACACCATCGGCGCCACCAACATCAAGCCAAAAGACTACGAAGAAAAAGAAGTGATTAACGCGGAAGGAACTTACGCGCTCTGGGCCGAGTTGAAGGACACCCCTGGCGCCCTGCGTGTCGGCGACGTCCTGGAATCGGCGGACGGAGAGCTGCGCATTTATAAGTACGTTGGCTTCGAAGAAGCGCGCTGGGTGCTGCCGGAAGTGAAATCCGGCCTGGAAGCCCAGCCCCTGGCCATCGGCACGCCCCAACAAGCACCTCCGGCGGCTGGTTAACTTGCTCGGAGCGGGAAGCCGAAGGTTTACTCGAACATCTCCAACTGGCCTGGCTTGGCGGGGGGCTTTTCTTCGCGGCGGCGCAGGGGACTCCCCACCACGCCCAGCACTTTCACGCCGGTGAGGGCCGTGCGCGGGATGAACATCCGCTGGTTGTTTGAATAAGGGTCCGGCGGGGAAATGGTGAGGCCAGGCCCTTCTACTTGCAACAGGTTGTTGGCCATGACCGTCTCCATGGTGTCACCGTCCCGGAACAGCAGGCGCACCCAAAGCCCCTCTTTTCTGGGGCGGGTGGCGAAAGACTTGCGCTCGGCCGAAGGATTGTCAGGAAGGAACTCGCGCACGAAGCAAACGGCCTTCAGCTCCTGGTAGGGTACCAAGCTTACCGCACCGTTCGTCGTAAGTACTTCTACCCCTTCAGGTTGCAGGTACGTCTGCGGGTTCACGAAGCCGGAAAGCGCCTCGCGCTCGAAACGCCGCACCGTCACTTTCTTGCTCGTGGAGGTGGCCAATCTCTCGTCCTCGGCTAATGTTCCCTTTCAAACATTTTTGCGAGTATTGTATCATTGGCACGATGCCATCTGTGGGCTCGCTGATTGGCGACGTCCAACAATTTCTGGATTTTTGCCGGGTTGAAAAGGGCTTAGCCGCCAACTCGCTGGAGGCGTATGGGAGAGATCTTGCCTGTTACCAGCAATTTAGCGGTGAGGGTAGCGTGCCTGAGGATGCCGGGCATATCCGGCGCTACATGGATTCTCTTTATAAATCGGGACTTGGCAGCCGTTCGGTGGCCCGGCATCTCACCACCCTGCGTAATTTCTATCGATTCCTCCTCCAGGAAGGCCGCGTAAGCGAGGATCCTACCGCCTTGCTGGCTTCCCCCAAGCAGTGGAATAGTCTTCCTAAGTATCTGACTATAAATGACATAAACAAGCTTGTAGAGGCCCCGGATGCGGCCAAAGCCACCGGTCTCCGGGACCGTGCCATGCTCGAATTGCTCTATGCCACGGGACTTCGGGTCTCCGAGCTTGTTAGACTGGAAGTCTATGATTTTTCGCCGGATATCGGTGTTTTGAAAGTGACCGGCAAGGGCAACAGGCAGCGGGTTGTGCCCATCGGCAAATCCGCCGTGGAGGCCGTGGAACAATACCGTGCCAGTGCACGGCCGCGTCTCCTCGGGAAGCGGGCCAGCCGTTTTCTGTTCGTGACGGCCCGCGGCGGGCCGATGACCCGCCAGGCATTCTGGAAATTGTTGAACGGCTATGGGAAACGGGTCGGGATCTTTCACGGCCTCACCCCCCATGTCGTGCGGCACACCTTCGCTACTCACTTATTGGAGGGCGGGGCGGACCTCCGGAGCGTCCAGACCATGCTTGGGCACGCCGATATCTCGACGACTCAGATCTATACGCACGTGATGCAGTCGAGATTGCGGAAAACGATAGAACAACACCACCCCCGGGCATAGGCAGAACGATACGGGGAGGGAGGGATCGTCATGAGCGACTACATGTTCATGCTGGAGAACCACCTGAGCACCGATCAGAATCGGGTGGTTGCGGATGTTGTTGCAGCTGCGGGAAACGCGGGCGTGAACCTCTTTCTGGCCGGCGGTGCCATGCGCGACGTGCTGGGCGGCTTCCCGGTTCGGGACTTGGATTTCACAGTCGAAGGCAACGCGCTGAAACTGGCCAAGGTGTTGGCCTCCAAACCCCACGTCAAGATCGTCGCCGAGGACGAAGACCGCAAGTGCGCCGAACTGCTTTTCCCGGGCGGGGTGACGGCGCAGATCGCCATGGCCCGGCTGGAACGGTACGGTAAGCCGGGGACGAAGCCGCACGTGCGTCCAGCGTCCATCTACGACGACCTGCGCGGCCGCGACTTCACCATCAACGCCATCGCGCTGTCGCTCAATCCGGCCTCGCGGGGCCTGTTGCTCGATCCGACCAACGGCCTGGCCGACCTGGAGCGCCGCGAGTTGCGCGCCGTCCACAACTACGTTTTCTATGACGACCCGGTCAGGATGCTGCGCTTCATCCGGTTCCGCGTGCGCCTGGGTTTCACTGTCGAGGAGCGGACCGCGTTGCATTATCAGAATGCACGCGAGGCGGGCGTTGAGGCCGACATTCCGCCTCGCAGTCTGCACGACGAATTGTTCCACATGGCGGACGAGACGAATTCCGCGGACGTCGTCAAGGCTCTCGACGAAGAGAAGCTTCTCGTCCTGTTCTCACCGGCGCTGACCGGAGCCAAGCTCAACCTGCAGGGCCTCGCCAAGTTGCAGAAGGCGAGGCAGATGGCGCCCTTCGGCACGGACCTGCACCTGGACAACCGGGGACTGTTTCTTCTCGTGCTGACCGAGAAGCTTAATCCGAAGGAGCGCGCCGCGCTGGTCCGGACCACGCTCTTGCGCAAAGGAGAGATTGACCTTTGGCAGAAGCTGCCGCTGCGGGCGAAATCGCTCGAACGCGAACTGAAGTCCGCCCGCCTGCGCAAAGCGTCCAACATCTACGAAGTAATCTCGAACGCGCCTGGTGATCAGGTGTTTTACCTCTTCCTCTATTCCTCGCAGCGCTTGGTGCAGGATCGCATCCGCAATTACCTGCAGAAGTATCTGGCGGCCGCGCAGGAGATTACCGATCGGGACGTAGCGTCCACGGGCGTGGCTTCGGGTGGCCCGGAGTTCGCCAAGGCCAAGCAAGATATGATCTTCGCGCGTCTTGACGGCCGGCTGAAGAAGGCTCCGCCGCCGGAACCCGCTCCCGCACCTCCACCCACGCCTCGCATGGGACCGCGTCGCGGACGTGGACGGCCGGCAGCCGAATAGCCTTCACTTCAGGCGGCTTCGAGTTCGGCCGGCGCGGCGGTCAACCGCGCCACCTTAGCTGACTTGACCAATCCGGCAAGCTGCAGAATTCTTATCCGGATCCAGGTGAGGTCAAGCTCGTACCAGGCCAGCCCGTGGCGCGCCGAGGCCGGGTGCGCGTGATGATTGTTGTGCCACCCTTCGCCGAAGGTCAGCAGCGCCACCCACCAACTGTTGCGCGAATCGTCCAAGGTCACAAAACGGCGCCGTCCCCACATATGCGCCGCCGAATTCACCAACCAGGTGGAGTGCAATCCCGCGACAACGCGGAGACAAACGGCCCATAGGACCATACTCCAGCCGCCCGCAGCCGCCAGTATGACCGCCGAAACCAGCAGAGGCACGTAGTGGTACGTATTGAGCCAGCGATAGACGCCGCTCTTGGCGAGATCCGGCGCCAGCTTCGCCATCCCCGCCGTGTCGTTGTGGCTCGAGTACCCGTAGAGCACCCACCCCATGTGCGCCCAGAAACCGCCGTGCCGCGGCGAGTGCGGGTCGCCCTCGCGGTCGGACTTCCGATGATGCTCGCGGTGCGTGCCCACCCAGGAGATCGGACCGCCCTGAAGCGCCAGTGTGCCGCAGACGGCGAGGAAGTACTCCAGGGGCTTCGGCACCTTGAATCCACGATGCGTGAGGAGCCGGTGGTAACCCATTCCGATGCCCAGGCTAATGCTCATCCAATAAAGAATTGCCGCTGCGACGGCGGCGGCCCAGCTTGCCATGAAGAGGGCCGCCAGCGCTCCGAGATGCAAAACCGACATAACGGCCACGATGGGCCAATTGACTTCAGGTGACTTTCCCAGTGGAATCCCTCCCGGCTTGCGAAGATCCCAGATGCAAGCCGTTTTCTTGAGGATAACATGGGGCATAGAATGGAAGGACTTCCATGGACTACGCTGCCGTTCTGCACTCGATCAGTTACTCGGGATCGTGGGGGCAAGTCTCCCTTACGGTGCCGGAATTCGTTCGCAAGGCCGCCGAGCTCGGCTTCGACGGCGTGCTGCTCGCGGCCAAACGGCCGCACGTTTCGATCCTCGACTACGGCGCGAAAGAACGCGCTGCCCTGCGGTCGGAAATCGAGAAAGCGGGTCTCGGGACCGTAATCCTGGCGGGTTACAACAACTTTACCGCGGACCTGGATCATGCCGACGTGCCCACGCTCGAGATCCAGACGGCATACGTCATCGAGTTGGCGCGTCTGGCGCGCGATATCGGCGCCGGGCTTGTGCGCGTGTTCACGGGTTACGAGCATCCGGCATCCTCTTACAACGCGCAGTGGGACATGGTGGTGCGCGCGTTGCGCGAGTGCGCCCGGCGCGCCGCGGAGTGGAATGTCGTGATCGGCGTGCAGAACCATCACGACCTCGCGTGCGGCTATGAAAGCCAGTGCGATCTGATCCGGGCGGTGGGCGAACCGAATTGCCTCGCGCTGTTCGACGCCTGGGCCCCGGCGCTGCATGGCGCGGACCTGCAAGAGGCCGCGCAGGTGATGGCGCCCATCACGGCGCACACCACGATCGCCAACTACGTGAAGCGCCCGCGCTACCGCTACCGTCCCGAACTGGTGAACTACGAACCGCTCACGCCGGTGGTCCGCGCGGCGCCCATCGACGAAGGCTTCATCGACTACGGCGCGTTCCTGGAGGCGCTGCGCGAGGGCGGTTTTCGAGGCAGCGTGGCTTACGAGATGTGCTCGCCGCTCGAAGGCGGCGGCTCGATGGAGAACCTGGACGCCTGCGCCCGGCGTTTCATCGAGTTCATGCGGCGGTTCCGAGCGCGCTAGCGAGTCTTGCCCGCCAGCCCCGGCACTCCGCCCATCGTGGGCGCGAGGCGAACAGCGCGCAGGATGGCGTTTTCGAGCGCTTCGGCGGCTGCCACACCCACTGCGGTTACATCCGCTTGCGCCGCTCCGAGCGAGAGTGCGATGACGAAGTCGCCGTCGAACATCGTGTGAACCGGCGAGATGGTCCGCACCATGCCGTGCTGCGCGAGTTGCGCAACCTTGGTCGCCTGCACCTTGCTAAGCTTCGCGTTGGTGGCCACCACAGCGAGCGTGGTGTTCTCCCGCGAGAGACCGGCGCTGGGGCCTTTCTTCAAAGCTGCCACCGTATCGGCGAATTCCATGCTTTGGGACCCCATGCGCGCGCCGGCGACGATTTTGCCGGTGGCGGGATCGCGCACGTCGCCGAACGCGTTCACCACCACCAGCGCGCTCACCAGCACGCCCGCGTAACGGCCGCCGAGCGCCACGGTGAAAGTCCCGACGCCGGATTTCATGGCCCGCGGCATGCCGAAGATCTTGCCGACGGTGGCGCCGGCGCCCGCGCCCACCGCGCCTTCCGGAACCGGACCGCTGGTCGCCGCATTGGCCGCGGCTTCGCCCATTTCGCGCGTGGGGCGGATGTGCGCCTTCCCGATCGCCAGGTCGTAAATAATGCCGCCGGGCACGATGGGCACGCGCGCGGCCGAAGTGTCGAAGCCAACGCCGCGCGCTTCGAGGTAGCGGCGCACGCCGCTCGCGGCTTCCAGCCCAAAGGCGCTGCCTCCGGCCAGCACCACACCGTGCACCGCGTCCGCGACATGCAGCGGGCTCATGACGTCGAATTCCTCAGTGCCGGTGGCCGAGCCGCGGATGTCCGCGCCGGCGACGGCTCCGGCTTCGGCGAGAATCACGGTGGCCCCGGTGAGAGCCTCGAAATCGGTGGCGTGACCCACGCGGATGCCTGCAATATCGGTTAAGCCTTTCATGGAAAACCCGGTTTTACGTTGTATGGTAGCATCGTGATTCAGAGGTGAAAACGGTTTGTTCGATCTGTTGAAACCGCCGATCCTTGCAACTCAGGAGTTTTACGGCCTCGCCTTCCGGGCTATTCGCAACGTTTTTCGTTCGCCGCATTACGTGGACGACATCGTGTTGCAGATGGATACGATTGGTGTCGGCAGCCTCCCCATCGTCATCCTGACGGGCTTCTTCAGCGGCGCGGTCATGGGCCTGCAAATGTCGCGCGCGCTGCAAACTTACGGCGCGGTGGGACAGACTGGCCAGATCGTGGCCATCACGCTGGTGCGCGAATTGGGGCCCGTGTTGACCGCGGTAGTGGTGGCCGGCCGCAATTCATCGGGCATGGCGAGCGAACTGGGATCGATGAAGGTGACCGAGCAGATCGACGCCATGCGCGCGCTGGGGACCGATCCGGTCCAGAAGCTGGTTACGCCGCGGATGATCGCCACCTGCATCGTGCTGCCGCTGCTGACCATCATCGCGGACTTCGTGGGTATCTTCGGCGGGTTCCTCATCGCCTACCTCCTGTTGAATCTCACTCCGGCGCAATACTGGAACAACGTCTACCAATCGCTTGAGTACAACGATATTACGCAAGGGCTGGTGAAGCCGTTCGTGTTCGCCTTCATCATCTCCCTGGTCGGCTGTTTCTATGGCATGCGCACCACGGGCGGCACGCAGGGCGTGGGGCGCGCCACCACGCAGGCCGTGGTGGTGGCGAGCGTGTGGATTTTCGTGGCGACGTTTTTCATTACCCGGATCTTCGTGAGCCTGTGACCCGTCAAGATGGAGACAGCCCGACAGCCCGTCTTGAAGTTCGAAAACGTCTCGCTGCGTTTCGAGGAGCAGCCGGTTCTGGACTCGATTTCTTTCGAGGTCTGGCCGGGACAGTCGCGTATCCTGCTGGGCTCGGCGGGCAGCGGCAAGACGGTGCTGCTGAAAGTGGCGCTGGGCCTGGTGAAGCCGGATTCCGGCTCCGTATCCGTATTCGGGCAGGATCTGCGGAAGTTGGGCGAAAGGGAATTGTTCGACCTGCGCAGCCGGATCGGCATGGTCTTTCAGGAGGGTGGGTTGTTCGATTCGCTGACCATTGAAGAGAACGTCGCCTACCCTCTGGTCAATCAGCGCGTGCTGCATTGCCCGCCGGAGGAGGTGCGGCCCAAGGTGGAAGAGTCCTTGAGCTTCGTGGAACTGGAGCACACGCTCGACAAGTTTCCCAGCGAACTCAGCGGCGGGATGCGGCGGAGAGTGGGCATCGCGCGGGCCGTCGTCACCGAACCTCCGCTGGTGCTCTACGATTCGCCCACTGCGGGACTGGATCCCATTACGTCTTACACCATCATGGCTTTGATCCTGAAGCAGCGCGATCTCAAACGAACTACGTCCATGATCGTGACGCACCGCTACCAGGACGGCCACATGATGGCAAACTATATCTACAACCCGCGCACCGGGCAGGCGGAACCCGCCGGATCGAATGGGAACCGCGCGTTTCAAAGCACTGTGTTCATGGTCCTGCGCGAGGGACGCCTGGTGTTCGAAGGCACGCAGGACGAATTGGAAAGCGTGAGAGATCCGTACGTAGCGAAGTTCGTCAAGCAATCGGAGCATTGATCTATGCCATCGGCGAAGAAAGTCAGTTGGGCGAAATTGAAGGTCGGCGTCATGGCGATCGCCGCCATGGTGATCCTGGGCGTTCTCATCTTCTATCTGACGGGGAGCAAGAAGTTCTTCGCCCGGCCGGCGATCCTGTATACCTACATGGACGATTCAGCCGCCCTCGCAAAAGGGTCGCCCGTGCGTCTGAATGGCCTCTTGATCGGCAATGTAAGCAAAGTGGAGCTGTCCGGCTTGAGCACTCCGCAACGCATCGTGCGGGTCCAGATGGATATCGATCCCGAGCGGCTCCGCTCGATTCCAGTGGACTCGCAGGCTGCCATCAGCGCCGAAAACGTGCTGGGCACCAAGTACATCAATATCCGCATGGGCCGCAGTCCCGTAACGGTGAAGAACGGCGGAGAAGTCCCCAGCCTGGACACTCGCGAATTTGACGAGGTGGTTGCGTCGGGCTACAACGTGATGGTTTCGGCGCAAGGGTTGCTGAAGCGCATCGACGCGATCGTCTCGCAGGTGGAAGCGGGCAAGGGAACCATCGGTAAATTTCTGGTCGACGACGCATTCTACAACCGCCTGACGGCCACGATCGCGGAGACGCAGAAGGTGGCGGAGGCCGTGGGCAGCGGTCGCGGCACCATCGGCCGCCTGCTCTACGACGAACGTTTGTACGAGGAGCTTCGCAGTTCCATCGCGCGGGTCGATGATTTGCTGCAAGATGTGCAGGAAGGGCGAGGCACGGCCGGCAAGCTGATTCGCGATCCTTCCCTGTACGACGACGCACGCAAGAGCGTAGCCGAAATGCGCCACATCCTGGAGGACCTGAACGCGGGCAAGGGCACCGCGGGCAAGTTCCTCAAGGACGAAAAACTGCATCGCGAACTGGAGAGCGCGGTAGCCCGCCTGGACACTACGCTTGAAAAGCTTAACTCCGGCCAGGGCACCCTCGGCCAGTTGCTTGTGAATCCGCAGCTATACGAATCGCTGAACGGGGCGACGCAGGAAATGCACTCCTTCATGAAGGACTTCCGGGCCAACCCGAAGAAGTTCCTGCGCATCAAGGTGGGGCTGTTTTGAGCGCCGCCAGGCGTCTCATCGTCAACGCCGACGACTTCGGCTTTACTCGTGATGTGAACCGGGGCATCATTGATGCGCACCGGAACGGAATCCTCACATCCACTACGCTGATGGCGAACGGCGCGGCGTTTGAAGACGCCGTAGAGTTGGCGCTAGCAACCCCGTCGCTCGACGTGGGGGCGCACCTCACCCTGGTCGGAGGACCGGGTCAGCCACCGACGGTGACGGCACTGCTCAAGGAACTGGCTCTCGGGCGAGTCCATGCATACGAGGAGTTTGCCGCGCAGTTGGGCCGCATCACCGCGGCCGGCATTGCGCCCACGCATCTCGATACGCACAAGCACACGCACCTGTGGCCCGGCGTCCTTGATGCCGTGCTGCGCGTGGCGCGGGAATTCGGCGTCGAGTGGGTACGGGCACCGTTCGATTACCCGGCGGCACCCGAATCTTGGAAGACTCGCTCGCTCAGGCTGCTGGAGCCGGGCTTCCGTCGCAAGATCGCGGCGAAGGGCATCAAAGTCACTGACCGCTTCGCTGGATTCAGCATGACGGGGACGTTCGGGACAGCGGATCTCGCCGGACTGATCGAAAGGCTCCCCGACGGCGTGACAGAGTTCATGTGCCATCCGGGCTACTGCACTGATGAGTTGCGCGCCGCGCGGACGCGGCTCAAGGAGAGCCGCGAGAGGGAGTTGAACGCACTTGTGTCAGCCGAAGTCCGCGAAGCGCTGGTGCGGGCAGGCGTCGAATTGACGAGCTACCGGGTGGCGTAACGGTAATTGAAACGCGCCGGATTCACCGCCGTGGCGCCTGGCGTGTCCACCTCAATGATGCGCCGGGCCACAGGCTCGTAAGCGGCACGGAAGGCGATGGCCGCTTTCACCACCAAGATCTTTTGCCTCCGCGGATCGATGCCGCAGCTCTCCAGTTGACGCAGGCTGTACGGTGGCTGGCGGTTGGAGGTGAGCAGCAATAGATTCGGAAAATCGCGGGTGCCGCCGTCCACTTCGATCAGCGCCGACAAGCCCTGGTCGTAATAACGAGCGCCGCCGTGGCGCACTTCCGTCTCAATGAACTTGCCGTCATAGATCGCCTTGACGCGGCCGCGGACCGCGATACTCTCACCATGCATGCCGTCGGTCTTGCCGCCGGCCAGCCCCTCGAAGACATTACCCACGCCGGCGCGAATGGCTTCGCACACAGCGCCGGGGTCGGCGAGAACCATCACCCACCCTTGCGCCTTCTGCGCGAGTAACTCGGCCAGCACGAACGTGGAGTCGCCCGCCGAACCGCCGCCGATGTTGTCACCCATGTCGACCAGCACCACGGGGAACTCGCTGGAGGCGCAAGCTTGCCGTACGGCGGCAGCGGCATCCGGAAGATCCAGGCGCAAGCGGTCACGGGTGTCCAACAGCATCCGGCCCAGCCGGCCGGCTTCAGTGCGGGCAAGATCGGGTTCGTCGTCGGTAACAACGACCACGCTCGGGCCCATGGCCGGCGTGTCGGCGTACTGATATCCACCCATCACGGAGACAGCCAGGATCCGCGGGTCCTTTTCCAACATCCGGCTTTCGTCCACAATCGACCGCAGCGGTTCGAGGTTCGTGTTCTGGAAGCGGATATTGTAAAGCAGCGGCGGCTTGGCGATGGCCTGGACGGGCCTCGCCCTTCCCGCGAGCATTTGATGGAGGATGAGAGCGGCCTTGGCGCCACATTCGCGCTGGTCGATGTGCGGATTCGTTTTGTAGCCCAGCAGGACGTCCGTGTACCGGACCATCTCCGGCGCCGCGTTGGCGTGGAAATCGTGCGTGACGACGATCGGGAGCCCCGGGTCCATGGCTTCGCGCACGCGGCGCGCGATTTCCGCATCCGCGTGGGGAAACTCGTCGCTCACCATGGCGCCATGCAAGGCGAGCAGCAGGCCGTCCAGGTGCGGCTGTGCCTTCAGCATTCCAATGAGTTCCGAGGTGAGCGCCTCGAACGCTTGCGCCTCAACCGGTCCGCCGGGCGTGGCCCAGGCAACCAATGCCGGGACGATTTCGAATCCGAACTTCCGGCCGCCGTCGAGAAAGCCCGCTATCTCATTGGCGCCGCCGGCATGCACCTCGGCGATCCGGCCGCCGCGGGAAATATCGAAATCGGCCAGCCGGGTGGGACGCCGGAAGAAGCTGTTCGACTCATGAAGAACACCGGCGATGGCGACGCGCGGCTTCGGTGTGTCCATATCAGTCCATTTCAGCAGAACCGTCGAGGCTGGCGTACGGGTCCACAGCAAACCAAGCCAGCGCTCCGAGCGTACAGAGCGCCGCCGCGACGGCGAAGGAAGCCGTCCAACCGAAGTGGTCCGCGATCCAGGGTGTCAATGAAGCCGTCAGCACTCCGCCCACTTGCGCGCCCATGTTCACAATGCCGGAGGCGGCCCCCGCGGCGCGGCCGGCGACGTCCGCCGTCACGGCCCAATAAGCGCTCTGCGCCAGGCACATGGTCCCGGCGCCTCCCGCCAGCACCAGGCACGCCATCTGCGGGCTGGCAACCTGAGTCGCGGCGGCCAGGAACAGCGATCCCACGCCGAGGCCGAACGCCGCCACGCCGCACCGGCCCGCGCGCTTCCCGTGCCGGCTGGCGACCCGGTCCGAAATCCAGCCTCCCAGCGGAGAGCAAATCGCCATCGCCAGGAACGGCAACATTGAATACGCGGCGCTCGATTTCATGTCCAGGCCGCGCACACGAGTCAGGTAAGAGAAGAACCACGTATAGAAAATATAGGCGGCGTAACCGACCGTAAAGTAGCTGCCCGTGATTACCAGCAGGTTCCGGTCGCCGGCGATGGCGCGCCAGTTCTTCGCAGGCGCCCTGGGTCCGGTGACGGCGACCGTGATTCCACCCCGGATGTGCGCAAGCTCGCGCGCGCCCATCCACGGATGATCTGCGGGGGTGTCGCGGGCCAGCAGAGACCAGACCAGGCAAGCCGCCAGGCCGATCAGGGCGCAGACACAAAACGACCACTGCCATCCCCACTCGAGCAGCACGTAAGTAATCAGCGGCGGGGTGATTCCAGCGCCAACGCCGACTCCCGCGAAAATCACACCGTTGGCCAGGCCGCGCTCGGCCGAGGGAATCCAGTTGGCGACCATGCGGTTCGCCGCCGGATAAATCACCGCTTCGCCGGCGCCGAGCAGGAATCGCACCGCGATCAGCATCGCCAGCGGGAACGCCGCGCCGGCGGGCACCAATGCCGTAAGCGTGGTGAAAACACTCCACCAGACCACGCCCAAGCCGATGACCAGGCGCGGCCCGAAGCGGTCCGCCAGGCGCCCGCCGGGAGCCTGAAACAGTGCGTAGCCGGCGACGAAGGCGCTGAACACCCAGCCCAGTTGCACGTTGGAGAGTTGGTGGGCCGTCTGGATCGAGTGCGCGGCAATGGAGACGTTGACGCGGTCCAGGTAAGCCACCGCGCTCAGTACGAACAGCCAGAAAACCAGGACCCATCGCAGACGGCCGTCTATCAGTCTCAGCGGGGACACGGGCCTCCTTCAGCCGCGGGCGCATGATCTGCCGGAGCGCCGAACCGCGCTCACGCGAAACGGATCACCAGCTTGCCGACGCCGTCGCGGTAATGTTCAAGCATATCGAAGGCTTCGGCGATTTGCTCCACGGGCCGGCAGTGCGTGACCAGGGGAGCGAACAGCTTGGGATGGCGGACCAGAAGATCAAGAGCCAGTTCGGAGTCGTGGTTCGAGCGCCGCACGGTGAAGTACGCGAGTTCCTTGCGCCGCATTTCGTGAAACTCGAGCGGCACATGGACTTCGGATGGGATGCCGGTAATCACGACGCGGCCCGCCATGCGCGCAACGCGCAGGCACTGGTTGATGGTGTTGTCCTTGGCCGCGCAATCGATGGCCGCATCCACGCCGCGCTGGTGCGTCTCGCCAACAATCCACTCCACGGGATCGCCGCCGCGCGGATCGAATGTTTCGTCGGCGCCCATTGCGAGCGCCATTTCCCGCCGCGCGGCGACCGGCTCAACCGCCCAGACCCGCCCCGCGCCGGACAGCTTGAGCGCCGCGATGGTCAACAGACCGATGGGACCGGCGCCGAAGACGGCGGCGGTCTCGCCCGCCGAAATGGCGGCGAACTTCATCGAGTGCAGGGCCACGGCAAGGGGCTCGAAGAGCGTCCCCACCGCGAAGTCCAGCGTTTTCGGAAGCGCCAGGACATTGGCGGCGGGCACGGTAACGTAATCGCGAAAGAAGCCCGGCTCGGGCGGCATGCTCATGAAGCGCAGGTTCGTGCACAGGTTGTGGAGCCCCCGCCGGCAGAACTCGCAGTGGTAACAGTAGATGGCGGGTTCGAGCGCCACGCGGTCGCCGGAGTTCCACCCCGCAACGCCGGCGCCGGCTTCCACCACCGTGCCGGCCGGCTCGTGGCCGATCACCTGGGGGTACACGCACTCGATGTCGCCCACCCTGCCTTCGGCGTAATAGTGCAAATCCGATCCGCAAACGCCCACCGAATCGATGCGCACCAATAACTGGCCGGCTTCCGGGCGCGGCGGCTGTCCCTGGCTCAACTCAAACCGGCGCGGCGCCAACAGGCTGGCAATGCGCATGAAGCGTACCTTATTTCTTGAAGAGATTGTCGAATGCGGCGCGGGCGTCGCTCGGCTTGCGCGGCGTCGGGTCCACGTATGCCGCGGGCGAGTAGCTGGTGGGGAGCACGTCGCGGGCCACGGTCACCCGGGGCGCGAACAGTTCGCACTCGTTGGCCAGATCCTTGCCCGCGATGCGAGCCGGAATAGGCTTGCGGCACTGGAAACGGGTGGAGGGTTCGAAGTGGGCGCACTGCTTGCAGCAGTGCAGCGGCGCCATGCACTTGGGACATGGGGCCTTGAAGTCCGTCCCAGGCGGCAGCGTCGTGGCGCAGTTCCAACACCGCGCCGCGGTCACCGTCTGCACCAGGCGCGGCAGGCGCGGACCCGTCACGTCGATGGGAGGGCGCGGACCCTGCTGCCGCGGGCGTTCCCGTTCGACTTCGCCGCGCGGACGGTCGCCGTCGCCATCCATATAGCCGCGTTGTCTGTATTTGCGATCGCCTTCCATCTCACTACTCCCGGGGAGAACTTACTAGAGGCGGATGTCTCCCTTGTTCACTGCCAGGCATTCCTCTCACAACATCAGGCCACCGTCCCGAATAAGGAACGGTTACGATCACCGTGTTTGGGTAGATGGTCTCGGGGAAGCCGCGGGGTCATCCCGGCTCGCGGTCCAGCGGGTAAACAACCCCGCCGCAAGTCTTAAATACTTATGTATCACGAAACGCGGCCGGTTTCCACTCTTTATTTTACCTTATGCACACGTCGCACTCACGGGCCGCGAAAAGCGGGACAGACTGCTCTGCCCGCGGCGAAAAGGTTCTGGTTGTCAGCAATTGCCATCAGGGGCAGAGAGATCTGTCCCTGGCTTTTCCGCAGCCGGCTACGCGCCACCCGCTGCCCACTTGATCAGGGTGCCGCACGGGCGAGTCAGCGGATCGTGGTAATGGTTCGGACAAACACGCAGGGCATAACCCAGCCTACCGGTCTGGCGGGGGGCGAACTCCCCGGAGAAAGTGTACTGGGTGCCCTCGTTTTCGCCCGGTGAGAGTGTCACCACCTCGGTGTCCGCCAGTTCGCCGTCCGCGCTGATCCGGCCGACCACGGCTTCCACGCGAACATCCTGCGGGCTGAGACCGGCCAAGTCCAGGACTGTGCTCACCTTGAGGCCGCGCCCACTGTAGACTGGTTCGGTTGTCTCGGGTCCGGCGTCGATAAACCGGACGCGATCCCATAGCTGTTCCACGCCCTGGTTCCAAAGCGTCAGCTCCCTGGCACGCGCAAACGAATTCTTCCGCATCTCGTCGTAGGCGTGGTGAGCCGGCATGTAAAACTGCTCCATGTACTCATCGATCATGCGCTGGCAGTTGAAGAGAGGACAAAGCGCGCGCACCGATTGACGCACTCGCTTCATCCATTCGGCCGGCACACCGTCCTCACGGCGATGGTAGTAGAGTGGGACGATCTCGTTCTCGAGCAGCGAATAGATGGCCCGGGCATGCACTTCATCCTGGTCGGGCGAGTAGGGTATGCGCTCCCCGATGGCCCACCCGCCGGAAATCTCATAGGCTTCGTCGAACCAGCCGTCGAGAATGCTCATATTCAGGACGCCGTTGATGCCGGCCTTCATGCCGCTGGTGCCGCAGGCTTCCTCGCCGCGGGCGGGGTTGTTCAACCAGAGGTCCACGCCCTGAACCAGCTCACGCGCCACCTCCACGCCGTAGTCCTCGACGAAGACCACGCGCCTGGACACTTCCGGGTCGCGCGAGAACTGCACGATCTCGCGGATCAACATCTTTCCTGGCTCGTCGAGCGGGTGCGCCTTTCCGGCGATCACAATCTGTACCGGACGCGCGGGATTGGTGAGCAGCCGCTTGAGGCGCTCCACGTCGCGGAAGATCAAGGTAGCTCGTTTGTAAGTGGCAAAGCGGCGCGCGAAGCCGATGGTGAAGGCATCCGGGTCCAGCACTTCCGAAGCCCGCCGCAGTTCGCTTGCCGACGCGTTGCGCGCCAGCGCGCATGCCTTGGCGCGTTCACGTACAAACCCGATGAGGGCGCGTTTTCTTTGCCGGCGGACTTCCCACAATTCGGTGTCCGGGATCTCGTCCAGGAGCGCCCACGTTTTCGCATCCGGATAGCGTTCACGCCAGTCGGGCTGCAGATATGCGTCGTACAGGCTGGCCAGGTCGCCGTTGATCCAGGTGGGAAGATGCACGCCGTTGGTGATGGAGGTGATGGGGACCTCCCAGGTCGGCAATTGCGGCCACAGACTTTGCCACATCGCATGGGACACGCTGCGGTGCAGACGGCTCACGGCGTTTCGATATGCGCTCGTCTTGAAAGCCAGGATGGCCATCGAGAAGTGCTCCCCATGGTCCGATGGGTTGCTGCGCCCCAATCCCAGCAAGCGGTCGAAAGGTACGCCAACGTCTCGGCTGTATGGTTCGAGATACTGGTGCATCAGGCCGGGATCGAACAGGTCGATGCCCGCAGCCACCGGCGTATGCGTTGTGAAGACGTTGTTGGCGCGCGAGGCGTTGAAAGCCTCGTCGAAACTCAGCCCGTGGTTATTCACGAGCGATCGTATGCGTTCGAGGGAGAGGAAGGCCGAGTGCCCCTCATTCATGTGGAAGACCGTGGGATTGTAACCCATGGCGGCGAGGGCGCGCACGCCGCCCACTCCGAGCACGATCTCCTGCCGGATGCGTGTCGCGCGGTCGCCTGGATAAAGGCGGTCCGTAATATCGCGCCACTCCGGATTCCGGTTTTCGGCGATATTCGTGTCGAGCAAATACAGCTTGATGCGTCCCACGTTCATGCACCAGACTTTGATCTGGGCCATGTCGCCGGGCATCCTCACCGCAACCCGCAATTCCTTGCCGTCGACAACGACAGGCTGGATAGGGAGCGTGTAGAAATCGTTGGGCGTGTAACGTTCCTGCTGCCAACCGTCCGGATTGAGCGACTGCTGGAAGTACCCCTGCTGATACATCAGTCCGACGCCCACAAGCGGGATCAAAGCATCGCTGGCGGCCTTCAAATGGTCGCCGGAGAGCACGCCCAGGCCGCCGGAGTAGATCGGCAGGCACTCCGCCAAACCGTACTCCATGGAAAAATAGGCGATCAGCCTGTCGGACGGCATGCTTTGCGCCGCTTGCATATAGCTGTCGTAACGCTCCAGGCACTGCCGGTAGAGCGCCAGGTAGCGAGGGTCCACCGCGAAGCGTTCTAAAGTGGCTTGCGGCAACTGCCCCAACAGCAGTATCGGATTGCGCTGGCAGGCTTTATAGAGCGCCGGATCCAAACGCCGGAACAGGGCGCGAAGGTTGTGATCCCAGCTCCACAGCAGGTTGTTGGCCAGTTCGCTGAGACGAGCAATTGGCTCCGGCAGGACGGGACGGACAAGCAGTTCACGGAGAGGTCTTACTTGAAACGGCATCGTGATGGTAAACCCCGAACACCACCAAGAATAGCAGATGGACCGCCGGTTACGGATTGCCGCCTCCTGCTAAACTAATTACCGACATGTCCTACCAGTTCAAGCTCTCCCTCTGTAACGAGGTATTCCAGAGCGCACCGTTCGCCCAGGCGGCCAAGGTGACGGCCAAGGCCGGCTATGGGGGCATCGAAATCGCGCCGTTCACGCTGTCCGAAGACCCTGCCAAAATCCCGGCGGCCGAGCGGCGCCAGTACCGGTCCATCATGCAGTCCGAAGGTCTCCGTTTCGTGGGGCTGCACTGGCTCCTGGTGAGCCCGAAAGGTCTGCACGTGACGACCCCCGACCGGGACCTGCGCGAGAGAAGCTGGGAGTACGTCCGCTCGCTGGTGGACCTCTGCGCCGACTTCGGCCCGGACGGCGTGATGATTTTCGGTTCGCCCGCCCAGCGCAAAGCGACCGGAGGCATCACCACCGCGGAAGCTACCCGCAATTTCGTGGACGGCCTGGCCAAGGTCGCTCCGCACGCGGCGGCGCGCGGCGTCCGCATCCTGGTGGAAGCGCTACCGAAAGTTCAGTGCGATGTTATCTGCACACTGGCCGAAGCGGTGCGGGTGGTGCACGAGATTGGCAGCCCGGCCGTGCGCACCATGTTCGACACGCACAACACCAACGACGAAACCGAGCCGCACGCTGCGCTGGTCGAGAAGTACTTCGACCTCATCCACCACGTCCACGTCAACGAGATGGATGGGCGTTATCCGGGGGCGGGCAACTACGATTTCAAGCCTGTGCTCGAAGTGCTCCAGCGCCGTAACTTCCAGGGCTGGGTTTCGGCCGAGGTGTTTGATTTCAAACCCGGCGCCGAAGTGATCGCCAACGAGACCATCCGGAACCTGAAAGCGGAGATCGGAAGGATCGGCAAATGAGCAACTACGTTGTCACCGGTGGCGCCGGCTTCATCGGTTCCATGCTTGTCCGGCGCCTGTTGCGCGAGGGCGCCGGCAAGATCACGGTCATCGACAACATGCTGACCGGGCACGAAGAGAACCTGGCGGAAGTGCGTGACGGCGTGGAACTTCATCCGGTCGATATTCGCGACTACGATGCCGTCGCGCCGCTCGTGCGGGGTGCAGGGACGGTGTTCCACCTGGCTGCGATCCCATCGGTGCCGCGGGCGATCCGCGAGCCCGTTCCGTCGCACGAAGTGAACGCCGACGGCACGTTCAACGTTTTCCGCGCCTGCTCGGAAGGCGGGGCGGGCCGCGTCGTGTACGCCGCCTCGTCGTCGGCTTACGGCGACACCGAGGTGCTGCCCAAGGTCGAGACGATGGCGCCGCGCCCCAAGTCTCCCTACGCGGTGCAAAAACTGCTTGGCGAGTATTACGCGAGCGTGTTTTGCTCCTGTTTCAACCTGGAGACGGTATGCCTGCGCTTCTTCAACGTTTACGGCCCGCGCCAGGATCCGACCAGCCCATACTCGGGCGTGATCTCGATCTTCATGCGCTCGGTCGTTGAGCGCACCGCGCCCACCATCCATGGCGATGGCGAGCAATCCCGCGACTTTACTTACGTGGAGGACGTGGTCGAGCTTTGCCTGAAGGCGTCGCGGGCGCAGGGCGTGGCCGGGAAGATGTACAACGCGGGCAACGGAAACCGGTACACGCTCAACCAGGTCTGGAGCACATTGACCCGGATAGAAGGCGTCGACATCCCGCCGAAGTACGGCCCCCCGCGCGAAGGCGACGTTCGCGATTCGCAGGCCGACACCACGGCGGCGGTGCGCGACCTTGGCCACGCCCCGCATTTCAGCCTGGAAGAAGGGCTGAGGAGAACGTTGGCCTGGTACCGCGAGCACGGCCGCTGAAGCGCTTTGCTAGAATCGGAATCGTAGGGGGATCAATGACCTACAGCGATAGTGACCACGATCGTAGTTTCATCCTGACCTCGGTGGACTACGTTTTCAATTGGGCGCGTAAGTCCAGCATCTGGCCGCTGACTTTTGGCCTGGCTTGCTGCGCGATCGAGATGATCGCGGGCAGCGCCGCCCGCTTCGACATCGCGCGTTTCGGCGCGGAGGTCTTCCGGCCCAGCCCCCGGCAGGCCGACCTCATGATCGTGGCCGGCACGGTGACGCTCAAGATGGCGCCCGTGCTTAAGCGCCTCTACGAGCAGATGCCGGAACCCAAGTGGGTCCTGGCAATGGGCGCGTGTTCGAGCGTAGGGGGACCGTTCAACACGTACTCAGTGCTGCAGGGCGTGGACAAGGTGGTCCCGGTGGACGTATATGTCACCGGGTGCCCGCCGAGGCCGGAGAACCTGTTCTATGGCCTGATGAAATTACAGGACAAAATCGACCAGATGACCTGGGACGGCAAGCGTCCCACCGACGTGCGCCTGGAATTGTCCATGCTCGAGGACTTCAAGAAGCGGGTCATGATCTCGCAGATCAAGAACCCTGCCTGAGCCGGCGTGATCTTCGATCCCATCCGTAAGCTGTTCCAGGACGAGCTTCTCGCTCAATTCGAGTGGCTGGAGCACGGCTTCGGCACCCGGGCCGCCGGCCCCTGGCTCGGTGAAGCCGAACACGCCGCGCTCGATCAGATTCACAGCGACATTGTGGTGAAGGCCGAAGGCACCCGCGGCCGCCTGGGATTCGGGGACGCACTGGTTACGGACACCGCCGGCCTGATGGTGGGGGTACGCACGGCCGACTGCGTTCCCATCCTGTTGGCGGACTCCCGCCGGCGCGCCGTCGCCGCCGTCCACGCGGGCTGGCGCGGAACGCTCGCCCGCATCGCCGCACGCGCCGTGGACGCCATGGGGCGCGAATTCGGGACCCGCCCTTTAGACCTTGTGGCCGCCATCGGCCCCGCGATCGGTCCCTGTTGTTATGAGGTTGGTCCTGACGTGGCGGGCAAGTTCGCCGCCCTGGCCCCGGAACTCGCCGCTTGCCGCAGTCCGGCACACCTCGATCTTGTAGAAATCAACAGGAAGATTTTGGCGGAGGCCGGCGTGCCGGAAGCGAGGATTCGCGCCGCGGGACTCTGCACAAGCTGCCGGGCGGCGGACTTTTACTCCTACCGCCGCGAGGGGGAGCGGGCCGGACGGATGCTGACAGCCATCGGTGTAAGGCCCTGAAGACACGAGGGGCGCGAGTTGCAACTCGCGCCCCGTGCCGATCCGGAACTCTCTATGCGGCGTTGACTAATTCATCGTCGAAAGCATCCGGGGATTCCTGCAGGTTGCTGTCGGCTGCTTCCTGGCATTGGATGCAAAGCGCGGTCCAGGGGACAGCCGCTAAGCGTTTGGGGCTGATCTCCTGATCACAATGGATACAAACACCGTAGCTGCCCTCGTCCATGCGTTGCAAAGCACTCCGCACATGACGCAACATATTTGACTCGCGGTCGAGGTTCCGAATGGCAAGTTCACGCTCGGCGGCGTGCTGCACCTCATCTAGCGCGTCAGGGCTTTTCTCGATGGTGATGCCATCGCGATTCCGTAAGACCTCTGCGAGCTCAGCCTGTCTGGCCTTGAGAATCTCGCGGAACTTGTTGAGCTCGGTCTTGGTCATGTTGCACCTCTCTTCCACTTCCTAGTGCGAAATTAATCAAAATCCTCTTATCGCTCTCGACGCCAAGGAAGCCGAATCAAATCCTCCATCATTCCTCAAAACACTATAGACGCAAATCTTAAGCGGAAGGTTCCAGAAAATCTGAGCGCCACCTGCTAAGATCTGAGATCCTGGTGTGAATCATAGCCACACCCCTCTGTCTTCCTGGTCGAACCTTCGGCCCAAAGTATATTACCACGCTTGTCAAGCAATCATCGGGCCAACGCCTCGAACCACTATCCCAGCGCGATCTATCGACGGTTTCCCAGCCGCCGATTAGAGCGTAATTGTATTGACGCCGATTCCAGACAAAAGTTTCACCTTTTGGCCAACTTTGCCGTCCCGGTCACTTCCAGTCGAACCCGATACTGGTTGCAACCAGCCCTAACTCTCTGGAATCATTGGCTCCGGGGGCCAGAGCCTTGTCCAGGCTGAACTCCACCTGCGCGGAGGCCCCGCCGAGAACTTTGGCGTCCACGTCCCTGGTGAAGACGTACTCACCCGGTTTACGGTAGGTTTCCGGCTTAAGCGGCGTGCCGTTCACGGCGGCGCTCAAGGTAACGGACTTGAGCTGCTGGATCACGGGTTCGGGCACTGCCAGCTTGAAAACAAGGGAGATCTTCTTTTGCGCAGCATTTTCTGGCACTGCGAGCAGGACTGAGAACTTCTTACCGGTCCAGCGCCAGGAGCCCTGCTCGACGTCATAGAAACCGGACCCCAGCTGCGAAACAGCGCGCGGATCGGCCACGTGCACGAACGTGCTGAGCGAACTCTTCTCCTCCTCGACCACATGAACCGGTTGCTTCGGTTTGCGCTTGCAGCCCCCAGCCAGGAACGCGAGGGAGCAGACAGCAAACACGAGTGTTGCAGAACGGATCAACTGTAACATTTCTGAACCTCAACAAGACAACTATAGAACACTGCGGCTTTGCCCATGTCGGCATGGCGGTCCGAAGTCAAGGTGTTCACATTGCGGCCTGAGGCCGCCGACTTGTTCCAGGCCACGGCGCGCGCGGCCACTACGCCAGGGGCGACCGCGCCGCCCACGCTCGCAACCAGGCGGCATTCCCCCCGCCCGTTGAACAGGCGCACGTTATCACCGTCGCGGATGCCGCGCCGGACGGCGTCCGCCGTGTTCATGTGCAGCAGCGCGCAGGCGGCAGCGACCTCCGGACGGTTACCGAAGGTTGAGTTCAGCCCCTGGTCCGATTTCGGCGAGATCAACTCGAGAGGATATCGCCGGAATAGCTCCGCATCGCCCCGCCGCGATTCGATGGGCGGCGTGTAAACCAGAGTTTCCGCATGGAACTCGCACTTGGCCGACGGCGTGCCGAAATTGCCATCGGCAAATGGCAAAAACGGCTCGTCACCGGCAGCTACATTCATTCTCACGAAGTGTTCCCGTTCCAACCGCTCCAGCGTGATGCCGTCCAGAAACGGATGGCCGGAAGCGAGCAACTGGCGGATCATATCGTCTTCGGAATCCGCAAAACAGCTCTCGGAGAACCCCATGCGCCGGGCCAGGAGGCGGAAAACCTCCACGTTCGATTTCGCCTCGCCGGGGGCGGGGAGCGCCGGCCGCGCCAGTTGCACGTAATAGTGGCCGTAAGAAAGATACAGGTCCGTGTGTTCGAGAAACGTAGTCGACGGCAGCAGGATGTCGGCATAGTCGGCCGTGTCGGTCTGGAACTGTTCAAGCACTACCGTGAACAGGTCCTCGCGCTCGAGGCCCTGGAGAACCGCGTTCTGCAAAGGAGCCACCGCCGCCGGATTCGAGTTGTAGACCACCAGCGCTTGTACAGGCGGCGCGCCAAGCGAGGTGAGCGCGCGCCCCAGTTCGATCATGTTCACCGAACGGGCCTCGCGGCCGAGCCGGGAGGCCCGCTGAAGGTCCGGCCGTTCGACGGCGTCGGTGTCGAATGGAAATGCGCCCGTGGTACTGAGCAGGCTTCCCCCGCCGACATCCTTCCAGGATCCGGTGAGAGCCGGAAGCAGCGAGATGGCCCGTACCGCCATGCCGCCCCGCTCGCTGCGCTGCACGCCGTAGTTGAGGCGGATGGCGGCCGGGCGGGTGGTGGCGTATTCGCGCGCGAGCGCTGCGATGTCCTCCGCCGCGATGCCCGTGAGCGGCGCGGCACGCTCCGGTGTGTATTCTTTCACGCGTTCGGCAAGTTCGGCGAAACCAAGCGTGTGGCGTGAAACGTAGTCCCGGTCGTAAAGCTCCTCGGCGATGATCACGTGCATCATCGCGAGCGCCAGTGCGGCGTCGCTGCCCGGATAGATGGCGTAGTGGCGGTCGGCCAGTTCCGCTGTCCGGTTGCGCACCGGATCGATCACATAGAAGCGCGCGCCATTACGTTTCGCTTCCTGGACGAAGGGCCACAAATGGACGTTAGTGCCCATAATGTTGGCGCCCCAGGCCAGGATGAGCCGCGAATGCCGGAACTGCTCGGGTTCCGTTCCATAGCGGAATCCGGTGGAGGCGACCAGCCCCGCCTTGCCGGCAGACGAACAGATGGTGCGTTCCAGCCGCGAGGCTCCCAGGCGATGGAAAAAGCGCCGGTCCATGCCGGCGTTGTTGAGCACGCCCATGGTGCCGGCGTAACTGTAAGGGAGGATGGCTTCGCTGCCGTGTTCATCCGAAATGCGTTGAAACCGAGATGCGACCTCGTCCAGTGCCTCATCCCACGAAATGCGCTCGAAGCGGCCTGCGCCCTTGGGGCCCACGCGCCGCTGGGGGTAGAGGAGCCTGTCGGGCGAGTACTCGCGCTCCAGGTAACGTGTGACCTTGGGGCAGAGAAAGCCCCGCGTCACCGGATGATGGGGATTGCCGCGCAACTTCCTGGCCCGCCCGTCTTCGATATCCACCAGGATGGAACAGGTGTCCGGGCAATCCAGCGCGCAGACTGAGTGCAGAACCTCCGCCACTTGAAAATTATATCGCCCTTGCGTAGCGTAAAAGGCTGCTGAGGAATTCGATGCGATACCTGCTCTGCCTCGTTTCTGCGTGTCTGGCCGCTTTGCCGGCAGGCGCCGCGCCGCTGCGCGTCAGCGTATTTGTCACCGCGCCCGACGTCGACAAGTATCTTGCCACCGCCGCACAACGCGAGGCGGCCGCGGACCGCCTGAAGAAGGTCGGCGCCACGCGGGTGTTTCTCCAGGGCCGTCTCCAGGACCATTACATTCCCCCGGAGCGCATGCGGGAGATTCGCGACGACATGATCGCGCGCGGGTTTCAGGTGGCCGGCGGCCTGGACTTCGTCGCCGGGGAACGCTTCGGCGTGAGGCAGAACGGCAAGCTCTCCTGGATGAATTACGAGAACCGCAAGACCCGCGACGACCTGGCCGGTTACTTCCGCGCCTATGCGCCACTGTTTGACGAGATCATCCTGGACGACTCTTTCTGCACCGACGACCGCAGCCCGGAATCCGAACGCGCCCGCGGCTCTCGCAGTTGGAGCGAGTACCGGCAGCGGCTGATGGTGCGCGTGCTCGAAGAATCGATCCTGGAACCGGCGCGCGCGGCCCGCCCGGACGCCAAGGTCATCGTCAAGTTTCCGCAGTGGTATGACCGCTTCCATCTTTTCGGTTACGATCCGGTACGCATGTCCGCGCTCTCCTCGCGCGTTTGGGTGGGGACCGAAACGCGCAATCCCGCGACGCCCCGCCTGGGCTACGTGCCGCCGACCGAGGGTTACGTGAACTACCGCTGGCTCGCCTCGGTTGCTGGCAGCAAGGTGGAAGGCGCGTGGTTCGACTTCCTGGACTGTTCGGCACAGAACTTCGTCGACCAGGCCTACCAAAGCGTCCTTGCGGGCGCGCGCGAGCTGACATTCTGGCACCTGGAGCCGGTCATGGAAGACCATCCCGGCAGCGCGCTGTTCGCCGGACGCCTCCCCGATCTGAGAGCGCTGTCGGAAAAGGTGGGGGGCCGCGCCCCGGAAGGCATCGCTTTCTACAAGCCCGTGGCCAGCGAGAGCAGCGAGAACATGTACCTGGCCGATTATCTGGCCCTGCTCGGCCTGCCCATCGCGCCGGTGTCAGCTTATCCTGAAACGTTCCGCGCGGTGTTTCTGGGCGTGCAGGCCGCGGCCGATCCGCGCCTTCTGGCCAAAATGCGCGGGCACCTGGACGCTGGCGCTACGCTCATAGTCACCCCGGCGCTACTGCGCCGGTTAGGTCGCGCGGGCGAGGAACTGGCCGGCGTAAGCGTATCTTCGACAGCACAACCCGCGAAGGCGACCGAGGTCCGCTGGAATGGAAGCACCATCGTGCTCGGCGCGCCGCTCGACACAGAGCGCGAAATCCGCGAGCGCCGATCGATGGTTCTCATGCGAGCTCGCGCCGGCGGGGCGGAAGTGCCACTGGTAACCTCGCGCAACGCCGGCAAAGGCCACGTGATGATGTGGAACCTGCGCACGTTTTCGGAGGCCGATTTCGACAAGGCAGGAGAAGTGCTGCTGCCGCCCCGGCCGCTCGGCTTGAGCGAAATACCGGACGAACTCGCCAACGAGTTGCGCCGCACGGCCCTCGAACCCCTGGGGCTGGCGCTGGCGGCTCCAGCCGGAGTTGCCTGCTATCTGCTTGGCGGCGCTCATTGCTTGTACAATTTTCGGGATAGCGAAGTGGAAGTTACGCTCAACGGCGAGAAGTTGAAGCTCGCCGCGAACGGATGGTTTTGGAAATAGAGAAAGGCGGTCCTGGTATGAAGGCATTCTGGCTCGGCATGGTGGCGGCCGCGTTCGCCTTGGGCGGATGCGCCGCGGCTCAGGAACCTCTACGCATGAGCGTTTACGCGACCGCGGGCGACGTTCAACAGAACCTGATGACGCCGGAAGGCCGCGAGCGCGTGGCCGCGGCGCTGAAGGACCTCAACATTACGGGGATCTTTTTGGAGGGCCGGCGCGGGGACAGCTATGTCTCGCCGGAACAGATGAAGCCGGTGCGCGATTTCTTCCTTGCCAGGGGGTTCCGCGTCTCCGGTGGCATCGCTACCGTGCCGGGCCGCGAGTGGGGCACACGGCAGAACGGCCCCTATGGCTGGCTGAACTACCAGAGCGCCAAGACGCAGCGGCAGATCGCCGAGTTCTTCCGCGAAAACGCGGGGGTCTTCGACGAGATCATCATCGACGACTTCTACTGCTCGGAAGACACATCACCCGAATCCGACAAAGCGCGCGGCGCCCGCGACTGGGGCCAGTACCGCCGGGATCTGCTGGTGGGCCTGCTGCCTTCCATGGTCTTCGAGCCGGCACGCGCCGTGCGTCCGGACGTCAAGCTCATCATCAAGTATCCGCAGTGGTACGACCGTTTCCACCTGTTCGGTTACGAACCGGCGCGCATGTCGGCTCCCTTCAACCGCGTGTGGGTGGGCACCGAGGTGCGCAACCCCAAAACGCAGCGCATGGGTTATGTGCAACCCTTCGAGAGCTTTGTAAACTTCCGCTGGATTGCCGCGGTAGCCGGCTCCAAGGTGTACGGCGCGTGGTTCGACCATATCGAATGCACGGCGCGGAATTTCGTCGACCAGGCGTGGCAGAGCACGCTGGCCGGCGCCGGCGAACTGACGCTGTTCAACCTGGGCAACGTCGTGAAAGGACACCCGGGGCACGCTTTATTGAGGGCGGACTGGCCGACGCTGGTGGAAATGAGCGCCAAGGTGCGCACGCAGCAGCTCGGCGGGATCGCTTACTATAAGCCCGTCAACAGCACCAGCGAAGACAACATGTGGCTGATGGACAACCTGGGGATGATCGGATTGCCGGTCGTGCCCGTGGCGCAGTATCCCAGCGCTTCCAGGGTGGCGATTCTGGGCGTTCAAGCATCCGCGGATCCGAAGCTGATGGTCAAGATGAAGCAGCACCTGGCGCGCGGCGCCACGCTGGTTCTCACTCCTGCGTTGCTGCGCAAGCTGGGGCGGGCGGGCGAGGAGCTGGCTATCGCCGGCGTCAGCGCCACGCCGCGCGCGGACACGATTACCGATGTCGTGCTTGCGGGCGGGCCGGTGAAGCTGCCGGTCCCGCTCGAAGTGGACCTGGGACTGGCCGCGCCGCGCAACAACGTATCGCTGTGGGCTGCCAGCGGCGGCCGCAAGGTTCCGTACCTGGTGACGCGCAAGTACCGCCGCGGCGCCGCGATCGTGTGGAACGTCCGCACGTTCAGCGAAGCGGATTACGAGAAGACCAAGGAGCGCCTGCTGGCCCCCGCGAAACTGGGGTTGTCGGAGATGCCGCGCGCGCTGGCCGACGATTTGCGCAAGCGCTTCATGGCGCCCCTGGGCGTTACGCTGTCGGCCCCGGCAGGCGTCGCCTACTATCTGTTCGGCACCTCGCAGTGCTTGTACAACTTCAACGACCATGCGGTTGATGTGGTCCTGAACGGTAAGCCTGTGAAACTGGCCGCGAACGCTGTCATCTGGAAGGACAAGGAGGCGCGCCCGTGAAGATCACGAATGTGGAAGCCCTCTACCTGCGCCTGCCGCAGGTGAAGGAGCAGTGTGACAGCGGGCAGGACGTGCTGGTAGTGAAGGTGTCGACCGATTCGGGGATCACCGGCATCGGTGAGGTGGATTCGGCGCCAATGGCCGTGAAGGGCGCCATCGAGGGACCGTTCTCGCACACCATCACCAGCGGACTGCGGGAACTGATCATCGGCGAAGATCCGTTCGAAACCGAGTATCTGTGGCACAAGATGTACCGGCAGAATATCTACTCGGGGCGGCGCGGAATCGCCATACACGCCATGAGCGGCATCGACATGGCGCTGTGGGACATCAAGGGCAAAGCGCTGGGGCAACCCGTGTGGAAACTGCTTGGCGGCGGCTTCCACAAGAGGATCCGGCCGTATGCCAGCTCGCTGTTCGGCGCGACGCCCGCCGAAACCGGCGAGCGCGCGCGGCGCTTCCGCGACATGGGCTTCACGGCGGTGAAATTCGGCTGGCACCCCATGGGCCAGGATGAGAAGACGGATATCGCGCTGGTACGCGAGGCGCGCAAAGGCTTGGGCGACGGCGCCGACCTGATGATCGACGCCGGGCTCGTCTGGGATGCCAAAACCGCTATCCAGCGCGCCCGAGCATTTTCCGAATACCGCATCTTCTGGTTGGAAGAGCCGCTTTTGCCGGACGACTACGACGGATACCGCAAGCTCTCGGAGGCCGTGGACGTGCGCATCGCGGCCGGGGAAGAGGAAAGCGAGCGCAAATCGTACCTCGAACTGATGGATCGCGGCAGAGTGGATATCGTGCAGGTGGATTTGACGCGCTGCGGCGGATTCACCGAGGGCATGAAGATCGCGAACCTGGCACAAGATCGCGGTCTCCCGGTAGTGAATCACGGCTTCACGACGTATATCAACGTAGCCGCCGCGCTGCACTTTCTCAACTCGATACCGAATTCGTTTATCCTCGAATTCGTGGCCGAGGAAGGCACCACGCTGCGAGACCAAATCACGAAGCAGCGCATTGTGGCAAAGGACGGCTGGCTCGATATCCCCAAGGGGCCGGGCCTCGGCGTCGAGTTGAACGAAGAAGCCGTCGCCAAGTATCGCTGGGAGCCAAAGTAGGGTGGGCAACCGGGCTACGTCCTGAGCTATTGCTCATTGGGCGGCGGAGGCGGCCGGCGGAACGGAAAGTGCCAGCCGCGGTCGCAGTACTTGGTCCTTCTGACCCAGCCTTTGGATGTCTGTACTTCCACCTGCAACGGAACCAGACTCAGGAAACAGGCACGGTCGCCGCTTTCCCTTGGTTCGCACATCAAATGCCATGCCAGGGTGGTCATGGAGTGCGACAGATAATCCTCCAAGGCCGTGCGCGCTTTCGTCTTCGCGCAGCCCCACCGCACTTTCTTACGAAACGATCCTAAGTATGCCTCGTCGAAGTGAAAGTCGTTCATCGCTGGCCGGCATGTGACGCCGCTCGACCGCTGAACCGCTTTGCACAGTTCGGCGAAGTGATCTTGCGGGAATCGGTCCTCCCCGGGAACTTCGATGTCCCAATCCAGCAGCGATGGTCCGGTGATGCGGACGGCCGGCGAATTCGGATCGGGCACGACCTCCAGTGCTCCTTTACTCGCACGGACGAGATAACCGCCCTGGTTTCCCTGCCTGGAGTACGCGTCCAGGCAGGCCTGAATCAACTTGCGGGCGGACGAGTAGTTCGCGGATAGCACGCCTGTCAAATCCAGCTTGCCCGCCGGGAGGTTCATGGCCGAATTGCGAAGTTCGGGGGGTAGTTTCCTTTGTGATGGGAACATCAGTCCGGTC
>CAYLLB010000003.1:0-42842 GCA_964384215.1 uncultured Solibacteraceae bacterium | reverse complement strand
GTGAGGTCCGTGACAAGATCCCGCAGAAGACGCGGCCCGGCATACTCGCGCGGCATCGTGTCGAGCCGGGCCTTCGGCACGGCCTGGCAGAGACCAGTACCGGGAGCGGAGAGTGCGAGCGCCATCGAAACCGCGATACTCCGCACGAGTGACTGCAATCTGCAATTGGCCACCATTCAAGTCTTCGTGCATTATCGCCAATTCCCGATCGCCCCGCGCGATTCCGGCGTAACATAGCAGAAGCTATGCGTATCGCTATCCTGCTGGCGATTCCTTTGTTGGCGGTTGGCGCCGACTTCTTTCCTATGGCGGTGTGGTACGGAGGCGGCAAGGCTCGTGCGCCTATGCTCGAACGTGATGCCCGCTCGAAAAAAGGCGTCTGGCGCGCGGACCTCAAGCAGATCAAGAGTCTCGGCTTCAACACCGTGCGCTGCTGGATCGATTGGGCCACCGGCGAACCGCGCGAGGGCGAATACCACTTCGACACGCTGGACGTTCTGCTGGAACTGGCCGAGGAGCAGCATCTGAAGGTCATCGTGCAGGTCTACATGGATTCGGCACCGGCGTGGGTGGGGCGCAAGTACAAAGACGCGCGCTTCGTTTCCTCGAACGGGGAGGCGATCGAGCCGGAGTCTTCGCCCGGCTATTGCCTGGACCACCCGGGAGTACACGCGGCGGACACCGCCTTCTACACCGCACTGGCGCAGCGCGCGCGCCGCAGCCCGGCGTTCCTCGGTTGGGATTTGTGGAGCGAGCCGCACGTCATCAACTGGGCGACGCCCACCTACATCAGCAATCCCGAGTTCTGCTTCTGTCCGCACACGCTCGCGCGCTTCCGCGCGTGGCTCCAGAAGAAGTACAAGACGCTCGACGCGCTTAACCAAGCGTGGTACCGGCAGTTCACGTCGTGGGATGAAGTGCAGCCGAACCGGCTGAGCACCATCCTCTCCTACACCGATTTCATCGATTGGAAGACTTTTATCCAGGACAAGCTCGGTGAGGACCTCCGCGGGCGATACGAGGCGGTGAAGCGCGCGGCGCCGGCGAGTGTCGCCACCAGCCACGCGGCAGGGGTCGGCCTGTTCAGCTCACCGTACTGGTGGGAAGGCCAGTCCGACGATTGGACCATGGCGCGGCAGGTGGATTATTACGGCACGTCGTTCTACCCGAAGCACTCGGCCTTCGTCGACCGCGAACCAATCTGGCGCGCGGCGCTGTTCGACTTCACGCGCTCGTTCGGATATGCCAACGGCCGCCACGGCTTCTACATCGGAGAACTGCAGGGCGGCTTCGGAACGATCGCTTTGAACGTAAGCCCGACGGTGACTCCGGCCGACCTGCGGCTGTGGACCTGGTCGGCGCTCTCCCGCGGCGCGAAGGGGATCTGCTATTACGCCTGGTACCCGATGAGTTCGGGGTACGAGTCCGGCGGCTTCGGTCTGATTCAACTCGACGGCACCATCACCGAGCGCAGCCGGGCGGCCGGCGAGGTGGCGCGCGTGGTGGACCGGAACCAGTCGCTGTTTCTGAACGCGCGGCCGCCGCGGGCACAGGTGGCCGTAGTCTACAACCCGCTATCGCACTTCGTGGGCGGGCGGCAGAAATCGGCCGCTTACGGCGGCCCGCAGGGCGAGGTGGCCAGCATCGAGCGCGACTCGCTGCTGGGCATCCATCGCGCGTTGTTCCCGCTGAATGTGCCGCTGGATTTCGTGCACGTGAACGAGCTTTCGCAGGCCACGCTGGCGCAGTACAAGCTGGTGTTTCTGCCTTACCCCCTGATGCTTCCCGAGAGCGCTCCGGCGGCGCTCGCCGAATACGTACGCAGCGGCGGCGCGCTGGTCGCCGAGGCGCGCCCCGGCTGGAACAACGAACGCGGGCTGGCGGCACCCACCATTCCAGGCATGGGACTCGACGAAGTCTTGGGCTGCCGCGAGACCGCGGTCCAAACGGGCGAAAAAGGACGCACCACGCTCCATTGGGCAAGCCGCGAGATCGCCGGCATCGAGCCGGGCGCGCAACTGGCGGCGCGATGGTACGAAGAGACGCTGGAACCAACGGGCGCAAAAGCGCGGGTGGCGGCGCGTTTTGCCGACGGTCGGCCCGCGGCGGTGTTCGCCGAATACGGCAAGGGGAAGTCGCTTACGCTGGGCTCCTACCTCGGCGCGGCGTACCAGACCCAGCCCACGAAAGAAGCGGCCGGCCTGTTCCGCGGCCTGCTCGAATGGGCCGGGGTCCAACTGCCCGTCGAAACCGAAAACGGGCCCGTGGAAGTGCGTTATCTCGAATCCGGGCGCGACACGCTGCTGTTCGTCTTCAATCACGAGAAGACTCCCGCCGCGCCGTCCATCCACTTGCGTTTTCTGAAGGCCGCCCACACCGCCACGGACCTTACGACCGGCCGCGAGATCGAGGGCGGGCCGGTTTTTCGCCCGAGGCTCGAGCCGAACAGCGCCTGGGTGGTGAAATTGACGCCGCGGGAGTGAAAGGATTCCACAGACGGCGGCATTTCCCGGGTGGAGGACGAAAATGCCATCCTGGAAACCGTTGGTTCTGGCCGGCGCCGCCGGCGCTTTGTTCTTCTTCGCATTCCCGCAGCGCGCGCCGAGCGCCGCTCAGGCCGGCGCGGGCGCGCTGACCGCGCTTGACTCCACCGGCAAGCCCGCCGGCGCGTGCCCGTTGAAGCACACCGCTGTACGAGCCGAAATCAGCGGTTTCCTGGCGCGCGCCACCGTCACGCAGGAGTTCCACAATCCGTTCCCTCACAAGATCGAAGCCGTCTACACATTTCCGCTGCCGCAAAACGCCGCGGTGGACGACATGACCATGCACGTGGGCGCGCGGGTGGTGAAAGGCAAGATCAAGCCGCGCGAGGAAGCCCGGGCCATTTATGAGGCGGCGCGCGCCTCGGGCCGCGTGGCAAGCCTGCTCGACCAGGAGCGGCCGAACATATTCACGCAGTCGGTGGCGAACATCATGCCGGGTGAAAAGGTGACTATCGAGATCAGCTACGTGGAGACGCTGAAGTTCGAAGACGGCTCCTACGAATTCGTTTTCCCGATGGTGGTCGGCCCGCGCTACATCCCCGGCCGGCCCACGGGCAGGCAGGGCGGCGGCTGGTCCCCGGATACCGACCAGGTGCCGGACGCTTCGCGCATCACGCCTCCGGTGGCGGTTCCGGGCACGCGCGCCGGCCACGACATTTCGATCGAGGTGAAGCTGGACGCTGGCCTGCCGGTTGACAGTTTGACGTGCGCCTCGCACGCGGTGGAGGTGAATCGCACGTCGGCCAACGCCGCCACGGTGCGCCTGAAGGACCAGGCCACCATTCCGAACAAGGACTTCATCCTTCGCTATGACGTCGCGGGCCGCAAGATCCAGGACGCCGTACTCGCGCATCGCGCCGAGCGCGGCGGCTTCTTCACTCTCATTCTGCAGCCACCCGAACGCGTCGCGCCGGCCGAGGTGACGCCTAAGGAGCTCGTCTTCGTGCTGGATACTTCTGGTTCCATGTCGGGCTTCCCGATTGAGAAGGCCAAGGAGACCATGCAACTCGCCCTCAACGGCCTGTATCCGCGCGACACGTTCAACCTGATCACCTTCTCCGGCGACACGCACATCCTGTTCCCGAAACCGGTACCGGCGACGGCGGATAATCTGGCCCAGGCACGCGAGTTTCTGGCCACGCGCCGGGGCGGCGGCGGCACCGAAATGATGACCGCGATTCGGGCCGCGCTCGATCCGTCCGACGCGCAGGGTCACGTGCGCATCGTCTGCTTCATGACCGACGGCTACGTGGGCAACGACATGGAGATCGTCGCCGAGGTACGCAAGCACCCCAACGCGAGGGTATTCTCGTTCGGCATCGGCAGTTCCGTGAACCGCTTTTTGCTGGACAAGATGGCGGCGGAGGGAAAGGGCGAAGTCGAGTACGTCGGATTGAAGGACGACGGTTCGGCCGCCGCGCGCCGTTTCCACGAGCGCGTGCGTAATCCGCTGCTGACCGACATTTCGATCGACTGGGGCGGCCTCGCCGTGGAGGACGTCTATCCGAAGCGCATCCCGGACCTGTTCGGCGCGCAGCCGGTCATCGTGAGCGGCCGCTACACAGCGCCGGGGCGCGGGTTGGTGCGGCTTCGCGGGCGCATGGCGGGAAGAGAGGTGGTGCGCGAAATCCCCGTAATCTTGCCGGCGAACGAGCCATCCCACGACGTGCTGGCGAGTCTTTGGGCACGCAGGAAGATCGACGATCTCATGAGCGTGGACTACGCGGGCATGCAGCGCGGCATCGCGAGCACCAAGGCTGAGATCACCCAGCTCGGCATTGAATACCGCCTGATGACGCAATTCACTTCATTTGTGGCCGTCGAAGAGACTACGGTAACTGTGGGCGGCGAGCCGGTGCGCGTTGAAGTGCCCGTGGAGATGCCGGATGGGGTGAGCTATGAAGGCGTCTTCGGCAGGCCCGGCGAGGCCCTGCAGGCAGTCCGCATGAAGGGTTCCAGCGGGGTAGGTGGCTTTGCCGCCCTGACTTCGGCGCCGGTGTCCATGCGGCGCGAGATGACATTCACCGACGCGGCGAACGAGTATAAGCGCCCATCCAAGCTACATCCGGATCTACAAGCGGTAGTCGACCGGCTGGAGAAGGGGATCGCCGCGCCAACCGCCGCGGAAGCGAGGTTCGTGAAGAACGGCAAGGCAACGGTAATGATCACGCTCTCCGATGCGACCCCGGCCACGCTCGCCAAACTGAAGGCGGAGCTGGGCTTTGAATTCATCACGAAGTCCGGCTCGGGCCAGATCGTGATAGGCCGCCTGCCCCTGGAGAGCTTGGCGGCGTTGGCCAAGCTGGACGTCGTCCGCTACGCCGCGCCCGCGCGGTTCTGATAATACACGGCCCGGACAGCAGACTTCCGTCTTCTGTATTCTAGTAATTCTTCTGCCGTTCGAAGCGGGCGCGCTGAGCGCGCCCCATGGCCTTCACGCCGGCCAGCGATGGATCGGCCTGGGCCAGTTCATCCAGGTTTTCGAGAACCTTCTTGATGGCCGTGTGAACGTCATGCACGTCCGCCTCCTCGCCGATCAGGAGGAACTGCGGCAGCCACACGGCTTCTTCGTAGGCCGCGCGCTCGGCCACCGGGCAGCGGACCATGTCGTAGCGCATGGTCTCTTCGCGGCCGATGCGCAGTTGCGGCGAGTTGTCCGGGGTGGCATAGAAGAGGTCGCTCTTGTAAACCGGCTCATAGAAACGCCCGTCGCACGGGATGCCTTCCTTTTCGAGCGCGGCCACGAACAAGTCGCGGGATACGCGCTTGTCAGCCGGGCGGTACTGGAGCACGTAGTTGTAGATGGTGTCTCGCGTGATCGCCGGCTGCTTGGGCAGCGGCCGGACGCCCTTCAGCGTCGCCAGCGCTTCGGTCAGCAGCGCCGCGTTGCGGGAACGCAGCGCGGCCAGTTCCGGCAGCATGTCGAGCTGGCCGATGAGAAGAGCGGCCTGGAACTCGGTCATGCGGTAGTTGGAGCCGAGCATGCGGCGCCCGTACTGGTCGGTCAGGCTCGCGCGGCCGCAATTGACAACGCTTTGCATGGCCTCGAAGTAACCGAGGTCGGAGGTAAGCGTCAGGCCGCCTTCGCCCGCCGTCATGAGCTTGCTTTCCTGGAAACTGAAGCAGCCGATGTCGCCGATCGAGCCCGCGCCCCGGCCCCTATACTGCCCGCCATGGGCGTGTGCGCAGTCCTCGATGATCTTGAGCTTGTGCTTGGCAGCCAACTCGGCCAGCGCGTCCATGTCGGTGAAGCGCATGGCCAGGTGGACGGGAATGATCGCCGTAGTGCGCCTCGTGATGGCCTTGCGCGCGGCGTCGACGTCCAGGCAATAGGTATCGGGATCGACGTCGACAAAGACCGGAACGCCGCCCGCGAAAAGGACGGCCGTGGCCGTTCCATCCCAGGTATAGGCCGGCACGATGACCTCGTCGCCGAACCTCACCCCGGCTGCCTGCAACGCCGTCACCAGCGCGATAGTGCCGTTGGCAACACAAAGACCGTAACGCGCGCCGTGCATTTCGGCGAAACGCTCCGCGAACTCGCCGGCGTACTTCGAAGGCAGAGGGAACCCGCCCCAGTGGCGGCTCTCGAGAACCTTCTGCAAACGCTCGGCGTCGGCCGGCAGGTAGCGCGGCCATGGACTGAAAGGCTTGGTACGGACAGGGTGGCCCCCCAGGATCGCCAGTCTGCTCATACTGCCACTCTAGCCCACTAAACCGGCTGTGGGTAGCCCCGGCTGGTTTCCGCGCGGCAGCGCATTTCGGTGACGTCGGGATGCTCGCCGAGTTCCCGCAGCAGGGCTGCGTGCATGGAATCGAGGCGCCGGCGATGCTCAGGCGCGCGGGCCAGGTCGTGCAGTTCGTCCGGATCGGCCGCCAGGTCGTAAAGCTCGCGCACGGCCGGATACCCTGCGCCGGGCGCGCTGTGATAGATGTACTTCCACGCGCCTTGCCGGATCATGGCGAAGCCGGAGGCGATGTTGTGGCCGTAATACTGGCTCACGGCCATATCCTTCCAGCGCGCCTTGGGATCGTCCAAAACACTCAGGAGCGAATCCCCATCCCAGTCTTCCGGCGCCTGGGCGCCGCCGAGTTGCACGATGGTCTGGACGAGATCCACCATTGAACAGACGCCGCAGCGCCGCGCGCCACCTTTCCAGCGTTCGGGCCAGTTCACCACCAGCGGGATGTGCGCGGCGTGCTCGAACAGGCAATTCTTCCACCACAGGCCGTGCTCGCCCATGTTCTCGCCGTGGTCGGTCGTGTAAATGACGACGGTATCGCGCGCCACGCGGCTGTGCCCCAGCGCGTCCAGCAACTGTCCCACTTGCGCATCCATCCATTCGGCGAGGGCGTAGTAGTGCTCCCGGCCGCGGCGGGTGGTGGCGGCGTCGAACTCGTCCAGGCCGAAGCCGCGTCGCAGATGCTGATAGTTGAGCGGCAGGTGTTCCACCAGTCCCGGCGGCAGGTTTGGCATGCCCACTTTGCCTCGGAAGTGGTCCAGGTAGCTTTGCGGCACGGTGAGCGGAAAGTGCGGGGCCAGGTAGCCCGCAAACAGGAAGAACGGCCGGGCGCCCGCTTCCCGTTTGGAGAGAAAGCCGGCGGCGCCGGCGGTTACCCGGCGGTCATGCGACATGACGGTCGAATCTTCCGCCGCCGCGATGCCTTGGATGCGCTGGCGCACGCCGGCTCGTGTGCTGCTCATATCGCCGGCGGCGCGGCGGGCAATGCGGCCGTCCTTGCGGTTCCGGTTCATATCACCGATCTCGGTAAAGCCGTAACGGCGCGAAGCGGCGTAATGCTGCTTGCCGCAAAGGTACGATTCGTATCCGGCGTGATTCAGAATCCCGGCGATCGACGGATAATCGGCGCTCGGCAACTCGCTCGCGTTCGACCAGGCTCCTGTCCGGTGGATATACTTGCCCGCTGTAAACGCCAGACGCGAGGGCACGCAGAGCGGGGAATTGGTGTAGCAGTTTTCGAACGTGACGCCGCCCGCGGCCAAACGGTCCAGGTTCGGCGTGCGCGCCAGGCGGTTTCCGGAGAAGCCGGCCACGCGGTGGTTGTGCTCGTCGGACATGATGACGAGGATATTGGGCTGCTTCCGCTGTCCGAGGGGTCCGCGGAGAATCGCGGGCGCCGCGGCAGCGCCGAGGAATTCGCGGCGGCTGACCAGTTGCGCGGTGGGCATGCGGTTATCATGCCTCCTTCCTGTAACGCTGGCAAGCGCCACGGAACCATCATGATAAGATGAGGTTTACCCCTGATGAAAATCGCCATCGGCGCCGATCATGCCGGGTTTCTCCTCAAGGAGAGCCTGAAGCAGGAGCTGGTCAAGCAAGGGTACGTGGTAGACGACCGCGGTACTCACAGCCAGGACTCTTGCGACTACCCGGACTTCGCCTCCGCCGTCGCGCACGAGGTTGCCGGCGGCCGGGCCGACTACGGGGTGCTGGTTTGCTTTACCGGAACCGGAATGGCCATTGCGGCGAACAAGGTGAACGGCGTGCGCGCCGTGTGGGGCGCCAACCCGGACCAGGTGGGCCTGGCGCGGGCGCACAACAACGCCAATGTGCTGGCGCTCGGCGCCAAGTACACTACCTTGGAGGCCGCCACTGCCATGCTGGACACTTTTTTGCACGGCAGTTTCGAAGGCGGACGCCACCAGCGGCGCGTGAATAAGATCAGCGCCATTGAGAGCGAAAGGGACGCCGAAGAGAATCAGGTACCGAACTCATGACCGAAGAGGAGAGAATGTCCCGACCCCTGGCCGAGGTCGATCCCGAAGTGTACCGCGCTATCCGCGGGGAACTCGACCGGCAGAACACCCGGCTCGAGCTCATCGCCAGCGAGAACTTCACTTCCGAGGCCGTACTGGAAGCCACCGGCAGCGTCTTCACGAATAAGTACGCCGAAGGTTATCCGGCCAAGCGTTATTACGGAGGCTGCGAATTCGTCGACGAGGTGGAAAACCTCGCGCGAGAGCGTGCCAAGGCGCTGTTCAAGGCCGAACACGCCAACGTGCAGCCGCACTCGGGCTCGCAGGCCAACGAAGCCGCTTACGCGGCCGTGTTGAAGCCGGGCGACACCGTGTTCGGCATGAACCTTTCCCACGGCGGGCACCTCACCCACGGCCATCACCTGAATTTCTCCGGCCAGACGTATCACATCGTGCCCTACGGCGTGCGGCGCGAGGATGAGACCATTGACTACGAGGAATTGGCGCGCCTGGCCGAGGAGCATAAACCCAAGTTGATCATCGCCGGCGGAAGCGCGTATCCACGCATTATCGATTTCCGCCGCTTCCGCGAGATCGCGGATTCCGTGGGCGCCATCTTCCTGGTCGACATGGCCCACTTCTCGGGCCTCGTTGCGGCGGGGCTTCATCCCAACCCGTGCGAGTATGCCGACATCGTTACCTCGACCACGCATAAGACGCTGCGGGGACCGCGCTCGGGCCTGATCCTCTGCAAGGAGAAGTACGCGGCGGCCGTGGACAAGAGCGTATTCCCGGGCCGCCAGGGCGGACCGCTGGTGCACGTGGTCGCAGCCAAGGCTGTTTGCTTCAAGGAGGCCATGACCAGCGAGTTTGTGGCTTACCAGGAGCGCGTGCTGGCGAACGCCAGGGCGCTGGCTGGCGGGCTGGCCGAAGCCGGCTTCCGGGTAGTTTCCGGCGGCACCGACACGCACGTCATGCTGGTGGACGTCTTTTCGAAGGGCATTCGCGGCCGCGAGGCCGAGAAGTTCCTCGATCAGGCTTACATCACGGTAAACAAGAACACGATCCCATTCGACGTGAATCCGCCGCTCAATCCGAGCGGTATCCGTTTGGGCTCTCCGGCAGTTACCACGCGCGGTTTCGGCGAGGCGGAGATGCGGGAGGTGGCCTCACTCATCGCCGAAGCGCTGGCCCACATCGGCAACGAAGAGACCGCCACCCGCGTCCGCGAGGGTGTTGCGGCCCTGACCGAGCGCTTTCCGCTCTACGCCTGGAAGCGCTCACCGGCCTCTTAAGGCATGGCTTTCCACGTTGCTTTCGACGCCCGGCACTTACGGGATTTCGGAATCGGGACCTATATCCGAAATCTGCTCCGGGCCCTCGGCAACCTGGACCACGAGAACCGCTATACGATCACGGCTTTCCCCGGGGACGTGAAGGACTTCGATGGGCTACCGGCGAATTTCAAGCTGGTAACCTACACGCGCAGCGATCTGGATTTGCGAGACTTGGCCGCCTTTCCGCTGTTCGTAAGGCAGTTTCAACCCGACCTTTACCACATGCCGCTGAACCGCGTCCCTTACTGGATGCCCAAACCTTACGTCGTGACTATTCACGATATGAGCGTGCTGTTGTTCGAACAGGTTTCGAGCTGGCGGCAGAGCCTGAGGCACTACCTTTTCCGCCGCGGCCTGTTGAGGGCGGACAAAGTCATCGCGGTATCCGAAGCGACGCGGCGCGACGTCGAGCACTACCTCAATATTCCAGCCTCGCGCATCCGCCGCATTTATAACGCGCCGGATCCGCGCTTCGCCGCGCATCCCAACCCTGCCGACGCGCGGGCGGCCGGTCCCGGCAGCGCCGACCACGAACGGCGCCGCATCCTGGAACGCTACCAGATTTCCTATCCGTATCTGCTTTACACCGGCACGATCCGCCCGCAAAAAAACATCCCGCGCATGGTCGAAGCCTTCGCCGTGCTGAGAGGCGATCTCGAGAATCATCCCGTGTACAGCGATCTGCGCCTCATCATCATCGGGGACGAGGTGTCGCGCAACCCCACCGTGCGCCAGGCTGTCAATAAGACGCACATGGAGCAGGCGGTGCGCTTCCTGGGCTTCGTGCCGTTCGATACGCTCAGGGTGTTTTACGAATCGGCCGCCGCGTTCGTGTTCCCCTCTCTCTACGAGGGCTTCGGTCTGCCGCCGCTCGAGGCCATGGCTTCGGGGACGCCTGTGGTCACCTCCAACGTGAGCTCGTTGCCGGAAGTCACCGGCGACGCCGCCATGATTGTCAATCCGGACAACGTCTTCGACATCGCGCGCGGCATCCGGGAAGTGCTGCTGGACGTTTCGCTGCGGCGGGACCTGGTGGCGCGAGGTTACAGCCAGGCCGCCAGCTTCAGTTGGGACGTCACGGCCAGGGAAGTGCTGGATACCTATCGCGAAGTGGCCGGCAAGTCCTGATCCGGCAGCCATCCCATTCCGCACGCCGTCTCGCGGCCGATCCACACGATCCTGGCCTTCACAACGTCCAGCACATGGCAGTCCGCAAGCGGCACATGTTCCCAAGCGGATGGGCGCAGGAAAGAATCCGCGGCCGCCAGGTAGATGGAGCGCGGGCCTTGCCGTACCCAGCGCACAATCCCCTCGTTGTTGCGCGAAACCACATATAACGAATCCACATCGGGGTTGCGGCGCGGGCCTTCGCGCTGATCCAGCAGCACTAGGTCGCCCGCGGCAACCACGGACCGCATTTGAGGATCGCCGTCCAGCCTCGCCGCCAGCGGCCGGTCCAGGGACACTAGCATGACGCTGGGAAATGGATAGAACTCCACCGGGCTCACCCCTTCCGGGAACCTGTGCCCGGGACCGATGCGGCCGTCCACCAGCGGGACCTCCCGGTATCGCTGCGGCGCCTGCCGGAGCGATGCGCGCGCGTCAAGTTCCTCGCCCTCCACCAGGTCGAGCAGGGAGATCTTCAGTTGCCGCAGGATCAGGTCCGCGATCTCCGGAGACAGTTCGCGGGCGCCCTTCAGGACATTGTGGATGTGCGGTTGGGAAATGCCTGTCAACCGCGCCAGCCGGCGCTCGGTCAGTTCGCCAGTGCGGACTCGCATACGGACGGCAGCCACCAGCCGGGATTGCAGCGTTTGAAAGTACATGAAGGCGCTCCGCAGCCTATTTCAGTTTGAAATAGGTTCGCACTTCTCTAGGTATAGTAGCATTAAATATCGTTCTTAAGCGATTTTTTTGCGCCGCGCTTGTTCTATAGCAATAACCTTAGGAATGAATAAGATAGAGAGCACGCAACTCTCCCATCGAAAGGAACGATGGCATTTTGTTCATATCAATATATTGACTATTTTTTTAAGTGATTTACCTTAGAATCAGGATTGCACGGCGCTCTTCGACTCGGACCAGGAGGAGACGCCAGGAGGACATGCACAATGTTTGATTGGACCAGATCAGAGACATTGGGATTGGCAAAGCACACATGCATGCAGTGTTTCGGCCTCGGGTTGCGGGCCGGACGAAACGGCAAGTCTGTGCCGTGCGGTTGCGTGTTGCGCGCGGTCTTTCGCGCGTGTTTCAATCGTTTTCGATATTGCGCCACCAAGGAGAAACACATAAGCCGTGCCTCGCTCGAGTTCACGGGAGGGCGTGAGAGGCGGTTCAGCTGGGGCCGGAAAGATGAGGAGTACGTAGCGGATTTCTGCCTGGTCAGCCGCCGGCACCTGAGCGCCGAACAGTACCGCGTTTTCAAATATCATTTCTTACTCGGCGCGGACTGGAAGCTGTGCTGCCGCCAGCTCAAAATGGAGCGCGGGAACTTCTTCCACATGGTGTACCGGATCGAGACCAAGTTAGGCCAAGTGTTCCGCGAGTTGGAGCCTTATTCCCTCTATCCGCTCGACGAGTACTTCGGAACCGCACCGCGCTGGCGTATCGATGGCCCCAATGAGCCACGCCCGAAAGTCCGGGCCATACCCGTCTTCGCTGCGCGCCGCAGGTTCACCGCTCCGCTGCGAAAGGCTGCCTGATTCCCTTCTGAATTCGCACCACCACACGACGGGGCCGGCTTCGTGCCGGCCCTAATTTTCGGCCGAGTGCAAACCGCCCGCGCCGGCCCGGAAATCAATGTTGGTCTGGTCGGGTTTGCCATCCAGAGGCATCTCGCAGTTCCAGAGGCAGGCACCGCAATGGACGCACTTGTCGCGGTCGAATTGCGGCACGCCATTCGGACCCGGCCGGATCGCCTCGCCGGAGCAAACTTCGACGCAGATTTTGGTGCCGCAAGCTTCGCAGAGCGCGGGATAGAGGAAGACCACGTGGTCGGGGTAGCCCGGCGGGGCCTGCACCTTGCCGCCCATCAGAAGGGCGTCCTGGTGCGAGACCAGCAGTTCGCCGTCATAGGGGATGGCGGGCCAGCCGCAGCGTTCCATCAGCGCATCGTGCAGCGGCACGCCTCGCGCGGCGCACTCTTCGCGCAGGCGGGCCATCTCCTCGGCTGGAATGCGTCCTTCGTAATACTCGTAAACGTCCGGGATGCGCTCGTAAGGCCGGAGCGGCTTGCCGGGCATGTTCAGGATTCCCCGGGTCATGCCGGCGAGGGCCATGCCGATGAGGCCCTGAACGAGGCCGCGGTCGAAACCATCGCGGGCGTGCTCGGCGATGCGGCCCTCGCGGTCGACCCAGCTTTGGCGCCTGCGGCGGACGTAGGTTTTTTCGAGGTTCTCGCGAGAGAACGGTTTCTTTTCTTGGAGTAACTCGATGACGGCTTCGGCAAGCTGCGCGCCGGTGGTCCAGGCTTCGTCAACGCCCGAGCCGGTCAGCACGTTGGTAGAACCCGAACCTTCGCCGATGCGGGCGTAACCGTCGCCTGCCAGGTAAGGCTCGCCCAGGCGGCCGCACTCTAGCAGGCTCTTCGCGCCCCAGCTCCGCAACTTGCTTCCCTTCAAGTACTTCCAAAGGTATGGATGCAGCATGAAGTGCTGCAGGTAGCGGTAGGACGTGCGTACCGGGTTGTCGAACCAGCTCGGCACAAAGATTCCGACCGAAGCCAGGCGGTCCGGATGAACGTACAGGAAGCCGAAGATCTCGGGCTCGGGATAGCCGAAGGTGTGCAGAACCATGCCCGGCTGGAGCGTCGAATCCTCCGGTAATTCGACAACCATTTTCGCACCCACGGCCCACTCGATGCGGTGATGGCCGGCGGGCAAGCCGACTTCGGCGTCGATCTGGCGGCCCACGACGCCCACGGGGCCATCACCTACCACGGTGAGCTGGGCGTGTATGTCCATGCCCGGAAGGAAGCCTGCGTCGGGATTGCCCTGGCGGTCCGTGCCCTGGTCTATGAGGCGGACTCCGGACACCTTGCCATGATCGAGCAGCGCTTTGGCCACCGGCGTACCGGGCCAGAGCTGCACCGCGCCGGTAGCCATCAATTGCGACCCCACCCACTGCATGAACTGGCCCATGGACAGGACGAACCCGCCGCGCTTGTGCAGGAACTCCGGCGTGAAGGGCAGCTCGACGGCGTCATCCTCGTAACGGAACAAGGGCTTCAGCCCGCGCACAAGCTTATCAGCCATGCGCAGCGCAAACGAGCGGCGGCTGGCGCCCACCGGATCCAGCAAATAGAGAACCTTCTCACCGGTAACGGGCGCGGCCATGGGGATTTCGGCCGTGTTGAGGTTCGGGAACGAGGCGCGTATGCCCCGCCCCTTCGTCACAATGCCGGATACGCCGAAGCCGATGTCGTCAGCGCGCTCGTAACACATGACCTGAAGCGGCATGCCGGGCATGACGGCGCTTTCGATGGCCGGGGTACCGTCTTCGTTGAGGAGGCGCGGGGCGAGCGTGGTCAGGAAGCCCGCCGTGGCGGGGCCGAAGCCCACGCACACGACGTCGACGTCCATGCTCTGCCGTTCTATGTCTTGCTCGCTCATGCGGGGTAATCCAGCGCCTCGGGGATCATCACTTCGGTGAGTCCGCGCGCCGCCCGGTCCTTGGCCAGTTGCGCGCCGGTCAGGCATCCGTCGAGCCGCGTCCGTAACCGCACGAAGGTTTCGTAGCCGTCGAAACCGGCGCAAGGGCCGGCCTTCGCCGGGTGCGAGCCATCTTCGCCGGTAGCATCTCCGGCTATGCTGGCGAGGCCCGGCATCGTGCCTTCCAGTTCCGCCAGTTCGTTCGAGCTGTAACAGCTCTCGCAGCCGGGATCGTCCCAGGCGGGATGGCGGTTGTAGCCAAAAACCAGGGTGGAGCAAATGCGGCCCACCTCACCGGCGGCGCGCGCGGCTTGCACGTGGCAGAGGTCCGTCAGGAAACCGGCCAAGCCGGGCAGGCCCTCGGCCAGCACGGGGTTCTCGGGGCCTTTCCTTTCCAGCTCGATCACGTCCTTGATCTGGCAGTAGGAGGAGAGCAACCAGCCCAATGCGTCGGCTAGCGGGAAGGTCACGCCGTGCCGGGAGCTGTTGAAGAGTTTGCCGCCGTTGGCATCGGTGGCCTTCTGGAGATGATTCAGCGTCCAGAGCCACATCTGCATGGCGCTGGCCAGCGCGCACGCGCCGGTGCCCGGCCGCCGCGAGGCGATCTCGCGCATTTCGCCGATCCAATGGCGGAACTGCTCGATGAACAGCTCGTTGGTCATGGTGACGCTGAGCTGGCGGCGTTGCACCACTTCCGGGCCTTCGTAGGTGGCTTCGAGCTGCGCATCCATCCACTTCTGCCCGAGGAATCCGGGGCAGTCCTCGGTGATGCCGTAGCCGCCCATCAGGCTGACGGCTTCGCGCATCAGGTTGGCCCCAACGCCGGTGTTCCAAAGCTTGGTGGCTGGGCAGAGCACGTTACCCAAGGCGTCCACCACCAGGAAGCGCACCAGGGGATCGCCGGAGAGCGCTTCGTAGCGGGTCTTGTCGCGCTTGGCCTCCGGCAGATAAAGCTGATGCAGGTACTCGACGGCGTCCTTCTGCTTGCGGCGCAACGCCTTGAACTGCGCGCTGCCGCCGCCGACGCCCTGCTCGGCCATCAACTTGTCCTTTTCGCGCAGGAGCGGATCGAGTTCGTCGAACAGACGCGCGGTGGCGAAACCAAGCGAAGCGCCGGCCTCACCGGCTGCCCACACGTCGACCAGGCGGTGCAGCGCATCCTCTTTTTGCTGCAGGCCGAGTTCATATCGAGGCGAACCGGGAGCCAGGCCCTCAGCGCCGCGGAAGCGCCCACGCTGGTAGCGAATGATGGGCTCGACGGCGCTCAGCAGCTTGGCGGAAGTCATGATGCCGACCGTCACGCGTGTGTGGCGGAAGACGGCCTCGATCACCTGGCCGTGCGCCATGTTGGGGATGATGACGCCGTCCTTGATCTGGTAGCCGCCGATGATGCGGCTGGCGGGCACCTTCAGGCTGAAAATCGGGTCGCGGGTGGAGGAAAGCTGGTGGACCAGTTTCCGGGCCGGGGTGCCGCGATCGAAAACGCCGGGGTCTCCCTGTTCGAGGATCACCATGCAGGTGCCCTTGATGCGCGGGTCGTCGCTCTCCACGGCGGCGGTGACGAAGTTGGCGAAGCCCATATTGGTGATGAAGCGCCCGCGCTTATCTACCTGCAGGATGGGCTCCTCGCCGTCTTTCCATTCCGCAACGCGCATCTTGCCGCCGAGAATGCCCGTTTCGACGCCGACGTAAGGGATGGGTTCGGTCAGGCAGAAGGCGCCACGCCACGGCTCCTGATCCTCGCCGGGCTTCGGCGCGGCGAGCGACATGTAGCGCTCTCTCTGCTCGCCGGTGCCGCACTCGTGGATGGGCGACAGGGCCAGGCATCCGGCCAGGCTGCCGGTGGCCGCGCCGGCGTCCACCCAGGCTAGCTCGAAGGCCACCAGCGCGAGGGCAAGATTTTTGGGCCCTTCGATGTAGCCGCCTTCGCTGGGATCCATGTAGACGTTGGTGATGCCGGCCTCGTCGAAGTGCTTGAGCAGCTCTGCCTTGCCTTCAGTCCATTCGTGCGAGTTGCGTCCGCCGGCGGCCACCAAGCGCGCCACGGGCCCTCGAGCCACGCCGCGCGCGGCTTGTACGACCATCTGTAAGTCATAGCGGTCCGCATACCGCCACAGAATCTGCCGGGCGTCGTCGCCGGGGAGCGTACGCAGAGTCTCTCGCTGATCGGGTGCCTGCTTGATTTCCATACTGAGAACCTCACACCATTGTGCCGCAGATGGGGAGCGGATTTCCTGTTCGAAGGGGATGACCTGCTATGGCGGAGCCTTCGTATGCCGCTATAACGGCTTGGTAATTCCCGGCCCGGATTCTGGCTTATGGTTCGGAAGGGTGCTTCTGTCTCCTGTTGTCTAGTGCGACATCAGAAGCACCTCAACAGCCTTCGTCATACTCATAAAAGCCTTGGTTTCATTCTCGCCACATTCCCCTGCCCGCCAGTAGTCAGAGAAATGCTTCTTGGTCTGGGCTGATAGTATTTCCTCCGCCACAGCCTGGGCGTTGCCCTCCCTGAGTTTAGCCAGCCACCATGCCGCGATCGCAGCGTCTTGTTGAAAGACAGCACGATCCTGAGCCGTACCCGTTGTTTTCCAGCAGCGCGCGACGACGACAATGAATTCCAAGATGATGGCGTTCAGTTGTTCCTTCATCTTCGCGGCCGATCCATCCGAATGAGTGTTACCGCAGGGACAACCTGCTTTCGCACCAGCACATCCCGATGAGACGGCGCGGGGCTACCGGCCTCGCGCCGGATGCTGATGCGGACATCTTACGGAAAACTGGCGTGCAGCTTCTTTGTCAGCGGATGCAGCAGCGCAGTGCCAGGCCGAGGAGGCCTACACCGCCGAGCAGCCAGGTAGCGGGTTCAGGAACGTCCGAAACGCCCGACCCGTCCACTTCGAGCGACCACGCATTCAGTGTGCCGGAGTCTCCGCCGACCTGATCGGCGACGGTCAGAGTCCAAATGCCGCCGGAGTTTTGGCCGTCGAACGCCGACAAGGCTGAGAATGGTTGAAACGCGCCGGTAAAAGGCGCGGCACCGCTCGCGATCGAGATGGATGCTTCGTCGTCGAACACGGTCCCAAAGAGGCCATCCCCGCCTCCGCCGTAATTCGCGAAAAGGACGATGGAAGTACCGCCGGGACTGGTCAACCAAATGCGGAGATCGCCGTCCCAACTGTGAGACAGAGAACCGATCGTGACATTGACATCCGTGATTGTCTCGCCCGACGGAACGGTAATGTACGAATAGACCGTGGTCAGATCCGGGATCGTCACCGGCGTGTCGGCACTCAGGAACACTCCAGCGGAAGACGCTCCCGCAATGAACACGAACAGGAGCAGGACTCTTAGCATGCGCATGGGAACCATTCAACGGATTCTATCTGTACTACCGCGAAAACGCAAGTTTCCGAAGCCATTATCTTGATGTCAAGATTCAGTGGCCGGCACGGCAGGCTGTCCCCGCCCGGGGTATAATCGACAACTGTCGCCGGTCCGATGCCGAACTCCACGCCAACTGCCGCCCCAACTGCCACCGCCGGCGAGGTGGTACGTCATATTGCCCACGATCTGAGGCAGCCTCTGAGCACCATAGAAAGCATCGCTTATTACCTGGACATCACGCTGCCGGACACAGAGGTGCAAGTGCGCGCGCAGATCGGCAGGCTTCAGCAGATGGTTGAGCAGTGCAACTGCATCCTCACCGACGCCATCCATTACCTGCAGACCGCTCCGCCGCGCATGGAGCTGCTGGACCTTTCCGAGCTCATCAGCGAGACCTTGGCCGAATGGGCGGGCGAAGGCGCCTCTCGAGTACACTACGAGCCGGAGCAGCAGGTGGCTGCGGTCCTCGCCGACGCTTCGCAGGCGCAGCATCTGTTGTGCAATTTGTTCAGGTTCTTCCAGCAGGCGGCGCACGGCGGCGATGTCTGCATCCGGACGTGGACGGTGGACGAGCGAACCTGCCTGGAGTTCTCGGGGCCCGCACCCGATTACGACGCCGAGAGCCTGGCAACGTTGTTCGAGCCGTTCAACGCGCACGTGCCGGGCGGAAGCGGGCTGGCGCTGGCCAGCGTGTTGCATATCGTGGAAGCTCACGGCGCGGCGTTGGACGCTTCCTTTGACGCGCGCGGCGACCTACGGGTGCGCATCACGTTTCGCTAGGGCGCGCGGGGCCGTCCGCCGCCGGGAGCGCTGCTACTTCTTCTCCAGCTTGTCCAGACGCTCTTTCAATTCGCGGATCTCGCGCCGCACCTCGGGGAGGCGCGCGAGGTTGGCGAGTTGCTCGAGATGCTCGCGCAGCGGACGGGCGGGCGTGCCCCACATGACCTGTCCGGAGTGCACCACCTTCGAACTGAGGATGCCCGCGCCGGAGCCGATGACGGCGCGCGATTCGATGCGCGCTTTGTCGCCCACGCCCACCTGCCCGCCAACGACGGCGTAATCTTCAATGACCACACCGCCCGAAAAGCCGGTCTGCGCCGCCACCACGACGTGCTTGCCGATGCGGCAGTTGTGCGCGACGTGAACCATGTTGTCGAGCTTGGTCCCTTCGCCGATCCAGGTGACGCCGAGGGCGGCGCGGTCCACGCAGGAGTTGGCGCCGATCTCGACGTCGTTGCCTATCGAAACGCGCCCCACCTGAGGAAACTTCTCGTAATGGTCCTTCACCATGACGAAGCCGAAACCATCGGCGCCGATCACGCAACCCGAGTGCAGAATAACGCGATCGCCGATGTCCACGTCGTCGTACAAGGTGACGTTGGCGTACAGAATACAATTCGTTCCCAGGGTGACGCGGCGGCCGATGGAGCAGCCGGCGCCGATCACGCAGCCGGCGCCCACGCGGGTTCCCTCGCCGATGCTCACGCGGGGAGCCACGCTCACGCCTTCTCCGATTTCCACATCCGGCGCCACGACGGCGGTGGGATGAATGCCGGGGGGAGGCGCAGGCGCGGGATGCAACAAGGCCACGGCGCGCGCGAACGCGGTGCGCGGTTCCGGCACGCGAATCACCGTGCGTCCCTCGGGATTCTCGTAATCCGGGGGAACGATCAGGCATCCGGCGGCGCTCGCCTCGGCCTGCCGCAGTCCTTTGCGGGAACCGACGAACGACAGGTCCGCCGCCCCCGCGGTCTCGATGGGGGCCACGCCGGTCAGTTCTTTTTCGCCGTCGCCTTCAAAAGTCGCGCCAAGCCACTCGGCCAATTCACGGGTACGCACAAGGCCTCCTTCCGATGCTTGTATGATACAAGGTTATGCCGATCGATCCTTCGGCTGTCATCGCGCCGACGGCCCGCATTCATCCCGAGGCGCGCATCGGAGCCCAAACCGTCATCGGCGACTACGCGGTCGTCGAAAGCGACGTCACGGTGGGTGCATTCTGCCGCATTGAGCCATACGTATACATCAAGCGCTGGACCACCCTGGGCGACTACAACGAGATTTCCGCCGGCGCCGTGCTGGGCACCGATCCCTTCGACAAGGTCTTCACGGGGGAGCGCAGTTACCTGCGCATCGGCAACCGCAACAAGATCCGCGAGCACTGGACTATTTCGCGCGGCACCAAGCCGGAGTCGGTAACCGAGATCGGCGACGGCAACTACATCATGAGTTCCGGGCACATCGCCCACAACGCCAGGATCGGCAACGAGGTGGTGATCGCGAGTTGCGCGCTGGTGGCGGGATACGTCGAAATCGAGGACCAGGCGTTCGTTTCCGGCGGCGTGGCGATTCACCAATTCTCGAAGGTCGGACGGCTTGCCATGGTCGGGGGCGGTGTGCGGGTGAACAAGGATGTGCCGCCGTTCTTCCTGTACGCCGGACTGTACGTGGAGCCGAATGGCATCAACAAGGTCGGGCTGAAGCGCGCGGGCTTCACCGGGGAGCAGATCGCCGCTATCACAACCGCTTATCGCCTGCTTTACCATTCGGGGTTGAAGCTCGAGGACGCGCTGCGGCGGATTGAGGGCGAGGTCCCGACCGAAGAGACGCTGCACCTGATACGATTCATCCGATCGAGCACGCGCGGCATCTGCCGTTAGCCGCGCACCAGGGTAAAGGAGCCTGCCTTCATGCCGGGCATGAACCGAAGAGGTTTCCTCACTACCGCCGCGGCTGCACCCACTGTTGGTTCCAGCGCGGCGCAACCCGCACCAGGCGCGCCCGAGGCCATCGAATACGGCGAGCCCTACGAGCTTTTGGGCAACCGCCTGGTGTTCCTGAACTGGCATTACGTCCGGACGGGTTCGTTTGCCTGGCGCGACACGGCGGGCAGGGGCGTGGGCCTCACTTCCGCCGTGGCGCCGGATGCGGCCTATTTCTCCAGCACCGATCAGCCGCGGGGCATTCGCCTGGTGGCGCAGCCGGCCCAGCGCATGGGACCGCTGTTTGAACCCGGGCGCGGGTGGGAAGAGGGCGCCGGCGTAGCCATCACGACGCTGCTCAAGGACGGCGGCAAGTATCGAGGCTGGGGCGCGCCGTTCACCACCTCCGGCGATCCTCCCGGCCAGAAGCACTTCGTGTACTACGAATCGGACGATGGGCTGACCTGGCGCCGTCCGGACCTCGGCATCGTGGAGTGGAACGGCAGCCGCGCCAACAACATCGTCAACATTTTCGGGACCGACGGCGGCAGCGTTTTCATCGATCCCTCTGCGCCGCCCGCCGAGCGGTACAAGCTCATCGCCGAGATGGATTTCCCAAAGGACGTGGTGGACGAGTACGTACGACGGCGGCCGGGCGCCTGGGATCCGAAGTCGGCGCGCCGCAAGGATGGTGGCGCCAAGGGGATGACCGGCGCGGTTTCAGCCGACGGGTTGCATTGGACGCAGTTCCGCGAGCCGATGGTCATCGAAGTTACCGACACCAACCTCACGGCGTATTACGACCAGCGTCTCGGCAAGTATGTGGCGTATACGCGCACCTGGAGTTCGGGACTCCGGTCCCACAAGGTGACGCCGCCGCGCGCAAAAACCTGGGACAGCGGGCGGCGCTCCATCGGCCGCTCGGAAACGGCCAACTACCGTGAATTTCCGCTGCACGAAACCATCCTCGAACCGGGGCCCGAGCTTCTCCCCACCGATACTCTCTACACCAACGGCAAGACGACGATCCCGGGTGCGCCGGACCACCACCTGCTGTTCCCCACCATATGGCATACAGCCAACGATTCGACCAGCGTGGCCCTGGCATCGAGCCACGACGGGAGGCTGTGGCACTTCCTGCCCGGTTCTCCGGTCTTTTCGACCGGCCCGTTCGGCGCCTTCGATGGCGGGTGCATCTTCGCCCATCCACAGCTCACCGAGCTGGCGGACGGGCGCTGGGTGCTGCCGTATTCGGCCTATAACGTGCCTCACAAATACCCGCGCCGCCTGTGGAAATTCGCGCCGGGCTATGCTGTTTGGCCCAAGGGCCGGCTGGTGGCGCTGGAGGCCGCCGAGCGCGGCGAATTCGCCACCATCGGCCTGGTTCCGCCGGGCCGCAAGCTGCGCATCAACGCGCTGACCAGGCGCGGCGGCAGCCTGCTGGTCGAAGTCGCCGACATCAAGGGGAAACCGCTCGCAGGCAGGAGCTTCAACGAAGCCGCGCGAATCTTCGGCGACCGATTCCGGGCGCCGGTGACCTGGAACGGGCAGGAAGACCTGGGGCATCCCGAGGGCACGGCGATCATCCTGCGCTTCCGCATGGATCAGGCAAGCATTTTCGGGCTGGAGTTTCAGTGAGTGGAGTTGAAACTAGGAGAGACGGCCTCAATTCAAATTGCATTCATGCCATTGCTGCTCCCCCGGGATGTCTATTCACTCGACCGGCCCGTTATGCTCCAAGAGGGCGCCCTATTTGATGGGTGCCGAGTACGGCTGTGAATCCCATAGACCTGCCCACTGCGCCGGTGCGACTCACACCGCCGGAATCCACAACAACAACCGTATGGTGCGCTTCGATTGAGGCGCGAACCCTCTCTGCCACTTGCAGCAGCGTCTCCATGGAGCTGTCAACGGTGTCCACCGTAGGGTACTCGAATCCATGGTAGCGCCCAACGCCAAACTTCTCATCGAGCCATTCCTGAAAGGTCGGAGAATCCTTACGGTCATCGTCGAAACAGCTACGGAACGAGTAGTAACTAAACTCACTGATACCATCCTTCTTACATCCCAGAATGGAAACAATGGCGACGTCGCCGACCGCTGGCAATCCATTCACCCAATCGACAACCCAACCATCAGGCACCTTCCCTTTGGGCCCCTCTGACCGCCCGGGCCGAGCGCATGTTTAAAAGCAGGCGTCAGATGCTCGCTTCCCTATTGGGAGCCAACTGAAGAGGTTGCAGGGTTCCCTATACTTTGAAGATCTCGGCCTGGCAGTTGTGGGTGTGATCAAGTGCGTCCTCTTTGCGTGGATGATTCTGGGAGTGCCTAAGATTGAATTCTCTAGTGTTCCAGCACTTGCCGGTTCGTCACAATTTGGGCCCGCACTTTCTCGACTTGTTGATGAATTTGTCCTAACGTAATGGACCTGGCGTCCATCTGCGCTCTACGAGATGCATCGCAATGGCGACGATACTCTCTGTCCTTCTGCACGTACCGACAACACGCAAATCCTGATGGCCCGAACAAGACGCAAACCATCAAAAAGAAAAAAACTTCACCGGAAAGCGAGAGGCTTGCCGCCACAAACGGGATGGCCACGCAACTGAGTATGAAGGTGACAACAATCGGCACCGCCGAAGGCGGTGGAACCCCAGGCTGGGGAGGTGGAAGGGGTGCTGTGTACGTCGCATATTCTAGCCGCAGCAGTTCATGCAATTCCTTCTCGAGTCGTACCAGCGCCAGTTCTGCCGCAGTTCTATCGGTCCCAACCTGAACACCCTTGATTGCAGATTGGATCTCTCTCAATGCGACAGTGCCACCCCTTCGCTGAACGATCATCTCGCTTCGACAGTACGAGCACGCGAAACGCTCCATGTCGTCATAGATGTCGAGCTTGGCCCCACAATTGGGACAGTTTAAGAGGATAAAATTGTCTGCCATTCTGTTGTATTATGATGCACTATAACATATACTTCGGCCTCTGCTCATGGATGAACCTTCTGGACGTGTCTTCTCTAGAAGAGCACCTTCAACAAAGACGCGAGCATTTTCGGGCTGGAGTTCGGGTCGTAGCGGAGAATCGATGCAGAGGAAAACCAGCCTGACGCGCACGGTGATTGTCGCCCTGGCTTTTCTCGTGCGCATCGCGGTGATGATCTATTTCCGCGCGTACGATATTTCGCCCGAGGCCGATCATTGGGCTTTCGGATTCGAAACGGGACGCATTGCGCGCTCGCTCGCGATGGGACAGGGATTCAGTTCGCCGTTGCACGAACCGAGCGGCCCCACCGGCCAGGTGCAACCCGGCTACCCCTTGATCCTGGCGGGCATCTTCAAGCTGTTCGGAATCTATACAGCGGCGTCTGCCGTCGCAGTGTACGTGTTTAACTCCTTGTGCGCGGCGCTGACGTGCTTGGGAATCTATCGGCTGGGCAGGCACGTTTTCGATGCCAAGGTGGGCCTGGCCGCTGCCGCCATCTTCGCGCTGTATCCGCCGTCCATCTGGCATGCCGTCAACACTATCTGGGACGTGAGCCTGCTGGTACTGATGCTGGTGGCGCTCGTGAATTGTCTTTACGCGCTGCCTCCAAGTCCTTCGCTGAAGCGGATTGGGCTTGTTCATGGGCTTGGTTGCGCTGGTCAATCCGGTCCCTGTGTTGTTCTATCCGGCAATTGCGTTCATCGTATGGAGACGCGCCAGGCGGCCGGACTCATCGGGCTTCGGGGAGGTGGCACTACTGACGGGATGCTGCCTGCTGGTCTATCTTCGCTGGATTGTGCGCAACGCGGTGGTGCTGGTCGTCACCTCGCCCCGCACCGTGGCCGGCGTCAATCTGCGGGTAGGCAACAACGAGGGCGCCTAGCGGATGGGGACCGGAACCGGCAACTACGCGATCTACCCCACCAACTCGAAAGAGGAGGGCCGGCTGTTTTACCGGATGGGGGAGGTAGAGTACGACCGCTATTGCAGCCGTTTGGCCATGGACTTCATTCGCCGGAATCCGGGAAAATTCGCCGGCCTCACGCTGATGCGCATACGGACGTGGTGGCTCGGCCAGGGCGATGACTGGAATGCGCACTTCAAGCTGGAGTTCCGGTTGCCCGCTTTGAAGCGCTCCGTGTACCTGGTTCCACTGCCGTTTTTCCTGATCGGGTCGATTCTTGCGTGGCGGAAGAACAAGCCGGCCGGAATCGTCTTCGCGCTGCTATTGATCTACCCGCTGCCGTATTACATCTTTTTCGTCAGCCACCGCTATCGCTTCCCGATGGAGCCTTTCATGTTGGTGCTGGCCGTATATGGAGCGATGTGGCTCGCGGCCTTGCTCCGCCGGCGCGGGCTACGCGCCGTGAGGACGGGCGGCGTCACGGTCCAGGACCGTGCGTAACAGGCGGGCCATGACGTCCTGTGTAAAGGGCTTCTGCAAGAAAGGCGCCCCGGAAGCAACGACCTCACGGTGGATGCGCGAGTCCTGCACGTAGCCCGACATGTAAATCACCTTGAGCCCCGGCAGCATAGAGGTGAGGCGCTTGGCCAGTTCGTGGCCGCTCATCTGGGGCATCACCACGTCGGTCAGCAGCAAATCGAGTTGCCCTTGGCTTTCCCTCGCAAGGCGGATGGCCTCCCGCCCTCCGGAGGCCGAAATCACGCGGTAACCGAGACGCGTAAGCATCCCGCCGACTAACTTCCGCACGCGGTCTTCGTCTTCGACCAGAAGCACCATCTCGGCTTGTCCTGGCCGCGCGGCGGGCCTTGCGGTTTTGGCGCCGGCCTCGGGCTCGCGAGCCGTTTCCGGCAGGTAGATGCGAAACATGGTTCCGCGCCCGGTTTCGCTAGTCACCCAGATGTCGCCCCCGTACTCCTGGACGATGTTGTAAACGGTCCACAGACCCAAACCCGTGCCGCGTCCGCTTTCCTTGGTGGTGAAAAATGGCTCAAACAGCCGTTCGCGGACGGCTTCACTCATGCCGCAGCCGGTATCCTTGACCGTGAGCACAACGAACCGGCGCGGCGAACCGGAGGCTTCGTCACGCATGGCAAGACCGGTTTCGATGTGCAGGACGCCGCCGTCCGGCATGGCGTCGCGCGCATTCACGGCCAGGTTCATGAGAGCCTGCTCGATGCGGGCGACGTCGGCTTCAATCCGCAGTCCCGGCGCGTCGCAAACGATGTCCAGTTCGATCTGTTCGCCGATCACGCGCCGCAGCATGCTCTCCAGGTTCGCCACCAGGGCGTCGACCTCGAAGACCGCCGGCTCGGCCGGCTGCTTGCGGCTGAACCGCAGCAACTGATTGGTCAGAGCCGCGGCGCGCTGGCTGGCGCCGAGGATTTCGTCGGCTTCGATCCGCAGCGGGCTATCGGGGGGAAGCTCCTCCAGAAGCATCTGCGCGCAACCGGTGATGATGGTCAACAGGTTGTTGAAATCATGCGCGATGCCGCTGGCCAACTGGCCCATGGTTTCCATCTTCTGAGCCTGGCGGAGCTGCCCTTCGAGCAAGTGCAGATGCTCTTCGAGCGCCGCGGCGCGAAGGTCGGGCTGAGAATACTTGGCCATCCGGTGCGAATTGCAGACACTTAGAATACCGCCGAGCCGGTGCGAACGTAAAGCAGCAGGCTCGATTTACGAGCCCCAGCGGCGGGCGGCGTCCAGCATCGCCAGGATGTTGGCGTCCGGCGTGCCGTGATCCATGTTGATGCAGCAGAGGCCCACTTTCTCCGTTCGCCCGCAGGCCTGGAGCAGTTTCTCGGCGTCCTCGCGGATTTCTGCCGCCGTCAGTTGCAGCATGCGCACGGGGCTCAGGCGAAGGTTCAGGAAAGTGTCCGGCAGGGCGGCGCTGACAGCCGCCACGTCCGAGCCCCAGCCCACGTCGGCGAAGACGAGGCTGGTCTTGGCGTAGTCCGCCGCGAACCGCTGCAGGTTGTTCCCGCAATGGTGTATGCCGTAGGGCGCGAGACGGCCGGCCAGGTACAGCTCCCACTTGAGCAGCGAGCGGCCGTAGGTGGCCGGCGAAATCATCTGCACGGTGCAGTTGCCGTGCAGGTAGATGCGCGGGTCCACGTTCACGATGGAACGGTTCACGGAGATCGAGTTTGTGCCTGTGCGGGAGCGGACGTAGGCGCCCACGCGCGCCTGTGCTTCAGCCACTACGCCGCAGACGTGATCGACGAGGTCCGGGTCTTCGGCCAGGTCGACGAAGAACTGCTCGCCGCGCAACTGAAGGGCCGTGTTGAGAACACCGTCGAGGTCGATGTCGCCAACCAGGTAGCCGTATTCCTTTTCGAGCGCGTCCATCTGCTCGATGAGCTGCTTCATAGGCCACAGGTTCTCGAAATCGGGCACAGCGAGCGCCATGGCCTCTTCACGGCTGATGCACTTGGCAACCGGCCAGGGAGCCTGGTCGGCGGCGAAGCGCACCTCGACCCCGAACAGCGCCGGAATCACGAAGCCGCCGGCGACGTACATGGACCCGATGACAGGCCGCGGCTTCGGATCGGGTTCACCTAATCCAAAGCGCTCATACATCACGCGGCGCATCAGGACGTCGTTTTCGATGCGCGCGGCCGTGTCAAGATAGAACCGCTGCTCGAAGCTGATCCCGTAATTGCGGCTCCACCAGGCGGGATTGAGGATGATCTCCGCGGGAATCATAATTTGGCCAGGTCGGCGAGTTTCACGCGTTCGCCGCCGCGCTCGATGCTGCGATAGCCGGCGATGCCCACCAGGCTCGACCAGGCTCCGGCAAGGCTGCTGGCTTTTAGCCCGAGGGGGTCGGGCTGATCCCATTCGCGAAAGATCAGGTCGTGCAGCGATGGGTCGGCGCCGCCATGGCCGCCGGCGCGGCGCGGCAGGTCGGTGACAAGTTCCGACTTGCCGAAATTCGGGGTCATGCGGAGCTGGAAGTCCTTATATCCGCCGCCGCCGTACATGTTGAAGTCGATGCGCCCCTTGGTGCCGTTGATCCCGATTTCCTGTCCTTCGTAAGGCATGAACGTGTTGGCGGTGTAGGTGAGCCGGGCCCCGCTGGCGTACTTCACCATGACCGAATACGTGTCGTAGATGTTCACGTCCTGGCGCCAGACGCAGCCGTCCACCTGGTAGCCGTCCTCGGATTCGCAGTCTACGTAAAGCTTCACGGCGCTCGCACTCTTGGTGACGTCCCAGAAAAACTGGCACTTGTTCTTGTACGGGCAGACGCGGCAATGCGTGCCGCGGAACGAGTTGTTCCTCCCGTAAAACTTCAGGTCGCCGTAAGCCACGACCTCGACTGGCGGCGAGTCCAGCCACCAGTTGACTTGGTCGAAATGATGGCAGCTCTTGCTGACCAGCAGCGTACCGGACATTTCCTTCAGGCGGTGCCAGCGCCGGAAGTAGCTGGCGCCGTGGCTGGTATCCAGGTACTCCTGATAGTCGACGGAGATCACGTCGCCGATGGCCTTGTCCATGAGGAGTTGCTTTATCTTCTTGGCCTCGGGATAGTGGCGCGCATTGAAGCCCACGATGAGACGCTTGCCGTACCGCTTTTCGGCATCGCGGATGGCCTGGGCCTGCTGTTCGTCCGTACAGAGCGGCTTCTCGGTGAGCACATCCTTGCCGAGTTCCATGGCGTGGACGATATAGCCGGCGTGCGCCGAGTCGGTGGTGGTGATCAGGATGAGGTCGGGATTAGTTTCCTTTACCATCTGATCGAAATCCACATAGGTGGGAGCGTCGGCGCCCATGAGATCGCGCGCCACCTTGACGCGCTTGCCGTTTATGTCGCACAGTCCCACCAGGGTAACGACGTCGCTGTAATTCTTGACCAGATCGGCGCCCCAGTACACGCCGCGGCCGCCGGTGCCCACCTGGGCGATCCGGATCTTCGGCCTTGTCTGCGCGGCCGTAGAGGAGGAAGTCGTGGCCAGGGCCGCGCCGCTCGTGGCGAGAAACCCGCGCCGGGAAACCTGCGTGTGATTGAGTGGATTCATATCGGACTCCATAGGGCGGAAGCTTGCCGCGGTAGAATTGTATCGCGAATCGTCGGGGAGGCGCTCATGAAGAGCTTGGTCGCGGTTGTCGCGGTGGTGTTTCTCGGGTGCGCGGGCTTTGCCCAGCAATCCGGCTTGGCGAAGCGAACTCATCCGTTTTCAATCACCGACACAAGCTACGCCGCGCGCCTGCAAGCCACGGTAAGCGGCACCCCGCCTTATACGGGAGCCCCAACCGGAGGAGGACACGCGCCCCGCGCAGCAGCTATGTATCTGGGCGGGTATCTCTATCAGCCGGCGTGGCCGGTGTTCGTGATTGCGCCGGCAGCGCCACCATCGACTCAAGTGGTGGTTAACAATTTCTACTCTCCCGATGCCGAAAGGCCGCTCGGACACGAGCCTGCGGGCGACGCTGAGGAGACGAAAGGGGTACAGGTCTACTCGGCACCAACGTCGAGGCCGGCAACCGCCGAGGAGCCGGCTTCCGTGAAGTGGGAGGCGAAGCCCGCGGTCTACCTGCTGGTCTTCAAGGACAACTCGATCCAGTCCGTGGCCGCTTGCTGGCGCGAAGCAGGCAAGCTGCACTACCTCACCGTGCAGGGCGATCATAAGTCGGCTCCGCTCGAGAGCCTGGACCGGGAATACACGGAACATCTGAACCGCGAGCGCGGTCTCGAGTTCAAGCTCAAGGGGAACTAATAGGCGCCGGCGGCCAGGGCTTGGACAAAATCGCGGTCGCCGTCGAGGAAGTCATAGCCGGTCAGGTCTTCCCGCTTCACCCAGCGCACGTCCGCGAAGATGTTGTTGTGCGGTTCGCCCGAGAAGCCATCAACACGCAGAAACACAAGGAGAAACGGGCGGCGGCCTTGATATTGGTGCCTGTGGCGAGTCAACTCGCGGCCCACCATCGCCCGAATGGAAAGCTCCTCCTCCAGTTCTCGCGCCAGGGCGCCGGCGTGCGTCTCTCCAGGCTCGACTTTGCCTCCCGGAAACTCCCATTTGAGCGAGTGTCTATCGGAGGAATGCCGCTGGCAGATAAGAAACATTCCATCGCGCTCGATGAGCGCCGCAACCACTACAACCGGCTTCCGATCTGCCGCGCTTTGCCTTACAGCCATGCCGTTATGATAACGGTAGTGGGCGAGTCGGTATACAGCGAACGGCTGCTCGATCATTTCCGCAATCCGCGCAAGGCCGGCGAACTGGAACCGCCGTCGGTGTCCGCGGAAGTGTCCAATCCGGCCTGCGGCGACGTACTGAGGCTTTCGGCCCGGATCGAAAACGGCCGCATTCTGGATGCCCGTTTCAAAGCGCGTGGTTGCACGGCCTCGATCGCGGCGGGATCGGCGCTCACTGAGTGGATCACCGGCAGGACCCTAGAAGAGGTGAAGCAGTTGACCCCGGGCGACATAGAACTGGCCCTCGGCGGGCTGCCGGACACGTCCAAACACGCCGCGGTGTTGGCCGTGGAAACGGCGCAGGCGCTGGTTGTGGGCGTCTTGCGGCGTGAGTGATGGCGCGTGGACGGCGGAGAAAGAGCAGTGCCGGAACGGGAAGCCGGGTGTACACTCGAAAGCAGCGAATCAGCGGGGCCGGCAAGTCCGTCAACGGGAAATGTTCGCTGGATGTTGACTCACGGGGAGGTGCATGATGCCGACCTATGTGACTCTCTTCAAGTGGACCGAGCAGGGCGTGAAGGACATGAAGAACGCCCCCGCGCGGTTCGCGGCAGCCAAGAAACTCATCGAATCCATGGGAGGGAAAGCGCTGGGCATTTACGTCACGATGGGCGAGTACGACGTCGTCGCCGTGACGGAAGGCCCCGGCGATGAGGCCGCCGCGGCGGCCGTCCTGGCCATTGCCTCGAAGGGCAACGTCAAAAGCGTGACGATGAGGGCTTTCACCGAAAAGGAATTCGGCGAAATCTTGAAGAAGCTCCCGTAAGAAGAGGAAGCGAGAAGATGGTTTGTCGAGAGGGGAAGGAGCAGTGTGCCCGGCGGGCGCCCTCTCACCGGAGGCGGTTCACGCCCAGGAAAACGAAGCCGGCCGCAATTGCCCAGCGGAGCAGGATCAGCCAGAGCCGTTCCCCGTAGAGCAGGCTGCGTATGCCGAGCAGGAGGAATCCGCCCCCGATGCACACGTACCACCACCCAAGCAAGTCGCCCCACCGTCGCTGAAAAACCGGACTGGGATCATCCCGTCTCATGGCACGATGCTGGGACGGCGGTCCTGTGCCTTCCCGCCGTCCTTAACTCTGTTCCCGTCCGGCCACCCTCGCAGCTAAGCCGTTGCACTTCTCCGGCGGCATACGCCTGGAAAGTGACACGGCTAGCGGACCGCCGAAGGGTCCACGCTTTTCGGGGTGCCGGTGACCGCGTAACGGATGTAAGCGATGATGTCGGCCATTTGGTCGTCCGTGTACCTCTTCGCTATGTCCGAGTGCTTCCAGGTATCGTTGTTCGACATCGATTCAATTTCGGTCCGGTCAGTCTTGCGAAGCTGGGCCGGTGTCTTCGACAGGTCGTGTAAATCAATGGTCTTTTCATCTTTGGCGCCCGGCATCGCGGGAAACGACTCCTTGGACTTCAGCTTCACGTTCTGCACGTACGAAGTGATGGTGGAACGCACCGCCACTGCAATCGCCGGTGGAGCGAGACTTCCGATGCCCTTCAAATCAGGGCCGATCGCCGTACCCCGCCCCTTCAACGCGTGGCAACTCGCGCATCCCTTCGCGGAGTCGAAAAACAGGGCCTCGCCCCGCTCAATCTGTGCCGCGACGGCCGCCTGCAGCAACAACAACGTGAACCAGAACACCCCTGAACGCTCCTTTCAGCCACCTGTCGGCAGTTCGGCCCGCCAGCAGCCACTCAGTAACGTAGGTAATCCCCCATCGGCCGTCGAACAGTGTAGTTCGAGTGCAGGAAGGCCACCAGATCAGTCAGTTGCCGCGCCGTCACTCGATCCGCGTAATCCGGCATGCGGGATTTTCCCCCGGTCGTGATCGACTCTTTCGCATAACGGGCCAGCTTATGGGAGGGGTTGATGATCGATGTCACAAGGTAACCGTCCGTCAACTCCTTGGCGACTTCACCTCCAAGCCTTACCGGAACCGGAGGCTGTACGGTCGGTCGAGGCACGTTCGTACCGGGCACTTCATGGCAACTGTGGCACTGCAGTTCAAGGAAAACGGCCTTGCCCCTTTCGACGCTCCCGTCCGCAGGCAGGCGAAATCCCGCCGGCGAATGACGGCCTTGATTGCATGCCGTTGCTATTCCGAACAGCAACATAGCCGGAAGTAGTTTCGAAATCCGCCGCATGACTCACCTCCTTCGTCCTATTGCCGCAAATCGCGCACGGCCACTATTCATCAAAGAAGGGAATCCCCGGACATCGGGTGAGAGAAATCAGAGTGGCGATGGCCAAGACGCCCGCCGTGTAACGCGATTGGCCCTGAAGGATCCTAACAGGCTCTTCGGGACGTTTCCTCTTTTCACGTCCTCTGAGCATAACCTTCCACCTCCCCTACCGCACACGATGGAAGAGTGCCTGCCTTTATTCTAGTGCCAAAGCGCCGAAAGGGAGCCCTTAATTCGATGCCTCCGGGCCGGTGGGAGCCGTCCTTTTAGGCTGTTGGGTATTGCAAACGGGGCGGGGTGGAGGTATGCTCTCTCGGGAAAGAGATCTGCACGTCGGGAATCTCCGGCAAGGGTCTCATGGAGGTGAGTATGGACGCAGCACAATACCGGCGCCTGCTCTATTACGGCGTCGCTGCCGTTGGTCTGCTCGCCACTTCGTGCAGTACAGGGCCCAAGCCCCCGAAGCCGGGCACGCCGGCCTTCGATTGGTCGGCGGCAGTCGAAGCTTACCGGCTGGGGGACTATGTGAGGGCCAGCCAGATGCTGGCGGGAGTAACACGAACCGACAACGAATTCAGGGCGCGTGCGCTGCCATGGGAACTCGTCGTCTCCTCGGGACTGGCCCAGGCTTTCCGGGAGCTGGGGGACAGGTACGAGCTGGGTGCCCGCGCAAACAGAGGCAACCCGGCGCCGTTTCGCCGGCAGATGGCGGCCGCGAGAGGGTCCGCCAGCGGAGAGGCGCTCCAGTTCGCCGAGGCCTTCCACAAGTTTCTTGAGTCGAATAAGGACCCGAACATCGCCTTGGTTTTCAAGTACCCGGTCGGCAACGTCGCGGAGCCTCCTCAACTCGGCAAGGTTGGCAAAGGAATGCTGCTCCCGGCGGCCGAAATGGAGTCTCTGCAAAAAGCCATGCTGCAACGTGGAGTGCTGATGGCCGCTTGCCTTGCCGTGGGTGCGCCGGGCGACCCGGCGAAAGCTTTGGAGTTGTTCAACAAAGGCAACGTTCAGGTGCCACGGGATGTCTTCCTCACCGCCATGGCCGGTTCGTTGTATGCGGAATCCGAGCTTTTCGGCAGCACCAAGCTCGACCAGCCGAGCCGCGCCAAGATGCTGTTGACCGAAGCCACGGAGGCGTTGAAGTCCGTCCCGCCCACCAAGCAGACCAAGGAGCTGCAGAAGAAAATCGACGGCGCGTTGAAAAAGCTCAAGACGAGCTGAGGCAAGCCTTTCTCTCGGAATGCGGAAGCACGGGACAGACTGCTCTGCCCCAGGCGGATGACTCCGTGTTATCGGCGATTGCCATCGCGGGCAGAGAGGTCTGTCACTGATGCTTCCGCATCCTGCTCTCCGCTACGTACAATGGGACGATTCTCGGAAGGTTGAACGAGGAGACCGCATGACACTGGCTGAGAAGATCCTGGCGCGGGCGTCCGGGCGGGATGAGGTGTATCCCGGCGAAACGGTGACCGCGACCATCGACTTGGCGGCCTCTTCGGGGAACGCCAACGAGGTCCGCAAGCGATTCCTCGCACTGGGCGGCGAGGAGGTGTGGGACGCGGACCGTATTGTGATCGTGCTGGAGCAACTCGACCCCGTGCAGCGTGCCGGAGAGCAAAAGGCCCTGCGCGAGTTCGCACGCGAACAGGAACTGCGGCACTTCTATGACGTTGGCCGCGGGGGGGCCTGCCATCAGGTGGTTGCGGAGCACGGGCATGCGCTACCGGGCATGTTCGTAGCCGGAACAAGCCGCCACGCCGCCGCTTACGGAGCGTACGGCGCGCTGGCGCTGGAAATCGACACCGAGCGGATGGCGGTAGTGTGGAAACACGGCCGGCTAAAAGTTGAAGTCCCGTCGACGGTCCGCGTTGAGGTTTCCGGTATCTTTCGTCCCTGGACTTCCACCAAGGACCTGGTTCTCTACCTGGCGTCAAGCATGGGAAGGTCGAATAGAGGCTGCAGCATCGATTTCAGCGGACCGGCGGTCGCGGCCATGTCGATTTCGTCGCGTATGGTGCTGACCGGCCTTGCGCGGCGCGTCGGCGCAATGTCCGCCTTCACGGGCGTGGACAATGCGCTGCTGACGCACTTGGCGCACATGGTGGGAACGCCACTGGCGTTCAGTCCGGCGTGGGCGGCCGACTCCGATGCTTCTTACGAAAAAGTGATGCACGTAAACATACAGAAGGAGCTGAGCGAACCCCTGGTTGCGTGCCACGGAAGAGCCGAGGTGGTGCTTCCACTTGCGAAGGTTGCTGGCACAAAGATCGATATGGCGGTTCTGGGTAGCTGTTCGAATGGGCGCCCGGAAGACTTCGCTGCGGCGGCCGATGTCCTGACAGGGAGGCGGGTGCACACCGGAACGCGGCTGCTGGCAATCCCGGCTTCGCAGCAGGTGTATTTGGACGCCTTGAAGAACGGCTATCTTCAGGCGCTGGCCGCAGCGGGCGCAGTCATCCTTCCGCCCGGATGTGGAGCGGCAACCAGCATAGCGCATGGGATGTTGGGAGCCGGCGAGGTGTGCATCTCCACAACCGATTGCAGCTACGATCCCGCTGCCGGGAGCGCGCGGCGGCAGGTGTATGAAGCCAACCCGGCGGTGGTGGCGGCGGCCGCGGCGGCCGGCCGGATCGTGCATCCCGAGGACGTGGTGGAAGATACGGCGGCTTGAGAGAACTCTTTATGAATCCTAATATGTTGTTGATTCGAGAAATCGCGGACCGGCTCGCGATTGCCGATGAATCCCTTGAGTACTACGGCAAGTACACGGCCAAGCTGCGGCTGGAACTGCTCGAGACCTGCGCTTCGCGTCCCCAGGGCAAGCTCATATTGGTGACCGCGATCACGCCGACCAGCAGCGGCGAAGGCAAGACCGTGGTGAGCATAGGACTGGCACAGGCGATCGAGCAATGCGGAAAGCGCGCCATCGCCACTTTGCGCGAACCGTCGCTCGGCCCGGTGTTCGGCGTGAAGGGCGGCGCCACAGGCGGCGGGCGATCCCAGGTGCTGCCGAGCGAAACCATCAACCTGCATTTTAACGGCGATCTTCACGCCGTCAGCGCGGCGCACAACCTCCTCGCGGCGCTTATCGACGCGCACATCCATCATTCCAACCGCCTGCAGATCGATGTCGACAACATCTTCTGGCCGCGCACGATCGATATGAACGACCGGGCGCTGCGCAACGTCATTGTGGGACTCGGGGGGAAGGTAAACGGCCCGCCGCGCCAAGCTGGATTCGTAATCACGGCGGCGTCCGAAGTGATGGCCATCCTGGCGCTGGCCGCTTCGCGCCAGGACCTGCGCAAGCGGTTGAGCGAAATCGTCATCGGATTCGACGTAAAGGGAAGGGTGCTGAGAGCCGCAGACATGGAGGCAACCGGAGCCATGATGGTGCTGCTCAACGAGGCCATCATGCCCAACCTGGTGCAGACCAGCGAGAACACGCCGGCGCTAGTGCACGCCGGCCCGTTCGCCAACATTGCCCACGGCACCAGCAGCCTGATTTCGCAACGCATGGCCATGGGATTGGCCGAGTACGTGGTGAACGAGACGGGTTTCGCGGCCGACCTGGGTGCGGAGAAATACCTGGACATTGTAATGCCCGCGGCAGGGTTCCGCCCCTCGGCGGCAGTGCTCATCGCGACCGTGCGCGCCTTGATGGAGCAGGGGCAGGGAGTCGCGCCGGGTTCCTCGACCGATGCTGCCGCCCTGCGCGCCGGGTTCTGCAACCTTGAGAAGCATATGGAGAACCTGCGCAAGTTCCGGTTGCCGTTCGTGGTCGCCGTCAACCGGTTCCCTGGCGACACGGACGAGCAGATCGCCATGGTGCGCGCGTTTTGTAAAGAGGCCGGGGTTGAGACCGCGGTGGTGGAAGCTTATACCAAAGGTGGCGCCGGGGCCAGGGATCTGGCCGAGAAGGCCATGGCGGTGGCCGGTGCGAGCTCGCCCGAACAGGTCCGGCCCCTGTATCCGTCCAGTTACTCCATCGAACTGAAGGTGGAAACCGTGGCGCGAGAGATCTACGGCGCCGGCGGCGTGTACTTCGAATCGAACGCGCGCAGGAAGATACGCAGATTCAGCGAACTCGGTTTCGGCCACCTGCCCGTGTGCATCGCCAAGACGCAGTCCTCTTTTTCCGACAATCCGAAGCTGATGGGGCGTCCGACGGGTTGGACGCTCACGGTGACCGACGCGCACCTGGCCGCGGGCGCCGGCTTCATCGTCGTGATCGCCGGCAACATGCTCCTGATGCCGGGCTTGTCGGCCACGCCCCAAGCATTCAAGATGGACGTGGACGAGGAAGGGCGGATTGTCGGGCTGCTGTGACGGGGCCGGCGCGACCGCGGCGGGCCGCCATCCGGCCTGAACGACCAGTTGATTTTAAGGGGATGTACCGAAGCCGGAGCGGTGTACACTGTCAGTTAGCTGGGGAGCCATAATGGGACTCCTGTCTGAAATCAGTTCCACGCCTTCCAGGACGCGGAAACACCTTTAACCCTCTAACCAGGCAGGTTCATATCCTGCCGCACCCATGGAGGTGGACGGTGACCAAGTCCATTTTGAGACAAGCACCTCTGATGGCTGTAACCGCGGTGTTTTTGCCGGTTCTGCTGTGTACGGCGGCCACTAACGATGCTAACTACGGCAACCTTCCGTTGAGCTTCGAGCGCAACGCCGGACAGGTGGATGGAAAAGTCCGTTTTCTGGCGCGGAGCCCGTCCTTCGGGGTATTCCTCACGGATACCGAGGCGGTTCTCGCGTTCAGCAGAGAGGACGGGACCACCTCCACCGTGACGATGGAGTTCCTGGGCGCGCGCCAGCCGAAGGAGGTTGCAGGCATCGACCGGCTGCCGGGTGTCGTGAGCTATCTGCACGGGAACGATCCCCGGCAGTGGCGAACGGGCGTGCCAACCTTCGCCAAGGTACGCTACGGGCAACTCTATCCCGGCATCGATCTGATGTACTACGGAAACCGGGGCTGTCTGGAATACGACTTCGTAGTCGCGCCCGGCGCGGATCCGAGTGCGGTCCAGCTTGGGTTCCGGGGCGACGTTTCGGTAAAGCTGGACCCCGATGGCGGCCTGGAGATTGCCTCCGGCGCGAACGAACTGCGTTTCCAAAAGCCGTACGCCTATCAGGAAGTGCACGGCCGGCGGCGGTCCATCGAGGTACGCTATGTCCTGCTGGGAGATCAACGCGCCGGTTTCTCGCTGGCGGAATACGACAGAAGCCTTCCGCTGGTGATCGATCCGGTGCTGGTCTACCTGGGGACTGTGGCGACTGGTACCGGCCGCGGCATCGCGATTGATGGCGCCGGCAACGCGTATATCACCGGGTATACGGCTTCGCTGAATTTTCCCATTGTCGGCGGGCTTACCGGCACGAATCCAGTGAGCGTGAACCTCGCAGAGGTGTTTGTGACCAAGGTGAATGCCGACGGCACCTCTATGGTCTACTCCACCTTGTTTGGCGGGAACGGCGGGGACCAGGGAATCGGCATCGCGGTGGACAGCGCCGGTGCCGCCTACGTCACCGGCAGCACGACCTCGCAGAACTTCCCGCTCGTGAATGCCGCCCAGGCAACGTACGGCGGCAACACGGATGCATTTGTAGCCAAACTGAATGCCCAAGGCACGGCGCTGGTTTACTCGACCTACCTCGGCGGAAGCAATTCGGACTCCGCCGCCGGTATCGCCGTGGACAAGACCAGCGGCGGGGCCTTCGTGACCGGCGTGACGAATTCCACGGACTTTCCCACAAAGACCCCCTACCAGGCGGCTCTCAAGGGGTCGCGGGACGTGTTCATAACCAGGCTCGATCCCGCCGGCACCCTGGCGTTTTCGACGTACCTCGGTGGCAGCGCGGACGATTACGGGCAGTCCGTCGCCATCGATGTGAACACCAACGTGTACGTCACTGGTTACACCAGTTCCACGGATTTCCCCGTTACTGCAGGAGTAATACAGTCGAGCCGCAAGGGATCCCCCAACGTCTTCGTTACAAAGTTGAGCAGCAGCGGTTCGACGTTGGCATACTCCACCTACCTCGGTGGCTCCTGCGGGGATTGGGGATACGGAATCGCGGTACACTCTTCCGGTTCGGCCTTCGTGACTGGTGAGACGTGTTCCTGGGACTTCCCGATCACAGGAGGAGCGGTTCAAACCGAGAAGAACATGGGCAATTCAGCCTTCGTCACCAAACTGAAGGCGGACGGCACCGGCATGCTCTACTCGACATTCATTAGCTCGAACAGGCAGGTCCGCGGCACAGCCATCGCCGTGGACGAGTCCGGATACGCATACGTAACCGGGTTCAATTATGGCGAGGATTTTCCAGTGTTCAACGCGCTCCAGGGGCCCTGGTACTGGTACGTGCCTCTGCTGGCTTATTCGAGCAACGGAGGCGCCGACTGGGACAGCCTCCAGCGCGGCATGTCGGGCAGTTCTGTCCCGGCGATCAGCATCGATCCTCGAAACACAGCGACGATCGTTGCGGCGGAAAGCGGGATCAACCGATCCACCGACGGCGGCCAGAATTGGACGCACACCAGCCTATGGAATAACGCCACCGCAATCGCGCGTTCCGCTTCCAACCCGGACATCCTTTACGCCGCGACGGGCGGAGGTATGTACAAGAGCACCGACAACGGAGTGAACTGGCAACGGCTGGGCGCCAATCCGGCCGGTTCAGTCTATGCGCTGGCGGTTCACCCGACCGACTCGTCGAGCCTCACCGCCGCCACCAACAGCGGTATCTTTCAGAGTCCTGACGGCGTCAACTGGACAGCGAAGAACACGGGCCTGCTCAATTTGGTGATCAACGACTGGGATCGTAGCCCCTCCGATCCGAGTGTTCAGTACGCAGCTACGGCAGGCGGTGTTTTTAAGACGACCAACAACGCCGCCACATGGAATCCTGCCGGTGCCGGGCTGCCGTTGAACGCCAGGACCTTAAAGGTGGCGGTGAGTCCGGCCGACCCCAACACTGTTTACGTGCTGCTGGGCGCAGGCACGCTTTACAAGAGCACCGATGCAGGAGCTAACTGGAACTTGATCGGCAAAGGTATCCGGGGCTCGATATCGCAATTCGCGGTGGCGCCCTCGAATCCGTTGATCCTGTATGCCGCCACTTCCAGAGCGGTGTACCGCAGCCGGGACGGTGGCATTACCTGGACCCAGGTCAACAATCTGGGTATGATTTTCGGGCTGACTATGGTGAAAGTCGATCCCAAGAACCCGGACCTTGTCTACGCTGGTTTGAGCGTGATGAGCGACGTTTTCGTGTCGAAGATCAACCCAACGGGGACGGCGTTCTCCTATTCGACTCTTCTGGGCGGGCAGTCCGGCGATTCGGGCTGGGGGATCGCCGCCGACGGCAACGGAAACGCATACGTGTCGGGCACCGGGAACTCTCCGTTCCCGACCACGGCGGGCTCGTTCTCACGGATCATCGGGGGAGCTTTTGTCGCGAAGATCGCCGACACCAAGCCACCGTGCACCTACGTCGTCCGGCCTGGCGATGTTGCCAACGAAACCAGTATGTTTTACAGCAGCGGAGGCGAAGGACGGTTCTTTGTCATCGCTCCCAGCGACTGCACCTGGCAGGTGAATCCCGATGTCCCATGGATCACCTTGCCCGGCGACGTGAAAGGCGGCTCAGGCATCGGCCCGGTATACATCGACGTTGACGAGAACACTGGGCCGGCGCGCCAGGGTACAGTGACCATCGCCGGGCAGGCGCGCGTGGTCCGGCAGGCGGCCGGCGCATGCACCTATACACGGTCGGCGGAAGCCCTGGCAGTCCCCGCCGCCGGAGGAACCTACACGGTCGCGATCACGACCACTCCGGACTGCGACTGGTTGGCCACCGCAAACCAGGGTTGGTATGCGGTGACCCCAGCTACCGGGTCGGGAAGTGGCACGGTAACGATCACGGTCCAGGCGAACACAGGCGCCTCCTCGCGCACGGCGGCCGTGGTCATCGGCGGCAGTGGCGTCCTGATCACGCAGGCGGGCGCGACTGCCACCTTTACTTTCAATCCCGCCAACGTGAACGTTCCGGCGGCTGCCTCCACGGGCAGCTTCGCCGTAACAACCAACCTGACTTCGGCCACCTGGAGCGCCTTCTCGACGCAAACCTGGCTGGCGGTGACGTCCGGACCTAGCTTCACCGGGAGCGTGGACGTCACCTACGCCGTGGAAGCCAACACCGGCACTGCGGCTCGCACCGCGCAGATTCTGGTCGGCAATGTGGCATTCACCGTAACTCAAGCGGGCCTGCCGGCGACGACGCCGATGATTACCTCGATCAACGCGGCTGGGAGCGGACCGGATATCGCGCTGAACACCTGGATCGAGATCAAAGGCGCGAACCTAGCGCCCACCGATCTTGGCCCTTACGGCTTCACCTGGAGTACGGCTCCTGAATTCGCGTCCGGCAAGATGCCCACGCAACTCCGCAACGTCAGCGTCACCGTGAATGGCAAGCCTAGCTACGTGTACTTCATCAGTCCCGCCCAAGTGAACGTCCTGACGGGACTGGATAGCACCACTGGACAGATCCAGGTGGTGGTTACCAACGGCGCGAATTCCAGCCAGGCGTTCACGGTGAATGTGCGAGCCAGAGCGCCCGGTTTCTTCCTGTTCGGGGCCACCAAGTATATCGCCTCGACGCACGCCGACGGCAGCCTGTTGGGGCCGGCTTCGATGTCCGTCCCGGGCTACCAGTTCACACCGGCCAAACCCAACGAAACCGTGGTTCTTTACGCCAACGGCTTCGGTCTGCCCTCGACGCCGCTGGTGGAAGGCTCATCCACCCAATTCAGCCCGCTGCCTTCGTTGCCGGTGTTTTTGATCGGAGGGGTCCAGGCGACGGTGGCCTACGCGGGCGTGGTGGCTCCGGGCCTCTACCAGTTCAACGTGGTGGTCCCGGCGAACGCCCCGGATGGCGACAACTCCGTGACGGCCACTTACGCCGGATTCACCACCACTCCGGGTGCGTTGATCACGGTACAGAAGTAAAGCGCGTTCTGCGAAGTCCGGTCCGGCATGGACCGCCCTCGGCGGCCGGAGGTTGTAATTTGCGGCGCTTCAGTAACGGAATTCCCTGGCGATGTCGACGAAGGTCTGGATGTTCTCGGGCTCGCCTTCGAAGAAGTGGTCCGACGCCCCCATGATGTAGCCGCCGTATTGGGCGGCGTCCTGCCAGATGCGTTCTATCTGGGCGCGGATGTTCGCCGGCGTGCCGCGCTCGAAGCCGTCTTTTTGGTTGAAGCCGCCGATGAGGCAGAGCTTACCTCCCATGATGGAGTGGATCTTTTTCAAATCGACGTCGCCGCCCATGCCGGGCGGCGTGAGCGTTTCCGAAGCGTCGGCGCGGGTTTCCGGGATCAGGTGAGCCTGCGCCGTCATCTTGCCGCAGGTGTGATAGACGACCTTGATGCCGATGGCGTGCAGCGCATCGGAAATCCGTTGGGCATAAGGGACGCAGAAGTCCTTAAATAGTTTTGGCGAGATGACCGACATGGAACCGTCGCCGCCGCCGTCCTCCAGCATGTCGATGCGGCAGCCGCGCAAGCTGTCGATGAAGCGCAGCTTGTAATCGAGGATGATGTCGAGAAACTCCCGGGTCCACGCCGGATCGTCGGCCGCCTCCATGATCATGCGCTGGCTGCCCATGTAATTGCACGCATCCTGCCAGACGCCGCCCTGGTGGTTGAAAATACCCGCGCGGAGGATGCCCATGTCTCCCATGCGCTCGAAGGCTTCGTTGATGCGCTGCTTGTCGGGCCGCGGCAGGGGCATGTACTTACGGATGAGCTGGATCTGTTCCTTTTCTTTGATGGGGTACTCGGTCACCCAGGCCATTTTGTCGGTCTTCTCCATGGTCTTGGTGAGAGTGCCTTCGGGCGTCTCGATGGTGAACTTGTAAATGGTAGATACTTCGTCCTGCTTGGCGATTGTGTAGTTCACCCGCCAGTTCGGACCGGGCACCAGGTCGCCGGTGAAGTACATGGCACTGACGACCGGTTCATCGAGCCACGCGAAATAGAAGATCTGCGCGTCCATCCCGAAGCGCGAGTAGATCTCGAACTGGTCCGCGCCATTCATGTACTTATTGGCCCAGTAATCCATCCAACCGTGTATGGTGGCGGGCAGACGGTCGGGCTTGCCGCCGGCCAGGGCCGTGAGGAGTCTGTCTCGAGGCGTCATGTTCTCATCCCGCCCAACAGTTTACGCTAGATAAGTACCGTTCGACATGCCAGGACACTCCATCGGACGATTCTTCTGGCCGGCCGCCGCCGGACTGCTCCTCATACAGAGCTTTCTTCTCGTATCCAGCGCGCTCCAGGAGACGCAGACTTGGGACGAGAGCTACCACATGCTGGCGGGCTACAGTTATTGGAAGCTCGGCAGACTCGACATCAACCGCGAACATCCGCCGCTCGGCAAGTACCTCAACGCGCTGCCGCTGCTGGTCCTCGCGCCCGGTTTGCCGATAGATCGCGAGGCGTGGAAGCGAGGCGATTACGTGGAGGCCGGAGCGGATTTCCTCTATCACAATCGGGTAGACGCCGATACCATGCTGTTCGCCGCCCGATCCGTAACCATGCTGCTTACGCTTGCGCTCGGCCTCTCCATAGCATGGTGGGGCAGACGGCGCTATGGAGGCGCTGCCGCGCTCGCCGCGCTGGCCCTGTTCGTCTTCGATCCCAACATCCTGGCGCACGGGCGCTATGTAACCACGGATACTATCGCGGCCTTGTTCATCTTCCTGGGCGTCGTTACCTGGGAGAAGTGGCTCGACTCGAACCGGTGGCGCGAGCTGGTCGTGGCGGGAATCGTATTCGGTCTCGCCATCGTCAGCAAATTCTCGGCGTTCATCCTGGTGCCGGTTTATATCGCGCTGTACGCCGTGCGGCGGAGGGAGAACAAAGAGGAATTCTCGCTGGCGAGGTGCGTAAAAGCTTGCGGCTTCATGGTGGTGCTCCCGGCCGTGGTCGTGATTGTCGCTTACGCACCGGAAGCGAGACTCCTGCTGCCAGCGACGCGCGCCATGCGGCAGGCCGACCCGGGCATACAGACTTTGCGCGACACGATAGATGCGCGGAGCGAATATGGCGAGCTGATGCGATGGGTGGGCGGGCGCCTGCCAACGTGGTCACGCTGCGTCCTCTGCGCGAC
>CAYLLB010000002.1:0-204970 GCA_964384215.1 uncultured Solibacteraceae bacterium | reverse complement strand
TGTAGATCTCCTGGTCGGCATAGCTGGCCGTCTTCGATACATAGCTCGATGTAGACGGGAGGCCGAACAGGAACGACGCGATCTCGCCGCCCATGGTCGGCGCCGACGAAGTGTTGTACGGGCCGTTGGTGTATGTGCTGGCGAAGTGGAAATACGGCATCACATCGAACGTGTTGATGTTCGAGGACTCTCGCGTCAGACGTCCTCCAAAGCCGAACTTGATGCTGTGCTTGCCCTGGAGCTTGGTGAAACTGGCATCCAGAGAGTGGATCAGGCCACCCCAATTGCCGACCGCGGCGTTGCCCTGCAGCGAAGTGAACGGGGACACAGCGATGCGCGGGAAGTTTAAGACGTCCTTCTCAGGCAGTTGCGATAGAAAAGCCGACGAGAAGCCGAGTTGGCTTAGGTCGTAGCCCTTCCGGAAACTTCCCTGCCATCCCCAACGGTAGGCCATGCCATAGCGGACGTCCATGAAGAAGTTGGGATTGAACACATACACATCATCCAGCGCGAATCCCCACTTGTCCTGCCGGTAATCCAAACCGTCGTTGTCGTCCAGGAACCGGCGGTTGGACTTGCTGTAGAAACCCTCTCGCATCAGGCGGAAGTACATGCGGTGGTTGGGATTGAAAGCATGGTCCAGGCGAGCCAGATGCGTCCATACCGGGAACGGGCCCGCATAGCTGACGAAATGATTGTTCTTGAACTCCTTAGTGCCGGGCTGGTTCGGCTCCGGCCAGAAGGTGAGAAGCTTCTGCGTTACGGGGCTGATGAGACTCTTGGGAACGATGTTCCCCGCCAACGGAGTCCTCTGAAAACGGCCATCCGCAAGGGCTGTTGTCGAAAAAGGATCATACACCTGATACGTGCCACCCAAGGCTAGAAGCGGGGAAAGGTCGCCCTGCTTCATGGCTGCCGTGGGAACGGTGTTCGTGTAGTCGTAGCTGTACGTGACGTAGTTTTCTTCCCACAGGTAGAACCAGAAGGTCTTGTTCTTGCCGTTGTAAACCTTCGGAATGTACACCGGGCCGCCCGCACTGGCACCGTAACGGTTGTCCTTGAATGGCGCTACTTTCTGTCCTGCGCGATTCTGGAAGATTGTCGGCGTATCGAACACCTTGTTGCGATAGAAGAAGTGCCCTTCGCCGTGCAGGTCGTTGGTGCCGCTCTTCAGACTGACATTCACCAACGCTCCCGCAGTGTGGCCGATGGAGGCGTCGTATGACAGGCTTTGCACCTTGAATTCGCTCACCGACATCTGCGGCGGGACGAAGACAATGCCTTTGTCCAAGCTGTTGGGGACACCGTCAATGGTGAAGTCGCTGTTCCTTTGGCCCGCGCCGGCCACCGCAAACGCCGACTGCGCGGCAGGCGCGCCCACATAGCGCACGCGAAGATTGGGCGTGTTGATCATGCCGGGCGCCAACAAGGCCAGGTTATAGGGTGCGCCGCCGAATGACGGCAGTTCCGCGATTTGGCGCTCGTTGATCACTTGCCCCAGGCTGGCGTCGACCGTGTCGAGCAGCGGCGTCTCCGCCGTGACCTGGACCGTTTCCGTTTGGTTGCCGACTTCCAGCGGGATGTCCACCCTCACTTGGTCGCCAATGCGTACCTGGATGCCCTGCCGTACGAATTTCTTGAAGCCCTTGAACTCGGCTTCGATCGTATACGTGCCCGGTAGTAAATAGGCCAGTACGAAGTTGCCGGCTTCGTTGCTTTTGGATACTACTGTAACGTTCGTCGCGGTGTTCGTGGCGCGCACTTCAGCGCCCGCAACTATCGCGTCTGTGGAGTCTGTAACACGGCCCACGATATTTCCGCGCGCATCCTGCGCGCAGAGGACGATAGGCGTGATCAGGAGAACCGCCATCGCAAGCGCGAATAGCGGGAATACCTTCCTATAGGACATAAACAAGACCTCTCAACTGTCAGTATCTTTGAGACTACATCAGCGTCCATCGCTGGACGCTCCACCCACCTTCACGTACTTCTTATATACCCTGTGACGCACCCGGTCAATGGTGCCGGGGTAATTATCCAGACGAGTTAGTTCAGATTTGAAAGTAAAGCGGCCAGGAAGCTTTCTGTCGCATGGCCTGAAAGAACCAAGGTGATGAGAATGAATGGGTTGGCGATGACGTTTCCGGAGGAGATTCCGCGTGCAACTGGCGGAGGAAGAGGGATTCGAACCCCCGAGCGAGTCACCCCGCTAACGGTTTTCAAGACCGCCGCCTTCAACCACTCGGCCATTCCTCCGCTTGTCAATTCCCAATCTAGCGGATCGGTTGCATACCCGCAAACAGTTTCTTGACCCGGTTAGAAGTTCTGCACGATGCCCTGGGGGTCCGGGGTCTTGCGCGCGCGCACCATGGAGACGAACACGGCCGTGGCGACGCAAGGGATCACGGAAGCCGCGATGATGACCGGCTCGAACGAGAACCTGTCCGTGATGCGGCCGATCAGATAGGTCGAGATCAACGTGCCGACGCCGGCCGCGGAACCGCTCAAGCCGCTCACCGAGGCTACGGCGCGCGTGTGGAAAACATCGGCCGGCAGCGACAGGAACATGGTCGAGGCGGCGGCATAGGCGAACGAGGCCCAGGCGAACAGCAGGATCAGGAGCACGTAGCTCTTGACGGTTACCGACAGCAGCAGCAAAAGCATGCTGGGCCCGAAAATCAAGATCACGGTCCGTCTGCTCTTGCCCACCGGCCAGCCGCGCGAAATCCACCAACTCGACAACGCGCCGCCGAAAAAGTTGCCCAGGTCCGCGCCCAGGAACGGCGCCCAGAAACCCAGCACGCTCTGCTCGATCTGGAAACCTTTGCTCATCAGGTAGAGGGCGAACCACTCGGAAATAAGGAACCAGTAAGGATCCAACAGGAAGCGGCCGAGCATGATGCCCCAGGTCTGGCGGTAGCGGAGCAGTTTTCCCCAACCCACTTTGGGGAGATCCGCAACGCCCGCCTCTGCTGGTTCACGGCCCTGTTCGATGATGCGCAACTCTTCGGCTGAAAGGCGCGGGTGCTCGCGCGGCGTGTGATAAAGCGCGCGCCAGGCGAGCAGCCAGAGGAAGCCCAGGGATCCCGTGATCAGGAACGCGGGACGCCAGCTACCAAACGTGTAATGCAACCAAAGGACGAGGAACGGCGCAACGGCCCCGCCGATCGAAGAACCGCTGTCGAACATGGCCACCGCCCAGGCACGCTCTTTGGCCGGAAACCATTCCGAAGTCGCTTTGGTCGCGCCGGGCCAGTTGGCGGACTCTCCCGCGCCAAGCAAGAAGCGAAACACACGGAAGCTCCACAAGCCTTGCGCCAAGGCCGTGAGCGACGCCACTACCGAATAGAAGAAAACGGTGCGCGTCAAGCCGCGGCGGGTTCCCATCCAGTCGAGAAGGCGGCCGCAGACGCCCTGACCAATGGTGTATGCAATACGAAAGGCGATCAGAACCGTGGCGAAATCCGTGTTCGTCCACTGGTACTCCTCTTTCAGGAAAGGCGCCAGCACGCTCAGCGTCTGGCGGTCGATGTAATTGATGATCGTGGACGTGAACAGCAGTCCTGCGATCCACCATCGCAGGTGCCGGATCGGTTTACGATTCACTTGGATTGCCTCACGCGGTTCCGGGAATAGAGTGAATCTTCAATTATCGTCCAGACGGAAGGGAAATCAAACGCAGTGCGGCGCGCCGCCGTGCTACGATCTGATTGAATGAGCCCGCGCACGGTCTATGGGGCCCTGGCGCAGGCCGCTGTCAAATATGGCCACCTTCCGGCGCTGCACCAGCCGGTAACGGTTAACGGGGTCCGCAAGTGCCACACGTACTCCTGGGCCGAATATCGTGCCGCGGTGGAAGAAATAGCCGCCGGCCTGCGGCAGCTCGGCTTGCGCAAGGGCGACATCATCGCCTTGAATTCGGAAACGAGGGCCGAATTCTATCTGGCGGATCTCGGTGTGATGGCTGCCGGCTGCATCTCGGCGGCCCTGTACCCCACCTACCCGCTGCCGGAACTGATTCAGCGCATCCGCGCTTGCGATGCCAAAGCCGTTTTTTTGTGCGATGCCAATACCCTGGCGGAGTTCCGAGCGGCTCCGGACTCTCCGCGCGTAATGTGGTTTCTCCTGACCGGCGAGGCAGATGGCGCCGTCAGCCTGGGGCAGTTGCGCGAGCTTGGACGTCAGGCGCTGCGTCATGACAAGGACCTGCGGCGGCGCATGGGCGACGAAGTCACGGGGGAAGACTACGCCATCCTGTATCTCACATCGGGCGCTACCGGAGACCCGAAGATGGTGCTGGTCAAACACGGCGCGCTGGTGGCCAACATCGAAATGATTCTGAGCCTGGCCTCGGCCACACCGCGCGACAGTTTTCTGGCGTTTCTGCCCTCGGCGCATCTCGCCCAGCGGCTCGTCATGGAACTGGTGCCACTGTACACAGGCAGCCCGGTGTGGTTTTCCGAGAGCCTCAAGCGGCTGCCGGAGGAGATACGCCGCATCCGGCCTACCGTTTTCCTGGCTCCTCCGCGCTTGTGGGAGCGCGTTTACACCAGCATCTGTGCCGAAATCCGCAAGCAGCCATCCTATGCGCAAAAGATGTATTACGGCTCACTCGGGCTGGCGCTCGAAGCGGCCCGGCTCAGGCACGAGGGCAAGACGCCGCCGCGATGGATGCGGGCGTCTCTGGCGGTTGCAGACCGCCTGGTGTTCCGCAAGCTGCGCACGCGACTGGGCGGGAGGATGCGCATCCCGGCTTCGGGCGCCGCGCCGCTCGGCCGCAGCCTGATGCAGTTCTATGAGGCGATCGGAATGCCGCTGATCGAAGGCTACGGTCTTACCGAGGGCGGCGTGGTCTGCTTCAATCCCCTCGATAATCCTCGCGCGGGGAGTATCGGGAAGGTTTTGCCCGGCGCAGAGGTCCGGTTTGCCGAGGACGGCGAAATGCTCCTGCGCGCGCCGTGCCTGTCGTCGGGATACTACAAGGATCCGGAGGCAACCCGCCAGATCCTGGTGGACGGCTGGCTGCACACGGGCGACCTGGGAGGAATCGACGAGAACGGCTACGTGCATATCACGGGCCGGAAGAAAGAACTGATCGTCTCTTCCAACGGCAAGAAGGTTTTCCCCTCGCGGATCGAGAGCTTTTTCGATATGGAGCCCATCGTCAACAATGTTTTGCTCATTGGCGACGGGCTTCCTTACGTGGCCGCGCTACTGACCGTGAACCCGAACGCGGCGGAATCGCTCGACGGGATGAGGGAATGGCAGGGGCGGCCGGCAAGCGAAATCGTCTCCGCGCCGCCTGTAGTGGCCGAAGTACACCGGGCGGTGCAGCGGGTGAATAAGCAACTTGCTCCGTTCGAGCAGATCCGCCGCTACCGGATTCTCCCGCGCGATTTCACCATTGACGACGGCGAATTGACTGCGACCATGAAGATCCGTCGCGACCGCGTGATGAAGAACTTCCGCCAGACTATCGAGGAACTCTGCCACGGAAGGGAAAGCTCCGAGTAGCGGGACCTTTCAAGAAGCAGGAGTTTTGCGCCAGCCCTTCGTTCCTATGCCGGAAGGTGTGTCAGCGTCACGACGCGGGTGTCGTCTTCTTCCACCTCCATGTGGATTTCGATTCTCTCAGCGGGCATCAGAGCAGGGAAGCGCTCGCCCCACTCGATCAGCACCACGGCCTCGCGATCCAGGATCTCCTCCAACCCCAGCGAGGCTGCTTCGCGTTCCGTCTCCAGCCGGTACAGGTCGATGTGATACACTTTGCCGCCGGCGCCGTATTCATGGATGAGCGTGAAGGTTGGGCTGGAAACCTGCTCCGGTTCAGCCGCACCCAGACCGCGCACGATGCCCTTCGAGATCGTCGTCTTTCCGGCGCCTAGCTCGCCGATGAGCATAACCACCGCTCGCCGCGGCAACTCCGCGGCGATGGCTTCGCCCAGCGCTATGGTCTCTTCCTCACTGCTAGTCCGCCAGACGCGCGCACTCATCCATCGCCTCCGGCAAGTATTCGAGCAGGTCGGTAGCCACCAGCGCCTTTTCGCCCAACTCCGCCGCACCCAGTTCTGCGGCCCGGCCATGCAGATAGACCGCGCCCGCCACGGCGTGGTCCGGATCGTTCGGGAACTGCGCCGCCAGGCCGGCGATCAAGCCGGTGAGAATGTCCCCGCTGCCACCGCTGGCCATGGCCGGCGTGCCAGTCGGATTGATCCAGACGCGGCCATCCGGAAACGCCAGCACCGTGCGCTCGCCCTTGAGCACCAGCGTCGCGCCTCGCGCGGTTGCGAAGCCCCGGGCGACGCCCACGCGGTCGGCCTGAATCTCGGAGGTCGCCGCTCCCGTGAGGCGCGACATCTCGCCCGGGTGCGGGGTGAGGATCAGCGCCCGGCCGCGGAAGCCGGTGCCCGCCAGCGCGTTCAAACCGTCCGCGTCCACCACCATGGGCAGCTTGCATTCAGCCACCAGGCGGCGTACAACCTCCACGGTTTCCTGGTTGGTGCCCAAGCCCGGGCCGATGGCCACCACATCCTTGTTCGCGAGGAGCGCGGCCAATCGCCCGCTCGTCAGCGCCTGCAGCGAAATCCCCCCGCCCGCGGTCTCGGCCAGCGGTTCCGTCATCAACTCGGGCGCATGGGCCGCCACCACCGGCACCGCGGATTCGGCCGTTGCCACGGTCACCAGTCCGGCGCCGGCTCGCAAGGCTGCCATCCCGGCCATGGCCGCGGCGCCGGTCTTGCCGCGCGAACCGCCGATGATCAGAACGTGCCCGAAATCGCCCTTGTGCGCACCCGGGGCGCGAGGGGCGAACAGCGATGCCAGTTGTTTGGCCTCGATCAGCGACAGGAAAATAGCCGGGTCTTCCTCGTAGAGTTCGGGAGGGCTGCCGATGGCCGCCACATGCAATGCACCCATGTAATCGCAATATGGCGGAAGCGCCTGCGCCACCTTCGGCGCGGTGAAAGTCACGGTATGTTGCGCGCGCACGTACTCGCCGGCTTCCAGGCCGGTGTCGCTCGGTAGGCCGGATGGGATGTCGACGGCCACCACGCTCGCCAGCGGAAACCCCGTGTTGATCTCGCGGATGAAATCCAGCGCTGAGCCCGAGGCCGGACCTTTCAGACCGGTGCCGAGAAGTGCGTCTATCACCAGGTCGGCCGTGCGCATACGGGCGTCAATCTCTCGCGAATAAGGACATCTGCAGGCGACCAGCATCCGGAAATTCTCCGCCGCGTCGCCCTTATACTCCGCCGGGTCCGCAGCCAGCACGACATCCAGCGAACGCGGTTCGACCCGGGTGTACAGTTGCCGCGCGACGACCAATCCATCGCCGCCGTTGTTGCCTTTGCCGCAGAAAACAACGATGCGCCGTTCCTTGAGCGGCGCGTAAGCGCGCTCGAGAAACTCAACTACGCGCTGGCCGGCGTTCTCCATCAGGATCAGGCCCGGAATGCCCAGTTCCGCGGTGCGGCGATCCACTTCCCGCATCTGGGCGGCGGTGAGAACCTTCATGCGCGCACCTCGGTCAGCAAGCCTTCCAGCTTGCGCAGGTCGGCGTGGCGACCCATCACGATCAGGTAATCGCCGGCCTGTATTTCAGCTTCGGCGGGAGGATTGAACAGCATCTCCCCGCTAGATTTGCGGATGGCCAGGACCACGACGCCCACATCGCGCCGCAGTTGAGCCTGCTGCAAGGATTTCGAGGCGTACTCGCTGGTTTCTTTTACGCGGACCTGTTCGATGGCTACGTCCGTCGCGAGATCCTTGTCCGTGAAATCCAGGAATTGTGAAACGTGGGGCCGCAGCAATGCCTGCGCGAGGCGGTGACCGGTAATGGCGTAGGGTGCGAAGACCGCATCGGCGCCCGCGCGGCGCAATTTCTGTTCGGCAGCTTCTTCGGAGACGCGCGCGGCCAGATTGAGCATGGGATTGAGTGTCTTGGCCGAGAGGGTCACGAAGAGGTTGTCCGCGTCCGTGCCGAGCGCGGCGATCAAGCCCCGGGCACGTGTCACGCCAGCCGCGTGCAGCGTTTCATCGCGCGTGGCATCAGCGGGCAGTGCGAGCATCCCGGCCTTGACGGCCTGGTCCACGCGCTCCGGATCGCGGTCCACGATCACGTACGCCACGCCTGCCGCGTGCAGTTCCTCCGCCGCTCCTCGTCCCACGCGGCCGAAGCCGCAAATGATGTAGTGGTTCGCCAGTTTGTCGATCATGCGTCGCATCCGCCGTTTGTCGAATACATCGCCCAACTCCAGTTGAATGATGGCCTGCGTCATCGCCCCGATCGCGAAGAACATCACGGTGACGCCAAAGAAGATGATGAACGAATTGAAGACCCGTCCCGCGCGGCTCAGCGGGTGCAGTTCGCTGTAGCCTACCGTGGTCACAGTGAAGACCGTCATGTAGAACGCGTCGAAGACCGGGTAGCCGTCGATCAGCACCAGGCCAACGGTGCCCGTGGTCAGCACCACCAACATCAGAGCGCCGATGAACAGCATCCGCTTGGCGAGCTTCTTCATTGCGCCTCAGATTCTCCGGGCCAGCAGCAGGGTCATGTCGTCCTGCAATTCGGGCGAGCCGGTCCACTCACGCACCGCGTGCATCACAGCGTCGATGATTTCACCTGGCGCTCGTTCGGCATTCCTCGCCAGCACATCCACCAACCGGTCTTCGCCGAACATTTCGCCGTACTCGTTTTCCGGCTCCGTCACGCCGTCGGTGAAACAAGCCAGGATGTCGCCGCTTTGGAGCTGCACGCGGTCCTCGCCGTATTCGGCGAAGGGAAACGCGCCCACCACGATGCCGTTCACTTCCAGCCGGGTCGCCTCGCCGCCGCGCAAAAGGATCGGCGGAAGATGCCCGGCGTTGGTGTACGCCAGCACGCTCGCGGCATCGTCGTAAACGCCAAAAAAGAAGGTGGAGAATTTCTCCGGCGCGCTGTGCATGTGCAGGTGGCGGTTGAGATGCGAAACCAGCTTGGAGGTGGACACGTTGTCATGCGCCTTCGAGCCCGCCGCCTCCAAGCAGGCGTGGATCTGCGTGCGGAACGAGCTCTGCACCGTGGCCATCAACAGCGCGGCCGAAATGCCCTTTCCGGCGACGTCGCCGAACGCCAGCGCGATCTTGGTGTCCGTGAGCGGCTGGTAGTCGTAGTAGTCGCCCGACACCATGCGGGCCGCAGTGCACCTCGCGGTGATTTGTAGGGTCTTGGTCGCGGGCACGCTCTTCGGAAAGAGCTGGTTCTGCACCTCGCGCGCGATCTCGATCTCCGATTGCAGGCGCTCTTTCTCCTTTGCCACCGCGAGCAACCGTTCAATATCTTCGGTCATTTGGTTGAACGAGCGGCCGAGTTCGGCCAGTTGGTCGTCGCCTCGCACCTCGATGCGGTGCGTGAAGTCTCCATTGCGCACGCGCATCGTGCCGCGGTAGAGGTTGTGGACGGCGCCCGTGATGGATCGCGTAAGCGAAGTGCCGATGACGAGCGAGATCAACTCCACGAATAGAAACGCGATCGCGGCGAACACGATGAACACCGGCAGCATGCCGCTAAATAGTTGGGACCTCTGGATGAGCACGGTGCGAAGCACAGCGGAAGGCCGCGTGCTGACCTTCAGCATGCCGGTGACGCTCTGTCCCGGCTTGTCCCAGGTGGCGATAGGTACGTCGGTCGCCCAGCTCACCGGAATATCCAAACGGTTCACCGGTGGCGGGAGCCTCTCCGGCGGCGGCTGATCGCTGGTGTCCGAGTGCGGGCGCCGTGTAATGGCGCCGGGCCGCATACCGTTTTCTGTACCGGTAAGCGATCGCGGGATCAGCAGCGTGACCTCACCCAGACTCGGCGCGAGGCCGTCCAGGCTCTCGCGGTTCAACATAGCAGTGAGGACCACCTCTGAGTTTCCGCGGCGGCCGTACGTCCACGCATAGATGCGGCCCTGCTTGAGCATCAGCCCGCGGGTATTCCCCCAGCCTGCAGGCGGAGGCTCGATCAAGGAATCGGCCGGATAGCGGAACTCGCGTTCGCCGCGCACGTAATACTCCACATTCGGGAAAAGGCTTTCGACATACGGCATCATCCACCGCAACCGCCCTTCCCGTTCGGAAAACGGCAGAGACAGAAGCCCCATCGCCGGCGCGTCCATCGCCCTGATGCGATGGTTAAGTTCCGTGGTGACCAAGTAGATCGCCACCTGGCCGGCCATCAGCCAGACCCCCAGGCCCGCCATCACTACCACCAGCACAAGCGGCACGACGCCGATCAGGACGTAGCAGAGAACCAGCCGGTTCCGCAGCCGCCAGATGGCCTTTTTTAGCAGATAGTGCACTAGGCGGATCAGCAGCCAGGCGCCAGTCAGAAACAGTGGGACGCCGATCACGAACGACCATTCGGGCCAAAGCGCACGCCAGAATGCATAAAGGATCAGCAGGATGGCGAACGCTTTCTCCACCCAGTCCGCGCGCCGCAGCAACTGGGAAAGACGTGCCTTCAGGTCCATTTCAGATTCGCGACTTGGCGATCGCCGGAGTCTCCTGTTCCGGTGCCGGCAACAATTCGCCCGGCTTAAGGTAATACCGCGTCAGGCCGTCCTGCAGCTTGCGCAATGCGGACGGAGGATCGTCGGCAACTTCGAATAGATCAAGATCTTTTTCGCTGATCATTCCGTACCGGACCAGCGCGTCGAAATTGAGGACCTCTTTCCAGAATTCCGAGCCGTAAAGCAAAATGACGATCTTCTTTTCGAGCTTCTGTGTCTGGGCCAGCGTCAGCAGTTCCGAGAGTTCGTCCAGCGTGCCGAATCCGCCCGGAAACACTACCAGCGCCTTGGCCAGGTAGGCAAACCAGAACTTCCGCATGAAGAAGTAATGGAAGTCGAAGCAGAGCGAAGGCGTGATGTAAGGATTGGGCCACTGCTCGTGCGGCAGCCGGATATTCAGACCCACCGTCTTGCCGCCGGCGTCCTGCGCGCCCCGGTTCGCCGCCTCCATGATGCCGGGGCCGCCACCGGTAGTGATGACAAAACGCCGGCTGGTGTTCTCCAGCGCGTTGGACCATTCCGTGAGCAGCCTGGCCAGTTCGCGCGCCTCATGATAGTAACGGGCCAGGGAGCCTTCTTCCTTGATGCGCGCCGATCCGAAGAACACGATCGTGTCGCGAACCCGCTCCTCGCGGAAGTGATGAAGGGGCTCCAGGTACTCCGACAGGATTCGCAGCGGGCGGGCGTCAGAACTCTCGATGAACTCGTCGTTTCTGTAGGCGACCGGCCGCCGGCACTTGCTGGCTGCTGCCTCACTCATGATGATCGGCTCCCTTGTCGGCGGCGGCTTCCAGCCGCGCGATTTTACCTTTCAATTCTCGCACCGTCTTGAGAAGCTCCGGAAGCTTGGGATACGCCGTGACCGCGCGGCGCCACGTGGAAGCGTCGAAGGCCGGGGATCCCGACATGACGCTGCCGGCGGGGACGTCGCCGCCGATCCCGCTCTGCGCGTAAACCACCACGTTGTCGTGAATGGTGAGGTGGCCCGACACGCCTACCTGGCCTGCCAGCAACACGTTCTTTTCGAGCACGCTGCTACCGGCGAGGCCGGTTTGCGCGCAGATAATGTTGTCCTCGCCCACCACGCAGGCATGTCCGATTTGCACGAGGCTGTCGACCTTGGCCCCCCGCTTGATGCGGCTCTCGCCGACCGTGGCCCGGTCCACGGATGTGAGCGTCTGCACCTCGACGTCGTCCTCGATGACCGTGACTCCGGTCTGCACGATCTTGTAATGCGTTCCGTCCGAGCGCTTGGCGAAGCCGAAGCCGTCTCCTCCGATGACCACGCCGTTCTGCAGGATGACACGGTTGCCGATACGGCAGAACTCGCGCACCGCGACATGGGAATGCGCCGTGAAGTCGTCCCCGATCTGGACGCCTTCATAGATCACGACATGCGGGTGGAGCACCGCGTTGCGGCCGATTACGACTCGTTCGCCCACGCTGACGAACGGTCCGATGGAGGCGTTCTCGCCGATCGTCGCGCTGGGCGCCACCCAAGCCAGCGGATGGATGCCCGGCTGAGGGCGAGGTGGCTGGTAGAACAGCTCGAGCGCGCGCGCGAAGTCCAGGTACGGGTTGGACGACACCAGGGTGGCGATGGGCAGATCGCGCACAGGCTCATGCGCCAGGATGGCGGCCGCGTGGGTGTATTTCACCTTGTGGACGTATTTCGGATTGGCTAGAAAAGTGAGCTGCGATTCCGAGGCGTGCTCCATGCCCGCCACGCCGCTGATTTCGATTTCGCCGTCGCCCACGAGCTCACAAGCGAGCGCGGCCGCGATGTCTCTAAGTTTCATAATCAAGCTTCAGGGTACACTCATATTATGCGTAGTGCCATCAGACTTGCGATATGTCTGCCGGCACTCGCGGTGTGTCTCCTGGCTCAGCCGCAGCCGCCCAAATCCGAGCTCGACAAGGCCGTCGAGGAATTCAAGATTCTGACGCGCAACCTGGGGATTCGTCCCGACAGCCCGCCTAAGGCGCGGAGCGAGGCGCGCGCGAAGATGGCCTGGCACGGCCGGCTGTTCGAGAATTGGCGCAACGATGTCATGGATGCTGTCCCGCATGAAATCGTGCAGCGCGGCGGCAACAAATCACTGCTCCGCCGGAACCAGTTCGGTTTTAATGTTTCGGGCCCCGTCTGGATCCCGCGTCTTTACCACGGCGGCCGGAATACCTATTTTTCACTTTCCTATGAAGGTGTCCGCGAAGGCATTTCGCGCTCTTACCTCAGAACCGTGGCGACCGATGGCGAACGCACGGGAGACTTTTCGAAGACCGTGGACCAGGCGGGTGTGTACCTGCCCATCTACGATCCGAAGTCCACGCGCCCCAACCCGGACTACGATCCCACCAGGGAGGTCACCACCGAGAACCTGCAATACCTGCGCGACACATTTCCGGGTAACCGGATTCCGGCGACGCGCCTCGACCCGATCGCCCAACGGATGATAGGCTACTACCCCACTTCCAACGCTTCGGCCGGCCCCTTCGACCGGAACAACTACTTCATTGTCAGCCCGGAGAACAACACCGCCGACGGGATGATCAGTAAGCTCGATCACATCATCGACGAGCGTCATCGCCTCACATTCGGCCTGTCCTATTCGAACGGTTCCGCAGGCTCTGCCAGTCTCATCGCCACGGCCGCCGATCCAGCGGCGGCCGACCGGACATATCACAACCGGCGCGGCTCGTTGACACACGTCTTCACCGCCTCGGCGCGCACTGTGAACACCTTCACTTTTGAGGCAGTGACGGATGGCAGCCAGAGCGGAGGCGACGACAACACCAATTACCCTGCTTTGCTGGGCGTGCAAGGCGCCTATGGCACCTCATTTCCGGTGATGTACCTCGGCTCCTACCTGTCCGAGGGCCGCAGCACGCCGGAGAGCAGCAATACCCGCAACACATTCGTATGGACTGATTCGTTGTCTCACCGCCGCGGCAAGCACGCGCTCCGCGCCGTACTGCAATTCGTGAAGGTCCAGGTTAATTCGTACTCGCCGGACTACCCGTCCGGCTATTATAGCTTCACAACCGGGCTCACGAGCCTTCCCGGTATCGTGGACACGGGCCACGCTTTCGCCAGCTACCTGCTGGGCGACGCCAACTCTGGTGGCATCAGTTACGTAACATCGCCATCCTACTTTCGCCGCAGTTCGATACATCTGGGTTTCGGAGACACGTACGAAGCGCGCAAGGGGCTCAACTTCAGCTTCTATGTCGGGATCAACCGTTATACTCCCCGTATCGAGAAGTATGATCGCCAGTCCACGGTGGACCTGAACGCGATCAATCCGGAAAACGGCCGGCCGGGCGCACTGGTGTTCGCCGGCATGGGCGGCTACGGGCGCTCGTTCTACCCGGTGACGCTGCATGCCGATCCAAGCGCAAGTCTGGCCTGGAACCCTCGCGGGGATACGAAAACCGTATTGCGCCTCTCGTTTGGGCGTAGTTACGGTGCGCGGGAGATTTACGGCGGTCAATGGGGCACCCAGGGGTTCAATCTCGGTCAGACCTTTCTCTCGAACAACTCCCAATTGCTATCCGCTTTGAGTCTGTCGACCGGGTACCCGGCGCCGGCCTATCCGCTGCCCGACCTTCGTCCCGATGCCGTGAACGGAACCACCGCGGACCTTGTCAACATGACCGACAATGTGCCCGTTTACCAATCGGCGGGAATCTCTCTGGAGCGGGAACTGCCCGGCGCCATGCTGGTGACTCTCGGCGGGAGCACCGCCGGAGGAAAGAATATGTACGTGGGCGGCGGCGCCGTGAATCCGAACGCTTACCACGTGGATGTGCTCAAGTATCAGGACCAGCTTTACGACGAGTCCTTCCGCAAGCAGTTCCGGCCCTACCCGCAGTACCGTGGTTTCGATCTGGCAGGGTTATACCCAGGGGCCCGCTACAACCGCGATGCCGGGTACCTCCGCGTGGACAAGCGTTCCACCAAGGGTCTGTCGATGAACTTCTACTACGAGTTCTCCAAGCAGATGGACGACTACTCGGGTCCATACGGTAAGCAGGACTTTTACAATCGCGAGAACGAGTGGTCCATTACGGCCGGGTCCAACCCGCACCGTATGACACTCACCTACATGTATGAACTGCCGTTCGGCGCCAAGACAGGGCTGTTTTCGTTCAGCGGATGGCGGCGGCACTTTGTGGAAGGCTGGTCCTTCAGCGGGACCACCACACTCCTGGCGGGCGAGCCGATTGCATTGCACCCTCAGTACAACAATACCGGCGGGGTCATTCAAGCGCTGCGCGTGAACATCGTGCCGGGCGTCGATCCCAATGTTCCCAATCCGAGCGCGGAACTGTGGTTCAATCCCCAGGCCTTTGACCAACCCGCGGACTTCACGATCGGGGACGGCCCGCGCACGCACCCTCAGCTGCGGGGGCCGCGCTACCAGAACCACGACGTGTCGGTGACCAAGCGTTTCTCCATCTCTGCGGATCGCCTGATCGAATTCAGCGCCGTGGGCCTGAATTTTCTCAATCACGCGAACTGGAATGATCCGGATGCTGTCATCGGACCGGCCAGCGCACCGAACGTGAACGCGGGCAAGATCATCGGGTCGCGTGGCGGCCGGGTCATACAATTGGGAGCGAGGATCAGTTTTTAAGTGCGGACCTTCCTTTGCCTGCTGCTTTGCTCGCTCGCACTGTCGGGTGCGCCACCCAGGAACCCGCTGCGCGTGTTGCGGGTGTCTTTCTGGACCGATGCCCGTGCAGCAGATGCTCCCCCACTCACGGTCAAGGACTTGACGGCCAAATTGGGTCCGAACCAAGCGCGCGTCGTTTCACTTCGAGGACCTCAGGACGGCCTCGTGATCCTGCTGGTGCTTGATCTGGCCAGCGATCCTACTGCCGCCGAAGCGGCCAAACAGGCTGTTGGTGAGTCGCTGAAGCAATTGCCGGCCAACTGCTATGTGGCGTTACTGAAGGCGCAGGATGGCCTTCGTTCGCTGGTGGATCCCACGCCAGACCGTCAGCAGATCGAATCCGCGATCACTCCCCTGCCGGTCAGCGGCAAGGCCGGCCTGCTCAACACGCTGGAGACCGCGATGCGGATCGCCGACACCATGATGGACAAGTCAGGAGTGCGAGTGGCCGTCTTTTACGTCACCGACAGCAGCATTTACAATTACCAGGAAGACTACACCAATCCCGTGATCAACTCCAGCGACTATCGCGACATGAGCCGAATGTTCCCGGAGGGCTTGATCAAGGACAAGATCTCGAAGCTGGCCACCATCATGTCGGCTCTTTCTCCGCCGTTGTTCGTTGTGCACTTGTCATACCAATCCGATCGCTTGAATGAAGCTTATCAGAGCGGACTGATGTCGCTTGCGGCCGAAAGCGGCGGCGCGAGCGCCTTCTGCCGCTCCACGGCGGAGATCCCGGGGTCGATCAACAAGATCATGCGCACCATCGCCGCGAGCTACACCGCGGAAATTGAGCTGCCTCACAATCCACCGAAGAGCGTGCAACTGGTGTTGGAAGGAGAGGCGCGTTTGAGCTACCGCACGCGCTTCACCCTGAAGGAGAAATAACCCACATGAGCGCACCTGAATCTCACAAACTCATCCGTTGGACTGTCGTCCTGCTGCTGGTTGGAGTGGTTGCCTCGTGCGTCGCTGTTTTTCGCTACGTGCGCCTGTACTCGCAGACGAACTCGGCCCTGGTGAAGCTTCAATCCGAGAGCAAAGGATGGTTGACCACGGTCGAGCAACTGGGCGCCGAAAATGACAACCTGCGCCGGCAGCTTGGAATGCCACCAGTCCACTCCGCCGATGCGGCACGCTTGGCGCGTGAGCGCCATCAACTCGAACAAGCGATGAAGGAGCGTCTCGAGGCCACGCAGATGTTAGGGAAGCTGGAAGAGGGTATGAGCGCGGCCGCCAGCAAGGTGAACTCGCTTGAACTTCGCAACCGCGAACTGGAGAGCGGATTGGAGGCGGCGCGCGCCGAGGTCCAACGGTTGACGGCCTCCGAAGCCGACCTCAAGGAGCGGTTGGACGGCACTAATCGCATCGTGGAGGCAATGCAGGCCGAGATGAAGGGCCGCACCGACAGGACCACCCAACTCGACATCGAGAACCGTGCTTTGCGCCAGGAGAATGCCAAACTTTCGCAGAACATTTCGAATGCCGGCAGTTTGGCCCGCGAGATCGACGACATTAACCGTCGCCGGGACGCGCTGCTCAACCAGATTCAACGCCGGTACCGCGACTTGACGGATCAATTTCGCGTGATGGCGGCCCGGTCCGATCGCGACTCGGCCGGTGCCGGGGCGGGGGACTTAAGCCGGCTGCAACACACCGTCAGCCTGGTGGAGGAGGACCTGCAGCAATTGAACGCTTTGAACTCTCAGGCCGCCCGCCTTCAGCAGCGCGCCCGCGCGAAGTGAGAGAAACTCAGGCCTTGTACTTGTCGCGGCACGCAGCAGAACAGAAATAGACCGTTTCGCCGCGGACTTTCAACGTGATGGCGGTGGCTTCCGGAATGTAGGTGCCGCAAACGGGATCGAGCTTCAGTTCGCCGCCTTGCGGCGCGGCCTTGGGCTGGGGTCCGGGGGAGGGTGGCGCGGAGGTCCGCATCAGCTCGCCCATGGCCTTCATGATGAGACCGATCACGCTGCGGATGAAAGTCAGCAAGAGCAGGCTGATGAGGATGTAAACGAGAGCACGAAACATAGAAAAGGGGCGCCTGAACAAGGCGCCCCGTCAACGGTGGAAGTGCTTACTTTTTCTTGGAGCCTTTCTTGCTGGGCGGCGCGTTCGGATTCGCGTACTGCGTCTGAATAGTGGAGTCAAGGCTGGTCAGCATGGCCTTGGCTTGTTCCGCGAACGGTCCAGTCGGCTCGAGCTCCAGGTATTTCTGGAATGCTTCCTTGGTTCCCGGCGGCGGCGTCAGTTTGCCATCGGCCGACATCTGGGCTTTGGAGACCAGATACAGGCCCAGCTGATACTGCGCGGGGGCGTACTTCGGATCGGCTTCGATCGCCTTCCGGAACGCCTCGCCGGCGGGTTCGAGTTGGTTGATGTTGGTCAACACCGCACCCAGGTTGTAGTAATAACGCCCGGCGTTGGGCGGATCGAGGGTGGCGGCTTTCTGCAGTTCGGCTTGCGCCTCGGGGAACTTCTTGGCGCGAGCCAGCGCCAGCGCGTAGTTGTTGCGAGTGGCGGCGTCGTCCTTGATTTCCAGCGTCTTCTGATAAGCTTCCAGGCCCTTGGTCATGGCCGCTTCACTCTCGGCGCCGGTCTTCTGGCCGGCCAGGCAGACATAGGCTTCCGCCAGGTTGCCCCAAACCGCGACCTGTTTCGGATCGAGTTCGGATGCTTTGATGAGCGCCTGGGTGGCCTGATCGCACTGCTTGGCCTTCAACGCATCCATGCCCTGGTTGAAGGCGTCATTTAGGGCCTTATTCTTTGCCATCGCCTGCTGACGGTCTTTCATCGCCTTCTCCATAGCCGCCTTCTGCTCGGGCGACATCTGGCGCGCCTGTTCGGCTGTTAGTGTCCCCGCCTCAGCGGCTGCCTGCAAGGCTTGCTGCTTCTTCTTCAGTTCCTGCAGGTCGAAATTGATCGGCGTGGGATCGCCCAAGCGGGAGCGAACACCCTGGACCCTGTCAACGTCCTTACCGTTCACTTCGCAGGTGACGTTATAGGTGCCAATGGGAAGGCCGGCATGGAAATAACGGCCTTTCTTGTCGGTCTTGACTTTGTAATTACCCTTGATGTCGGTGCGTTCGATTTTAATGAGGGCACCCTTGAGGGGCTGGCCATCTTCGCCCTTGACTTCGCCTTCAAAGGATGTCGTCTGCGCCAGGGCACCGCCCGCGAGCAGCACGAAAGGCGCCGCGAACATCGCCAACTTACTGAGTCTAAGGTACATGGATGAAACCTCCAAAACATTCATCAATTCAAACTTCAGCATACTACAACGGTCTTCCCGCCTGGTAGCTAGCCGCCCTTCACGCGCGCTTCGGCGCGACGCCCAATCCCGGCGCGTCCGGCAGCAGAATCTTACCGCGCTCTACCCGCAAACCGGTGTAAGGATCGTTCGAAATCAGCAGGTTCCCATCCAAGTCGGCGTAATCCACCAGCGGCGACAGTTGCGCGGCTGCGGCGACGCCCACCGAGCTTTCGATCATACACCCCAACATCACTTTCAGGCCCAGCGCGCGCGCGATCTGGATCATGCGGAAGGCTTCCTGCATCCCGCCGCACTTCATCAGCTTAATGTTGACCCCGTCGAACGCGCCCACCAGTTTGGGAATGTCCTGCGGGTGCAGGCAGGATTCATCCGCGATCAGGGGCATCTGCACGCGCTGTTTCACCCACCCGATTTCATCTAGCATGTAGGCGGGCATTGGTTGCTCGACGAATTCGACACCTTGCGACTGCAGCCATTCGATCTTGCGGACCGCAATTTCCTTGCTCTTCCAGCCTTCGTTGGCGTCCACGCGCAGCGGCTTTCGGGTGGCGCTGCGCACGGCGGCGATCATCTCTTCGTCCGTGTCGAGCCCGACCTTCACCTTGAGCACCGGAAACGCCTCGGCCTCGCGCACCTTGGCGCGCACCACGTCCGGCTTGTCCATGCCGATGGTGAACGTTGTCACCGGCGTGTCGTTCTTGTCCAGGCCGTAGTACCGGTACAACGGCACGCCGAACTTCTTGCCCGCCCAATCCATGAGGGCGATGTCCAGGGCGGCCTTAGCCGCGTACTCGCCTTCGATGCGCTGAAAGATCCCGGCATTGAGCTTGGCGAATTCCCTCGGATCCGCCGTGGTCAGCAGATCGCGCACCGATTCCACGGCGCGTTGTGCGCTGGCGGCATCTTCCTTGTAACGCACGATGGGCGCGCCCTCGCCGTATCCTGTGATCCCACCGGAGGTGAACCGCACGTGCAGCGTGTCGCGGTATTCGCTCGACGACATGGTGGTCGTCCAGGTGTGGCGCAACTTGAGGCGGACGATCGAGGTCTCCAGTGTGTTGCCCGCTCCGTGCGCCAGGCGCGGCACGACGGCCACCGACCCGAACGTCTTCCACCACTCCCGCCGGTTCACTTCAGTCTCCTTCCAAAAACATGGCCCCTGGTTTGCATGACCTCGTCCACTGCCTGGATTCTAATACAGGGCGGCGCCGCGTGAATCATCATCCCCCCGCCCATGTATATGCCGGTGTGCGTGACCCGGTCGAGCGACTGTCCGAAGTAGAGAAAATCCCCGCGGCGCCAGTCAGGCTTCAGCACTTCCTGGAACCCGTTCCAATGCACTTGCAGCCGGGCGTCGCGCGGAAGGTTGACGCCCCGGCGGCGGCCTAACATCTGGACGAAGCCTGAGCAGTCAAAGCCGTAGGTGGACACTCCGCCCCACAGGTAAGGGAGACCCACAAACCTTTTCGCATGCTCAATTGTTTTTTCGACGTTCAGATTCTCTGAATGCACTGTGACTGCGGCTTCCTCCACCCAGGCAGTGCCACCGTCCACCAGATACACCTGAAGCCAGCGCTCGCCGGACTGTTGCTTCTTCGAATCGACCGTTTCCAGTCTGGTCTCGTAAGGCACCGTGAGCATCGGGGCCTGCTTCGAGATGCTCGGCTGCGCGTACAGGTTCGCGAACAGGCTGTCCACTGTGACGATGCCGCCTCGCGGCCTTCTGGCATTGTTGCGTATGACATCTCCTTGCCACATCCATCCCTGGTAAGTGTCCGGCGTCCGTACGCGGATCCAACCGGCCCTTTCCTCCAGAACCTCAACCTCCGTGCCGTAGATAGCTTGGGAGACTACCTCGACGTCCTTCGCGGGGCTCTTGTAGAGATTTGCGACTGGCCGGGTGACCAAACTGCGCGTCGAAAAGGAGGTCATAAGCAGTAAAGCGATTCCAAGTTTCATATCTTCGCACCGGCGCCATTTCCTTGTTGACCGAATCTTGACTTCACCATACAATTGACCTGAAGCTCAGACCGGCAATGTCAATTTTCCCATGGGGAGGGAATATGCTTCAGAAGTTTCTTGCATGCCTTTGCTTCGGGCTGGTGACTGCTCTCACCGCCCAAGTACTTCCGGTTGGCACAGTGGACGGCACGGTCAAGGACCCTTCGTCCGCGTTGCTGGCCGGCACCAAGGTTACACTCAAAAACATCGAGACCGGACAGAGCCGCGACGCCACAACCAACGACATCGGGTACTTCTTCTTCCCGCTGGTGCAACCCGGCAGGTATGAAGTAGCGGTTGAGAAAGCCGGTTTCAAGAAGGGAACCCAGGAGATCCTAGTTCAGACCGGCAGGCGGTCCACGGCGGACTTCACTCTGGAACTCGGGCAGATTACCGAGTCGGTCCAGGTGAGCGCGCAGGCGGCGCTGCTCGAAACATCCACGTCCTCGGTCAGCCGCAACGTGCAGACGAAAGTCATTACGGAACTGCCGCTGCTGGGACGCAACCCGCTCATGCTGATCAATCTGGCGCCCGGCATCACCAACAACACGCCGACGGGAAACACACTCGGCCTCACGGACATTGACAGTGTGTCCTACACATCGGCCAACGGCGCCGGCAGCCGGCAGAACGAATTCCTGATGGACGGCATTCCCAACAATGTCTCCGACCGCGTCTGCTACATTCCGAGCGTGGATGACGTCGAGGAGTTCAACATTCAGACGAACGCCCTGGACGCCGAATACGGTCACGGCGGCGGCATGTACGTCAACGTCGCCACCAAGAGCGGTACCAATGAGTTCCACGGAAGCGCGTATGAGTTCATGCGCAACGACAAACTGAACGCCAACTACTTCTTCAACAACAAGTACGGTACTCCGCGGGCACCCTATCACTTCAACCAGTTTGGGCTCACGGCCGGCGGTCCCATCATCAAGAACAAGATGTTCGCGTTCTTCAATTTTGAAAAGGTCATCGAGCGAAGTCCCGTGACGGCCAGATTCACCACACCCACCGCATTACAGCGCACGGGAGATTTTTCGCAGACCTATAATTCCGCGGGCGTCCTGTTCCAGATTGCCGATCCCACGACTACCAAGCCGGACGGCACCGGGCGCGTGCTCTTCAGTGGCAACAAGATCCCAGCCAGCCGGATCAACCAGATTGCCACCAATGTCCTGGCGCGATTCCCCATGCCCAACGTACCCGGCGATCCTAACACCGGCACCAACAACTTCTATGCGCAGATACCAAAGCTCATCGATGGCGAGAACTATGCCGTGCGAATAGATCCGAATTTCAACAAGCATCGCCTGTTCGGCCGCTGGTCCAAGAACCAGGGCAACCCCAACCAGAGTCCCAGCTACTTCGATATCGGAGGCAGGGGTGTTGGGGAAATGGTGGGCAACAACCGCGCCCAGACGTCGATCGGACTGAGTGATGCCATTACCTTCGGCCCGACGATGGTCGTCACCTTGCAGGGGGGCTACACCCGTTGGACCCAGGAAGGCTACTATCCGGACTTCGATGTGACCAAGCTCGGTTTCTCCAGCTACTTTGCTTCCTTGCAGCAGCAGCCCATCTTCCCGAACATGAGCATCACAGACGCCGCCGGCTTGGGCGCCGGGGAGAGCCGGTGGTTCGAGCACACCAATACGTATTCGTTCAACGCGGGCGCGACCAAGATCGCAGGCAGCCACAACATGAAGTTCGGCTTCCAGGGCCAGGTGAAGCAGAATAACTCCATCCCCGGCGGACCGCACGCGGGAGGTGTATTCAGTTTCGGCCGCGATTTTACCCAGCCTAACCCGTATCAGTCGGGCAACAACCAGGGTAATGGAATCGCCACCTTCCTGCTTGGTTACGCCAGCAGCGGGTCCATGGGATTCCGCGAGGCGCCCGCCCCTCAGGCTCCCTTTTATGGCTGGTACTTCCAGGACGACTTCAAGGTGACGCCGAAATTGACCTTGAACCTGGGAATGCGCTACGAACTGCTCTTCGGCACCACCGAGCGGTACAACCGTAGCTTGCTGGGCTTTGACGAGAGCGTGGCAAGCCCCATCGAGGCTGCCGCGAAGGCGGCTTACGCAGCCAGCCCGATCCCCGAGTTGGCAGTGTCGGACTTCAAGGTCAAAGGCGGCTTGTTCTATGCGACTCCTGAGAACCGCGGAAACCTCATTCTCGACAAACGTTCTTGGGGGCCGCGTGTCGGCCTGGCCTATCGCATTCTGCCCAAGACCGTGTTGCGCACGGGCTTTGGGATCTTCTACTCAGTCTGGTGGCAGCCGTTCGTGAGGGCCACCGGTTTTGTCGCGACCACCACGATGCTCAACAGTATCGACGGCAACCTGACGCCGTACAACACTATCACCAACCCCTTCCCGACCGGCCTGGTGCAGCCCACCGGGGCAAGGGACGGTCTTAAGACGCTCCTGGGGAACAGCATCACCGGCACGTATGACTACTGGCGGAAGAACCAGCGCAACTACCGCTGGAGCTTTGGTTTCCAGCAGGAACTCACCAAGGAAATCATGGTGGAGATCAACTACGTCGGGCAGCGCGGCACGAAGCTGCCGCTCTCGACGGGAACGGGGGACAACGATCGCAACAAGAACTATCTGGACCAGAAGTATTACGCGCTGGGCTCCCGGCTGAACGTGCAGGTTGCGAACCCGTTCTATGGTTTGATTCCCGCTCCCGCGGCGAACAACTTGGCCGGAACGAAAGTGACTGTCAGGCAGTTGCTGGTGCCGTTCCCGCATTTCCCGGAGAATGGGTACAGTCTCCAACGGAACACGGGAGGGGACAGCTACTATCACTCTCTGCAGATGACCGTCAACAAGCGCCTCAGCCATGGGCTGACGGCGCAGGCGGCTTACACTTGGTCCAAGAACCTCGAGAAGCTGCGCTATATCGAACCCAGCGACCCTGAGCCCTCCAAGATGATCGGCGAGTTCGATAACCCGCACCGCGTCTCGATGGGCATCATTTACGAGATGCCGTTCGGCACCGGGAGCTTGAGGTCTGGCTCCGCCATCGTTAACAAGTTGATCGGCGGCTGGCAGTGGAGCGCCTTGTATATCTGGCAAGTGGGCCAGGCGGCATGGCTGCCCAGTGTGATCGCCACCGGCGTTAGCCCCAAGATAGACAACCGGACCATCGCACACTACTTCAACGGCGATGCGTTCAAAGTGATGCCGTCATTCACGGCTCGCCGCATCCCCTACATGTGGAACGACCTGCGGGTTCCTTCCATCAACAATTGGGACATGGGCTTCATCAAGAACACCTGGTTGTACAAGGAGCGCGTGAGGCTCCAGTACCGGGCCGAGTTCGTGAACGCCTTCAATCGTCCGCTGTTCAGCGGTTTGGACACAAGTGTCACCAGCGGCACGTTCACTCAATTGACAAGCACGAGGAACAACCCGCGCAACATCCAGATGGGCTTGAAGTTGACTTTCTAGCCTGATCTGATTCGGTGAATATCACTGGGGGGAAGCGCAAGCTTCCCCCCGTTTTTTGTCGATACGAACTACTCCCTCCGGCTTCCGATGTGCCTATCGGCATTGGTAGTCCGGCTGATCGGCCATCGTTCAGTATCCGATGTCAATTCGTCGCGAAGGCGCCGTTTTCGTATTGACCGTGCCTTCACCCAGCCATAAAATTGAGCTAGAGTTCGGGTAACACAGGGGCATCTTCGAAAAAAGGGGCATTTTCGCAAGGGGAGGGAGTATGCTTCGAAAACTGGGCTTTTGCTTTTGCTTCGGGCTGCTAGCTTTGCTTTCAGCCCAGGTACTTCCCGTCGGCACTGTGGATGGAACCGTCAAGGATCCGTCCGGTGCCCTTCTGACCGGCATCAAGGTTAGCCTGACGGGCTTGGATACAGGGGTCAGCCGCGATGCCACCACCAATGACAGCGGGTACTTCTTCTTCCCGCTGGTCAATCCCGGCCGTTACGAAGTGGCGGCTGAGAGGACCGGGTTCAAGAAGGGAACCCAGCAGATCGTCGTAAGGACGGGTATCCGCTCCACGGCTGACTTTACCCTGGAGCTAGGTGCTGTGACTGAGTCGGTGCAGGTCACGGGCGCCGCGCCGCTGCTTGAAACGTCCACGTCCGCGGTCAGTCGCAACGTTACGCAGCGGGTGGTTACCGATATGCCCTTGCTCGCACGCAATGTCCTGATGCTGATCAACCTGGCTCCGGGCATCACCAACAACTCGCCCACTGGTTCCACCAACGGCCTGATCGACATCGACAACACGTCGTACACCTCGGCATCGGGCGCAAACAACCGCACCAACGAATTCCTGATGGACGGCATTCCCAACAATGTCTCCGACCGCGTCTGCTACATTCCGACTCTCGACAATGTGGAGGAATTCACGGTGCAGACCAACGCCTTGGACGCCGAATACGGTCACGGCGGCGGAATGTTCGTGAACGTTTCGACCAAGAGCGGCACCAACGAATTCCACGGCAGCCTATGGGAATTCCTGCGCAACGACAAGCTCAACGCCAACTCGTTTTTCGCCAACAAGGCCGGCAGCAAAGCCGACGGGACTCCCGTTTCACCCCGCCCCGTTTTCCGCTTCAACCAATACGGTTTGACCGCCGGCGGCCCCGTGGTGAAGAACAAGGTGTTCTGGTTCTTCAACTTCGAAGGTCTGCGCCAGCGCACCCCGACGACGTACAGGTTCACCGTGCCCACGGCGCTCCAGCGCACCGGCGACTTCTCCCAGACTTTGAACCCGCAGGGCGCCCTCATGCAGATCGCCGATCCCCTGACGACAACCTCCCCGCTGTCCGGCGCTCGCATCCCGTTCGGGGGGAACAAGATCCCCGCTGATCGGATCAACCCCATCTCGGCCAATATCATCGCCAGGTACCCCACGGCGAACCTGCCCGGCGATCCCAATAGCGGGGCCAACAACTATTTCAGCCAGGTCCCGGCGCCTTACGACGGGGAGAATTACTCCGCGCGCGTCGATCCCAACATCGGTCGCCACCGGTTATTCGCCCGCTGGTCGCACAACCAGGGATTCCCTGGTACGCCCACGCCGTGGGACATCGGCGGTCAGGGTGTAGGCGCCCTGGAAGGCAACAATCGAGCCCAAAACTCCATCGGGTTGAGCGACGCCTTCACCGTGAGTCCCACCATGGTCATCACTGGTCAGGTGGGTTATACCCGCTGGACTCAGGAAGGAACCCACCCGAGTTTCGATCAGACGACCCTCGGCTTTCCGGCCTCGCTGGTCAGCCAGATGCAGCAGACGATTTTCCCGACGATCACCAACTCGGACATGTACTATATCGGCACTTCGGAAGGCCAGTGGTTCGAGCACACCAACACCTACTCGTACAATGTGGGCGTCACGAAGATAAAGGGTTCTCACGCGATGAAGTTCGGGTTCCAGGGCCAGGTGAAGCAGAACAATTCGGTGGGCGCCAACCGCCCTGGCGGCCAGTACACCTTTGACCGCGGTTTTACCCAACCCAACGCCTACTCGTCGGGCAACATTTTTGGAAATGGGATTGCGAGCTTCCTGCTGGGTTATCCCAACGGCTCGGGAAACACCGGACTCAACTACGTCAGCCTCAGGGCGTTGACGGCGCCGCAATCTCCTTTCTATGGCTGGTATTTCCAGGACGACTTCAAGGTCACGCCGAAACTGACTTTAAACCTCGGTCTCCGCTACGACCTGCTCCTGGGAGTCACCGAGCGTTACAACCAGAGCAACTTGGGCTTCGATCCGAACCCCGAGAATCCCATCGCGGCGCAAGCCAAGGCGGCTTACGCGGCCAACCCGATCCCCGAGTTACCGGTGGCGAACTTCCAGGTGAACGGCGGGCTGTTCTTCGCCACGCCGGACAACCGGCGGAACCAGGTGGCCGATAAGACCAACTGGCAGCCGCGGGTTGGCCTTGCTTACCGGATCTTCCCGAAGACGGTGTTGCGTACGGGTTTTGGGATGTTCTACTCGGTTTGGTGGCAGCCGTTCGTCAATACCACGGGCTTCGCTTCGCAGACGGAAATGCTGTCAAGCCTCGACGGCGGCCTCACCCCTGCCAACACGCTATCCAACCCTTACCCGAACGGCTTCGTCAAACCGACCGGAGCTTCTCAGGGGCTTGCGACGCTACTTGGCACAGGTCTGACTCCGTACGACTACTGGCGGAAGAACATAGCCAATTACCGCTGGAGCTTTGGCTTCCAGCATGAGATCACCAAAGACATCCAAGTGGAGGTGAACTATGTCGGCCAGCATGCCGCACACCTGTTCCTCTCCACCGGGGCCGCCGACAGCGCAAACCGCATCATCAGCGGCGGAACAGGGAACGGTACTGGCGGAACCTTCTATCAGAGCTACTATTCTCTGGGCAGCCGCCTCAATGTCAAGGTTCCCAATCCGTTCTATGGGCTGATACCCGTTTCCGCCGGATCTCTGGGCGCCAGCACCATCACCGTCGCACAGTTGCTCCAGCCGTTTCCGCAATTCGCCAGCATTGCCATTAACCGCAACTCCGGTGGAAGCGGACCGTACAAGACCGACGGCGGGACCAGCGACTACCACTCGCTTCAGGTCAGCGCCATAAAGCGCATGAGCCATGGCTTGAACATGCAGCTCGCCTACACCTTCTCGAAGCAGATCGAGGAGTTGCGCTATACGGAGCCGAGTGATCCAGCGCCGGCGAGAACTATCGGCCAGTTCGACAATCCGCACCGCGTGTCGACGGCGATCATTTACGAATTGCCGTTCGGAACGGGCAGCCTGAAGTCGGGTGTCGGCGCTGTCGACAAGTTGATCGGTGGCTGGCAGTGGAGCGCCATGTACATTTACCAGACCGGCGCGGCGGTGGCGTTGCCCGCGGCGATCGCCACCGGCACTAGCCCGGATAGGTCCGATGCCACCATTGACCACTGGTTCAACGGCGCGTCCATGACCGTCATGCCGGCCTTCACGGCTCGCCGTATCCCATGGTACTGGCCCGGCCTGAGGGTCCCGGCCATCAACAACTGGGACATGTCGTTCATCAAGAACACCTGGGTTTACAAGGAGCGTGTGAAGTTGCAGTTCCGGTGTGAGATGATCAACGCCTTCAACCGGGTGTGGTTCGGCGGGCTGGTCACGAACCCTTCCGCCGCCACCTACACCATGCTGACCAGCCAGGCGAATCCGCCGCGCAACATCCAGTTCGGCCTGAAGTTGACGTTCTAGCCGATGCGGTTCACGAGACCCAGCCGGGGCAGGCGGAAGCTTCCCCGGCTTTCTTATGCCTGTCTATTGACACATTCGATATTTCCATTATTATAGAAATATGGAATCAGGGGAGGTGAGCCGTTACGCCGCTATGCTTACTGCTATGGGCGCCGAGCCCCGGCTCCGCATTATGCGCCTGCTGCTGGCCGCGCACCCCACCGGCATGGTCGTGGGAGAGATCGGCGGGGAGCTCAGGCTGCCCGGGTCGTCGCTCTCGCACCACCTCGACAAGCTCCGTACCGCGGGGCTTGTCCTAGTGAAGCGCGAAAGCACCTTCCTGCGCTATACGGCCAATACGGAAGCGTTGCGCCAACTGCTCGGATTTCTGTACGCCGAATGCTGCACGCGCAACCAGGCAGTGGAACCGAAGGCGATCGTACAGACCGGCAAGAAAGGGAAGTAGGTATGAGTACATCGAACATCAAGGACGTCGTGAAGGAGAAATACGGCCAGGCCGCGCTGCGGGTGTACACCGGTCGCAGTTCATGCTGCGGCGGAGGATCGGTACTCGACCCCTGCTGCGATCCCATTACGCTGAACCTCTATTCGGATTCCGAGGGCGGGGAAGTTCCCGAGGAGGCCCTGCGCGCGTCGCTCGGGTGCGGAAACCCCACTGCGCTGGCCAAGCTGAATCCCGGCGAAACAGTCCTCGACCTCGGCTCCGGCGGAGGCATCGACGTGCTGCTTTCCGCGCGCCGCGTCGGACCCACGGGGAAAGCTTACGGTCTCGACATGACCGACGAAATGCTGGCCCTGGCGCGCGAGAACCTGCGTAAGGCCGGCGTCGAAAACGTGGAGTTCCTCAAAGGCGAAATCGAAAACATCCCCCTGCCGGACAACTCGGTGGACGTCATCATCTCCAACTGCGTCATCAATCTTTCTGCTGACAAGGATCGCGTCCTTCGCGAGGCTTTTCGCGTGCTCAAGCCCGGCGGGCGCTTCGCCGTCTCCGACGTAGTGGTGCGCGGCGAGGTGCCGGCTGAGATCCGCAAGAACGTCGAACTGTGGATCGGATGTATCGCCGGCGCGATGCAGGATAGTGAGTACCGCGACAAGCTTGCCGCCGCGGGCTTCGAACAGATCGAAATCGAGCCCACGCGAGTCTACGATTTTGAGGACGCGCGAAGATTCCTCGGCGCGAAGGGAATTGAGGTGGACTCCATCGCGCCAAAGGTGGCGGGCAAGTTCATCAGCGCGTACGTGCGCGCGGTGAAACCGGCCTAAGGCTTCACCGGCACGTCGATCAGGTACATCTGACGGCCGCCTTCGTGCGGCGAATCGATGCAAATCTTCGTGCCGTCCGGACTCGATCGCGGGTGCAGGTCACAGCGCCACTCGCCCGTGTAAGCGGCGGGCGAGTGGAAACGGCCAAGCTCGATCGCGCGGCCCGTCGCGACTTCGTATAGATATAGCGGCTGGTTGCGTTCCTTGTCCGGGTAAGCGTCGTTGACGATCCAGCGATTGCCGGGCAGGTAGGTGCAGTGGCCGTTCCGCGTCATGACCTCAGAGCCACTCGCCTCCACACGCTCGCTGCGATCCTCATACAGATAAAACTTGTCGCCCCGCGACGGATGCCAGGCCCAGGCCAGAATGTGGTTCGCGTCGCGCCAGATGAAGTGCGACGTGCGCCCGTACGGATCGACGACGTACAGGTTGCGCCCATCACGATCCGCCGTGATCATGCGCGTCGCGAAGCTTGTGCCTTCTTTTTTGCCGCGCCAGCGGTGCAGGAAGATGAAGCGGTTGCCATCCGGCGCGATCAGCAGGTGGTTGAACCAGTGCTTGGCGCCGGTCCAGTCGCCGTGCGGATTCGGGACCTTCAGCGCATCGGCGAAGCTGAGCAGCAGCCTCTGCTTCCCGGTGCGCAAGTCAACGCGCCAGATGCCCGCGTCCTCCGGGGCCAGGATGTTGGCGTTGGGGTCAGGCAGGCCGGCGTAGCCATAGCCCGGCCGGCAGTCGTTGAGCCGGCGGAAATCCGGCGCGACGGCCCAGGTCCCGTCGGGGCTCAGCGTGTAGATGGGCGCCGGGATGGTACGGCGCTTGCCCGTACGCACATTCAGAATATGTGCCACGAAGCGGCCACCTTCGCGGTCGTTCCAGATGACCTCGTCCTTGGCCTCCGGCAGCCATTGCAGCATGCACCCTTGCTGCCAGTTCCAGGCGCGGCTCGACCCGAGTTCGATCCAGCGGTCGCGCGCTTCGAGGTCCACCATGCCCACGCGGATCACATCGTCCGGGCGAGGCGAACGGTGCTCGAAGTCCACCTCCATGCCGAGGACGTAGCGTCCGGTGAGATCGAACTGCAGCTTGTCGTAGTAGCCGAACCAGTGGTATTTCGGTCCGGTAGTGATGCGGCGAACACGGGCCGCGCCGGAAGGGACGGCCGCAAGTGTGGCGAGAAACTCGCGCCGGGACCAGTTGGGTTTCATCGTAATAGTCTGAGAGCCTTTCTGCTCATGGTGGTCAGCGGCAGGGCCGCGAGATCAGACGGGTTCAACCAACGCATACCCTTCGGCGCACGAGCCAGCGTGGCGCGTTCCACCGTCACCTCATAGTTCTGGTTCATGATGCTGTGGCGGAATCTGCGTGACACGCCTCCGCGTTGCGCCAGCGGCACTTGGAGGGACTCGGGCAATTCCCAGAAGCCGCGCATGGGCGGATGCTGGCGCTGATAGAGCAGAATCTTCCCTTCGCGTTCGATCACCAGCAGTGTCAACGGCACTTTACGCGTGGCTCCGCGCGCAGCCTTCACCGGCCGCTCCTTCTCTACGCCCGCGCGGTGTGCTTCGCAGTGCCGCTTCAAGGGGCACTCGCCGCACAGCGGTTGGCCGGGCACGCAGATGGTGGCGCCGAGCTCCATCAGAGCCTGGTTGAAATCGCCCGGCCGCTGATTATCGAGGAACAAGTTGGCAATCTCGCCGAGGCGCCGCTTTGTCAGAGCCGAGGAGATATCGCCCGCGTCGTTCGCAATGCGGCTCAATACGCGGAGCACGTTGCCATCCAGTACCGCGTGCGGCAGGCCGAAGGCGATGCTGGCGATGGCCGCCGCCGTGTAGTCGCCCACACCCGCGAGCGCGCGGATCGATTCGTAATCGCGCGGGAAACCGCAGCGCTCCACGATTTGCCGCGCGGCCTTGAGCATGTTGCGGGCGCGCGAGTAGTAGCCGAGCCCGCTCCAGGCCGCCAGCACCTCCGGCTCGGATGCCTCGGCAAGGGACTCTACGTCCGGAAACCGTTCCAGGAAGCGTTCGTAGTAGGGCAGCACCGCCGCTACGCGCGTCTGCTGCAGCATGATCTCGCTTACCCAGATCCGGTACGGATCGCATGTCCGCCGCCATGGCAGGCTGCGCGCTGAGCGGTCGTACCACGAGAGAAGACTTCGCCGGAAATCCGAAAGGCTCTTCATAGTGCCGTTGCTATACTGAAATGATAGCCACCTTGCCCGGGACTCCACAGTAGGTTACCAGTTTTGGAAAACGCCATTGTCATTCGCGGCGCGCGGGTTCATAACCTGAAAAACGTCACGCTCGAACTGCCGCACGACCGCCTGACAGTGGTCACGGGCGTGTCCGGCTCGGGCAAGTCTTCCCTGGTGTTCGACACGATCTATGCCGAGGGCCAGCGACGCTACGTGGAATCGCTGTCTGCCTACGCGCGGCAGTTTCTGGAACGCATGGAAAAGCCAGACGTCGATGAGCTGGACGGGCTGGCGCCGCCGGTGGCTATCCGCCAGAAGAACACGACCCGCAACCCGCGCTCGACCGTAGCCACGGCCACCGAGTTGTACGACTTCCTGCGCCTGCTTTATGCGCGGGCCGGCCGCACGTATTGTCCTAACTGCGGGCAGAGGGTGGAACGCGACACCGTGGACCACGTTGCCGCCCATATGCTCGAACAACCGGAAGGTTCGCGCTGGTACGCGTTGTTCCCAATTCGTTTCGGCGGCGAGGGCAAAACCGCGGCCCTGCGCGACCACCTGTTCGAATTGCGCAAGAAGGGCTTCAACCGTTTGTTCCAGAACGGCCGCATGTTCGAGTTCTCCACGCCCGAATCGCTGCTAGACATCGATTTCGGCCAGCCGCTTTACGCACTGGTGGACCGCCTTGTACTGTCCTCGGGACTGCACCAGCGCCTGGTGGACACCGTGGAGATCTGCTATCGCGAAGCCGGTGAGGTGATTTTCGAACAGCCGGGTGGAAGCGAAGCCGGGCGGTTGCGCTTCAGCGAGAGTTTCGCCTGCAAGCGCTGCGACATCGCGTTCGAAACGCCTGAACCGTCTCTGTTCAGCTTCAACAATCCTTATGGAGCCTGCCCCACCTGCCAGGGTTTTGGAAACACGATTGGTTACGATCTGGACCTGATTGTCCCCGATCCCTCGCTCACCTTGGCCGGAGGCGCCATCGATCCCTGGACAAAGCCGCAATACCGCTGGAATTACGGTGAACTGAAGCGCCTGGGCCGCGGCAAGGTGCGTCTGGATGTCTCCTGGATGGACCTTACCGCCGAAGAGCGGCGTTTCGTGCTCGAAGGCGACGGGCGCTTCGAGGGCGTCTACGGCTTCTTCCGCGACGTGGAAAAGAAGAAGTACAAGGTGCAGGTACGCGTGTTCCTGAGCCGGTATCGCGGCTACACGGAGTGCCCGGACTGCCGCGGCGCGCGGCTGCGCAAGGAAGCGCTGTACGTCCGCGTCGGTGCTAAGACGCTGGCCGAGGTCTCGCGCATGAACATCGCCGACGCGCGCCAGTTCTTCGATACACTGCAGCTGGACGCCGAAGCTGCCGCTGCTGCGGAGCGTGTGCTGGTCGAAATCCGCCAGCGCTTGCGATTCCTCAACGATGCCGGCCTGGAGTACCTGACGCTCGATCGCAAGTCCGCGACCTTGTCGGGCGGGGAAGCGCAGCGCATACAACTTGCCGCGTCGCTCGGTTCGCGCCTGGTGGGCGCGTGCTACGTGCTCGACGAGCCGTCCATTGGATTACACAGCCGCGACACGGGCCGGCTCATCCGCATCCTGGATGAACTGCGCGATCTTGGGAACACCATCGTGGTCGTTGAGCACGACGCGGATATAATGCGCGCGGCCGACCACATTGTGGATCTCGGCCCCGGCGCGGGCGAAAACGGTGGCCACGTCGTGTTCGAAGGATCGTACCAGGACCTCCTCGCGGATTCGAACGCTTCGTTGACGGGCCGCTATCTGCGCGGCGAACTGCAGACAGCCCTCCGTGCGGAGCGCCGCGCGGTGAACCGAAAACGCGTGGTCCGGTTCGTCGGCGCACGCGCCCACAACCTGAAGAACATCGACGTCGCCATCCCGCTGGGCATGATGGTTGCGGTCACGGGAGTGTCGGGTTCCGGCAAGTCCAGCCTCGTGCACGACGTGATTTGCGCGGCGCTGGCCAAGCAGATCCGCCACGGTGCGCGGAGCAGCGGAGAGGAAGTCCCGGAAACCGGCCACCGCGGGCAGTGGCGGAAGGTGGAAGGCGGCGACCTGCTCACGAACGTTGTGCTGGTGGACCAGTCGCCTATCGGCCGCACGCCGCGCTCAAATCCCGTCACTTACATTAAGGCGTTCGACATCATCCGTGACCTGTTCGCGTCCACAACCGAGGCCGACCGCCGCGGCTACAAGGCCGGCCACTTCTCCTTCAACGTCCCAGGTGGCCGCTGCGAGACGTGCCAGGGAGACGGCACGGTGACCGTCGAGATGCAGTTCCTGGCAGACGTCGAACTGGTGTGCGAGGAATGCAGGGGCACGCGTTACAAGAGTTCGATCCTCGACGTGCGCTACCGTGGGCTGAATATCCATGAAGTCCTGCAGCTTACGGTGAAGGAGGCGCTCTCGTTTTTCTCGCACGTGCCCCGCCTGGCCTCGCGCTTGCGCGTGCTGGCCGATGTGGGCCTCGGTTACCTGCGGCTGGGCCAATCCGCGACGACGCTTTCGGGAGGAGAAGCCCAGCGCGTGAAACTAGCCGCTCACCTTGCACAGGCTTCTTGCGCGGGCACGCTCTTCGTCTTCGACGAACCCACTACCGGCCTGCACTTCGACGACATCGCAAAACTGCTCGACGCGTTCCAGCGACTGATCCGCAGCGGCGGAAGTGTCCTCATCATCGAGCACAACTTGGAGGTCATCCGCGCGGCCGACTGGGTCATTGACCTGGGCCCGGAGGGCGGCGACCGCGGCGGCTACATCGTAGCCGAAGGAACGCCCGAGCAGGTGGCCGAAGTGGAGGCTTCTTACACTGGCCAATTCCTGAAGCGTGCGCTTGCCGCGCGGTAAGGAGACAACTAATAATCGAGCTCGCAGGTTCCCCTGGCTCCGAACCTTCTAAAATGGGACCATGATGTGGGTGGCCGGCGTTCTCTTAATCTCTCTTGCGCAAACTCCAGATCCCAGCGCCGAAGGAATGAAGGCACTCGAAGCCCGCAATTACGAACAGGCCGTCCAACTGTTCACCAAAGCCACCGAGTTGGATCCCAAGGACTACGCCGCGCTGTTCCATCTGGCGCTCGCATATAGCCTGGCCGGCAAGGATCCCGAGGCAGTGCCCCGTTACAAGCGCGTACTGGAGATGAAACCCGGCCTCTATGAAGCCGAGTTGAACCTGGGCGTGCTGCTGCTGCGCGACAAGCTCGCGGGTGAAGCGATCCGCTACCTGGAATCGGCCGCCGCCAAGAAGCCGAAAGAATTTCGCCCGAACTTTTACCTGGCCGAAGCTCTCGTGGCCGACGGTCGCTTCACCGAAGCCGAGCCTCGGTATGCCGCCGCACTGGCCGCCGATCCTAAGTCCGCCGCAGCGGAGTCCGGCCTGGGCAGGGCCCTGGCCAAACAAAACCGGTTACCGGAAGCCGAACCTCACTATCGTCGCGCCGCCGAACTCGACGCGGCTTACCGCGACTCGCTGCTCGAACTTGCCTCCCTGTTTGAGGCCGCGAAGCGTCCCGCGGATGCCATCGCAATCTACGGACAGTTCCCGGACAATCCGGCGGCGCGCGAGCGCATGGGCGAGCTACAACTTGAATCGGGAAAACCGGAAGAGGCTGTGGCGAACCTGGAGGCCGCCGTCGCGAAGTCGCCCACCCCGGCCAACCGGCTGGCCCTTGGTGTCACCTACCTGCGGTTGAAGCAGATGGACAAGGCCGTGGCACAGTTGGCGCTGGCCGCCGAAGCCGAGCCATCCAATCTGCAACTCCGCATGACCTACGGCCGCGCGCTCCGCGATTCCAAGCGCTACCTGGATGCCGCGAAACAGTTCTATCAGGCGACACAGCTTAAGCCGGATTCGAAAGAAGCCTGGAACGAGTTCGCCGCCATGCTGATCCTCACCGAAAACTACCCGCAGGCACTCGCCGCGCTCGACAAGATAGCGGCTCTTGGAGGCGAGACCACCGCGCATCATTACTTCCGCGCCATGATTTACGATAAGAACAGGTTGTACAAGGAAGCTCTGGCGAGTTACGAGAAATTCCTTTCGATGAGCCAGAACCAGCATCCCGACGAGGAGTTCAAGGCCCGCCAGCGCATCAAGGTCATCAAGAAGGAGCTGAGCAGACGGTAATGCAACGCACACTGATCTTTCTTCTGCTCGCTATGGCTGCTTGTCCTGTCCGTGCCGACCTGGGGCCTGCGAAGGCGGAGTCCAACAAAGAGAAACGTTCTCGTCTGGCGCTCGAAAATGCCGACAAGCAGATGGACGCCGCGGACAAAGAGTATGAAGCCGGTAATTGGGGTGGAGTACTTGCGGCGCTTGAGGAAACCGGTGCGTCGGTTGACCTGGCGCTCGACAGCCTCAAACAGTCCGGGAAGAATCCGAGGAGCGGCGGCAAGCACTTCAAGAACGCCGAGATTCGCATGCGCGCGCTGTTGCGCAGAATCGACAATTTCCGGCTCAAGCTGAGCGGAGATCAATTGGCGCCCCTCGACAAAGTGCGCGATCGCGTCCAGCGCGCGCACGACGAACTGCTGGACGCGATCCTGGGCCGGGTGAGTTGGAAATGACCGTTATGAGAGTGCTGGGAGCCGCTCTCGTATTGGCCGCCGCGATGCCGCTCGCCGCGCAGCGCGACTTCCTCACCGCCGAGGAGGTCGATCTGGTGCGCGAAGCGCAGGAGCCCAATGAGCGCCTGAAGCTCTACCTGAAGTTCGCCGATGCTCGCCTGGCGTTGCTCAAGCATCTGTTTGCCGAGGAGAAGGCGGGCCGTTCGCTGCGGATACACGAGACGCTGGAGGACTACACCAAGATCATCGAAGCCATCGACACGGTCTCCGACGACGCACTGAAGCGGCATCTCGACATCGAACTGGGCGTGAAGGCCGTCGCCGAAAGCGAGAAGAAGATGGTTGCGGCATTGGAAGCTTTCGATCAGGCTCCGGCCAAGGACCGCGCGCGATACGATTTCGCTTTGAAGACGGCGCTCGACGCCACGCGCGACAGTCTGGAGATGGCGCTCGAGGATCTCAAGACGCGCGGCGCCCGCGTGGCGGCCAAGGAAAGCCGCGAGCGCGCCGAACGCGAAGCAGCGATGAGGCCTGAGGAACTGAAGGAGAAACGCGCCGCCGAAAAGAAAGAGTCGGACGCGAAGCGCAAGGCGCCCACCCTACGGCGCAAAGGCGAAGTTGTACCGCCAAAGAGGTAGATGGCCTGGATCTTCGCAAGCAAGATTCCGGCTCGAAGTTGCTCACCATTCATCGTCCTCCCGCCCTGCCGCCCAGCGTCGGGTTATACTCGGTTGGGTTCTGCCAACCATGAACATGGAACTTGACCGCCGCCAGTTGTTTCAACTCGCCGCCCTGAGTACGACCGATGCAGCGGAGCGGTTTCAAACCATCAAAGGGCTTCTCGCCGGCAAGGATCCCGTCACCTGGGTCTTCACCGGCGACAGCATCACACACGGCGCGCTTCACACCATGGGATGGCGCAGCTACCCGGAACATTTCGCCGAACGGGTACGCTGGGAACTGCGGCGGGTCCGCGATATCGTCATCAACACAGGGATCAGTGGGGACCGTATGCCGCGCCTGCTTCAGGATGCCGAGTGGCGTGTGCATCGTTTTCAGCCGCAGGTCGTCTCCCTGATGATGGGGATGAACGACTGCATCGCCGGCCCTGCCGGCCGGGACGTCTTTCACGAAGCGTTGGACAAGTTCCTCGCGAGCCTCAAGGCGCGGAAGAGCTTGCTCCTGCTGCACACTCCCAATCCGATTTACTCGCCCGACATGGAGAAGGACAATCGTAAGGATCTTCCTGCTTACGTCGAGATCTTGCGCCGGTTTGCGAATGACAATGCGGTGCCACTGGTCGACCACTACCAGCATTGGATGGAGACACGAAAGAATCGTTACGAGTTGGTCTATCTGCTCAACGACGCCGCGGTGCATCCGAATCAATACGGCCATCTCGAATTCGCGAATCACCTTTTTCGCAAACTGGGGATTTTCGATCCCGCGACTTCGAGAACTTGCCGTCTGTTCGTTCCTTAGAAAACTGGATGTACAATCGTCGGAAGCCGGAAGGATGTCGAATTCATGAAACTGGAACTTAACAAATCCATCGAAGCCAAGAAGCTGAACAAGAGGACAGGCAATCCCACCAGCGACCCCGAAGTGCCGATTCCCTATGGGGCCATCCTTGAGAATGTGGAGCCGGATCGAGACATGGTGCGGTTCACGTACTTGGGTGAGCCGTACTGGTGCACACACACGCTGCTGGCCTCGGCCACCGATCCGCAGGCCTGGAAGGCGCAGCAAGCTCCTGCGGCCGCATCCCCGGCACCCGCCGCCGTTCCACGGAAACCCGCGCCCACCGGTCCGAAGCTGCAATGGACCGCAGTGCCCTCGATCCAAGTGGCGCTGCTGCGCGCCAAGGTGCCCGGCGGATGGCTCGTCGCCACGGCGTCGGGCGCGGGCCTCGCGTTTTACCCGGATCCCACCCACCAGTGGGACGGGACGTCGTTAGAGTGAGATCGCGGCGCACATCCGAACTATGCAGTTTGGGCCTGCGTCGACGCCGCCCGCTGGGACATCATCGGCAAGGCCTGCCGCGCAAGCCCGGCTTCGGCATGAAGTTGAAGCCGGGCATTGCCGCAAGGTTTCCGTATGTTCCGGGGACGTACTGGAAGAAGAACCCCAACCTGCCCGAAGCGTGATGCCGCAACTTCCTGACCGAGTCCGTCCCCGGATCTTCTAATCAAAACTTACCCGTTCAGCGTCCAGCCAGGGCGGTACTGGCGTTTCAAGTAGTCGTTTGCTTCGCTCGAATTCGTCACGCGGCCGGTCGAACCGTCGTACTCGAGCCGCTTGCCCGCGCGGTGCGCCACCAGGCCGAGCAGCATCTGCTCCATCATGGTTCCGGCATAGTCGAAGTCACAGTTGGTCTTGCTGCTCGTTCCGTGCCTCATCCCGTTGCGCTTGCCCTTGCAAGCGTCGAGCCATTCGATCTGGAAAATGTCGGCACGGCGCGCACCGGCGCGGCCGCTCTTCTCGGCCTCAAGAATGGCCTCAACGTCGGTGTTCGGAAGCCCCAGGGCCGCCGGCACCCCGTTTTCGAGGAACTGGATCGTCGGGAAGCCGTCTGGACCGGGCTGCGCGCTCGGCATGGCCGTGAAGCCCGGGGGAAGCTTGGGGGCTGCCTGAGGGCGGCTGCGAGGGCCGCGGCTCGCCTGGGACTGTGTTTGAGTGGGCTGCCCGACGCCCCCGACCAGCGGAAGCAGTTCCTCTTTCGAACGGCGCTTGTAGTACGTGAGGTCGCCGTCGTCGTTCAATGGGAGGATCACGCGCGACGTGAAGTCGGCGAAGATCGCTCCCTTCGTGCCCTCGAAAATGGCCCCGTTGCCGACCTCCGAAAGGTCTATGTAACTCCGTGGAGCCTTGGGCTTCAGACCGCCCTGATACCATACCAGCGTGACGGGTCCGCGCCAATTGTTAGCCGGATGCTCGAAGCTGGCCTTCAGTTTCACGGGGCAGATGTTGGGATCGTACTTGTCGCTGACTTCCTGGTCGATTTCGATGGCCGTGGGCGCGCCGGCATCGACCACGTTCCACACCAGGTCCATGGTGTGTGCGCCCATATCGCCCATCTGGCCCACGCCGAAATCCCTGTACATGTTCCAGAACAGGCAGTTCATGCCGGAGGTGCCTCCGAAGTATTGCGGGCTGTAGGGATGGTAGGGCGACGGTCCGACCCACTGTTCGTAATGCATCGACGCTGGGGGCATCCCTTGGCCGGCGGGGTAACCGGGGCGGGGAAGCTGGCGGGCGTCCCAGCTATGCACGGTCTTCAGTTCGCCGATCGCCCCATCGAGGATCAACTCGCGCAGGCGTTCGAAGTTCGGGTAAGCGTGGCGTTGTGTGCCGTGCTGCGTGGCAAGTTTCGCCTTCCGCTTGAGATAATTCGCCCGAACCGTGCGCACTTCTTCCACGGTGATTCCGAGCGGCTTCTCGCAAAAGACGTGCATGTCGCGGTTCAGCGCCCAGTTGGCGATGAAAGCGTGGTGATGATCCGCGGTGCAGATGACCACGGCCTCCACGTCCTTCTGATCCAGGCACCGGCGCCAATCCCAATAGGTTTTGGCACGGGGAAAGATCTGCAGCGCTTCCTTGGTGCGCAGATCGTTGACGTCGCACAGCGCCACTACGTTCTCGTTCCTGAGCGAGTTGTAGTGCGCCGTGCCCCGTCCCCACACGCCGATGAGCGCCACGTTCAGCTTGTTGCTGGGGGCGTTCTGCCCCCTGAGCGTGCCGCTCCGTAAAATGGTCAGCCCAGTCCCGGACCAGATGAAATCACGCCGTTGCATTCGAGAGTTCTCCTTTCGCGGGTGCCGCCGTTCGCAGTAAATGTAAGCATACAACGGACGTCGCGTCCCGCGGCAGCGTGATCGGAAGTGAACGCATGGCCCGCCGCCGAAGACCTTCAATCGGAGTAGAATTGACCCAAATCCATGCTGATTACAGGTCAGTGCCTGTTTGCCTTCGTTGACCTCAAGGACCCGTTCATGCCGAGCGGCATCGCGGGGGAAGAGCAGCCGGGGCCGGTCCTTTCCCTGCTCGCTGCCCGTCCGTTCGACTTTCTCTTCCTGTTTCACACGCCGCACACTCGCGAGAACGCCGCGGCTACCGGGCGGGAGGTGACGCAACGCCATCCCCGCTGCCAGGTGGATCTGCGCGAGTTGCCCGTATCGGACCCCAAGGATTACTCGTCCCTGATGGGTTCGCTGGCGCGGCAAGTACGTTCCATAGCCCGTGCCGGGCGCAGTGCTTACAACTTTGTGTGCGTGTCGAGCGGCACGGCGGAAATGCGGGCAGCGTGGTTTCTTCTGACGGCGGCCGGCGTCTTACCGGCGAGATTGCTTCAAATCGGTTCACCTGCCGAACCGCTCTTCGGCGCCGCCAACGTGAAGGAAGTCGACCTCGATACCACGGATTGGGCGGGCATCCGCGATCTGATGATGCCCATCGACTACTTCGACGCGTCGCGGATTCGGTGCGAGGAACTCGCTCCGGCGAGGGAAAGCCCCACGTTCCTGGCTAGCCGTCGTCCGCACCTCGGGCTTGCTGCGTCGTTGGTCAGATCGCCTTTCCAGGCCCGCATGGAGCCGGCTCCAGAACTGGAGAACGCTCTGCGGGAATTGAACATCTTCGTCGGCTCGGCATCTCTCCAGCAAGCGGTCGAGAACGCTGCGGTAGTGGCCCCCACCGGCGTCCCGGTGCTGCTCACCGGCGAGACCGGAACCGGCAAAGAACTCTTCGCGAAGCTCCTGCACAGGCTGAGCGACCGGCGCGACGGCAGGCTGGTGGCGCTGAACTGTGCCGCCATCCCCAAGGATCTGGCTGAGAGCCACCTGTTCGGTCATGTGCGCGGCGCTTTCACCGGGGCGACCCACGATCACGGCGGGAAGTTCCGGGAAGCGGATGGCGGGACTTTGTTCCTCGATGAGATCGGGGAGCTGACGCTCGAAGTACAGGCGAAATTGCTGCGCATCCTGGAGGACAATGTGGTTCAGCCGCTCGGCTCAAGCAAGCCGCAAGCGGTGGACGTGCGCATCGTTGCCGCGACGAACCGCGACCTGCGGAATGAAATCGCGGCCGGCCGGTTCCGCGAGGATCTCTATTTCCGGCTCGAGACGTTTCAGATCCGGTTGCCTGCGCTTAGGGACCGGCGTCCGGAGATTCCTTTGCTCGCCGTGGCACTGCTTGAAAGGATCAACCAACGATTCAACCGCCGGAGGCAGCTTTCCAGGGAGGCGTTGCGAAGACTGGAGGGTCACCAATGGCCGGGGAACGTACGCGAGCTGCGCAATGTACTGGAGAGATCGGTGATCTATGCTCGCGGGGACGTGCTGGGTCCGGAAGACCTGGTCATTCATGGAGTAGTCCCCGTCGAGGACCCCTTCGCGGCATTGCCGGAGCCTGCTGATGGATTCTCCCTGGAGGACTTCATGACGAAGGCGCGGCGGTATCTCTTCCTTCGCGCCTTGGAGAAGGCGAATGGCCATCAAGCCGCTGCGGCCGCCCTGTTGGGTGTTTCCAAACAAGCGGTGAACAAGTTCGTCGCGAGCGAAACCGGCAACGCGCGTTGACGGCGGGACAACCTGCATTGTCTTTGCAGTCAAGTCGACTTTCGTAACCTCTTGATTTTGCAGAAGTGCATCCGTGGCATGACGAATGCCTCTATCAGATGGCATGGAGGCAACCAACCAATGAACACACTGCAGAAAGAGTTCTCACGCCTGGAACTTGGCGAACCGGCCCACTTCCGCGGCCTCACCCTCTTGCCGCTATTGAGAGAGGAACCGTCCGCTCCAGAACCGGACTACCTGCTGCTCGAAGAAGCCATTGGGCTCGGCGTGGCGCGCGTCACGGAACTGAACGGCGGCACGGTGCCGGAACTTCGTTTCGAGAACATGGCCGACCGGCCAGTGCTTCTGCTCGATGGTGAGGAACTTATCGGTGCCAAGCAGAACCGGGTCCTGAACCTGACCATCCTCGCGCCGGCCCGTCAATCGATCGTGATTCCGGTGTCGTGCGTGGAGGCTGGGCGCTGGAACATGACATCGCCGGACTTCCAGCCCGCGGAGCACCTCATGTACTCTCGCGCCCGTGCGGCACGCTCGGAGCAGGTTACCGAATCGATGAGGACTACTGGTACGCGACGCTCGGACCAGTCCGCGGTCTGGGAGGAGATTGCCGCAAAGGCGTGCCGCATGGAAGCCGCGTCTCCGACGCTGGCCATGTCGGCGCTGTTTGAGCGGCACGCCATCAGCGTGGAGGAGTTCGTTCGCGCCTTCACCTGGCGGGAACGCCAGGCGGGTGTGGCGTTCGCCGTCAACGGGCAGCCGTCGGGATTGGACCTGTTCGACCACCCCTCGACGATGCGGTGTCTCTTCCCGAAGCTGGTGCGAAGCTATGCGCTGGACGCGCTCGATGCTTCCGGGGCGCGGAACGAACCGGCGGGTCGCGCAGTCTTCTCAGAGTTGCTGGCGCGCGCCTCCACCGCGACAACTTTCGCCCAGCCGGCGGTGGGATTGGGTAAGGACGTACGCTTGAGCGGAGCCTCGTTGTCCGGGGCCGCGCTGTGGGCCGAAGACCGGTACATCCACGTTTGCGCCTTCAACGCTGACGGCGACCGCTCTGCGGGAGCGAGCCTTCGGACGCGCATGACGCGCCCCAGCCATCGCCGGTCTTTCTGAGATTCCGGTCGTGATGGGGAAGGCAGCCGGAGGTCCCTCCCCATCACGCTTCGAACTCTCTTATGCCTGGCTCCACCGCCCGGACAAGGGGGCCGGCGGCTCCGCGATGGACTGGAATCTCAGCAGGCGCGCGGCATCCCGATCCTTCAAAGAGACCAGGGGCATGAATCCCTGCTCCAGAACCCACTCCGCCTCGCTCTCCGTCATGAGTAGTTCGGCGCACGGCTTTAGGTGCTTCTCGCCGCCGGACTCGTAAACGTGCAAGGGCAGCCCGCTGATTTCCAGGTTCGCGCCGGGCCGCAGATTCCATCCGTAGTTGCTGAAACCCTCGCCCAGCAGTTCTACGCAGGCGAAGGCCGGGTTGCCCCATAGGTAATCCTGATGCTCGGGCGTCCCGGGCATCTCCTCGAATGAAAAACTCTCCACGGGATCCGTTTCTTTTCCGTACGGCAGACGGAGCAGGAAGCGGGGCAGAGCCAGTCCCAGCCAGCAAGCCTCCGGCGAATGCCGCAGGGATTTCCAGCGTTGCGTTATCTCTGCGGTATCCGAATGCTCCGCCAGATTGGCTTCGGCGAGAAACGGGGCGCCGAGGACGCTCATCAGACGCCCAATCCCGGCCAGCGTCCGGATATCCTCCTCGTTCCGGCCAAAACTGAAATCGCCCGCCACGACGGCCCAAGGACCCGCTCCGGCCAGCAGGCGGTACAGTTCGCTGCCGCGAGGATGGCCGGACTGGCGGAGGTCCTCGTTGAGTTCCGCTTTGGAAACATCGAGCAGATACAGCTTCAATTGAGTGTCAGTCTCCAGACGCCGGACCAGAAAGAACACGGCCCGCCAAGCCGCTTCCAGCATTTGAAAATCCTTGTGGTGCAGCACGGCGCGCATCATGTTGCCGGCGGCCGCGTCCACTTGCGCAATCAGTTCCGGAAGTTGGGGGTCCGTCAGGGGTGCGAGATGGGGAGCGACGGACTGTTCGATGAAGGCCTGTAATTCGTCTCGGGGACGCGCGGCTGGAGCGGACTGCGCTTCCATCCCCTCCACCACGCTGTCGAGCAGGCTGCCGCCCGATAGCGCAAGCAGGTCCGGCGGCGGACCCGGCTTCACCTGTTGCCGCGGCGGGACCGTGTGAGGCTCGGTGGACGGTATTCCGGACCAGCCCTTCACCAACTCGGCTGCCCCTCGAAATGTGGATGGATCGCCTAACTCGCGCCGTATCTCGCGAAGTGTCCGAAAGGCCTCGGTCTGAGCGTAGATCCGGTCGGGATGAAAATCCTCAAGTTCCCGGAACCGCAAAGCGATCCCGGGGCCGCGTTGTCCTCCGCCGAGGCGCAATTCGGCGCCTATGCCCGCCAGGACCTGCTCGAAATTGTCGCGATCGATCTGGACGGGCTTCCATCCAGTCGAGTTGGGTGCTCTCCGGTTAACGCGTCCGCTGAAGTCGCCTAACAGTAAGATGCGGAAGGGCGTGTCGGAAGTGGGCTTGGCCGGCATAGGTTCGGCTCCGGCGTTGACATCCAGATTCACGGAAACAAACGCGGAAGGCTCTTTCATGACTCAGCTCCTCCTCAGTTCGCTACGATAACTACTCCACGCCACGGTGGTGGACGCTGCTTACTCCACCCGGAAGGTGTGCCGGCTTTCTTCGCTCTGCTTGCCGACCAGGTCGCGCACGGTGAGAACCAGGGTGTACTCGCCGGGTTTCGTGTCGGCTCTCCCCGTCAGGCTCAGCACTCCGGCCACCCAGCGGCGAGGATAGAAGGGCTGTTCTTCTTCCGTGGCGGCCTGCGGCTGTGAGAATAATACCTTTCCCGATGGGCTCAGCACGGCCAGTCCATATTCAACCTGAAAATGATTCTTTTCGCCGAGCTTGTAGCCGGTGATTTCAAAACGGGCCCAGACTGTGTCGGCCGGGCGGTAGACGGCCGCCGCGAGCCCTTCCCCGTCCTCCTCTGAGCGCAGGAAGCGGAAATTCCGGGCGGTGACGGCCGAAGCCGGCGGAATCGAACGCCCTCGCACTTGGAAAGAGATTTCGGAGACGGCTTCGGTGCCGGCCAGTTCGTCCTTGACTGTGACCTGCAACCGGTACGCGCCTGGTTCGAGGTAAGACGGCAGGACGAACTCGTGCCGGGCCTTGGGATGCCAGTTCTTGTCCTCGGGAGCGAGTTCCGCCTCGAGCTTTCCTGTGAAGGGAGGGACCAGCGGCACCTTCTGGGCGTCGGCCGGTCGCGCCACGTAGCTCAACTTGATCTGGCCGTCTTCCGCGGCCGTGAAGCCATCCACGGCAAAGGTGAAAAAGACCGTCTCACCCGGAACGAAGGTGTAGCTTGCGGGCAACGGCGGGCCGCCATCGAACTGGTGTAGCGAGATGTAGGAGACCGCCAGCTTCTTCGAAGATTGCTGTGGCGGCGCTGCCGCCGCCAGCAGAAAAGCAACGAAGATATGCCCGGCCGTCATGGAGCCTGCCCGCCTGTGTTCCTACTTGCCTGGCGCTTCGGGAACCGGTGTGAGGGGCGTTGCCTGGTTATCCTGTTCGATCCGGAGAGGGATCTCGATCAAGGCGTACTTCTCCGCGGCATGTTCGAAATCGTCGGTCACCCGCAACTGATAGGCTCCCATGGGGACGTCGAAGACGACGCGCCCCTGCTGCGTTTCCACCGGCCGGATCTGCCGCAAGATTCCCAGCCACTCCGGGACGCCGCCCGCCTCGCCGAATTCAGGATACGTCTTTCCCTTGGCATCCTGGAGGGCCAGGTGCGGAATAGTGGTCTCCGTGGCGCCGCTATTGGTGACTGTCACCCGCACTACAAGGAACCGCTGGGTGGGGTACTTGGGGGCCGCGACATCCTCGATCACCTGTTTCCACTCGGAGTCCAGCACTGTGAAAACCAGTTGACCAACCTGCACCGGCTCGCCAATCCTGAACACGCGAGCACCCGAAGATGCGCGTTTGCAGGAGGGGCCTGCCAGCGCCGCCGTCAAAAGCAGGCAGAGCAGCGTGAACCTGAGCGTCTGTGATTGAGAATGTCGGGAATTGTTCGGCATCGGTGCTCCAATTTGTCCTCCTATCGACCTTAATGCAAGTTAAGGTACGTTGGCAATGGGAAACATCGAGGAGCACGCCGGAGTCCAACGCTACATGGAGCCGAGTTCGACCACCAGGGCGTCCAGCGCGATGCTCTTCTGGATGTTGCGGCGCAGCAGATCCATCAGCTCGTCCACCTTGGCGACGGCCTTGCGTACCCATTCGAATCCCGCCCTTGCGGCCAAGGCCTCCAGCGCCGGGCGGATGTCAGGATTGCGCAGTTCGCCGCCCCCGTATTTCAACGTCAGGATATCACCCAGCAGCAGGTAGAGCACCCTCAGATAAAGTTCCAGCTTTTCCGACTTGCGCGCGGCGATGGATTCGGCGTGTTTCACCCAAACGCCGAACTCAGCTTCTCCACAGGCCGCCGCCAGCAGCGCCAACATGGCCGCTCTTCGCCTGTCGTAGTCCTCGAGATCGAGCGCCAGCGCCGCGCCGGGACTGCCGGCCGCCAGGGCCAGGCGGCGCTCCACATGGTCCAGCCCGCGCGCGGCGGCGAAGGCGCGCATTTCCTCATCCTGAAGCCGTCCCATGTGGAACGGCACGGCCCGCGAGCGGATGGTGGGCAGCAGATCGTAAGGATTCTCCGCGGTCATCATCAGGATCAAGTGATCGGGCGGTTCCTCCAGCGTCTTGAGCAGCGAATTGGCGGCCTGCTCGCCCGCGCGATCCACGTGATCGATCAGGAACACGCGCCAGGCGCCCTTCAGCGGCTTGTACTGCGCGATCTCCTTGAGCAGGCGCATCTGCTGGATAGAGATCTGGCGCAGCGGGCCGTCGGGCGGGAAAGTGACGAAGTCCGGGTGCGAGCTGAACAGCAGAGGATCGTCGACACGCTTTTCCGCAGGCCACTTCTCGCGCTCCTCGATGATGGCGATATTGCGCTCCAGGCTGAGATCGTCCTGTTCGATTTTCCTGGCCTCACCTATCAGCCGCGCCGCGAAACGGCGCGCGAGCGTGGCTTTCCCCACGCCCTCCGGGCCGTCCAGCAGGATGGTTTGCGCGATGCGCCCGGCATCGATCATCCGCTCCAACGCCTCGACGACCGGACGGTTCCCTTGAAACGCTTCAATCATGCCGCGGCAGCTTCCCCTGGATGGCTTCCCACACTCCGCGCGCCACGGTGTCGATATCTCCGCGCCCGTCGACCACGGCGAAACGGTGCGGCTCCAACCGGACCATCTCCTGGTAGCCGGCGCGTACCCGCCGGTAGAATTCCGCGGCCTGCTCGTCCATGCGCGTTTCGTGGTTGTCCGCCACGGTCAGGTTGCGGGCGCGGGCGCGCGCGAGGCTGGTTTCGAGATCGATGTCCACGATGACGGTGAGATCCGGCGCGATACCCTGGCAGGCGATGCGGTCGAGCGTGAGAACGATCTCCCGGCCCAGACCGCGGCCGTATCCCTGGTAAGCCATGGTGGAGTCCGTGAAGCGGTCGGTGACCACGATCGCTCCGCGATCGAGAGCCGGCTTGACCCACTGCTCGACGTTCTGCGCGCGGCAGGCGAAATAGAGCAGTAGTTCAGCGCGAGGCGCGAGCGCTTCGTTGGCCGGATCCAGCAGAATGCGGCGCACCTGCTGTCCGATAGGCGTGCCGCCGGGCTCGACGCTCTCCAGAACTTCGTAGCCCTCTTTCCTAAGCCGTTCGGCTGCCATGCGCGCCTGCGTGGTCTTGCCGCAACCGTCCATGCCTTCGAAGTTCAGAAATAAACCGCGCCGCTCAATCATAAACGAAATGGAACAGCTTCTTCAGATCTTCCCACGCTTCGCGCTTGGCGTTCTGGTTGTACGGCCGCAGCAGGTAGGACGGGTGGTAGGTCACCATCACGGGAATGTCGCGCCACTTGAACCATTTCCCGCGCATCGCGGTGACGCCCTCCTTGCGGTTCAGCAGCGCCTTGGCCGCCGTGCCGCCCAGCGCGCAGATCGCCTTCGGCCGGATGGCGGCGATCTGGCGGAACATGAACGGGCCGCAGGTTTCCATCTCTTCGGGCAGCGGGGTGCGGTTTCCCGGTGGGCGGCACTTGACCACGTTGCAGATGTAAACGTCCTTGCGCTGGAGCGGGATGCCCTCTTTGCGCGCTGTGTTCTCGATCATCTGCGTGAGCAGTTGCCCGGCCCGGCCGACGAACGGGATGCCCTGTTCGTCTTCGTCCGCCCCGGGGCCTTCCCCGACGAACACGATCTGCGCGTGCTCGTCGCCCACGCCGAATACGAGTTTGTGCCGGCCCGCGCCCAAGCCGCAGCGGTGACAGTCGCCGATATCCACGCGGATTTCGGCCAATGATTCCGTGCTCTGTGCGAGTGCTTCTTCAAACAGTGCCGGCGGCGGCTCCACCGCGGCCGGCGCGATTGGCTCGGCAGGCGCCGGCGCCGCGCCTTCACGGCGGTAGATGGATTTCACGCCCAAGTCCTGGTAGAAGCTCAGATACTGCCGCAACTGATCGCGGTTCATTGCGCGGAGTGCAGCGCCAGGCGCAGCTTGATGATCTCGTCCAGGATCTGGTCGGCGATCTCGCGCTTGGAGGCGCGCGGAAGCTCGACCGTCTCGCCGGTGGACATCACCAGGACCACTTCGTTCGTGTCGGAATCGAAGCCCACGCCTTCCTGGCTCACCAGGTTTCCGACCACCATGTCGCAATTCTTGCTCTTGAGCTTGCGCCGCGATTCCTCCACCAGGCGCTCGGTTTCGGCGGCGAAACCCACCAGCAGCCGGTCGCCCTTCTTGCGGCCTACTTCGGCGAGGATGTCGGGCGTAGGATCCAGATCCAGCGAGAGCCGGGCGGCCGTCTTCTTGACCTTCTGCTCCGGGATGCGCGCCAGGTGATAGTCGGCCACGGCGGCGGCCTTGATGATGATCGTGGCGCATTCGAGATTCTCGATGACCGCGTCGCGCATCTCGACGGCCGTGGTTACCTTGATAAGCTTCACGCCGTTCGGGCGAGCCAGATGCGTGGGCCCTGACACCAGCACCACGTTTGCCCCGCGCGCCGCCGCGGCCTCGGCCAGCGCATAACCCATCTTGCCGCTGGATCGGTTCGAGATGTACCGCACCGGATCGAGTGGCTCCTGGGTCGGGCCGGCCGTAACCAGCACCGTTTCTCCCTCCAGGTCCTTGCGCTGGACGATCAGCCGCATGGCAGCCTCGGCGATGGTTTCCGGATCGGCCAGCCGCCCCGCGCCGATCATACCGCACGCCAGCGGACCCTCTTCCGGCTCCACCACCGCGTTGCCACGCATACGCAGGATCTCGAGGTTGGCCACCGTGGCTGGATGTTGCCACATGTGCGTGTTCATGGCGGGAGCTAGCAGGACGCGGCCGGTGAAGGCCAGGTACAGGGTGGTCAGAAAATCGTCGGCGATGCCGTGCGCGAACTTGGCCAACAGGTTTGCCGTCGCGGGTGCCACCACCAGCAGCGAGTTTGCCTCAGCCACACTGATGTGCTCGACAGCGCTCGACAGCGTCTCATCGCCGGTCGCGGAGGAGAACATGCCGGTGATGACCTTCTTGCCGGTCAGCGCGGCGAACGTGAGCGGTTTGACGAATTCCTGCGCGGCCGCGGTCATGACGACCTGGACGCTGGCCCCGCGCTGGGCGAGCGCGCGGGCCAGCTCGGCGGCCTTGTAGGCCGCGATGCCGCCGCCCACGCCGAGTACGACGTTCATGGCTCAGAGAGTTTCTTCAGGCGTTGTCTCCGCCTCGATTTCCTTGCCCCGGTCTTCGTACTTGACCAGGCCGCGCCGCACTTCTTCCATGGCCGACACGGTGGGTTTCCTCGAGGTGGTGGGCAGGTAGGAGCGCGCTCCGCCCTGCAATTGCCGCGCGCGCTTGGCGGCTACGATGATGAAGCGGTACGTGCTCGCCTCATTATCGTCCGGGATTACGTTTTTGTTATTGCTTCTCAGGATCTTGTCGGACATACGTTAATGGCCTAGGCCTCGAAACTTGCCAGGATGGGTCGTACTTCGTCCTCCATCCGGCAGCGGCGTATTCGCTCCGCTTTTACGATGGCGGCCAGGGTGTCGGCAGCGGCGCCGACCTCCCGGTTCACCACGATGTAATCGTACGCAACGTAGTTCCGGATTTCCTTCGCCGCCTCCCGCAAGCGCCGCTCAATTACCTGCTCGGAATCTTCCGAGCGCGCGCGCAAACGCTCCTCCAATATCTCGCGGGATGGTGCCAGGATGAAGATGCTTACGGCATCCGGGAACTTACTTCTTAATTGTCGCGCACCCTGGACGTCAATGTCGAGCACCAGGTCCGCGCCCTGCTCCCGCGCCCGGTCCAGTTCCGACCGGTGCGTCCCGTAGTAGTTGCCGAAAACCTCGGCGTACTCCAGAAACTCGTCGCGCGCGATGGCGGCCTCGAACTCCTCCCGGCCGATGTAGTGGTAGCTTTCGCCAGATTTTTCCTGCCCCCGCGGCGCGCGCGTCGTGTACGAAACCGAGAAGTGAAGGCGCGGCACCATGTCCATGAGCCGCGCGACCAGCGTCGACTTGCCGGAGCCCGAAGGCGCGGAGATGATGAAAACGGTTGTCATTCGAGATTCAGCGACTGTTCCCTGATCTTTTCGATGTCCGCCTTGGCCGCCAGCGCCAGTTCGGTGACCCGCAGCCCTGTGTCGCCCACGCCGGACGTTTTCGACAGGATCGTGTTCGCCTCGCGGTTCATCTCCTGCAGCAGGAAGTCGAGCTTCTTGCCGGCCTCGCCGCCTTCCTCGATCAAGGCGTCAAGCTGACCTGTATGGATCTTCAGGCGCGCCACCTCTTCGCCGATGTCGCTGCGGTCGGCGAGCAGTGCGGCCTCCTGAGCGAGCCGCTGTGGTTCGAGCGCCGCGCCCTTGAGCAACTCGGCCAGCCGCTCTTCCAGGCGCGCCTGAAACGCGGGCATCGCTTTCGTGCGTATCCTTTCGAGTTCCGCGGCGATGGCGCCAAGAGAAGCCGTACGCTCCCGCAGGACCACGGCAAGATCGCGGCCTTCGCGCTCGCGAAACGCATTCAGCAACTGCAGCGCTTCGGTGAGTACCTCCTCTGCGTCGGCGGTGATCAGTGCGTCGTCGTGCTCGCCGGCCGTCTCGGCGAACATGCCCGGAACGCGCAGGGCGAAATTCAGGTCCGGCTCGCCGCTCAGGCCGTGCTTCTGTTTGGCGGCCTGGAACGCCGCCACATAGGCGTCGAGCAGGGCCATGTTGAGCGACGGCAGGTCTTCGGCGCGAGTCGGGGTGAAACCCATGGTCACCTGCAGATATCCGCGCGAGACATGGCGCTTCACGACCTCCCGCAGGCGGGCTTCGCACGGCTCCAGCGCCACTGCCAGGTGGATGTGCAGGTCCAGCCCCCGGTGATTGAGGCTCTTCATGTTCACCGTGAATTCGCCGCGCGGCGTCGTCTTGCGCACGCGTGCGAATCCGGTCATGCTGCGCAGTGGCTTTCCAGAAGTTCTCATGGATTCTCCAGCGGGTCTGCCTCCAGGAACTGTAGTTCGTGCAGCCGTTGATAGATACCGCCTCCGTCGACCAGTTCGTCGTGGGTGCCGGTCTCACTGATGCGGCCGCGGTCGAGTACCACGATCTTATCGGCCCGGCGGACCGTGGACAAGCGGTGCGCGATCACGATCACGGTGCGGTTGGCCATCAGGTTGCTCAGCGCGTCCTGGACCAACATCTCCGACTCGCTGTCCAGGTGCGAAGTGGCCTCGTCCAGGATCAGGATGGGCGCGTTCTTAAGCAGCGCGCGGGCGATGGCGATGCGCTGCCGCTGTCCGCCGCTCAGCTTCACACCGCGCTCCCCGATGATGGTCCCGTATCCCTCGGGCAACCTCTCGATGAATTCCTCAGCCAGGGCGTTGCGCGCCGCCTCGCGCACTTCCGCATCCGTGGCCGTGCGGCGTCCATAGCGGATATTGTTGGCAACCGTGGTGTTGAACAGGAACGGGTCCTGCGCCACGATGCCGATTTGGGCGCGCAGGGACGCCAGTTCGACGTCGCGCAGATCCATGCCGTCGATGAACACCGCGCCCTCGCTGACGTCGTAAAAACGCGGCACCAGATTGGCGAGCGTCGTCTTGCCGGCGCCGCTAGGCCCCACCAGCGCCACCACTTCCCCGGCCTTCACTTCCATATCGATCCCGCGTAGCGCGAATCCGTTCTGCGAAGTCGGGTAGCGGAAGCTCACACGCTTGAATGCGATACTCTCGTGGAATTTCTCCACGCGCCGCGCGCCGGGTTTCCCGCCCACCAACTCCACGCGGTCAAGGTACTCAAACACCTTCTGCGACGCGCCCAGCGCCTGCTGGAAAATATTGTGAATGCCCGTGAGCCGCTTCACCGGCTCATACAGCATCAACAGCGCGATGACGAAGCTGCTGAATTCGCCCGCCGTCATCGAGCCGGTCTTGATCTGCGTGCGCGCATAGGTGAGCAGGCCAACAATCGTGATGGCGCCGAACAGCTCGATGAGCGGACTGGCTATGGCCTGTTGCGCCACGTAACGCAGGCTGCTGGATCGGAGCCGCTTTGCCACCTCGCGGAAACGCCGCGATTCGTACTCCTCCGCGCCGAACGATTTCACCACCTGCTGACCGCTCAGCGCTTCCTGCAACACCTGTGTCAGGTCGGCGGTGTCGTCCTGCGCGCGGCGCGTGGTGCGGCGTATGCGCCTGCCGATACGCACCGTCGGGATCAGAACGAAAGGCAGCAGCGTCAGGCTGACCAGTGCCAGTTTCCAGTCTTTCTGCAAAACCACGCAGAGCAGCGCCACGACGGTGAAGGATTGCCGCAGCCAGTCCGCCAGCATGTTCGAGGTGGCTACCTGGATCTTGTCGATGTCGTTCATGATCGACGACATCAGCCTTCCGGTGGAGTGGGTCTCGAAAAACTGCGCATCCTGGCGGACTACCTTCTCGAAGACCTTCTGGCGCAGGTTGGTCACTGCCGAAAGCCCGACGTAGTTTACCAGGTAGGTGCCCAAATATTCGGAAACGCCCTTGACCAGGAACACCAGCAGAATGCCGTAGGCCACCATAGTCCAGACGTTGTGGATCGCGGACGGAACCAGGTGGTCCAAGTAAATCTGCTTGCCGATAACCGGCAGCGTGATCAGCAGCACGGGCGCTTCCGCGGAGGCCGGGTTGAGTACGCGGTCGAACACCGGGCCGATCAGCAGCGCGACCATGGCCTGTGCCGCACCCACGCAACCCATCAGGAACACGCTGGCAATGAGCGGCGCCCAGTAGGGCCGGACGTAGCGCAACAGACGTGACAACTCTCTCATACCTCCACCTTCAGCCGCTCCAGCGCCGCGAGCGCCTCCTCGACCCTCACTTGCTGGATTGCCGGCCCCGCCGCGATGACCTGCGCCGGCGTGTTCCACGGCGCCCAAATCGCCGGGTCGGACGTTCCGAAAATGACCAGCAGCGGAACACCGAAAGCGGCCGCCATGTGCGCCGGTCCGCTGTCGTTGCCTACAAACAGCGACGCCGATGCGAGCAGGGATTTCACCTCGGCGAGCGGAACTCCGGCCACACAGCGCCACGCGCCGAAGGGTGTGAAATCGTCCCCACCGCCACCGATGAACACAGGTTCTAACCGCCACGTCTCTTCGATCCTGCGCGCCAGTTCCGCAAATCGCTCCGCAAGCCAGGCTTTCCCCGGCTCCGAGGCAAACGGATGGATCACGGCATAGGGGCGCGAGGCGGGACGTTCCTCCGCGAACAACCGCGCGCGCGGTATATCCGTCTTCGGGACCCCCAAGCAGAACATCGCCGAAGCCAGGTGCTCGGCCGTATGCACGGTGCGTTCTTCGCCCAGGATCTCCTGCGCGCGCGGGATCCGCAAATTGTAGATCCACGCCCCGCGATGATGTGCGAAACCGGCCCGCCAGCGCGCGCCGCTCAAGGCCGTGAGCGCCATGCTGCGCGTCCCGCCGTGCAGGTTCAGGCACAATGCCGCCCGCCAGGCACGCACGGAGCGCACCGCCGGGTCCATGATGCAGTCGACGTTCGGATTGTCTTCGAAAACACCGGCGAAGCGTTTCTCCACCACTACCGCCAGGCGCAGGTCCGGTCGCGCGCGTTTGAGCACCTCAATGGCGGGCGTGGTCAGCACGCAGTCCCCCAATGACCGCAAGCGGATAATGACCACCCGCGCCCCATCCGGCAACCGGTCGAGCAAACCTGGCATCGCGCGATGAGTCTCACTCCTCGATCCGCGCTTCGTCGATCAGCATCACGGGGATGTCGTCACGGATCGGATAAACGCGCTTACACTGCTGGCATTTCAAGCCCGTCCCATCCGGTTTGAGTTCGACCGGCGCCTTGCAGAGCGGGCACACAAGAATTTCAAGCAGTTCTTTGCTGATGGCCATGGCAGTCTCCAGTGTACTTCTCGCGCGCAGCAGCCGCGAGGCCCTGTGCGAGCGTCAGTTACTCAGCGTCCCATCTCCGCTCGGGCCTTGGTAATGACCTCCAAATACTGCTTCGCTTTTGCTTCGATCAGGTCGTAGCGGCCTTCCTTGATGTTCTTGGCGTCCACCAGTTCGCCGCCCACGGCCACCGCACAGGCGCCAGCTTTCAGGAAATCGCCCGCGGTTTCCAGGTTCACTCCGCCGGTCGGAACCATCTCGATCTGCGGGAAGGGGCCCTTCAAGGCCTTGATGTACTTCGGGCCGCCTACGTTCCCAGCCGGAAAGATCTTGACGATATCCGCACCGGCTTCCCAGGCGGTCAGGACTTCGGTGGGTGTGAGCGCACCCGGCATGATCACCTTCGAATAGCGCCGGGCCATTTCGATGGTGGACGGACGCAGGCTCGGCGTCACGAAGAACTCCGCGCCGGCCAGCATGCAGGCCCTCGCCGTTTCCGGATCCAGCACCGTTCCGGCTCCCAGGACCAGCTTGTCGCCGAACGCATCCGCCACTTTTTCGAGCGCCCGTATGGCGCCCGGTACGGTCATCGTGATCTCAGCGGCCCGGATGCCTCCCCGGTAGATGGCGTCCACAGCCTTCACGGCGCTTTCGGCGCTGCTGGTGCGAACCACCGGCACAATACCAATGTCCTTGATAAAAGAGAGGATCGTCTGCTTATCCATGTCTCTTTGATTCTATCAAGCCTGGCCTCGTATACTCTTGTCTTCAACCTTATGCGCAAGTTAAATCCCAGTGCCCGCTTCGCTGCCTTCTTGCTGGCCTTCGCCCTTTCCGTTGGCACGGCGCAGGCTGAAATCCGTTCGCTGACCATCCTCCACACCAACGATCTGCATGCGCGCCTGCTGCCGCTCGAAGACGGCCGGGGCGGTTTTGCGCGCCTGGCCACGGCGCTCGAGCACGAACGCCGCGCCTCGGAAGCCTGCTTGATCCTGAACGCGGGCGACTTGGTGCAGGGCAGTCCGGTGTCCACCATCTTCCGGGGAGTGCCAGTCTACGAGATCGCCAACCTGTTCGGCTTCGACGCCGCCACGCTGGGTAACCACGAGTTCGATTACGGCTGGCAAACCATACCCAAATTTCTTACAACGGCGCGCTACCCGGTGGTGGTTTCGAATCTGGTGGATGGGGCGGGGAAGCGCATGACAGACAAGCCCTACGTCATCCTCAAAGCACGGGGGCTGCGCGTCGGTGTGATTGGCGCGCTCACTGGGGATCTGCCCTCTCTCACCACGCCGAAGACGCGCGGAGACTGGCGGATTCTTCCGGTGGTGGAAACCGTGCGGCGCTACGTCGCCGAGGTGCGCCCGCAGGCCGATCTGATCGTACTGCTCTCGCACCTGAGCCCGGCCGAGGAGACCCAGGCGCTGGAGCAACTCGATCAGGTGAGTGTCATCGTCAGCGGTCACGCGCACAAAGGCCTCGACGCTCCGATCCCCTTTCAGGACCGCGTGCTGGTGCGCGTCAATGCCTATGGCGGCGAATTCGGCCGCCTGGACCTGAAAGTAGACACAGCGACAAAAAAGATGGTTTCCTACACCCACAAGCGTATCCCGGTGGATGCGAGCATCGCCCCGAATGAGGCGGTCTCCGGACTGATCGCCAAGTGGGAAGCCGAGGTCGCCAAAGTCGTGGACGTGCCCATCGGCGAGTCTGTCAAAGAGTTTCCGCGGCCCGAAGTCCGGGCGTTGATGGAACGCGCCATGGCCGAGATGACCGGCTCTCAGTTCGCCTTTATCAACCAGGGCGGTGTGCGCGACGCGCTGCCCAAGGGACGGCTGATGGCGCGCCACGTTTGGAACGTCATGCCCTTCGACAACAAAGTCGTCGTTGGAACCTTCAAGGGCCGCCAGTTGCCGGAGGCGGTGACGCGCGGGCGCAAGGTGGATCCCGACGGCGACTACCGTTTCGTCACCAGCGATTTCAACGCAGCCAATCAGAATGCTCCCGGCGGATTCGGCACAACCGGCCTGGTGTTCCCGGAAGAAGGCGGGCTGCTGCGCGACCTCTTCATAGATTGGATCAAACAGCAGAAGGTGTTGAAACCGGCCGACTAGCCCGTCAGTCCAGCGCGCGCACGTCGAGAGGAATGCCCTTGCGCGCATCGCGCACCATGTGGATGGCCTGGTTCGGGCATTTGCCTTCACAGGCGCCGCAACCCAGGCACTTCTCCCAATCGCGTACCATGCCGTCCTCGCCGCTCGTAATGGCGTTGAACGGGCAGACGTCTGCGCAGGCCGCACACTGCCCGCACAATTCACGGTCGATCTCAGCCACGTAACCGCTGGACGCCATCATGCGGACACCGCCCCGCATGGCCTGTATCCCGCCGCAACAGCACTTGCAGCAGTTGCAGATGGAATAGAACCGGTCGCCCATGGCGTCTTTGAACCATGCCGAGTGCAGGTGGCCGCGCTCGTGTTCCTCGCGCAATAAGTCGAGCGCTTCCTGCCGGGTGAGCCTGCGGGCCTTACCGGGATTGTGTTCCAGGACGAAATCGACGAACGGCTTTCCGATCACCATGCAGACTTGGGTCGGCTCGCAGTGCTCAGCGCGCGAGTGGCGGCAGTAGCATTCGTAAGCGGCGACATCGGGCGGGCCATCCAGCAGTAGTTTGCGCGCGTGCTTGTATGGGACGATCTGTTCCAGGTCGCGCTCTTCGATGGGGTGGTCCAGCATTACGATGGCTTCGGCATGATCGTGCGTGAGTACCTTGCCGTGATAGTGTTCAGCCAGCCAGGCGGCGCCGCTCCCGTTCCCCGGCGGAGTCTTGTTGATCAGAAAATCCACGTACCGCCCGGTCCAGCGGCCATAGATGTAGGCGTGCAATCGGGCGCCCCAACCACCCGCGGCGCGGAAGAACGCGGGAGTTGAGCGCATCATCAACCGCCCACGCTCGCCCACGATCCACAGCACTGTCAGCGAGACGACGATGAGGAGTACGACGCAGCTTAGGATGGCGAGGATCATATCGCCTTGCCAGATCTCGCGCCTGTCACTGCGGCCGCAGCGAGGAGGCGCCGTTCAGCTCGAAGCCTTCGCCCAGGTAGACCCGTTTCACTTCCGGATCGCAGCCCAGCGCTTCGGGACTGCCGGCGCGGAAGATGCAGCCATTGTTCATGATGTAGGCGCGGTCGGTGACGGCCAGGGTTTCCCGCACGTTGTGGTCGGTCACCAGGACTCCGATGCCGGAGCGCTTTAAATCAAAGATGATGCGCTGCAACTCGAGCACCTGGATCGGGTCGATGCCGGAGAACGGCTCGTCCAACAGCAGAAAGCTCGGCTCGATCACCAGCGACCGCGCAATCTCGACGCGCCGCCGCTCGCCGCCCGAGAGCATGTAGCCCTTATTGTCGCGTACCTTCTCGAGCCCCAACTGCTCGAGCAGGCGCCCCTGGCGTTCCCGCCGCTCGCGCGCGCTGATGGGGAGTGTCTCCAGGATCGCCATCAGGTTCTCGCCCACCGTCATCTTGCGAAAGACGGAAGGTTCCTGCGGCAGGTAGCTGATGCCGAGCCGCGCCCGCTCGTACATGGGCAGGCCGCTGATGTCAGTGGCATCCAGCATCACGCGCCCGCTATCTGGCGTGATCAGGCCGACGATCATGTAGAACGAGGTGGTCTTGCCCGCGCCGTTCGGCCCCAGCAGACCCACAACTTCGCCCTGTTCTAGGTAAATGGAAACGTCGTCCACCACCCGGCGCCCATCATAGGTTTTGCTGATCTCAACGGTGCGGAGCTGTCGCATCGGCGTCAACTACCATCATGCACCAATTTTCATGTTTTAGCGCGCCTACCGCCGCTTGATCTTGCTGACGGCAGGAGCGCGTTCCTGCCCGTCCACCAACAGCCGGTCGTGCTGGGCGAAATAGGTCAACTGGCGGCCCGTGGTCGTTCCCTTCAGGCTGTCCGTTAGTGTAGGCGCGCCCCCCGTGAGCAGTACGCGCTCCTCGCCGGTGTAATACTCGGCGTGCTCGGCGGTGCCCCGCCTCGTGCGGTCCGGCGCGGATTCGAGGATTACGACTGCTCCGTCCGCGATCGCCTTCTCGAGAGACGACTGTTTCGAGGAGTCGTTCAGGTAGGCGCGGAGGACCTGCGATGTGACCACCATGGTACGCCGTCGCAGCGTGACATTACCCGTGTAAAGCGCCAGCCGGGAAGCCTCGTCGTAATCCAGCTTTGCGGCGGTGATCACGTTGTAGACGGGCGCCGATTGCCTAGACGCCTTGTCGCCACTTCGGTCCAGGAACTCGCTCACGACATTCTCGACCGCTGTCAGTTTCCGGCGCTTGCGGTCGATTTCAATCTGCTTCGCACGCAGCCGGTTGGCACCCTGCCAGGCGATGGCGTTGCCGATGAGAGTTACCACCTGGCCGGATTCGCGCGAGGTAATCCAATCGGCCTTCCCGTGCGTGGGCTCATCCCCGGAAAGCATCGACGAAGAGGACTTTCCTTTCCGCTCGGCCGCGCGCGTGGCGAAGACCTCGCCTTGTGCCGCAAAGTCGCCGGTCTTCTGGTCCATGTCGATGTGGCGCGCCGACGTGGAGCCTTGCGGGTCCCAGGTACGCGCCTGGCCGTCGAGCGCAATGCGGTTCTGGCGCGGATCCATGCGCGCATCGTTGGCGCGCGCGTGCCGCTCGCCCTCTTCGTAGCGGAAGTCCTCCCACTGATGGAGGCTCTCCAACTCGCCCGTTTTCTGATCGAACGCCGCTTCCAGGCCCTTGCTCCAGGTGCGCGCCGGCGGCGGCGCCGGCTTGCCGGGCTGCTTTTCACGCTCGGTCCACGTGGAGGTGCCCACGCCGCGCAGACTGCGGATCTGGTTCTTCGCTCCGTAGTCGATGGTAAGCCGCTCGGCATCCATGGCGCGGAACCGTTCCCCTTTGCGGCGCGCCAGGAACTCGATTCTAGCCGGATTGTGGGTGCGCACCTGTTGGATCTCTTCGCCTCCGGGGCGCATCTCCAGTTCGATGGTTTCACTCTTGAGCAGCTTTGCCTGTGGCGTTGTCCCGGTTTTGCGCGGCGCCGGGTCGCTGGCTACCTCGCCGTGGCCGGCGGCCAGCGCCCGTTTGAGCGTGCTCTGCCTGCCCGCAACGGCGAAATTCAGCTCCAGGAGATCGGAATTCACCGTGGTCACGCCGTCCGCGGTAGTCGAAACCAGCCGCGCTTTCCCGTTGCCGAGAATCTTCTCCATGACGCCGTCGGCGTTGAACCACATGGTGAGGCCCTGCGCCTGGTAATCCAGCCTGCGCTTCGGCTCCACGTTGTTGCCCTTGGCCGCTTGCCCTTCCACAAGGCGGATCGCGCCATCTTCGATGCTGACCACCGCGGCGGCCGTTTCGAGCGTCATGCTCCCGCGCTTCAGTCTCGCCCACGGAAGCAGATACACTTTCGCTTCGGACTCCTTGTAGATCAGCTCGCCGCTTTCCAACTGCATCGGCTGCGGCCGCGGCCCGTGCCCTCGCCAGTCGAGCTTTACTCGGCTGTGCATGTGCAATTCCCGGACGGAAGGATCGTAGGTGGCACCCACCGATTCGCCGCCGCCCAAGTCGAATTCGAACTTCGTGGGCCGGTCCGTGGTGGCGCGGGCCGTCCGCGCGTCGAAGGTCACTCCGCTGGACCGTATGACCATGAGTTGCCCTTTCGGCGCTCCCTGGACCGGTATGCCGCGCGTGATCTCCACTTCGCCTTCCGAATAGAGCGTCGCCTGGTCGGGAATGTAAGTGGCCTTGGCCGAACGGACGCGGTCGAACTCCGTGGCCGGGTTGCGGTACAGGTGCAACTCCACGCCTTGCAGTTCCATGCGCGGGGGATCCTTCACCTGCTCGAACTGCTTGGCGCAGATGTCGATAATGGGGCGCGCGCCTTCGCTCTTGGTCACGCACCAGTCGGGGGCCACCGCGTTCAGGCGCACGGGGAGGGGCTGTGGCGGCGGAGGAGCCTGCGCCTGTTGGATCCGCTTCTGCAGGTAGTAGACGCCGCCTACGCTGGCCACGATCAGGACCATCAGGACGAGAGGAATCCAGCGCGCGCGCCGCATGCTGCTTTCAGGATAGCGATTTTCGCGTTACGGACGCGTGCGGACCTCGGTCGCTGTCGGGAAGTCCGCCGGAACCTTCTGCTTCACTTTCCCTGTCGCGGCCCATTCCGCGCCGCGCTGCAGCGTGACGATGAATCCGACGCAGCTCATCGAGGACGGATCGTGGCCGATCATGGTGTGGAAGATCCGCCCCTTCCCATAACTGATCGTGAACATGAGCGGCTCGTCCCTGCCCGAACCCCTGGTGGCGGGGTCCGAATACGCCGTGGCCAACAGCGTCAGGTTCTTCGCCGGCCCGCGCATGTGATCGTACAATTCGTCCTTAGCGTGCATCCACACCGGCGGTAGCCCCGCCATGATGGGATGCTTCGGGTCGCGCACCGTGATCTGGTAGGCGTGCTGCCTGCCGTGGTTGCCGGCGCGGCCCGGCGAGTTGTCCCGCACGATCTTGCCGTCTTTCCAATAGAGATACGGGCCCGATTTCTCGTTCCATGCCACCCAACCGCCCAGGCCCACGATCTCGGTGAATTCCGGCCAGTCGCCGAAGGCATTGTCGGCCGCGTGGTAAACTACCACTCCGCCGCCTTTGCGGACGTAGTCCAGGAACGCCGCGCGCACGGGCTCGCTCCAGTTGTCGCCCACGTAGTTCAGAACCACCACGCGGTAGCCGGCGAAACCCGGCTTGAACTGCTCCATTGGCCCGCCCTTGGGCGGCGTAGTGGCCACGTCCACCTGGAACAGGCCCGAATCCTCCAGATCCTTCTTCAATACCGGCGTCGTGCTTTTCCAATCGTGGTTGTTCTGCCCGTCAACGATGAGCGCTTTCATCTTCGGGGCGGCGAATGCCGTGGCGGCGAGCGCCACTTGGAGAGCCAGGCTGGCAAGCAACAGTTTTCGGGACATGACACTTCGAGTATCGCAAAGTCGGGAGCCGTAGGAAACCGTTCGCAGGAAACTTGCGCCGGTTTTTATCATGTATTTAATATTTCCTTTGTTTTGTGTGTTTTGCGAATTAGTCTTGTCACTCTTCCCGTTAGTGTGCTAATAATAGACATCGGGGCAGGTTGAATTCCGCTGTGGCCCCATTCAACAGTTACAAACTCACTCTGATGGAGGTTTAGTAGATGAAGATTCGACCGCTCTACGACCGGATCGTAGTGAAAAGGATTGAGGAGAAGGAAACCGTCCTGGGCGGCATCATCATCCCGGACACGGCCAAAGAAAAGCCCCAGGAGGGCGAGGTCGTGGCTGTCGGCAAGGGGAAGCGCCTTGAGGATGGCAAGCTGGTGCCTCTGGATGTGAAGGCCGGCGACCGCATCCTTTTCGGCAAGTACTCCGGCAACGACATCAAGATCGATGGCGAGGAGTACCTGATCATGCGTGAGGACGAGGTCCTCGGAGTTCTGAACTAAGGGGTTCTTTAAGGAGAGTTATCCATGGCAGCTAAGCAGATTGTATACAGCGAGAACTCGCGGCAGGCGATCCTGCGCGGCGTCAACCAACTCGCCGATGCAGTGAAGGTGACACTCGGTCCCAAGGGCCGCAATGTCGTTCTCGAGAAGAAATTCGGCGGCCCGACCATCACCAAGGACGGCGTCACCGTGGCGAAGGAAGTCGAACTAAAGGACCCGCTGGAGAACATGGGCGCGGCGATGGTTCGCGAAGTCGCCTCGAAGACCTCCGACGTGGCCGGCGACGGCACGACGACGGCCACCATTCTGGCCCAGTCGATCTTCCGTGAAGGTGTGAAGAGCGTGGCTGCGGGCGCCAACCCGATGGCCTTGAAGCGCGGCATCGACAAGGCCGTCGAGGCCGTGGTGGCGGAGATCCAGAAGTTCTCCAAGCCGATTTCCGGCGACGCCATTGCGCAGGTCGGCACCATTTCCGCCAACGGCGACAGCACCATCGGCAACACGATCGCCGAAGCCATGAAGAAGGTCGGCAAGGACGGCGTCATCACGGTGGAAGAAGCCAAGACCATCACCACCGAGTTGGAGACGGTCGAAGGCATGCAGTTCGACCGCGGCTACCTGTCCCCATACTTCGTCACCGATCCGGACCGCATGGAGTGCGTGTTGGAAGACGTCTCCATCCTGATCCACGAGAAGAAGATCAGTAACATGAAGGATCTGCTGCCGCTGCTCGAGCAGATCGCCCGCTCCGGCCGTCCGATGTTGATCGTGGCCGAGGAAGTGGAAGGCGAAGCGCTGGCCACCCTGGTGGTCAACAAGCTGCGCGGAACGTTGAACGTTGCTGCCGTGAAGGCTCCTGGTTTCGGTGATCGCCGCAAGGCAATGCTCGAGGACATCGCCATCCTGACGGGCGGCAAGGCCATCATGGAAGAGACCGGCATCAAGCTGGAAGGCGTGAAGCTGGAGGATCTCGGCAAGGCCAAGCGCGTCGTCATCGACAAGGACAACACCACCATCATCGAGGGCGCTGGCAGCCAGAAGGCCATCGAGGGCCGCATCAAGCAGCTCCGCGCTCAGATCGAAGAAACCACGTCGGACTACGACCGCGAGAAGCTGCAGGAGCGGCTGGCCAAGCTGGCTGGCGGCGTGGCGGTGATCAAGGTCGGTGCGGCTACCGAAACCGAAATGAAGGAAAAGAAGGCTCGCGTGGAAGATGCGTTGCACGCCACTCGCGCCGCAGTCGAGGAAGGCATTGTTCCGGGCGGCGGCGTGGCCCTGCTGCGCGCGGCCAAGGCTCTGGAATCCCTGAAGCTCGGCGGCGACGAACAGATCGGTGTGAACATCGTGTGCCGCGCCTGCGAAGAGCCGCTGCGCCAGATTGCCGGCAATGCGGGCCTCGAAGGCGCCATCGTGGCCGAGAAAATTCGCGCCAATTCCGACGTGAATTACGGCTTCAACGCCGACACCGAGCAGTACGTCGACTTGGTGAAGGACGGCGTCATCGATCCGACCAAGGTTTCCCGCACGGCTCTCCAGAACGCCAGCTCCATCGCAGCCCTCATGCTGACGACTGAAGCGATGATCTGCGAGATTCCCGAAAAGAAGCCTGCCGCTCCGATGCCCGGCCATGACCATGGCATGGAGTACTAGGTAGAGAAGTCAGAAGACAGAATGGCCCGCCCTCGTTCTTGGGGGCGGGCTTTTTCTATGATGGTTAGGTGCGCAATGTCCCGACGCATCTGCTCCTGGCTGCTCTGCCGGCCTTCCTTGTAGAAATCACCCTGTATTTCCTGACGATGTCGGGACGCACGCGCGCATGGATGGATCGCTTCTCATCCGGCCACGTTGCGTCTGGGCTCGTCTCCAGCGCAATAGTTACGTACTTGCTCTACAGCCTTCCGCTCCTGTCCTTCCGGTGGGAATCCCTGGCCCTGCTGGTCCTGTTCGCCTCGCTGGTCTCGGCGTGGTATTTGATCCTGCCCCGGCGCTGGTATGCGGACGTGGGTTTTCTCGTGCTCATAGCTGCGGTCGTGTTGAGCAAGGTCTTTGCGCGCATCTATTTTGGTCCGCATGAGGATTTGCCCGGCTCGACGCTCGGTCAACTGATGTGGATTCGCCTGGGGGTGGCGGCGGCGCTGCGCTTCCGGGGCATGGAAGGAGTGGGGCTGGGGCTGCTTCCCACTCGCCGCGAATGGGCTGTCGGCGCGTTGCAGTACCTCTGTTTCATTCCGATTGGGCTGGTTCTATCGTTCACCCTGAAATTCAAAGCGTTTCGATGGAACAACCTGCCCTGGTGGCTGATCATTCTGACGTTCCTGGCGATGCTGTGGGTAGTGGGGTTGTCGGAAGAGTTCTTCTTCCGCGGCCTGCTGCTGCAGTGGTTGCGCGCCTGGACGGGGCGCGTCACGCTTGCGCTCGCGGTGACGTCCCTACTGTTCGGCGCGGTACACCTCCCGTTCGGAGCATTCCCGAACTGGAGGTTCGCGCTCATCGCGGCCATCGCCGGCTGGTTCTATGGGCGTGCATATCTGAGAACCGGCAGCATCCGAGCGGCCATGGTGGCACACGCGTTGACTAACGTTACCTGGAAGGCATTCTTCGCCTGATGCGCGGCTCCCGCAATCGTAACGGCCACACAACCAGAAACCACGCATACGGTGTAGACCTGCACATGGCCGTGCTCCTCTTCGGCTGAAAATGAAAAATTTTATATTTTAATATCCTGAAGCAAGTAGTTCAGCCATCACAAGCTGCCTACGCCGGGAGGTTGGCCGTAGCTTTGAGCAGATCCTCCACGGTTCCGACCACGCGTTTCGGGTCCGGCCGGTCTTCACAAAGCGGGAAACCGTCTGCGACCCAGGCTTTTTCATGTTTATCGTAGTCAGCCTCCAGGGCGGTTCTGCGATATCCTGCGAGCAGGCGTTGTCCCATGCGCATGGCGCGCCTGACTTCTTCCAGATAGCGGTTCACGCGCGGGCGGTAGTAGGTCTTGACTAGCTCGTAATTATCGCGGCATGCGTAGTCGCGAATCACGCCGGCCCAGAGGGTCAGGATGTCTCGTGCGCGCCGGTCGAAATCGGGCGAGGCGCCTGGTAAACGCCGCGCTTTGCGGATACTCGTGCTTAACCAGTAGAAATCATCGTGACTGAGCAACCGCTCGATCAAATCGAGCAACACTTCGAGGAACGCCGCGTGGCGCTCGACGGCCGCCTGATCCAACCTGGAGAAGGCGGCGTTCAACTTCAGCATGTGGGCGTTATAGAGTTCGGCTGCGTATTGTCTCGCGATATCGTTCAAGTCGTGCAGGTACAAGTCGCTTTGGCTGAGCTTTGCCGCTGACGCGTGAAACAGTTCGAGTGCTTTCCGCAGACGCGCCAGATAATCGGGACCGTTCACTCCAGGCCGTATGTCCAACTCCGCGCTGGGCCGCTTCCAGTAGAGCGGCTTGGCGCTGCGAGCAGGACCGTAGACTGTGTTCGATAATTCTATGAGCGCTGGCAACATCGACGGCGCGGCTTCACGTCCGTAACGAGCCGCAGCGTACTCTTTCAGGAAGGTGCCGAGATCCACCTCGGCCGGATTCCACCCGAGCTTGGCCTGGAAAGACGCATAGAAATGGTTGTGGCCGACGGCCTCTTCGTTGGGGTAGTAGCCCACGCAGTCGGTCGCTCTTGGATCGGTAGCTACCTCCTTCACCTGCTTCTCCAACCGCCGTACGTCGCCGTGCAGGTGAGTGTCGGAGGCGAACGAATATACCATGCCGAAGTGCCAGGGACGGCCATCGAAGTAGTCCCACTCCTTATACAGAGGGAGGCTTTCGGCGTATTGATCGACGATGCGCACACGGTTCTTCGGCACGCGCGCAAAGTGCTCCTCAACTAAGGGGCGCGGCCACTCGCGCGGTTGGTTCGAGTAGGTCCAGGTACTCAGCAGCCCGATACCGCGCGGGTCCACCGCATCCACGATTTTGAAATTGGCTCCGGCGATCTCCCGGCGCACGCTCTCCTGCAACGCGATGTCTCCGCGGAACGAACATTCGAGGTAGTTTTCCAGCCAGTAGTAATGATCCGTCCCATACAGCCGGTTGTAAGCTTCGAGAAAGGCTTTGCCGACCTTTCCGTAAAGAGGGTCAGTGGGGTGCAGGTACGTCTGCGCGTAACGATCGGGGCCAGGCCAGATGGACTGGAATGTGCGCGCATGAGGAAACACGCGCTGAAACTCCGGTGGAACCAGTCCGGAAACGGCGGGCGAAACAGTCTTCATGCCGCGCTCGCGGGCATACTCAATGATTCTGCGGTTCAGGTCACGCTGCCATTCCGCCCACGCAGCGGGTTGCGGTGGATCGACGCCATACTTGATAGGCGGGAATATGCCGAAGGGCGGACCGGAGTAACTCGACTGTGCTACCTGAATTCCGAACTGCTTCCAAACGTCGCGCCATACCAGATCTTCCCCCGGGGTGTCCCAGAGACTTAGTATGTTGTAGCGGCATTTCAACAGCCAGTCGATGTAACGGCGCCAATCGTCCCAATCCCACCATGGAGCTGAGTACCAGTAGATGGTCAGATTCATCGCCATGCGCTCGGCGAAGCGCGGTTTGGTGGACAGGTTGATGCCGTGGAAGGGAAATGCGTCGCGGTGCGGTACCTGATCACCGTCCGCAAAGAAGCCCACTCCACAGCAGCGCTCCAGGTAAGCGTACACGGCGAACCACGTCGCTATAGGCGTGGCCCCCAGCAGGATGAGTTGTCCTCCGTTTTCGGGTATCCAACGGATCAGATAGGCTTCTGCGTTTTCAAGGGCAGGATCCGGCAGCGCGCCCGAGGCAATAAGCCCTCCAACGGTTTTCGTACGGCCCACATGGACTACGCCCGCCGGCGATGAGGCAGCATTGGAATCATCAACCAGGGCAGGCTTTACACCAGTAATGCGCTCGAGATAGCGGACCAGTTCCTCTGCCGGCAGCAACTCCGAGCGTGAGGACGGATCGCAGGCGACGCGAATACGGTCTGGTGCGAGCACACCTCCAGTGGCTCCACCGATGGCGGATTGAAGAAACTCTCTGCGGGGTAACATCCGCCCCAATTTATCGCATGGGGTGGGGAAGCGGCTACCCTGTCCGGTTATTCAGCCAGTTTGCGGGCGCGCTCGAACAGGTAGTTCAAGGTTTTCTCGGTACGAATATGCGAAGCGATGCGGCGCAGCGTTCCGTCTTTTTCGAACTTCACACGCAGGGCCGCCACGGGTTGGCGTTCCTGGCGCGCCAGCCGCTGCAATTCGCGATCCACCTCATCGGTGGTCGGTTCGATCTGCTGCTTGTCGGCAACGCGATCCAGCAGCAGCGACGCCTTGACGTCGCGCACGGCCTTTTCGCGCTGGGACTCGCGGATCTTGTCCCAATCCAGTTTCACGGTCCTGGGGTCGACGCCGCGCACGGCGAGCGAGCGGAGATTCTGTTCGACGATGTCCTCGATGCGGTGCTCGATAAGAGCTTCAGGCACCGGGAAGTCGTGCAGGTCCACCAGTTTCTCCACCAGTTTGTTCTTGGCTTCCTGCTGGGCGACGAACTCCTTCTCCCGTAACATGACGTTGCGCAGAGTGTCGCGCAGTTCGCCGAGGTCCTTGTAGTCGCCCAGGTCGTGGGCAAACTCGTCGTTCAACTCCGGAAGCTCTTTGCGGCGCACGCCCTTCACGAGCGCGCGGAAGCGCACTGTCTTGCCGGCCAGCCTGCGTTCCGTGTAATCCTCGGAGTAGGTGACGTCGAATTCGCGTTGCTCGCCCGGGGCTGCGCCGGTCAGGTTCTCGGTGAACGCCGCGAGAGTGTCCTCGCTGCCGATGTGCAGCATCATCTCGTCGTTCTTGATCGGCTCGCCCTCGACACCCGCAAGGCTCTCCAGGCTGACGACGGCGAAGTCGCCTGCTGCTAGCGGTCGCGGATCGATGTCCACGTACTCGGCCTTCTCTTCGCGAAGATGTTCCAGGCGCTGGCTGACTTCCTCGTCGGTCACTTCCGGATCGCGATAGACTACCGGCAGGCCTTCGTATTCTTTCAACTCGAAAGACGGCAGTACTTCAAAATCCACCTTGAACTGGAGCGGCTGGCCCGGTTCGTACTTGACATCGTGCAGGCTCGGCGGGCCCGCCAGATTCAACCCTTCGGCCTCGGCTCTTTCACGGAAAAACTTGGGGGCCAGGTTTTCCAGAACATCCTGGCGGATGTCTTCCTTGAACCGGCTGCGGATGATGCTTGTGGGGACGTGGCCCGGACGAAAACCGGGCAGACGCAGCTTCTTCTGCAGGGAAGCCACCACTTTCTCGGTCTCGGCCTCAACTTCGGATACCGGGATCGAAATATCTAGCGTACGCTTGCAGACCTCTTCTGTTGACAATGGATTACCTCAATCTGACTGTCTCGTCCGTACACAGAACTCCTCTGCCCGCCTGTCGCGGGCCGAGCGAGTCTTCGTGCCGTTCGAGCGATCTCTATGTGCCTTCCGACCAGCTCGCCAGGTAGGCTTCCTGTTCTGGAGTCAGCCGGTCGATCTTCACGCCCATCGATTCGATCTTCATCCGCGCGACGCTCTTATCGATACTCTCGGGAACGGCGTAAACCTTCTTTTCGAGCGAGGCGTGGTTCTTGATCATGTATTCAACGCCAAGCGCCTGATTGGCGAAGCTCATGTCCATCACCGAGGCGGGGTGGCCTTCGGCCGCCGACAGGTTAATCAGCCGTCCTTCCGCGAGGACGTAGATTTTGCGCCCGTCGCGCATCGCATACTCTTCGACGAATTCGCGGACTTGCCTGCGGGAACTGGCCATGCGGCCCAGCGTTTCCAGATCGATCTCCACGTTGAAGTGGCCCGAGTTGGCGAGAATGGCGCCGTTCTTCAGCTTTTCGAAATGTTCGCGGGCGATCACGTTCTTGTCGCCGGTCAGCGTGCAGAATATGTCGCCGATCACAGCCGCTTCGTTCATGCTCATGACGCGGAAGCCGTCCATGATGGCTTCGATGGCCTTAATGGGATCGACTTCCGTCACAATCACATTAGCGCCCAGGCCGCGCGCCCGGTTGGCGAACCCACGCCCGCACCAACCGTAGCCAGCCACAACCACCGTCGACCCTGCCAGCAGCACGTTGGTGGCGCGCACGATGCCGTCGATGGTGCTCTGGCCCGTGCCGTAACGGTTATCGAACAGGTGCTTGGTGAGCGCGTCATTGACGGCGATGATGGGGTAGCGCAGCACGCCTTCCTTGGCCATGGCCTTCAGGCGGATGACGCCGGTGGTGGTCTCCTCGGTTCCTCCCAGCACACCCTCCAGCAATTCCTTGCGCGTGGTGTGTAGGACGGTCACCAGGTCCGCGCCGTCGTCCATAGTCACCTGTGGCTTGCTATCCAGCGCCGCGGCGATGTGGCTGTAATAGCTCTCGTTGTTTTCGCCCTTGATGGCGTACGTGGAGATTCCGTAGTCGCGCACCAGGCTGGCCGCGACGTCGTCCTGAGTCGAGAGGGGATTGGACGCGCACAGCCGGATATTGGCGCCGCCGTCACGCAACGTAATCATGAGATTTGCCGTCTCCGTGGTCACGTGCAGGCAGGCCGCCACGCGGATACCCGCCAAAGGCTGCGTTTTGATGAACTGCTTACGAATGGTCTGCAGGACAGGCATCGACTGGAAAGCCCACTCGATGCGCTTCTTGCCCATGTCGGCCAGGGCCATGTCCTTCACGTCGCATGGTACCGATGTTTGTGTGCTCAAAGCCATTCTCGCCTCTTCAGTTGCCCGTTGACGTCTATGCACGCACCGCCGCGGCGGGGGCCTTTGCCCCTTCGCGCAGGGCTTCCGCCTTGTCGGTGGCTTCCCAGGTGAAAGTCGGTTCTGTCCGGCCGAAGTGGCCAAACGCCGCCGTCTTCTGATAGATGGGCCGGCGGAGCTTCAGGTGGTCGATCATGCCGCGCGGGGTAAGCGGGAAGTTCTCTCTCACCAACTCAACCAGCTTGTCCTCCGGCGCCTTGCCCGTGCCGAACGTATTGACCAGAACCGACACCGGCTCGGCCACGCCGATGGCATAAGCCAACTGCACTTCCGCGCGGCTCGCGAGACCGGCGGCCACGATGTTCTTGGCGATGTAGCGGGCCATGTAGCAGGCCGAGCGGTCAACCTTCGTGGGGTCCTTGCCCGAGAAAGCGCCGCCGCCGTGCCGCCCCATGCCACCGTAAGTGTCAACGATGATCTTGCGGCCTGTGAGTCCGGTGTCGCCGTGCGGTCCGCCCACTACGAAGCGTCCCGTCGGGTTGATGTGCACTTTCGTTGCGGAGTCCACCATGCTGGAAGGAACCACGGGGTCGATAATGTGCTTCTTGACCTCGGACCTGAGGGTCTCAGTGGACACCTTGTCGCTGTGCTGCGTGGAGACTACGATAGCGTCCAGGCGCAAGGGACGGCCGTTGACATACTCGACGCTCACCTGGCTCTTGCCGTCTGGACGGAGGAAATCCAGCTTGCCTGCGCGGCGTACATCGCTCAACTGGCGCACCAGTTTGTGGGCCAACATGATGGGCAGCGGCATCAGTTCGGCGGTTTCGTCGCACGCGTAACCGAACATCAGGCCCTGGTCGCCCGCGCCGCCTACATCCACGCCCATGGCGATGTCCGGCGATTGGCTCTGGATGGTATTCAGCACACCGCAAGTCTCGGCGTCGAATCCGTAAGCGGCGTCGGTATAGCCGATATCCCGGATCACGCTGCGTGCGAGCTTGGGGACGTCCACATAGCAAGTGGTCGTGATCTCGCCTGCCACCACGCAAATGCCCGTGGTGACAAGTACCTCGCACGCTACGCGTCCGGCGGCGTCCTGCGCGAGCACCGCGTCCAGGACCGCATCGGAAATCTGGTCCGCCATCTTATCAGGATGGCCTTCGGTTACGGACTCCGACGTGAAGATCTGTCTTGCTGCGTTTGCCAACTCAACACCCTCCTTGATTGCTTGGCTTGCCCCTGCGGTTGTTGCTAGTGATAGACCACCCCGTAAGCACACTGCCAGGGAAGGACCAAATTCCCAGTCTATCGGACCGCGCCGGGAGCGTCAAATAAGGTCGGTGGCCAGAATCTTCCGGTTCTGCTCCTCGCGATACTCCCGGAGTTTCTCCCTCAGCTTCGGGCGGCTGTTGGCCAGGATGGCGACCGCGAGCAGCGCGGCGTTGACCGCGCCGGCTTTTCCAATCGCCAGGGTTCCCACGGGGATCCCGGCGGGCATCTGCACAGTTGAGAGCAGCGAATCCATCCCTTTGAGCGCCGCACTCTCCATGGGCACTCCCAGAACGGGCAACAGCGTGTGAGCCGCCGCCACCCCCGCCAGGTGCGCCGCGCCCCCCGCGGCGGCTATCAGCACCTGCATGCCCCGCGCTTCGGCTTGCGAAACGTACTCCACGGTGGCCGCTGGGGTCCGGTGCGCCGACAACACCCGGCACTCGTGCGGGACGCCAAATCCCGCCAGCGTTTCCGAAGCCTGGCGCATGATCTCCCAGTCCGACTTGCTTCCCATGATGACAGCGACGAGCGGCTTGTTCTGTGACTCCATTCCATCCAGTTTAGTGCGGCGGGGCTATGTTCCGCTGGATGCAATTGCCCGGGATAGCCATGCCGGCTGCCCCGATTCCCGCGCTATTGCGGCCGCGGCCGCGTGCGCTTTTCATGGTGCACCAGTTCGTCGAAGATGGCCAACACCTGCTTGCGGTAATGATAGACGCGATGGAGACGAACGCGGAAGGAATCCTCGTAGTGCGGCGCCCGCATCCACTTCTCGAGTAGTTTGCGGGGAATGTCGATGTCCTTTCGCAGCGCATCGGCTGAGTGCCCGCGCAGAAACAGTCCATAAAACATGGCCGCCTCGCGCTGCGGCGCCGCGGGATCGAATTCATCGCCGCTGACCGGATTGCCGATCACCTGCTGCATGGAAAGTGCTTCCAAGAACAGAAGTATAAATTGGGCAATAGGGGGCTGTCTAGATCCAGGTGTTCAGGCTCAATCTCCTTCGATTAGGCGTGCGGTGATCCGCCGCCACCGGCGGGCACGGCTCCAAGCGCGGTATTGGCTGACCGCGAAGCCCAGGCTCACACCGGCGGCGAGACTGGCTGAAAGGAACGTTAATACCTCGTGCGGGTTCACGTCCAACGTGGTAGCAATTCAGTAGCCAAGAATCGGACCCATTAAATCAATAACTTACAGCGAGACACGTGAGGTAGCGTGCCGAATCGGCAAGAAACTGGCATCTTGTGTTCCATTTCGACGTCGCGCTGACCGGAGCCAGGGCTTTCTTACACGAAGAAAAAGGATGCTGTGGAGCGGCAATCCGATTGCGGTGTAAGGCGAATCCAGTGCGCGGAGAAAGCGTCCGGGAAGATGTGCTTTGCGTATCCCTCCACAGGGACCTTGATCTGCTCGTAACGGTGCCAGGTGCCGTCGCCCATGAAGTCGATCTCCACATCAAATGACGCGGCGCGGTCGGCGCTGATGTGCAGCATTTTGTGTTCAAACCCCGTCAGCAGGAAGGGTTCCGAGGGCACGCCTTTGCGGACATCGCTTTTCCACCATGGACCGCCCCAGCCTTGCGGACGGCCCCATTTCCATAAATCGTCCGTCTGGCCGAACCAGAGGCCCGCCTGAGGTTGGCCCGACAGCGCGTTGTTGTCGCGGTTAGCGGTGGTCTGGTTGCCGGCCAGCGCCAGCATGCCGCGGAACGAACAATAGTCCGGGATGATCCTCAGGTGCTGGCAAACCGGTTTGAGCCCCCAGATACGGCCTTCGAAGGGGACCGGCTGCAATTCGTAGAACATCCCCTGGATGTCCACCATGTAGTGCTCTGTTTCGACCTCCCGGATGCGCATCCATTCGGTCTGCCAGGCATGGCTCATGGCGTGCGTGGCTTTGGGAAGCCGGTAGCGCTGCCACTCGCCCTTGACCAGCGCCCAGAACAGCACCGAGGCTTCGTCCCAGCCCGTGGCGAACATCACCTGGCCCATGTCCTGGCGCGCGGCCACGTCCATGTGCGGTTTGCCCGAGAGTTTCCGCCAGCTTTTCCCATCGAACTCGAACAACCCGGCCTGATCCTGACCAAACTCATAGAAGCCGTTGTTAGCCAGCACCACGCGGCCCTGCGCCGTGTACCCGCCCTTGAAGTGCGGCCGGGCGGCGAGTTTCATCTCCTTCACCAGGTTGAACAGAACGCGCGGTTTCAGGTCGTGGACATCCATTTCGAGGAATAGCCCCTCCATGGTCTGATAGTAGACCTTGTTGGCCGGGTCAGTGAGATGGCGCATGGTGGAGGTCAGACGGTGGTCGTCGAAGGGAGGGATGGGCTTCCAGTTGCCCTTGGCGTCGATCACATACGGGCCGATAAAGCACTGGTCGGATTCTTTGTGGATGAGACGGTTGGCGTAAGTGCCGTCGTGCACATGCACGCGCTCGCATTTCAAGGTTTCGTCGATGCGGTACAAGCCCAGCCCGTATCCCGAACCTTTCATGTGGCTGTTGTAAGTGACGGCCCAGAGAACGTCAGCCCAGGGCATAAGGGCGCCGATGCCGGATTCGGAGCGCACGGGCGCCGTGTCGGCTTTGAAGCCGATATTGGTATGGCCGGAGCCCGTGCATGTCTGCGCCCGCAGGATAGCGGGAGCCAGGGCAACCGAGGCCAGAGCGGAGCGGCGTGAGATTGGCATGACCTTAGTCTGTCACCAGTTCTTGCGGCGCAGGGCGGCCCAGGCCGGGAAGACGGCCGGGTTCTCCAGCCACACGAGCATCCACTGCATCATTTCCTCCTTGGCCTTGCGCTTCGCTTCGTCCTCTCCGGCGCGTTGCGCGGCCCATCGCGCGTGCTGGCGGGCCTCGATCACTACCTGGCGGCACTGGCGCGCGGTCGAGGGGTCTGCCGACGCGTAGACTTGACCGAGCGCGGTAAGGGTTCGTTCGAGTTCGTCGAAGTCCGATTGCCGGACCCCTTCAGCGAGCGGCGCGAGTGGAACGCCGGATTCGCGTAACAGTTTGCGCAGGTACGAGTCAGCGATGGGTGCGAGTTCGCTTTTTAGCGCCGCCCATTCGGGCGCGCCCACCACGGCCGGCTTGGCTTTTTCGAGATACTCGCTCAGGCGCTTTCGCCTGGCGGTCGCGGTTGGTGGCACGGCGGTATTTTGCCACGGCTTGCTGGTGCGATTCCAGCGTCTCGGAAAACTTGTGCGCGCCGCCCCCTCCGGGAATGGCGACGAAATACAGGTACTTTGTCGCGGCCGGGTGCAGCGCGGCGCGAAGCGCGTCGGCGCCCGGGTTGGCGATGGGACCCGGCGGAAGGCCCGGATTCACGTATGTGTTGTACGGGTTCCTGCTTTCGAGGTCCGAACGGTAGATAGCGCCGCGATAGCGGCCATCGACCAGTGACGCGTAAATGACTGTCGGATCGCACTGCAAGGGCATCCCGATGCGGAGGCGATTCTTGTATACGCTGGCGACTGTAGGGCGTTCGGCGGCGAGGGCCGATTCCTTTTCGACCAGGCTGGCCAGCGTGACGGTATCATGCACGCTGCCGCCGCCCCCGGCTTCCCGCCAGGCGCGGCGGAAGCGCGAGGTCATTTCGGCGCACAACTGCCCGGCCGTCGAATGTCGCGTGACACGATAGGTGGCAGGGAAAAGATACCCTTCCAGGCTGTGCGCCTCCGGCGCGAGGTCGCCTATGAGCGAAGCGTCGGAGGCCGCCTCCAGAAAACCGCTCGCGGCGCCGGCGCCCAATCGATTGAGAGCGGCGGCGATGTCGTACATGTTGCTGCCTTCCGGCACCACCAACTCGTAGAAGAACACATCGCCGCGCGAGAGACGGTCGAACACCTGCCAGGCCGAAGCCGGGGTAGAGAAATGATATTCGCCGGCCTGCACCTTGGCCCGGGGCCGCAGCACGCGTACTGCCAGGAACTGCCATTCGAACTGGATGACCCCCTGCTCGGCGAGCATCCGCGCCACCTGGGGGGCACGGGCACCCTTTGGGATATCTACGAATGTCTCGCCCGCAAAGCCGGCGTAGCGGCGTCCCAAAGACGCCAGAGCGGCCAGTACGCCCGCCAGGACTAAGACAACAATACCGACACGGGCCAAACGTCTCCGCGCTCTCATTCGTCCATGTCCAAAGGCGCGCCCTGGATGGACTGCGCTTCCAGGTAACTCTGGAGTAACAACACGGCGGATAACCGGTCAACGGCGCGAGCGCGCTTTTCGATACTGATCCCGCTCGAACGCAATACGCGGCCGGCCTCTACCGACGTGAGGCGCTCATCCCACAGGCGCACCGGCAAGCCCGTATGCGCTTTGAGCCGTTCGGCGAAATCGCGCACCCAGCCGGACTGGCGGCCTTCATTGCCGCTCATGTGCAAGGGGTTGCCGAGCAGAATCAGTGTGACGCCATTCTGACGGATGATCTTGCTCAATTGCGCCAGGTCCTCGCGTATGTTCGTGCGGGTGATGGTCTGGATGCCCTGTGCGGTCAAACCGAGCGGGTCGCTCAGAGCGGCCCCGATGCGCCGCGCGCCGAGGTCGAGCGCGAGAATCCTTCCGCCGGCATTGGGATCTTGCGGTTCCACAGGTGAGATTTCATTATAGGGCGCTTCATGTTAGAGTAGCGTTTAGCCTGCGTCCGCAACGAGGGGGAGAGTGCGTGGCTGTTGTCTCGCGAACCTGGAAAGCCCGGGAAACCCGAAGCTTCAGCGCCCTGCTGATCGCGCTTAGCGGCTTCATCGCCCTGCTGTACTTTGGGCAGCTGTTCTTCATTACCCTGCTTGTCAGCACGGTGATTGCGCTTATTCTGGAGCCGTTTGTCGATTTCCTGGTGCGCGCGCACCTGCCCCGCACCCTGGCTAGTTTCCTGGTATGTAGCGTCGCGCTCCTGCTGCTCTACCTGGCGGGCCTGGGATTCTACACGCAAGCCAGCGGGCTGATCGAAGACCTGCCGAATTACAGCCAGAAGATCCACGAGATTTCCGACGCGGTGGTCGGCAAGGTCGAGAGCATGGAGCGCGCCACCTACGAGGTGCTGGCTCCGAAGAGGCTGCAGGAGAAACAGAAGGCCCAGGAACAGGCGCGCGCGGCGGAAGCGAAGAAGCAGGCCGACACGCGCAAGCGCCCCGCGGCCGAGCCCCTCAATCTGCCGGAACCGCCGTCGATTATCGAGCCGGCGCCGGTGCCCGAAGTGCGCATCCGGCCCGAGCGGAGTCCCATTGTGGACTATGTGTACAGCAACGCGCGAGCTTTCTATCAGGCGGGCCTGATGGCCAGTTTCGTGCCGTTCCTGGTGTATTTCATGCTTAGCTGGCGCGACCACATGTACCGCGGTTTCCTGCGCCTGTTCCACGAACACGAGCGCCTGGCCGCCGGACGCAGCATGCAGGGGATCGCCGCCATGGTGCGCGCGTTCGTCGCGGGGAACTTCATGCTGGGCGTACTGCTGGCGTTGATCAGTTCGCTGCTGTTCTGGATTCTCCGGCTGCCATACTTTCTGCTGGTGGGCCCGCTCAGCGGTTTCCTGAGCCTGATTCCCTATATCGGATTACCATTGGCCCTGGTCCCGCCTGTCTTCGTGGCCCTGACCGTGTACAGCGCCTTGACGCCGTATTTGATCCTGGCCGCGGTAGTATCGTTCCTGCACCTGCTGGCCTTGAATCTGCTCTATCCTAAGGTGGTCGGGTCGCGCGTGCACCTGAATCCGTTGGTGGTCACCGTGGCGCTCATGGGCTGGGCCACGCTCTGGGGCGCGGCCGGACTGATGCTGGCCATCCCCATCACGGCTGCCATAAAAGCTGTCTGCGACAATGTCGAAAGCCTCCAGGCTTATGGCAAACTGTTGGGTGACTGATTGCTTCAGTGGTTAACCACACATGAGAAGACGAGAACTGCTTGCGGCGCCATTCGCCGCTCTTCCCCTATGGGCGGGCAAGCGCATCGACCGGTCGAGATTCAGCGCGCTTACCGACGAGATTGGCAAGTCCGAACAGGAAGCCTTTGATTTTGCGAAACAGTACGGGTTGAGGTGGATCGAGGTGCGGGGTGTGCCCGGCGGGCGGCAGGACTATGTGGACCTGCCCGCCGCTGGTCTGCAAGCGTTCGCTAAAAGAATCCGCGATCACGGTCTGAAAGTATCTTTCCTGGACGCTCCGCTGTTGAAGTTCGCTTTGCCCGGCTTTGAGCCGGTGAGGCGCTCGACGGACACGCCCGAACGGATTGCCAAGCGCGCCGCCGAAGGGGAACGGTTGTTCGCCCGCCGCACGGACGATTTGCGCCGGGCGCTCGATGCGGCCGAAATCCTTGGCACGCGCAAAGTGCGGGTGTTTGCCTTCCAGCGCGTGCGCGAGCGGGAGAAGGCGATGCCGCGCGTGGCCGGCATTCTGGCCGGAATGGCCGAGACGGCCGGGCGGCGCGGAATTCGTCTGCTGCTCGAGAACGAAGGCTCGTGCAACGTGGCCACCTGCGCCGAGGCCGCCGAACTGCTCAAGATGGTTCCGTCCAAGTGGTTTGGCTTCAACTGGGATTGCCTCAATGGAGTGGGCTATAAGGAAAACCCGTTCCCCGAGGCCTATTCGATTATTCCCAAGGACCGCCTCGGGAACGTCCACATCAAGGGCCATAGCGTGCTCGCCGGGCCATACCAGATGGATTGGAAGGCGGTATTCAAGGCGCTGGAACGGGACGGATACCAGGGCGAAATCGGTCTGGAAACGCACATCTGGGACAACATGATCGAAAAATCTCACGCCTCCATGCGCGAGATGATACGGCTGGTGGAGGGCTAGGTGAACAAGTCGTTCTGGGCGTTTCTTTTGGTGGGTATTGCCGCCGCTTCGGCGCTGGTTGGCTTGCTGCTTTATTGGAATCGCGGCGCTCACATCGAATTGAAGGGCTCCATCCAGAAAGTGCGCACGCTGGCTTCCGACGAATCGAGCGCCGTGGTCATCGCCGATTTCCGTTTCGTCAATCCGGCGGATTACCCCTTCGTTGTGAGGAAGGTGGACGTGTTCCTTGAGGACGCGGACGGGCAGACGTTGGAGGGCATGGTGGTTTCCGACATCGACGCCAAGCGCCTGTTCGAGTACTATCCGACGCTGGGTCAGAAGTACAACCCGTCGCTGGTAATGAATGCGAAGATCGCGCCCCACGCGTCGCTCGACCGCATGATCGCGGCCCAGTTCAAGATCGCCGAGGAAAAGGCCCAGGCGCGCAAATCGCTCCGCATACGCGTCGAAGACGTGGATGGTGCGGTGTCGGAGATTGTCGAGAGAGCGCCCCGCCAGTGAAGTGAGCGCCGCCGGGAAGTCCTCACTCGATGCCCGCTGCGTGCGCCACGGATTCCAGCCGCAGGTTCTTGTTTTCGAGGGCGCGGTAGCAGTCCGGAAGATCGAAGCTCTCCAGCACCCGCGGCGGCAGCACCGCCAAGGGCCAGCGGTAGTCCTCCGTCTCAGCTATTTCGGAGAAGGACTGCGGCGCGCCTTTGAGTGTCACACGCCGCACGGTGGGATGTAACACCGCCGCGAAGGTCGCGGCGATCGCGCCCCAGCCCTTGCCAGCCAGGTGGACGTCGCGGCACCCGAAGCCTCCCAGCCAATCCAGCACGCGCAGCAGGTCGTACGTTCTTCGCCCGATGTAGGGCTGGTCCAGCATCAGAGAGTGGCCCGCGTAGAAATAGTCGCTGCCGTATGGATTCAAGAAGGTATTCATTCCGCACGTATCCGGCTGAGACTCGCCGATGCCGCGGACGTCGCAGGCCAGGACCGCCGCGCCGGGGGACGCCTCGATCAGGTCGCCAACGAGGGGCTCTTCGCGCAGTTCGGTATCCGCCGACTCGTGCGAGACATAAAGAAGCGCGCGTTCGACCGGCCGGGTCGGGCGCGAGGCGTGCTGCTCGTCGCCCAGCATATATACCAGCGCCTGGATGCCGGGCTCGGTTTCAACGGCGTAGACCGAACAATGCTTTTTGGGATAACGGCGTCCGGAAAGCGGCCGCAGGATGCGGAAGTCCGGCACCCCCTGTCGCGGCGGCAGCTTCAACACTTTTGTGATGGCATCTGTCAGAGCCGGTCCGGCGAGAGGCTTGCGGCGCGCGGCGAGAGCGAGGGATTTCTGGCGCGTGAAGGCGGCGACGCTGCGCGAGCCCATGCCTGCGACTTGCCCGGCGGGCGTCACCTGGAGCGTCTCATCCTTCTCGATGACCAGGGACGGTTCTTCCTGAAGCTTCGAGATACCTGTCGCGCGGTTGAACCACCGGTACATGGCCGTACGGTTCTCCTGCGTATAGCCGTGCGGGGTTGGGCCGGCGAAAAACGCGACGTTCGCGGGAGCGCCGAGAACCGTATACAGATGCTTCAGGCGCCGGTATGCCTCCTCGGATCCCCGCACGTCGAAGAAGTCCTTTTCCTTGGCCAACACGATCACCGGTTTGGGGGCCATGGCGGCGAGGAAGTCGCTCATGTCCAGCCCCAGCGCGAGCGCGCGGTGCGGGTACTGTTCCGGGTCGGCGGGTTCCTCGTTTTCCAGGTTGCGCAGGAAGGTGGTCACGAAGCAGCTCGGCGCGGCCATGGTCCAGCGCGTGTCCAGGCCGCAGAGCCACGTGGTCATGGTGCCTCCGCCCGAGTTGCCGGTGACGCCGACGTGGCGCGGATCCACTTCCTCGCGTGTGAGCAGGTAATCCAGCGCGCGGATGCCGTCCCAGGCGCGCCATCCCGCAAACACTTCCCCGACCAGTACCTGCTGATTGCCGGCATGGAGGTGCTCGCTCACGCCGACGCCGAAGCGCGGCTTCAGGTTTGCGTCGACGTACTGCAGCCGCTCACCCTGGCCAATGGGGTCGAAAATCAGGACCACATAACCCATGCGCGCCAGCCCCTGCGCGAACGACTGATATGCCTCGGAGGCCTTGCCGTTGTTGGAGTGACCGCAGGAGGCGACAACGCCAGGCAGCGGGAACTTGCGCCCCTTGGGGACATACAGGTTCGCCGTGACCAGGAATCCCGGCCGGCTTTCGAACAACACCTTTTCAATGTGATAGACGTCGCGCTCGACGCGGCCGGTAACGCGAGGGTTCAGAGGAGTCTTCGGCGGGAATGGTCCAAAACAGAGGGCGATCTTCTTTCGGACAGCGGCGACGTAAGCCTCGGCTTCGGCTTGCGTCCGCAGTGCGGCGACGGCTTGGCGGTTGGCGCGATCCAAACCGCGCACCCGTTCGACAAAGTATTCCTGTACCATGCGCGGGAACCGGTTCAAGGGCTTCAGAGGAGTATCGGTTTGCGCGGTGGCGGGAGTCAGGAAAGCACCGCCGGGAAGGATGCCGGCGCAGGCGAACAACTCCCGGCGATTCAGGTGAAGCCTGCCAGTAGACATGATGGGATTAGTGTACCGGATCAGATGCCGGCCTGCGTGCCATCGATGCGCTGCCCCAGCAGCACGGAGACGAAGCGCGAGAAAGCCAGGCCGATGTCGCGGGCGCGGAACATGGCCCCCAAGGCTTGGAGCAGCGCCTCAAGCACCAGCGTGAGCCGCCAGCGCAGGCCGGAGAAGAATCCGAAATACTTGCCCGCGAAGGAGACGGCACCCAAGGCGTAGTCGGAGGCCGCCAGCGCCCGTACGGAGTTGCCCAGCGACTCCGGACGAAAGACGTCCCCGTGGGCCACGGCGCGCTGAGCCGGCAGCAGAACGATCTTCTTGGATGCGCGCCAGATCTGGAACGAGAGATCCACATCGGCCCACGAGTGCGGAAAGCGCTGGTCGAGAAAGTTGATCCCCTTCACAAAATAAGTGCGGACCATCAACGCGGCGGGCGAAGCGTGTTCGACGCACACGGCTGCGGCGGTTAGATCGAGGTCTATCACCGGGCGTAAGGTGCCGTCGCGCCACGTCTGCCTGATGGAGCGCGGAGTCGGCAGATAGAAGCACTGCGGCACGCCGCGGCCGTCCGCATCGACCAGCAGCGGGCAGACTGCGGCAGCTTCCGGGTCGGTGTCCAGATGCCGCGCCAGCGCCGGGATCGTCGCGGGATCCAACTCCACGTCCGCATCAAGCAGCATCAGGTACTCGCCAACGGCCGTGCGTATGCCGATGTTGCGAGCGCGCGTGAATCCGAAGTGCCGCGGCATGCGGATCACTTGCACATCGGGGAATTCCGCGTCGATGCGCGGGCTCTCGTCCCGCGAGCCGCAATCCACCACAAGGATCTCCAACTGCTCCCGTTGCTGGCTCTTTCGGAGCGCCTCGATACAACGCCGCAACGCCGGCGCGGAGTTGTAGGACACCACAATCGCGGACACACGGATCTTGGGCTGTTGCTGTTCCTGCGTCTCTTCCATGGGAAGAGTCGATCATACCTCCACCAGCCGCGGTTTGGCGAGCGCCCTGCCAACCCGGCGACTCCATCGCGGCGGATTCCCGCAGGGGCGGAAAAGCGCGGGCGCCGGCTGCGATACACTAAAGGTTCAAGTCCAGAGTGCGTCCTTGTCGCATCAAACTTTAGCCGCCGTTTGCCTGATATTGGCCGCTTGCCTGTCCGCGGCCGCCGCCGAGCAAGGCCAGCTCGACGCCAGCGAATCTGTGTTCACCGTGATGGCGGCCATTAACGCGGCCGGTTACGACGCCGACATAGACTCGCCTTCCAACAACCCCTTGCGGCTGGCGGTCCGGCGCGAACTGGCTGCACGTAAGATCCCTTGCCTGGATGAGCTGAAGGCCTTTTTCGCTGAACACCGGCAAAAGAACCCGGCGCGCGAATACTCCCAATACTTGTCGTTTGCGCTATCGACGAGCGACCCGCCCATGTTCGAGTTCCGCGCCGTGATGAACGAAGTCGCGCCCGATGCGGCGGCGCTCGAGGGACTGGGGCCCCTGCTCACCCGCTTCTACAGGGAGGCGGACATCCCTGCCCTATGGAAGAAATCACAGCCGGCTATCGACCAGGTGATCGAGCGGTATCATGCACCGGTGACCCTCGCGGTGCGGGATGTGAATGCTTACCTGCGTAGCACGGGAAGCTTCTCCCGCCGCCGGTTCCAGATTTACGTGGATTTGCTCGGCGCGCCCAACCAGATCAACATCCGCAGCTATGCGAGCGAGTATTACGTGGTCGTCACTCCCTCCGCCGAGCCGCAGGTCGGCGACATCCGCCACGCTTATCTGCACTTCATGATCGATCCGCTGTCGATCAGGTATTCCGAGGAGATCGACAAGAAGAAGTCGCTCATCGATTTTGCCGCCGGGGCCCCGGCTCTGGAAGAAGCCTACAAGCAGGATTTCCTGCTGCTCACTTCGGAGTGCCTGATCAAGGCCGTGGAAAGCCGGCTCGCCCCAGCGGGCGCCGGAGCCGCCATGGTGGACCAAGCTCTAAAGGAAGGCTACATCCTGACGCCTTACTTCGCCGAGCAACTCCCGCTGTACGAGAAGCAGGAAACCGCCATGCGCATTTACCTCCCGGAGATGATTAAGGCGATCGATCTCAGGAAGGAAACGCGCAGGCTCGATGGCGTCACTTTCGCCGCCGAGCGCGCAGTGCGCAAAGCCAAGCACGCGCCGGAGGCTCCCAAAGCGGCGCAGAGCCCCGCCGAAAAGACGATCGAGGAAGCCGAGCAGGTTTACGGCAAGAAGGATTACGAGAAGGCCAAGACATTGTTTGCCCGCATCCTACGCGAGACCGACGACCGTACGTTGCAGGCTCGCGGCTATTTCGGGCTGGCGCGCATCGCCGTGCTGCAGAACGACCCCGAACTGGGGGACAAACTTTTCCGCAAGACCCTGGAATTGGCGCCGGACCCGTTTACAAAGTCCTGGTCGCTGGTATACCTGGGAAGATTGGCCGAGATCGCCAAGGAAACCGAGGAGGCGCTGGAGCATTACCGCGCCGCTCTCGAGGTCCAGGGTGCCGCGCCCGGAGCGCGCCAGGCGGCCGAGAAAGCCCTCGGCGACTATCGTCAGAAGAAATGACGCGATGCGCGGGAAAACGCATTTGAAACCGAGTACAGTATAAGGAATAAGGAGTCATTGATGAAGAAGAGCATATTGGTTGCCGCACTCATAGCTTTGGTGTGCGGCGTTTTTGCCAACGCCGCCCAGGCGCCCACGGCCAAGCAGCCGCAGGCCAAGTCCAAGGGCGAGGTGGAAGCCATTCAGGCCATGTTCAACGCTCAGGACCCGGATGCGCGCATCGCCGCGGCCGAGAACCTGATCACAAAGTACGCCGACACGGAATTCAAGGGCGTGGCCCTGTTGTTGGCCGCCATGAGCTGCCAGCAGAAGAATGATGTTGAAAAGATGCAGATTTACGCCGAGCGCACGCTCGAGGTTGATCCTAACAACTACAACGCCATGCTCATGCTGGCCTCCAGTATTGCGCAGCGCGCCCGCGAGCACGATCTGGACCGGGAGGAGAAGCTGGGACGGGCCGAGAAGTACGCCAAGAAAGCAATTGAACTGATCGGGACCGCCGTTAAGCCGAACCCGAATATTGCAGACGACCAATGGGAAGGAGCCAAGAAGGACATGATCTCGCAGGCTCACGAAGCGTTGGGAATGGCGCAATCGGCTCGCAAGAAGTACGATCTGGCCGTCGCGGAGTTCAAGCTGTCGGTGGAAGGCGCAGCTAACCCCGACCCGGGCACGTTCCTTCGCCTGGGTGACGCGCTTCATCAAGTGGGCAAGTACGATGAAGCCGTTGCAAACTTCGACAAGGTGATGGCTAACGCAAACGCTCCGGCGCAGATCAAGCAGTTCGCGCAGTCGCTGCGCGTCCGCTCTATCCAGGCCCGCGATAAGGATAAGCCCGCGGCTCCGGCCGCGCCGGCCGCTGCTCCGGCCGCTGCACCCGCGCCGGCCGCTCCTGCGGCGCCTGCTGCCGCGACCAAGAAACCTTAGCTGCCAGGAACTGTTTGCGCAACATGGGCGCGGAGTTGGAAAAACTGGAGGCCTTCGTAGGCCATACCTTCCGCGCCCGTGAACTGCTTCGCCGGGCGCTTACCCATAAGTCGATTGTTGTCGAGCAAAGTGCGGGAGTCCTGCACGTCGCCTCCGACAACGAGCAACTCGAATTCCTTGGCGACGCTGTGCTCGGTTTCCTGGTTAGTGAGGAACTGGTGGCTCGCTATCCGGAATTGCCTGAGGGGCGCCTATCCAAGATTAAGGCGCATCTGGTGAGTGCCGCTCACCTGCACGAGGTCGCCCGGCAATTGTCCCTGGGCGAATACCTTTTCCTCGGACGGGGCGAAGAGATGAGCGGTGGCCGGGCCAAGCGCGCGCTGCTGGCCAACGCCGTGGAGGCGGTTATCGCGGCGCTCTACCTGGATGGCGGGATGGAAGCCGCCCGGCGGTTCGTCGAACTCTACGTTCTGGCCGGCCTGGATAAGTCCGACTACGAATCCTGTGGCGCCATCGACGATTTCAAGAGTGCTCTGCAGGAAGCTGCCCAGGCCCGCAAACTGCCGCAGCCGCGCTACGTGATCGTGAAGGAGCGCGGTCCGGAGCACTGCAAGACGTTCACGGTCGAAGTGAGGGTCGGGCGTGAGTACTCCGCGCAAGCCGAAGGAAATTCCAAGAAGAGCGCCGGGCAGAAGGCCGCCCAGTTAGTGCTCGACCGGATGTCGTACCCGCCGGGTGGTGCTGGCTAGCGCCGGGACGGCGAGGCCGCCGGCGGTTCGCGCTCCATGGCCGCGGCGGTGAGCACAACGATGTCCACGCGGCGATTGTGGGCCCGGCCCTCGGCAGTATCGTTGGAGTCCACGGGCGCGTTCTCCGCGTAGCCGGCCACCGCAAGGCGGGCACGAGGAATCTTGAAGCGCGCCTCCAGCAGGTTCAGCATGGCGATTCCGCGTGCCGCGGACAACTCCCAATTGCTTCGGAAGCGGGAGTTGTGGATGGGCACCGAATCGGTATGGCCTTCGAGTCGGACCGGGTTGGGTAAGTGTTGGATCACATTGGCGACTTTGCCGATCGTGGGGTAAGTATCCGGCGAGATCGTGTCTTCCCCGGAGGGAAAGAACGCCGCCTCGCGCAAACTCACCACCAGACCGCGCTGTGCGAGTTCAACCTGCATCTTCCCGGCCGCGATCTCCTCCCGCAGTTCCAGGTTGAGCAGTTGAAGCGACGGGACGAGGTCGGCGTAGGCGGCACCGTTCTTATCGGAGCCGGCTTTCTTCTCGATTCCACCCGGACCGTGCATCATGGCGTTGCCGCGCTCTCGCACTCCTCGCGCACCGCCCAGGATGTTGGCCAGCACGGCTCTCAACCGGTCGTCCTCCAGAGCGTTACGGACCGACTCGGAGACTTTCTGGGCCTTGCCCTTGTCGGCGTTCGAGGAGGCGAACATCACCACGAAGAACGCCAGCAGCAAGGTCAGCAGGTCGGAATAGGAAACCAGCCATCGCTCGTGGTTTTCCGGCTCGGCGCGCTTAGACTTGCGAAGCATGAGGGAACTTACGCCTCCACCGCGCGCGCGGCCTGCCGTTCGCCGGCGCTGGACTTGGCTCCGCCGGCCGCCGCGCGTTCCAGGTAGGCGCTCAGCTTGAGGCGGATCAGCTTCGGGTTCAGTCCTTCCACGATGCCCACAATCCCCTCCAGCATGAGTTCCTTCATCTGAATATCGCGGGCGACGCGCGCGCGAATCTTGTTCCCGGCCGGCAGGAAAAAAATGTTCGCGGAGCCGACGCCGTACACGGTGGCCACGAAGGCCACTCCGATGCCACGGCCCACCTCTTCGATATCGGCGAGCTTTTGCATCACCTGGATCAAACCGAGCACGGCGCCGATGATGCCGATGGTGGGTGCGTACCCGCCGGCAGCTTCGAACACCTTCGCCGCAGCCTCGCCGCGCTGCTCTTCCATAGCGATGTCGAGTTCCATCATCTTCCGTAGCTCTTGAAGGTCGGTGCCGTCCACAGCCAGGTTTAGGGCTTTGCGCAGAAACGGGTCGGCGATCGCGTCGGCCTCGCTCTCCAGCGAGACAATCCCGTTCTTACGGGCCTTGGTCGCGTAACCGATGATCGTCTCGATGGCGTTCTCAGGAGACTGTGACTTCTCGACAAACACCGCCAACAAACGTTTCACGGCACCTTTGAGTGCGCTGATAGGCGTGGTCACCATAACGGCGCCCAGCGTCCCGCCGAATACGATCATGGCGGCGGTGCCTTGCAGAATTTGAGCGAGACGGCCGCCTTCGAGTATGAGACCCCCGATGATGCCCCCCAGGGCAATGACCAACCCCGCCAGGGTCGCCAGATCGGGGCGCGTTGCGGTTTTCGCGATCTTATCAGCCATGGTCGGGCGTATGCGGTTCTGTGCTGCGGTCCGGATCAGCGCCGCACACGGGCCCCATTGTCGTGTGCGGACACGCAGCGCCTCTCAGAATTGCCTGGCGGAATGCAATCACCCGGTCGGTGACCTCCTCGGCGCTTTCCAAGACCATCAACTTCTGCCCGGTGGTTAACGTGATGACTGTATCTGGAGTCACTTCCACATGCTCGATCAAATCCGAATTGAGGACGAGCGGCACATGGTTGAGACGTGTCAGCCGGATCATGTACGGAACCTCTCCATGGTTCTTATCGGCGAGAAAAGGGGATTCCGAGGCGCTAAAAAACGCATCCCCACGCACCGATAAGAAAAGCGTGAATCAAGCCGCATCCAGAAAGCCGGAAACTCCGGAATCCGCCAAGTTGGCCGAGAGCTTGCTCCGCACCATGGAACGAGGAGACGCAACGAGGTTAGCGGACGAATTGAATCGCGTCGAGGGGATTTGGCGGCAACAGGCCTACTTCTCCTCTAAGAACGTAGAACAACTGGAGCTACTCAGCGCCGTGGCCAGCGATTTACGCCAATCGGTCGTCCGCTTGCAAAACCGGCGCAGCGAGCACCTGGAGGGCGTCCACGTCCACTTGTACCTGCTGAGGCATCTGGCGTACGATCCCGCTTAGCTCTTCATCCAGCCATTTGTCGACTATTTGAGCATCTCCAGGATGGCGCTCAATTCCCGTCGCACATCTTCGAGGGTGCCACGTAGCGGATCGAACAGCTCGGCTTGGCGCACAGGTTTCGGCGGAGGCGCCTCGACCCTTGTTCCCAGATACTTGCGGGCGCCCTCGATCGTGTAGCGCCGCTCGTAGAGCAGCCGCTTGATTTCCAGCGCGGTCTCGACGTCCTTGCGACGGTAGAGGCGCTGCTTCGTGCCGCCCTTCTTGGGCTTCAGCGCTGCAAATTCGGTCTCCCAATAACGCAGGACATGAGGTTCCACACCGACTAGGCGGCTGACCTCCCCAATGCGGAAATAGAGCTTATTGGGGATCTCCGGCTCGTTATTTGTGAGTTCCAGCGCAGGTTCAGTCATCAGAACTGATCGACAATTGTCATCCTACGGAACCATGCTGGTCGCGTCAACCTCCGGCTCATGCCCTACACGCTTGCGGTGGACCGTCCGATTGGATTCGAATGGGACGAAGACACGGGAGGACGGTGAAGTGAATTGCGAATCCTGCGGCGGCAGCATGCGCTTGGAGCCGGCCAAAGAGTGCCTGGTCTGTAACTACTGCGGGAATATCGTCTTTCCCGAGTCTGGCCGGGACGATGTGCGGGTGTTCGGAAAGGTGGACAACTCGCCGTGTCCGGTCTGCCGCATCCCGCTTTTCGAAGGCGTGCTGGCGCACCGCCGGATCCTCTATTGCCAGCGCTGCCGGGGGATGCTGATTTCGATGGACGATTTCATGCCGATCATCGCCGAGCGGCGCGTGGAATTGCGAGCGGCGAGCGTGCCGGCCCAGGGGCCCGACTGGAACGACATGAACCGGAGCGTGCTTTGCCCGCAATGCGGCGAACTCATGGACACGCACCCGTACGGCGGGCCGGGCGCGATCATCATCGACAACTGTCCCCGTTGCCGGTTGAACTGGTTGGATCACAAGGAGTTGGCACGGATCACGACGGCTCCCGACGGTACGGATCCGCGCGAGTGGAGCGAGCCGGTGCCCTCAGGCGACCGGATCAGTCTCCCCCCGCGAGGCGCGTTCTTCGAGCAGCAGCCGCCGCAAGCTGCGCAAGTCGTTCAGAATCCGGCGGCTGGTGGTGACATGCTGCGCAAGACTCTGGAGTTTATACGACACCAGTTGCAACGCCTGTTCGTGGCGTGAGTTGCCGGCCTCGCGGGCGGCGCAAAGCTGCTCCTGAATCTCGGCTTGGGTCTCCTCGATGGCTTGCATGAGAAGTTCGAAGAACTCCTGTGCGCTTTCGACGCTTTCAAATGGATGGTCGAGGTCTTCGTTGGGCGGCGTCATAGCGCGATCTCCAGATTATGGCAGAAACGCATCCTGGGCGGCACATGCCGGAATGATGTCCGGGCGAGACTCGTTCAGAAGAGGCATTCGCAGCTATCCGTGAACGTGTGAAGCGCCTACATGGTACCATCCTTTTCGATGTGTTCGATAGTCGCTCGCATTGGGGAGGTGCTGCTGTGAAACTCAACTACTTCGCCGTTTTCATGCTTGCCGCTTGCGCGCTTGCGGCGGCCGATTTCCCGAAGGCCGGGCGGTTCACCAATTCGATCGGCATGGAGTTCGTGCGCATCGAGCCGGGCAGCTTCCGTATGGGGAACGACGCCCGGCTGGACGACTCGATCCTGAAGGTCACCGAGGCCGACGGCAAGCGCCCCGTCTGGCTTCCGGCGACTGGCGATTACGACGAGCGGCCGGTCCACAACGTGCGGATTACGAAGCCCTTCTATATGGGCGTGCTCGAAGTTACTAATGCGCAGTATGAGCGCTTCGATCCGCGTCACGCGCACCTCAGAGGCAAGCTGGGGTTCTCCATCGATAACGACGAGGCGGTGGTATTCGTAAGCTGGCACGATGCCAAGGCGTTCTGCGACTGGCTCTCGATCAAGGAAGGCCTGCCTTATCGCCTGCCGACCGAAGCCGAATGGGAGTACGCCGCGCGCGCGGGCACGACCACTGCCTTCTCCACCGGAGACACGCTGCCCGATGCCTACCTCAATAAGCCGGACAACAGCTGGTATCCCGCGCCGGGCCGCAGCCGGGGCCGCGACAGCCTCACCGCGATTTACGTGGGCAAGACGCCCGCCAATCCGTGGGGCCTGTTCGACATGCACGGCAACGTCGAGGAGTGGTGCGAGGATTGGTACGGCCCGTACGACGCCGGGGACCAGGTCGATCCGACAGGGCGGTCGAGTGGCGACTTCAAGGTGACGCGCGGCGGGAGCCACTCGACGTTCGCATTCTATATGCGCTCGGCCAATCGCATGGGCACGCTGCCTGAAGACAAGCACTGGATGATCGGCCTGCGCGTAGTGCTGGGCGAGATGCCGGCCACGCGCCAACTCGCTCCTCCGGAGCCGGAGCTGTATCAGAAGAACGTCCGCCAGGGTGCACCGCCGAAGCCTGCCACGCGCATCGACATGAAGCAGCCGCATTTCTTTGGTCCGGTCAAGTACGTGAAGATCCCGGCGGGTTCCGAAGGTCCGCTGTACTCGAATCACAACCACGACGCAGGCATCGCGGAATGCCCCAACGGCGACCTGCTGGCCATCTGGTACACCACGGTCACCGAGCGAGGCCGCGAACTGGCGATGGCTGCCAGCCGCCTGCGCGCAGGCACCACCGAGTGGGAGCCGGCGTCGCCGTTCTGGGATGCGCCGGATCGCAACGATCACGCGCCGGCGCTCTGGTACGACGGGGCGGAAACGCTGTATCACTTCAACGGCCTTTCCACTGCCGCTACCTGGGGCCCGCTGGCGGTGGTGATGCGCACCTCCACCGATAGCGGCGCTAGTTGGTCGCGCGCGAAACTGATCCTGCCCGAGCACGTAACGCGGCAACAGGTGATCCCCAATGTAATCCGCACGCGCGACGGCGCCATCATCTTTACGGCCGACGCCGGGCCGGGCGGAACCGCCGGCTCCGCGCTGCAGATCAGCCGCGACAACGGCAAAACGTGGGGCGATCCGGGCGGAACCATCGCCGGCATCCACGCCGGGTGCGTGCAGTTGAAGGACGGACGGCTGTTCGCCTTCGGGCGCGGCCAGAACATCGACGGCAAGATGCCGCAAAGCGTCTCGGCGGACATGGGCAAGACCTGGCGGTCAACGGCATCCATGTGGCCGCCCATCGGCGGCGGACAGCGCCTGGTTCTGATCCGTCTGAAAGAAGGGCCGCTGCTGTTTGTCAGCTTTGCGACCGAGCCCGTGATGGTCACGGACGCGAGCGGCAAGCGGCGGCCCGTGCGCGGCCTGTTCGCGGCGGTCTCGCGTGACGAAGGCAAGACGTGGCCCACGGTCCGGCTGGTGAGCGATGACGGCCCGGGCAGGGAAGTGGAGACCCTCGACGCAAAATCGAAGTTCGTTATGAATCGCGAAAACGCCGAACCGCGCGGTTACATGGCCATCTGCCAGTCGCGCGACGGGCTCATCCACCTGATCTCAAGCATCAACTACTACCGCTTCAACCTGAAGTGGCTGGAGACGCCGCCGCCCGCGGCGGAGGCTTCCAGGTGAGCCAGACCGCCGCGAGCACGCAGTTGAGGAGCTGGATCCCCATTGCCGCGGCCGCGCGCCGGGAAGCCGCCGACGGCAGCGAGGCGCTGTTGCGGCCGGTATTCGGATTTGAGCCGCGCTGGTACCACGTGCGCTGCGGCGTGGACTTCACGGAGCGCTGGCACACGGATCCGGAACACCGGCGCCAGGCCCTCGTTGCCATGCGTGGGGAATTGCGGCGCGCCTTTCCGCAATTCAAACAGTGGAGCAGGCCCGAAGCGCAGGACACCGAGACCATTGCCGGCTGCTACGGCGTCTGCGTGATTCCGGCGCTGTTCGGCATCCCGCTGCGCTATTACGCGGACCGCTGGCCGGACCTCCAGCCCGGCCACCACCTCAGCGAGGAGCGTATCGAGTGCTTGGACACGCGCCATCTCCTCGCCGGACCATTCGTCGAAAAGCTGATGGCACAAGTCGACACTATCGCGGCGCGATACGGCACGGTGTACGGAGATCTCAACTGGCAGGGCGTGCTGAACCTCGGGTTTCACTTGCGCGGCCAGCAGATCTTTCTGGACATGGCGGACCGTCCGGAGTTGGCGGAGCGGCTGTTTGCGACGATCACGGACGTTATCATCGGCCTGGCCCGCATGGTACAGGAACGGCAGCGGCGCTCCGGTTTTCCTATCGACTACATGTGCGTGAGCAACTGCACGGTCAACATGGTGTCGCCGGCCGCTTACGGACGGATGTTGCTCGCCCACGACGCGCGGATCGCAGATGCATTCGCACGCTTCGGCGTCCATACCTGTAACTGGAACGTGACGCCGTACCTGGACGTACTGCGCAAGCTGCCGAAGATGGGTTATCTGGACATGGGCATCGAATCGGACATGGTTCGCGCGAGGGAGGTGTTTCCAGACGCCCGCCGCGCGGTGCTTTACACGCCCGGCACGGCCGCCGCCGGCGACCCGGTGATGGTGCGCGCCGATTTCGAACGAATCGCGCGCGATCTCGCGCCCTGCGATATTGTTCTCGCCGACCTGCCATGGGACATCCCGGACGAGCGCGTGCGCTGGCTGGAGGCACTGGCTCGCGAAACGGGCGCTCAAAGGTGAAATTCGAGGATGTCCCGGTCCTCGACCACGTGGTTGCGCTCCACCATTAGGCCGTCGCGCCCGCCGTCGAGCCGGTACAGGCGTGCGAACTTGAGTTGCTCGGCGAAATCCTTGTGCACGTGGCGTGCGGCGTCCAACACCGTCTCGCCGCGCCGCAGGATGTAAGGCGTGGCCAATTCCGCCTTCTTGCCAGGGACCTTGGTGTAGACCCGCACGACGGCGAGCGCTTCGAAGACGGCGCGGGCGAAACCGTCGAGATTGACGCCGGTCAGCGCCGAAACCGGCAGCATGCGGTAGCGGGCGCCATAAAGGTCTTCGAGCGCGGCGAAATTCCCACCCCCATCGTCCAGATCGCACTTGTTGGCGGCCAACAGCTTCGGCGGCGGTACGCGCCACTGCTCCAGCCGCTCGGCGATGGATTCGATCTGATCGAGCACCTCCGCGTCGCACGGGTCGATCACGAGGATGCAGATGGTGGCTGCACGCAGCACCTGGGGGAGCCACGGTTCGTTGAACTCATCCGAGATCGGCGGCAGATCCAGCAGTTGGACCTGGACGTCCTCGTACATCATCATGCCGGGCTGAGGCAGGCGGGTAGTGAACGGGTAATCCGCCACCTCGACGTGAGCGTGCGTAAGCGCGGCCAGCAATTGCGACTTTCCGGAATTAGGCGGTCCGACGAGCGCCGCCTGCCCGGCGCCTTCCTTGCGCACCAGGTAGAACGGTGTTGTGTGCGCGGCTCCTTTCTTCTGGGAATCTTTGCGGACCTCCGCGAGGCGGCGCTTGATGTCGGCCTGCATCTTCTCCGTCCCTTTGTGCTTGGGAATGGTGGCCAGCATGCGCTGGAGGGCGTCGATCTTCTCGGCCGGCGTCACGGCGGACTTGTAGTCGCGCTCGGCGTCCAGATAGTCGGGACTGAGGTTCGCCGGCATGGCCTTCCTGCGTGCAAGAATAGTAGAGGCGCGCCAGGTTTGACAACCCTTCGGACGCCACGTTACATTGGGACACGCCGGTGCGGTGCGCCCGCACTACGCCAGCAATCCGTAGGTTCCATTTCCCAGGAAGGGAGGAGGTTCGATGAAATTCCGGCCGATCCACGACCATGTGCTGGTAAAACGCCTCGAGGAGGAGGAAACCAAGATCGGCGGCATCATCGTGCCCGACACGGCCAAGGAGAAGCCGCAGCGGGGCGAGGTGATCGCAGCCGGCGAAGGCAAATTGCTCGAGAACGGCGAGCGCGCGCCGATTGAGGTGAAGCCCGGTGATCGGATTCTTTTCGGTAAGTATTCCGGTTCGGAGATCAAGATCGACGGTCAGGATTACATTGTGTTCCGGGAAGACGACATTCTCGCCGTCCTGGAGTAACAGATTCTTTTCCAGTTAGATAGTTTAGGGGAGCACCATACATGATTCGGTTTTCCAGCATTGGCGGACTGCTCGCTGCCGCCGCTATTCTGTGCCCGGCCACAACGCTGCTGGCGCAGTCCAAAGTCGCCATCGTGAACATCCAGAAGGCAGTCGTCGAGACGGCGGAGATCAAGAAGGCCCAGACCGAAATGGAAACAAAGTACCGCCCGCGCCAGGCCCAGATGGAGAAGTTGCAGGGTGAGATCCGGCAGATCCAGCAGCAGTTGCAGAGCATGGCCGGAAAGCTTACACCGTCGGCGGAACAGGACCTGAACATCCAGGCTCAGCGCAAGCAGAAGGATCTGCAGCGGATGGGCGAGGATCTGCAGGCCGACGTGGACCGCGAACGTAACGATGTTCTGGGCAAAGCCGCCCAGCGCATGCAGGAAGTTGTGAAGAAACTGGCCGAAGCGAAGGCTCTCGACGTCGTGGTGGACGTCAACAGCACCATCTACTTCAAGCCTGCACTGGACGTCACCGCGGAAGCGATCGCGGCTTACGACAAAGCTTATCCGGTCAAGTAACAGTCGGGAGGCAAGGCGATGGCGGACTACCTGGCGGGTTACGGAGAAGGGGAGGAGCGCCGTTCGAAGATCCTGTGGCGCTCCATCGGGGCCGTGGTGGCGGTTCTGATCATTGCCGCCGTAGTCTACTTCACCTTCCGCGGATATCGCCACAAGAAACGCGTGGAGAGCTTTCTCGATCTGCTCGGGAAGCAGGACTATCAAGCCGCTTACCAGATGTGGGGCTGCACGCCATCGACGCCTTGCCGCGATTATTCGTTCGATCGTTTCATGGAGGACTGGGGGCCGAACAGCCCCCGGTCCATTCTTCCCACCGGCATTAAGAAGACCAAGTATTGCGGGCACGGGGTGATCGCGATTCTCGATACGAAGAAGGGCGAGGAGTCGCTACTCTGGATCGACAGCAAGGACCTGACGATAGGCTTCGCTCCCTGGCCGGTCTGCAACCCTATGTATAAACCCGTCACACAATGACCGCGCGGCCGCCTTCCGCGGCATCTCCCGCTGGCCGGCAGCTTCCCTCATAGAAACCTTTAATTCCCTCCATAAGAAGGTTCGTCTTCCCAATCCGCGGCAGCCGCGACATCATGGAATTGAGAGCGTCGCTCGGCAAATTCCAGTCGAGGTATACATGAGATCCATACTTGTCGCGCTATCAGGTGCGGTTGTCAGTGCCGCGGTGGCGCAAGCTCAGCCGGTCCTGGATTCCCGCCTCAGCGCGGTGGAATCGGCCGCGAAGTCCGCGCAGTCGGCCGGTGACAACGCCTGGATGTTGGTCAGCGCCGCCCTGGTCTTAATGATGACGGGACCGGGGCTGGCGTTATTCTATGGCGGCCTGGTGCGGCGCAAGAACGTGCTGGGCACCATGATGCACAGCTTCGTGCTGATGGCGATAGTCACCGTGCTGTGGGCGTTTATCGGTTACAGCCTGGTTTTCAGCGAGGCAACCGGCTTCATCGGCGGCGGGCACTACGCGTTTCTTGACGGTGTGGGGACGTCCCCCAACACGGACTACGCGCCCACCATCCCGCAACTGACCTTCATGGTGTATCAACTCATGTTCGCCATCATCACTCCGGCCCTGATCAGCGGCGCCTTCGCGGAGCGCATGAAGTTCAGCGCCATGCTGCTGTTCACCCTGTTGTGGACGCTGATCGTGTACTTCCCGATGGCGCACATGGTTTGGGGCAAAGGCGGTTGGCTGAACGCGTTCCTTGGCGGAGCGATCCCGTGCCTGGATTTCGCCGGCGGTACGGTCGTGCACATCACCTCCGGCGTCTCCGCCCTGGTCTGCGCGCTTTACCTCGGCAAGAGGCAAGGCTACCTGATCGAGCCGATCAAGCCCCACAGCGTCGTGCTGAGCGTCATCGGCGCGTGCCTGCTGTGGGTGGGCTGGTTCGGTTTTAATGCCGGGAGCGCGCTCGGTAGCTCGGGCTTGGCGACCAGCGCTTTCGTGGCAACACACTTCGCCGCCGCGGCGGCAACGCTCGGGTGGATGTTCGCCGAGTGGATTCGCTCGGGCAAGCCCAGCGTGCTTGGCGCGGTGTCGGGGAGCGTGGCGGGGTTGGTGGCTATTACGCCCGCCAGTGGCTTCGTGAAACCGGTGCCCGCGCTGGGTATTGGTTTTGCGGCAGGCGTGATCTGTTACTTCATGGTGACGGTGGCCAAGCAGCGGCTCGGCTACGACGATTCGCTCGACGCGTTCGGTGTCCACGGCGTGGGCGGTTTCACCGGCGCCATGCTGACGGGCGTTCTTGCTACCAATGCCGTGAATGACGCGTTGAAAGACAGCGCCGGCCGTCCGCAGGCGCTCGGTGTTGTGGACGGTCACTGGGGCCAGTTAGGCAACCAGGCCATCGGCGCCGCTATCGCGATTGCCATTGCCGTCGTGGGAACCTATCTTATCCTCAGGGTGTGTGACGCGATCTGCGGTGTGCGCGTGAGTCCCGAGCACGAAACCGAGGGCTTGGATCTCAGCATGCACGGCGAAGAAGGTTACAATTTCGAGTCCTAGTGCGGCGAGGGTGCCATGAAGAAAATCGAGGCGATCATACAGCCTTTCAAGCTGAACGACGTGCGCGAGGCGCTCAAGGGCATCGGCGTGGACGGCGTGACCGTGAGCGAGGTCCGCGGCCATGGCCGTCAGAAAGGCCACAAGGAAATCTACCGGGGGATGGAGTACGAAGTAGATCTGCTGCCTAAAGTGAAATTGGAACTGATCGTCACCGATGCCCGCGTCGAAGAGATTACCGGCGCCCTTTTGAAGAGCGCCCGCACGGGCAAGATCGGTGACGGCAAGATCTTTATCTATGACGTCCGGGAGGCGATCCGAATCCGCAATGACGACCGCGGCGATGCCGCCCTCTGATCCGTCGCGCGAGGAGTTTCTCGCCTCGGGCGATGCCGTCGGAGTCCTGGCGCGGCGCACATCCGAAGTGGACCAGGCAGTACTCCGCGCGTTTGAGGAGACGCTTGCGGTTCTTTACCGTTCAGGGCTCGCCGCCATCGCGGTGGGCGGCTACGGGCGGCGCGAACTGTTTCCCTATTCAGACGTTGACGTCCTCTTACTGACAGGTAGGGATCTGAGCGGTTCCGGCGACGCCGCGGCCGTCTCCTGCTTCGTGCAGCGGCTCTGGGATGCGGGATTGCGGCTCAGCCATTCCGTGCACACCGTCGAAGAGTGCGTCACATTGAACGTGCAGAACGTCGAGTTGGTCGTGAGCCTGCTCGATATGCGCCCATTGGCGGGCGACGCCCGGATGTTTGAAGACCTTTCGATCCGGCTTCCGAAATTCCTGCGCGAGGAGGGCCGCATCCTGGCGCGCCACATTTGCAGGCTGGCCCGCCCGCGCCACGACCGGTTCCAGAACACGGTGTACCACCTGGAACCCGACATAAAAGAATGTCCTGGCGGCATCCGCGATGTGCACCTGACCCACTGGCTGGAGCGCCTGCGGGCTGCCGTTGGCCAGGCGCCGCCGGACGAGGCTATCCAGTTTCTCAGCCGCCTGCGCTGCCTGCTGCACTACCGGGCTGGCCGGGATTCGAATCGGCTCGGTTTCGAAATGCAGGAAGAGGCAGCCGCGCTCGAGTTTTTCGGCCGCCACACGCCGGCGGACTTCATGCGTGAGTACTACAGCCACGCGTTGGCGATCCATCGCGCGGCCCTGGTCGCCATGGAGCAGGCCGAAGACACCGGCAGCAACCTGCTCAGCCAATTCCGGGCCTGGCGCTCAAGATTGTCGAACGCCGATTTCAGCGTCGTGCAGGAACAGGTGCACCTCAAGAATCCCATGCAACTGGAAGCCGATCCCGGGCTGGCGCTGCGTTTCTATCAATTCATCGCGCGGCACGGCTTGAAACCGGCTCCAGAAAGCGAGTCGAGGATTGCCCGGATAGCGTCTCACGCCACTCCCCGTTGGGAAGACGCGGTGGAGTTGCTGCGGCAGCCGCATGCGCTGAAGGCGCTGCGAGCGATGCATTCGAGCGGCGTCTTGAAAACCTGGCTGCCGGAATGGGCTCGCATCGAGTGTCTGGTGGTGCGGGATTTCCATCATCGCTACACGGTGGATGAGCACTCGCTGGTCGCCATCGGCGACCTGGCTGCTCTGCGCGGCTCGACGCAGCCTGAGAAACTGCGTTTCCGGCAAGTGCTTGAGGAAATCGAGCAGCCGGAACTGTTGTCCTTTGCGCTGCTGTTCCACGACACGGGCAAGTCGCTGAGCATGACCGATCACGTCGTCGAATCGGAGCGCTTTGCCTCTCAGGCGCTCGACCGGTTGGGGGCTCCCGCCGATGCCCGGCGCACGGTCTTGTTTCTGGTGCGTCACCATGGCGACCTCTCCCTGGCCATGAACACGCGCGATCCCGCCGATCCGGCCACGAGCCAGTGGCTGGCGCGCCGCGTCGAGACCATCGAAAACCTCAGACTACTTCTGCTGATCAGTTACGCCGACTCCAGCGCTGTACATCCAGGCTCCATGACCACCTGGCGCATGGAGCAACTGTGGCGCATCTACGTGGAGACTTACAGCGAACTCACGCGGGCGCTTGGCATCGAGCGCATCGGCGGCGACGCTGGCGACGCGGCCGGGGCGTCCGGCTTCGAGGCGGGCTTCCCTACGCGCTATCTGCGCACGCAGACGCCGGAAGCAATCGAGATGCATCGCGCGCTGCACGATGCCGCCGCCAAGCGCGGCGTGGCTGTCGACCTTCACAAACGCGAAGGCGCCTGGAGCCTCGTGGTTGCCGCGCGTGACCGCGCCGGCTTGTTCGCTTCCCTCTGCGGTGCGATCTCCGGTTTCGGATTGAACATCCTCAAGGCGGAAGCATTTACGAACCGCCGCGGAATGGTCCTGGACATGTTCGCGTTTTCGGACCCGAACCGGAATCTCGACTTGAATCCCTCCGAGGTCGAGCGCTTCCGCGTCACGCTGGAGCGCGCGGTTTTGGGCAAAGTTGACCCTGTTGAACTTCTAAAGCGGCGGCCCAAGCCGAAGCTGCCCAGCCGGGAGGCGCACGTGACGGGCGTGGTCTCGGTCAACCAACGCGCCTCCGAATCCGCGACGCTCGTCGAAGTGACGGCACAGGACCGTCCCGGTTTGCTTTACGACATCTCCAGGACAATCTCGGAGGCTGGCTGCGGCATCGACGTGGTGCTGGTCGACACCGAGGCCCACAAGGCTCTGGATGTCTTCTACATCACCGCGAATGGGAAGAAGCTGGACGAAGAGAAAGCGGCCGCGCTGCGGAACAAACTGCTGGCGGTGATTCAATAACCGGCCGGCGCCGCGCGGCGGCTTTACAGTTGGCAGCTTGACTGCCGCTCGCAGCGTGGACAAATCGCCCGGCGGCAGAGCAGCCCGAGCACAGGCAGGGTCACAGCCAGGAAAGCGGTTGCCACAACTACATCATTCGGGTACTTGGGATACAGGCGGACGCTGACGGCCGCGACATCGAAGAGCGCGAGCAAGCCAATGGCCGTCCAACGCCACGCTCTGCGGGCTCTGAACGCTAGAATTCGCATCGCCTGACGATGAATGTAGAACAGCCCAGCGGCGCCGAGCGCCAGGAAGATGTACTCCAGCGTGTAGTTGCTTTCGTCACCGCGCGATATGTCGCGGAGCGCTGCCCAGACGCAACACAGTGCGAGCAGGGCGCCGCCGACAAGGAATCCCACCCGCCCATCTCTCATGGCGAGCAGTATAGCATGGGGCCCGCAGCCGTCCACACGGAGCCTTTCATCCGGCTAAACTCAACATTGAGACTCATCGCTATGAAACAGATCTACCGTAGAACGTTCCTTGGCGGCGCGGTGGCTTCGGCCGCGTGGGCCGCTGCCAGACCCGTGCGCATCGGCATAGTGGGCGTCGGGGGGCGCGGCTATGGCCTTTTGCGCATCTTGCTGGACTTGGAAGGCGTCGAAATACCGGCGGTTTGCGATATCGACGCGAAGCGCATGGCCAGGGCACAGGACTTTGTCGAGAAGACCCGTGGCAAGCGGCCGGAAGGCTACTCGCGAGGCGAGGAGGACTTTCGCCGCCTGGCGGAGCGGGCCGACTTGGACGCGGTGCTGTGCGCCACCAGTTGGCAATGGCACACGCCGGTAGCGCTGGCCGCCATGCGCGCCTCCAAGTATGCCGCCGTGGAAGTGCCCGCCGCCGTCACGCTCGAGCAGTGCTGGCAACTGGTGAAAACCTCCGAGCAGACGCGCATGCCGTGCATGATGCTCGAAAACGTCAATTACTTCCGCAACGTCATGCTCGTTCAGAACATGATCGACCAGGGCCTGTTCGGCGAGGTGGTGCATTGCGCTGGCGGGTATCATCACGACACGCGGTTCCTGTCGTTTCTGGATAATGGGGAACCGTCCTGGCGCACTAAGTTCGCCGAAAAGTTGAACGGCAACCTTTATCCGACGCATCCAATCGGCCCCATCGCGCGCTGGATGAAGATCAACCACGGCGACCGTTTTGCGAGGCTCGTGTCGATGAGCACGGTTTCGCGTGGCTTCAACGTTTATGCCGCACGCAAGTTAGGACCCGCGCATGAGTCCGCCACACGGCGCTATGCACAAGGCGACGTGAACACTACGCTGCTGAAGACAGAGCGCGGCTACACGGTGGTGCTGGGTTACGAGTGCCAGACGCCCCGGCCTTACGATCTCGCTTTCCGGGTGCAAGGAACCAAGGCCAGCTATTCAGGTACGCTAGAGAAGATCTACGTGGAAAGCGGCGATCCGGCCCAGGCCGAGAAGTGGTCCGATTTGCAGCCTTATTACGACAAGTACGAACACCCTATGTGGAAGCAGGCCGTTTCGACGGCGGGCCGTTACAGCCACGGCGGCGGCGACTACTTCGTGCTCCGCGATTTTGTCGAGGCTGTGCGGCAGCACAGCCAGACACCCATCGACGTTTACGATTCCGTAACCTGGAGCGCCATATTCCCGCTCACCATTCAATCGGTGGCGGCCGGATCGAGTACGGTTGAATTTCCGGACTTCACTGGAGGAAAGTGGAAGAACGCATGACAAAAAAGAAGCTTTTACCCGGAAGAGAACCGGTAGGTCTGATCGGATTGGGATTGATGGGGCAGGGAATCGCCAGTTGCCTTCTGGCGCGGGGATTCCATGTCGTGGCCTATAACCGCACGGCCAGCCGCGCGCAGGCCAGCCTGAAGCACATCGGCCACGCGCTCGATGAGTTGGCGCGCCGGAAAGTGGTGACGCGCGCGGCCGTCGCGGATTGGAGGAAGCGCTACACGCTCACCGATTCGATCGATGGGTTGCGCGACAGCTTCTTCGTGGTTGAAACGGTGAAGGAGGATCTGGCGCTGAAGCGCGAGATCTACGATCAACTGGAAGGCGTCGTCAAGGCGCGCACCGTGATCTCATCCAACACATCGAGCATTCCCATCACGGTTTTGCAAAAGGGCCGGCGGCACCCGGAGCGTTTCATCGGCATGCATTGGGGCGAGCCGGCCGAAATCATGCAGTATCTCGAGATTATTCCGGGCGAGGCGACCTCCCGCCGTACCATCGAACTCACGAAGAGCATCGGCGAAGTGTGTGGCAAGATGCCCACGGTGCTTAACTGCGACATCCGCGGCTTCATCTCCAACCGCCTCATGTACGCCATGCTGCGCGAGGCGTTCCACTTGGTCGAAGCCGGTATTGCCGATATCGAAACCGTCGATCGTTCCTACCGCAACGACATGGGCTGGTGGTCTACCATCGCCGGGCCCTTCCGCTGGATGGACCTCACCGGCATTCCCGCTTACATGGCGGTCATGGAAGACCTGCTGCCCGAACTCGACAACTCAACAAAAGTTCCCAAGCTGATGCGGGCGATGACGAAGAGCGGCGCTCTCGGCATTGCCAACCAGAAGGGCTTCTACAAGTACACCAAGGCAGAAGCCGCGAAGTGGGAGAAGGTCTGGGTGAATTTCACTTACGACATTCGCGGGCTGGCTGAAAAGTATCAGAAGCAGGTTAAGTTCTAAGCGCATGCGAAGCTGGCTGCTGCTGTTCGCATGCAACCTGATGTGGGCGCTGCAGTTCACCTGCATCAAACTGGTCGAGGGCCAGGTGGGCGGCTTGTTCACCGTGTGGGCGCCCATGACGCTCGCCACCGTGATGCTCTACCCGCTGATCCGCTTGGAAAAGCACCGCACGCCGCTCAACCGAAAGGACGCCCTGACTTTCCTGATGCTCGCCGGGCTCGGCATTTTTCCGGGACAGGTGATCCTCACCTGGGGCACACGGCTTTCGCTGGCGAGCAACGCCGCGATGCTTATGCTAACCATGCCGGTGAGTACGGCTCTGTTCGCGGTGCTGTTCCTGAAGGAGCGCATGACGCCGGTGCGCTGGGTAAGCTTCGCCGCCGCCCTGGCGGGCGTGCTCCTGTGCTCGGGCGGCGATCTGCGGAACCTGGATTTCGGCAGCGGATATTTGATAGGCAATCTCCTGATTTTCTCCGGGACGCTCGGAAGCGCGTTTTACAACTCTTACGGCAAGCGGATGCTGGAGCGGTACTCACCCATGGAGATGCTCTTTTACAGTTACGCGGCCATGTTCGTCATCGTCACGCCGCTGGTTATCTGGCTCGAACCGGAGAGCTTCTTGGCCGTGCCGCATTTCACGCGGCAGACTTGGACCGGCATGGGGCTGCTCACCTTCTTCCACAACTACCTCTCGATGGTGCTGTTCCTGAAAGCCCTGCAAAAACTGGACGCCATACAGACTGCGTTGTGCAACTACCTGGTGACGGTTTTCGGCTTGCCCGTGGCGGCTATCTGGCTGGGCGAGCGTTTGAGCCCTGCGGCCATAATGGGCGGGGTGCTGGTTCTGGCGAGCACGCTGGTCATCACCATCTGGGAAGAACTGCGAAAGCGGCAGCGCGCCTGAGACGTTGGCGGCGCGAAAGTTGCGCATCTCGAGTTCCGTATTGCTATCCTTTCCTTATTCAGGATCTTCCGATGAAAGATAATGTTGCCATTTTCGATACGACTTTGAGAGACGGCGAACAAGCCGCCGGAACCCGCCTCGGCAGCCGTGAGAAGCTTACCATCGCACGGCAGTTGTCCCGCCTGAACATCGACATTATCGAAGCCGGATACCCGGCGTCCTCGCCCGAGGACTTCGAAGCCGTCAGACTGCTGTCCAAGGAAATCGACAACGCCACCATCTGCGCCCTTTCTCGCGCGGTGGCCAGCGACATCGATGCGTGCGGAAAGGCTCTGGCAAAGGCCAAGCGCGCGAGGATTCATACCGGCATCGGAGTTTCCGACATCCACATCCTTGGCAAATTCCGCGACGAAAAATACGGCAAGACGCTGGCCGAGAAGCGCGCCCGGTTGATCAAGATGGCCGTCGACGCCGTCAAGATGGCGAAGGGACTGGCGGACGAGGTGGAGTTCTATGCCGAAGACGCCGGCCGCGCCGATCCGGAATACCTGTTCGAGATGCTGGAAGCGGCCATTGGCGCCGGCGCGAACGTGGTGAACATTCCAGACACCACCGGCTACACCGTGCCCGAGCAGTTCGGTGGACTCATCCGCTCCATTCGTGAAAAAGTACCGAATATCGAAAAGGCCGTCATCAGTGTGCATTGCCACGACGATTTGGGCATGGCGGTGGCCAACACGCTCGCCGGAGTTCACAACGGCGCCCGCCAGGTGGAAGGAACCATCAACGGCATCGGAGAGCGCGCCGGAAACGCGGCGCTTGAGGAAGTAGTGATGGCCTTGCGCACCCGCGCCGACTACTTCGGCCTCCGCACAAGGATCCATACGAACGAGTTCTATCGCACCAGCCGCCTGGTGGCGGACATGCTGGGCATGATCGTGCCGGCGAACAAGGCTGTGGTGGGCGGCAACGCTTTTTCGCACAGCTCCGGCATTCACGTGGATGGCTTTTTGAAGCAGCGCGAAACTTACGAGATCATGCGGCCGGAGGACGTGGGCTTCAGCGAGAGCCGCGTGGTGCTCACGGCACGCACCGGACGCCACGGTTTGCGCGACCGGCTGGCGAAGCTCGGCTACAAGTTGTCGCAGCCTGAACTGAATCAGGCGTACCAGCGGTTCCTCGCGGTGGCTGACAAGAAGCAGGAGGTCTTTGACGAAGATCTCATCGCCATTCTGCACGGGCAACTCGGCGAGGTGCCGGCGATCTATCGTCTGGACTACTTGCACACTTACAGCGGAACCGCCGCGATCCCCACCGCCACAGTGCGCATGAAGGTGCGGGACGAGGTGAAGGAAGGAGCGACAGTCGGCAACGGGCAGGTGGACGCGGTCTACCGGGCCATCGCTATGGTGACTGGCAGTTCGGCGCGCCTGACACGCTACGAGATCCGCGCCGTCACCAGCGGCACCGAAGCCTTGGGCGAGGTTACCGTGCAAATGGAGGATGGCGGCCGCCGCGTGCTTGGCCGCGGTACCTCCACGGATGTGATTGAAGCCAGCGCCAAAGCTTACGTCGACGGTCTCAACAAGCTTGCGGATCTGGCACAATCAGGACAGGCAGACTGACCATGACGCGGAGTCCGGAACCGGCCGGTTCCGGCCATGGCGCTGTATCGGACCGGCTGGATAGCTGGAAGGAAATCGCGGCGTATTTGAACCGCGGGGCTCGCACCGTGCAGCGGTGGGAGCGCGAAGAAGGTCTGCCCGTCCATCGATTGCAGCACGACAAGCTGGGTTCCGTCCATGCCTACCGGGCCGAGTTGGACGCTTGGTGGGCCGGGCGTCAGACTGACCTGGCGAGCCGCGTGCCCGAACGGAAGGATCTCGAACTCTCCATCGCCGTGCTTCCTTTCGCCGACCTGAGCCAGCAACAGGACCAGGGCTATTTCTGCGAGGGCATCGCCGAAGAAGTTCTCAACGCGTTGAGCCGCATTCAGGGCTTGCGGGTGGCCAGCCGCACTTCCGCATTCCGTTTCCGGGAGCGTGCCGCCGACATTGCGGATATCGGCCGCAAATTGAAGGTGCGCGCGCTGCTCGAAGGCAGCGTGCGGAAGTCGGGTGAGCGGCTGCGCATCGCCGTGCAGCTTTCGGATACCGACAGTGGCTACCAGTTGTGGTCGCAAGCTTTTGACCGCGAGTTCAAAGACATTTTCGCGATCCAGGAGGAGATTGCGCGGCGCGTGGCCCAGGAGTTGGAAGTCACGCTGAGCCCCAAGGAGACCGCGGCACTCAGGAAGACGCCCACCAGTAACACGGAGGCGTACGATTTCTACCTGCGTGGTCGAAGCTACTATTACCGCTACAGCCCCCGCGACGTTTCTTACGCCACAGGATTGTTTACGCGCGCGGTGGAGCGCGACGCCGCGTATGCCCTGGCCTTCGCCGGGTTGGCCGATTGCTGGTCGTATCTGTACCTGTACTCCGAGCGCAATCCCGCACTTCTCGACCAGGCGGATTGGGCCAGTGCAAAGGCCGTGGAGTTGGACCCCGAATCGGCACAGGCGCATGCTTCGCGTGCCGTGGTGCTATCGGTGCGAGGCCACGATCAGGAAGCCACGGCCGCTTTTGAAACCGCGCTGCGGCTGGATCCGAATCTTTTCGAAGCGCACTACTTCTATGCGCGCCACGCCTTCGCGCGCGGCGAGCGCGAAAAGGCGGTACAGCGGTATGAAGCAGCCATGCGCTTGCGCCCGGAAGATTACCAGGCGCCGCTGCTGGTAGCCCAGACCTACGACGATTTGGGCCGGCCCGAGGAAGCGCGCGCCTGCCGGACAAAAGGCATCGCGGCCGCGGAACAACACCTGGCGCTGTACCCCGACGACGCCCGGGCGCTTTACATGGCGGCTAACGGTATGGTGGCGTTAGGGGACCGCGAGCGCGGCCGCGATTGGGCCCAGCGCGCCCTCGCCGCCGAGCCGGACAACCCCATGCTGCTATACAACGTCGGCTGCATCTACTCGATGCTCGGACTGGCGGAGGACGCCGTCGATTGTCTTGAGCGCGCCGTCGCCGGCGGTCTCACGCAAAAGGGCTGGTACGAACACGACAGTAACCTGGATGCGGTGCGCTCGCACCCGCGCTTCCAGGCACTGCTGGGCCGGTTGGCGTGAGGCGGCACCCGTAACCTGGCGGCGAAAGATAGCTCCTTACCAGCCGGCGCAACTTGCCGTCATCGTCGAACGTCAGCGATCGGCTCCCTGCTTGCGGCAGATAGAACTCAGTTCAAGAAACGCACACTACCCAACTCCGCGCCTCGGCGTCGCGGTCCGGTTGCACGCCCGCGCCGTACAATGGAATCGCACATGCAAATATCCAGACGTACTGTCGCTTTCGGCGAGGTGATGCTGCGGCTCTCTCCTGCTGGTAAGGAGCGTCTTCTTCAGAGTTCGCAGTTGGTCGCGACGTTCGGCGGCAGTGAAATCAACGCAGCCATAGCCATGGCGCAACTCGGGGCCGAGACGTCGTTTGTCACCATCCTGCCGGATGCGAATCCGCTGACGGAAAGCTGCATCGGCGAAATACGGCGTTTCGGTGTCGATACTTCGATGATTCTTCGTGGAAAGGGCCGGATGGGGATCTATTTTCTCGAACCCGGCGCCGGCGAACGCCCCACCAGGGTGTTCTATGACCGTGCCGATAGCGCTTTGGCACTGGCTAAGCCCGGTGATATTGACTGGGACACGGTTTTTCAGGGCGCCGGCTGGTTCCACATCAGCGGTATCACGCCTGCCGTGAGCGAATCCGCAGCCGAGCTTGCCGTTGAGTCGATTCAAAAGGCCAAGGCCGCGGGGCTCATTGTCTCTCTCGATCTGAACTACCGGAAGAACTTGTGGAAGTGGGGCAAAACCCCTATCGAAGTCATACCTGGCTTGACGCACCTGGTGGACATCCTGATTGCCAACGAAGCGGACGTTCGGATGGGCCTGGGGTTTGACGTGCCGGCGAGCGTTCGTCCCGGCTTCCTCGATCCTGAGAGTTACCGGGACCTGACCAGGAAGGTGCTCGCGCAATATCCGAATATGCAGGCAATTACGATCAGCCTCCGGGAGCCGATGCCTACCGGGCAGGTAGGATGGTCCTCCTGCCTCGACGACCGCAAGGAGTTCCATGTGAGCCGCCATTTCGCGATGAACCAGGTTGTGGATGGCGTCGGCGCGGGAGACTGTTTCGCGGGAGCGTTCATCTATGGGTGGCAGACGTTCGACAGCCACTCCGAAGCGCTCGAATTCGCCGTCGCGGCGAGTTGCCTGAAGCACTCGGTTCCCGGCGATTTCAGCCGGTACACGTTGGACGAGATCAAAACGCTGATGCAAGGCGGACCGCGAGGTATCGCGCGATAACGAACCGCGGATGGAAAACATAGCGGTACGTCCGCCCCTCCTATAATGGAGTAATGTCCTTCGATGTTGAGGCGTTAGTGGCGCCGGAAGTGCTCTCCAAATACGAAGCGGTCATTGGCCTGGAAGTCCACGTTCAATTGGCCACCCAGACCAAAATCTTCTGCCGTTGCCAGACCAGCTTCGGCGCGCCGCCAAACACCAACGTCTGCCCGGTCTGTCTGGGTATGCCCGGCGCGCTGCCGGTGCTGAACCGCGAGGCCGTCGAGATGGCCATGGCCGCCTCCCTGGCGCTGAACTGCCGCGTCAATCCCGTCTCCCGGTTCGCCCGCAAGAACTACTTTTACCCGGACCTTCCCAAGGGGTACCAGATTTCGCAGTACGACCAGCCTATTGCCGAGCACGGCTGGGTGGCCGTCGAGGTCGCCGGCGAAACCAAGCGGGTAGGCATCACGCGCGTGCACATGGAAGACGACGCCGGCAAGAGCATCCACGAGGGCTTCAAGGACTCCGCGCGCTTCACCTATATCGACCTGAACCGGACGGGAACGCCGCTCATCGAGATCGTCACCGACCCCGACATGCGCAGCTCCGACGAAGCTCACGAGTTCCTCACCGTGCTCAAACAGACTATGCAGTTCGTGAACGTCTCTACCTGCGACATGGAGAAGGGACACCTGCGCTGCGACGCCAACGTGAGCGTTCGCCTGAAGGGCGCCCAGAAGTTCGGCACGAAGGTCGAGGTGAAGAACCTGAATTCGTTCCGCTTCGTGAAGCTGGCGCTGGATTACGAAATCGCGCGCCAGGTGGCGGTCATCGAAGGCGGCGGCACCATCGTTCAGGAAACGAGGCTCTACGATTCCGATACTGGCGAAACCGAGGGTATGCGCAGCAAGGAGCAGGCGCACGACTATCGTTACTTCCCCGAGCCGGACTTGGTGCCTCTGCGAATCAGCGAAGAGTGGCTCAACCGCGTAAAGTCCTCCATGCCCGAACTGCCCGCCGTCAAGCGTGCGCGGTTCATAAACGAACTGGGCTTGCGCGAGTATGACGCGCAAGTGCTGACGGCATCGCGCGATATCGCCGACTATTTTGAAATCGTCGCGGCGCGCGCCGGTGATGCCCGTCTGGCCGCCAACTGGGTGATGGGAGATCTGGCGGGCGCGCTCAAGGCCGCCGGTAAGGAGATCGCCGACTCGCCCGTGAGCGCGGAACACCTGGGCGACCTGCTGGCCCGTATGAACCAGGGCGAGATCTCTGGCAAGCTGGCCAAGGAGATCTTCCCGAAGATGTTCGAGTCGGGGGAAGCCGCCGGCGTCATCATCGAGCGCGAAGGATTGAAACAGATCAGCGATTCGGGGGCTCTGGAAAAGGTCGTCGACGAGGTGCTGCGCTCGAATCCCAAGCAGGTGGAACAGTACAAGGGCGGCAAATCCACCGTCATCGGCTACCTGGTGGGGCAGGCCATGAAGGCCACGCGCGGGCAAGCCAATCCTCAGGCGCTCAATAAACTGCTCAAACAGAAGCTGGACGCATGATCAGCGGTAAGTGATCATCGCGGCGTCGCTCAGGTGCGGCGTGGTGTTGAAGCTCCACAGCGAGAACCGGTCGCCCGAAAACAGGAACTCCGAGCAGGCCGTGTTCCGCACCAGCCAGCTCAGTTCGAGCGTGGTGACCTCGTCCAACCCGAGCGCGGTTTGCAGTGCCACTGCCACCGGGCCCGCCGAGGTGACCACAACCACGTGGGCGCCACGCCGTCCGTGGTTGCGCGTTTCGGCCAGCGCATCCCGCACCCGGCCGGAGAACCGGCTCCAGTCCTCGATCCTCTCGGCGTCGAATTCCTTTTGTACCCACATCGTGGACACGCGGCGGAACAGTTTCTCGATGGCCAGGGGCAGCGCGGGGGTGCCTTTGGCTTGCTGGACGGCCCGGCGCAGATCGCCGACCCGGCGGTCGGCCGCGGCCAAATCCGGAACGTAGCGGCGCATCACTTCGTCGACGCGGTATTCGTCCAGCCCTTGCAGCACGACAGGCGCGGGCCAAGCCAGGCCTGCGCTGGCGTAAGCGGCGCCGGCGATGGCCGCCGTATCGATCTGTCTCTTCTTCGGCCCCGTGTAAACAGCGTCGATCTTCACACGGTTACGGGCCCAATACTCGCCAAGAGCCGCAGCCTGCCGCTCGCCGAGGGGGGACAGCTTGTCGTAATCCTCCGCGAGAAAAGAAGCCTGTCCGTGCCTGACAACAGTCAAAACGCTCATCTACTTCCCAGTTTACGTGAACGCCTTGACCATCATCATGGCACGGGAACTTCGGCTAGTGGATCGCCAAGGTTACCCCGTTCAGGTGACGCGTCCAGTTGCCAGCCGCTGGACCTCTGTCCCGGTCGATTTCGATGCCCGCGACGGCCGACGGAGAACGTTCGGAAACCATCCGGCCGTCTCCAAGCAGGCCGAGGTCACGGGGAGCAGTATGTACTGGTAAGATCCACTCGAAACTAGCCGGCAAGACTTTCCAAGTCGATGCGTAAAATCTACTTAATCCGGTCTCGTTGACCGTGCGGTGGATGTGAATACTGTGAGAAGTCCTATTCATATCAATCGGTTAACTGTTTCGGAGACTCCGGCCTCTAAGCTGCTACGGGGAATCCAGTGTTTGAGAGGCGACAGTCGCGAGAAAGGGAACGCGAACATTGACCAGATACCACAGCACCGGAAAAACTTTGGTTGGCCTCACGTGTGATCGTCGCCAATAGACTCCGTGGTTCAGGTTATAATCGCTCCGGGCCGCGCCAACAGGCTGACTATGCTTCGGGGGGGGTATCGAAAGAATGGTAGAGGCCTTCTGAGGGGGCTGAGCTTTGCGGCGCTGGCGCTCGTCGCCATTGCATGGCCGCTCGTCTGCGCGCAGATTCCGCCCGAAAGCCGTCCCTCCGTGGCTATTTACTATGACGGGCCGGATCAGCCTCTCGCCGAAGGATTCCTTGATGCCCATCAGATCCAGAACTTGCTGGGCCACTTCGGGTTGACCGGCGAGATCATCCCGGTGGCGAATTACCGCCCTGGTCAACTGGGCCGCTATCGGGCTGCCTTCTTCCTGGGCACGGTCACCGGGACTGTTTTCCCGCGCAACTTCCTATCGGACATCGCGGCGTCCACGCGTCCATTTTGTTGGATAGGGCGCCATATCGGCACGCTGCTTGCCGCCCGGGGGGCACGAGGCAGGTTCGGGTTCGCCTACGTCGATTACCGCGACGACCTCGATTTCCGCCGGGTCGTCTACAAAGGGATCACGCTTCCGAAAGAAGATCCCGATCTCAGCATCGTCCAGGTCAAGGGCCAGGGTGTCGAGATGGTGGCCGAGGCGCTCAGCGACGACAATGTCCGCCGCCCGTACGCGCTTCGGCAAGGCCGGTTTTGGTACATTGCGGACACCCCGTTCGCCTACGCTCAGGAGGGTGGACGCTACCTGGTCTTCTGCGACCTTCTGCACGACATCCTTGAGATAAACCACCCCGCGCAGGCGTTAGCGCTGGTGCGTGTGGAGGACGTCAGCGCCGACATAGATCCCGCGGACGTGCGCGCCCTGGCAGACTTGCTTTCCGGGCTCGGTGTGCCGTTTCAGATCGGTGTGATTCCGATCTTCCGCAACCCAGCCAAAGGCTACGAGATCTACCTTTCGGACCGGCCGTCTCTCGCTGAAGCCGTGCGTTATGCGGTCGAGCGCGGAGGTGCGCCCGTGATGCACGGGATCACCCACCAGCATCGCGGTGTCAGCGCCGACGACTATGAGTTTTGGGATGCGGCGGGCAACCGGGCGCCGGCCGGCGATTCAGCGGAAGCGTTCCTGCGCAAGGCCGGTCTGGGTTTGCGCGAACTCGTGGAGAACGGCATCTTCCCCGTGGCGTTCGAGACCCCCCACTACGCCGCCTCTGAGACGGACTACCGCGCCATGCAGGAGGTTTTCCCGCTGTTCTATGACCGGACCATGGCCACACCGGACATCAGCGCCATACAGTTCTTCCCTTACCCCACGATAGATCGCTTTGGCCGGTACGTAGTGCCGGAGAATCTGGGCTACCTGGTGCAGGAGAACCCCGATCCCCGGGTGATCATCGAGCGCGCCCGTGCCATGCGCGTCGTACGGGATGCTGTAGCCTCGTTCTACTTTCACGCGTTTCTCGATCCGGCGCTGCTTGGCGAAGTGGTGCGCGGGGTGCGATCGGCCGGTTTTCGTTTCGTCCCGTTACGGCAATTTGGCGGAGGCGTCCATTTTCGCGGCCGGCTGGTTGTGTTGACATCCTCCGGAGAGGCTCGTGTTGAGCCTGCCGGAGAATACTGGCGGCTGCGCCTGTTCGACGCCGCGGGACGGCCAGCGGGCGAAAGATACTCCTCGTCGCGTCTCTCCGGCTCCGTGAATGTGCCAGCGAAACCTCCTCCTGGCGGTTGGGCGGTTGTCGACACGCTCAAGGATCTCCCGCAGCAGGCGCGTGCACCCGGCTGGTACGCGCGCTTGGTGGCTTGGTGGCGCGGGCGGCAACAAACTCGCCGGCCGCTCGAAGGTGGCGAGCGCTTTTCTCCAGCCACGGTGTGGATCCTTTCGAATCCCAACGCCACTGGCGGCGAGGCTCTCAACGAGAGGAGTTACCGGCGCGTTTTCGAGACGTTCGGGTACCAGACAGCGTTGGTTCCCGTGTCTGAATTTCTTGCGCCCCCAAAGAGCGGCGATTCGATGCTGGTGATCCCCGAGGCTGTCGGGGCCCGGCTGAGTCCTGCACAGCACCGATCCGTGCTCGGATACTTGGATCGAGGCGGGTATTTGGTGGTCGAGGGAAACCAAGAATGGCTGACGCAGGCAGGTTTCCGATGGTCTGGAAGGCGTGTGCCTGTTTCCAGCGTGGTGGACGTACTGTTTCCCGAGATGACACTACGCTGGCAGCCCGAGGTCCAGGTGGAGCGTTTCACGCCGCCGGAAGGCTCCCGTCAACTGCTGGTCGATCTGCAAAGCAAGCAGACCTTAGCGTTATCCGCTTCGCACGGGGCAGGGCGGTTTCTCCACTTGGCCGCTCCGTTCGACCCCGTGTCTATGAACGGAACGAGCCGATATCCGTATTTCGTGGAATACATCCGGGAGGCGTTCCGGATCCGTTCGCCGCAGCCGGGTGCTCGTCTCGAGGTCTATTTCGATCCCAGCTTCCGCGAGGGCGCGAATCTGAACCGGCTTGCCGCATCCTGGCGTCAGGCAGGCATCCGCGTGATATACGCCGCCGCTTGGTCCTTTTCCCGAAGCCACGAGTTCGACTACAGTGAATTCGTCCGAGTCTGCCACCGCAACGGCATTGCAGTCTATGCTTGGTTCGTCTTCCCCGCAGTCACCGAGAAGATGTGGCTGGACCATCCCGAGTGGCGCGAGCGGACCGCTTCGGGAGCCGACGGACGCGTCGGCTGGCGCTACTCGATGAACTTCGAGAATCCCGCTTGCTACCGCGCCGCCATGGATTGGATGAAACAGACCCTGGCGGCCCATCCCTGGGATGGTGTCAACATCACCGAACTCAACTACGACGCCGACTTCAAGGACTACCTGCGGCCGGACCGGTTCGTCCCCATGAACGCGGACGTGCGCACGGCCTTCGTGCGCCGCTCGGGTTTCGATCCCGCGCTCCTGTTCGATCCGCGCTCGCCACGCTACCATAAGCGGAATCCGCAGGCGCTTGAACAATTCCTCCAATACCGCGAGGACATCGTAACCGCGTGGCACCGCAAGGTGCTTGGCGAACTTGAACCGATAAGGCAGCGCAACGGGTGGGAGGTGATCGTCACCATGCTCGACAACCTGCACAGCGAATATGTGCGGCCGGCCCTGGGTGTCAATTCGCGCCGGATCGCTGGGCTGATGAAGGAGTTCGATTTCACTTTGCAGGTGGAAGACACCGCCGAGCACTGGATGAAGCCGCCAGATCGTTATCGGCGGTTCGCAGAAACCTACCGTAGTCTGGTACCGGATCCCAGCCGCCTGATGTTCGATATCAATGTGATGCCGGATCGTGACGTCGCCGGCACTACGCTCCCGTCGGCGCGCGCAACGGGCACCGAACTTGCGCTCACCGTACTCGCAGCTGCATCGGCCTCCGGACGCGCGGCGATCTATTCCGAATACACCGTTGCCAGCCAGGATTGGAGCCTGATCGGGGCGGCCCTTGCCGGACGGGCGCGAGTTGAGAACCAGAGCGGTGGGTTTGCTGTCGATAGCCCGATTCCCGTGCGGCTCATGGGTTACGAGGGCCGGGACTACTATCGAGGTGGCAAGCTGTGGCCCGCCGTTTGGGTCGATGGCGTCACAGTTCCGCCCGGCCGTTACAAACTTGCGTTCGAACGGCCCTGGTTTCAGTTCCTCGATCGCGCTGGGCTGCCGGCTCGTGTTCTCCATCTGAGCGCGGACCTCCTCGATGCGCGCGTGAAACCCACCGGCCTCGGGATCCGTTACCGTAGCCCCGGCCGCGCGGTACTCGTTTTGAACCAAAAGCCGTTGGCCGTCCGGATCAACGGCCGTGAAGCAACGGCGGACGCCGGGGAAGGCGACGGGCGGTGGGCGATCGTGTTGCCGCGCGGGGAGCAGGATGTGGAAATCGACACAGCGAGCCGCTCCGGCGTGTTCGTGAATCTTTATAGCTACGTCTTCGTTTCGGTAATTACTGCCTTCGGCGTGATCGCAACCATATTGATGTCGGCCACGTACCTGCGCTTGCGTCTCCGTCGCGCAACCCGGAACGGAGGTGCCTCTTGAGCGGAATCCACCGCACGCTGGGCCCGCTAATGGTGCTCGCCTGCTTCTTCACTTTCCCAGCGAACTCGCAAGAGAGACGGCGTGTTTCCGCGCCCATCTCGTTTTACGACGACGCCGACATTCCGATGCCCGGCGTGTTGAATGTGAGCGAATACTTTTCCTACAGCAAGGTGGCCGCGGGCCGGGACCTCTCCTTCCCCAGTACATATGTAGCACTGGGCCTCAATAACCGAATCGGTGTCTCGGGGTCATTTTCATACGCGCGCTCGCAGTTCGAGGAGAGCAGGATCAACGCGCTGGGCGACTCAGCCCTCGCAGTCAAGTTCCTACTGCTGCGCGAAGGAAGTCGCCGGCCGGCAGTGTCGGTACGGCCGATGATCGAAGTGCTCGGTGACGCCAGCATCGCCGACAACCCCCTGGCCCCCGACCGCGTGAACTATGTCCTTCCGTTGGTGTTCCAGAAGTCCTTCGAGTACTTTCGGGTCTATTCGATGGCCGGCTACCTGACGCGAGGGATCGTCTTCGACTCGACCGTGTTCGAGTTGAACCGTTGGAACCGGGTTATGCCCCTGGTGATCGTTTCCGGCTCGCGGCTGACGAATGAACTGAGGCTGATCAGCGATCTCGGGTTGAACCGCTCGCGCGTAGACGTGACCGGCGGCGTGGCGGTGGCGTTGAAACCGGGGGTAGCCGTGTTTGTCAATACCGGCCGGAGCCTGGGGCGTGCGGATTTGAACAGCAACCGGTATCAGGTGACTTTCGGCTTGAGTTTCAATGTGCGCTTGTGGGGTACGAAATGAAATATGGCTTTCTACTGCTGATGCTCCCCTTGGTTATCGAAGCGCAGAATACGGGCTTCGTTGTAGACAACCAGACAGGCCAAATCCAGGTGATCGACCTCGCGCCCGGCGCCCGGCGCGTGATTGCTTCAATCCCCACGGGCCGGCAGCCGTCCGAACTGCTGATCTTGCCGGATAACAGGTACGGGATCGTTTCGAATTATGGCGACAACAACCTGACCCTGCTTGACCTGAAAGATAACACGACGCTGGCGGCGATTCCGGCGGGCCAGGGACCCGGAAGCCTCACCTCATCACCCGACGGCCGGTTCGTGTACGTTGCCAACGATGCCAGCAACGACGTCACAGTCATCGATGTGGCTGGCCGGACTTCGATCGCCTCGATCCCGGTGGGCGTAACCCCGGTGCAGGTGAATATCTCTTCGGATGGGCGATTTGCGTATGCGTTGAACAAGGACGACGGGACCGTTAGCTTGATTGACACTAACCGGAACCGTGTCGTCAAGACGCTCACCGTAGGCGCCATGCCGAACCAGTTCGCCATCCTCCCGGGACTCAGAAGCGCTTACGTCGTCAATACCGGCTCCCACAGCGTCTCTGTCGTGGATCTCGCCGCCGGCGAGCTGACCGGGACAATCGCCACAGGCCAGTCACCGTTGACGGTGGCGTTCTCCTCGGACAGCAAGATTCTCTATGTGCTGAACCGGGATTCGAACGACGTCTCGGTGATCGACACTGCGCAAAACAAGGAAGTTGGGAGGATTCCGACTGGCAGCCAGCCGGTGGCGATGGCCGTGACGTTCGATAACCGGTACGGTTTCGTGAGCAACCAGGGTTCGAACAATGTGAGTCTGCTCGATTTGTCGACGCGCACAAAGGAGCTGGATATCCCGGTCGGCGCCGGCCCGTTCAGCCTGATGCTGGATCCCGACGAGAACTATCTATATGTGACCTGCCTTGCCGCGGGAACCGTGAGCGTGATCGACGTGAATGCGGACAAGGTGGTGGCTACGATTCCGGCCGGCGGTGCGCCGGTGCAGTTCACCATGCGGAACTCTCCCACGCTGCTTGAACTCGCGCCGAATCCGGCAGCCACCGGCAGTGCCGTCACGCTGAGCGGCGAATCGTTCGTCGAGGGCGCGTCCGTTCGCTTCGCCGCGGCGAACAGATCAGTTACCGTGGCCCCCACCTTCCTCGATAGTCAGGGATTGCGGGTTAACGTGCCTGCGCTGCAGGGCGCTTCGAGTGCCGTGGTGGACGTTCTCCATCCAGACGGGAATTCCTCGGAACGACTCACGCTCCGGCTGGGCACGGCGGCGACTTCCATCTTCGCCGGCGGGGTAGTGGAGGGCGCCGGTTTTACCAAGGCGCCGGCGCCGATCAGCGGAGGCGCCTTCGTGTCAGTCTTCGGGACGTTTCCTGGTATGGAAGATGCGCGAGCCGGCAGCTATCCGCTCCCCTTCACGCTAGGCAAGGCGGTGGTGACTTTCAATGGTGTGCCGTCGCCGCTGTTCGCAACTATTCTGTCTGGCCAGATAAACCTCGTCGCCCCCATCCGGCTGCTCGCACGCAGGCAGGCGCGAGTGGCGGTGACGGTCAACGGTGAAACGAGCGCGGCAGAGGACGTGAATTCCGCCCCTGTCTCCCCTGGGATCTTCTATGACTACTCGACCAGCGCCGGCGCGTTCCTCCATGCCGACTATTCGTACATCTCTGCCGCGAATCCAGCGCGCAAGAATGAGACGATCCTGCTCTACGTGACGGGCCTCGGCAACACCGCGCCCCCATGGCTTGACGGTGCGGAGCCGGCGCAGGACGTGCTTTCATACACGGCAATGGTGCCTGAAGTGACTGTCGGAGGGAAGAAGGCGGCGGTACGGTTCAGCGGTCTGGCCCCCTGTTGCAGCGGTCTGTACCAAATCAATTTCGACGTGCCGGCGGATGCGCCATCGGGGAATGGTGTGGATGTTGCTGTTGCGATTGGGAACGCGGCCGACCGCCGGGCTAGCAACACTGTAAAACTGGCGGTGCAATAGTTGAGCTTGCCGGATCTTACTTCTGTTCCGAAATCGACCGGTCCGCGAGCTCGCCGACAATGGGCAGGCTGAAGAACTGCTCCTGGCCGGTCTTGATCAGCATGAACACCCAAACTACGATCATGCCGAGCTTTGCCAAGCTGGCCAGGTGCATATGGCCCATGACTCCGAACCCCAGGATGGGCCCCAACACGTGATCCACGATCAGCCAGAGCACGAAGAGGTAGAGCCCCTGAAAGGCGTGGAAACGCACCGTGCGGTCGTGGCGGAAGCGTTCCGAGGCCAACACCACGATGGATGCAATCCAGCCGACAAAGGGTATGTAGCAGAGCATGGAAGCCGTGCGGGGTGTCATGGAAGCGGCGCCACCTCCCGCCGGAGGCGGGGGAGGCGGCACGCTGCCTTGCTGCCGCGCTCCACAACTGGCGCAGTAAACATCCACTGGCGCGACGCTGGTTCCGCACTGGCAGCAATACGGCATTTCTATTCCTCTGTAATCTGATACGTTACGCCGAAACGGGTTGTTCCCGCAAACTGCCCTTTGCCGGCTCAGGTAGAGTCATTATGCGCAACTAGGCGAAACGACCGATGGGCTTGACGTTCCCGGGATGGTACGGTTCGGCTAGGAGGTTGTATGCACCGACGCGCCGGGGCTCGCGGCATCGCCCTATTACTGATCGGGATGTGCATTCCGGACAACGGGCTGGCGCAGGCACTCTGGCGCTATACGCACCCCGAGAGCAATCTCATCCTTGGCCTCGAATGGCGCCGCGTGGCTGGTTCAAAGCTCGGGCAGCAATTGCGCTCCACGATGTCGCAGGCCGCCATGCCCGGGATGCCGGGTCTGGCGCAGATGAACGTGTTCGACGCCGTGGACCGGATCATCCTCTCGGCTCCCATTCCCCCGCAAGGCGTGGCGCAGGCCCCCGAAAAAGGGCTGTTGGCTGTAGAAGGCCGCTTCGAGTGGGCCGCAGTGCGGGCATCGCTGCTGGGCCAGGGCGCGCGGGTGCGGATGATGGCGGGCAGGGAGATTCTGGTCTCACAGCGGACCAGAGGAGCCGGTGGTGCGCTCGCGTTGGCTGAACCGGGAATCTTAGTGATCGGGGATCTGAACTCGGTAGGCGCGGCGCTTCGCGGCGCATCGATGCAGAGGACCTCCGCGCTCTATCGGCGCGCCGCCTCGCTGGCCGCCACGAACGACATTTGGTTTACCGGAGTCGTGACACCCGGGATGTTTCCGGCTTCGGCGGCGCCTTCAGCCAGGATGATCTCCGATGTCACCGGTTACGACCTCGGGCTGAACCTGCGGGACGGGATGGGACTCGAACTGAACGTCGTAACCAAGTCCGCGCAGTCTGCCTCGGCGCTGGCGGGGGGACTACGGATGATGATGGGCATGGCCATGCAGCAGCCCAACAACCCGGAGATGGCATCGCTCGCGGGGAAGGTGCAGGTGGCGGTGGAAGGTTCAAAGGTCCACATGGGCCTCCACCTCGACGAAGCGGAACTGGAGAGGAGTTTCCGCCTGTTGCGGGCCGCCATGCCAGGCGGCATGACCCCGGTCCAGGTACCAGCGGCTACAGCGGCCCAGGAGGCCGAAAAACCGCGCGGGCCCCAGGTGATCCGGATCTACGGAGCCGAGGGCGGCACGCGTGAGATCCCTGTCGGAAACCCCTAAGGTTCCTTCATCAGATTGTGTGCCTTTCGGCGACCGCGAGGAGCGGCTCGCTATAATGAAGGGAAATTGGCAATTCCTCTGATTCTTCTTTCACTCGGTCATTTTTGCGTAGACCTGTATTCCTGCGCACTGGGCGCACTACAGCCGCTGCTGGTCCGGCGCTTCGGTATGACTCTCACCGAAGCGGGAATCCTCGGTGGCGCTCTGATTTTTTCCTCATCGGTGATGCAGCCGCTGTACGGCTTTCTCTCCGACCGATTTCGGACAAAACTGTTCGCCGCGTTGTCGCCGGCTGTCGCCGGAGTATTCATCTCGACTCTCGGCATCGCACCGAACTTCAAGTGGTTGCTCGTAATGGTGTTAGCAGGGGGGGCGGGCACGGCCGCGTTCCATCCCCAGGCATCTTCGAGGGTCACTTACGGCGTGAAGACGAACCGTGGGGCGTGGATGGCTGCCTTCATCAGTGCCGGCACGCTCGGCGCGGCGCTGGGACCGACGTATTTCTCCACCATCGCCACGAGATTGGGCTTGGACCACACCTGGGTGGCTGCCGTTCCCGGCGTGCTCGTCAGCATGTTCTTGCTCATCACGCTGCCCGATGCGCCAGGCGATCCGAATAGCCGCGAGCGGTTCGATTGGGCGCCGCTCAAGTCGGTGGCGCGGCCTCTGACCATCCTGTATCTGTTGGTATTCCTGCGGTCGGCCGTGCAGGTCAGCTTTACCCAGTTTCTTCCCCTATACTTGAACCTGGAGCGGGGGTACACCCCCGCGAAGGCCAGTTACATCCTCACCGCCTATCTGGCCGCCGGCGCGCTGGGCGGGTTCCTCGGGGGTCACCTGGCGGATCGCTTCGGCGGCCGGAACGTGATTCTGATTTCGATGATCGCCTCCGTGCCATTTCTGGCGCTGTTCTTCTGGACGCGCGGTGTGCTTTCCATCGCCGGCCTTTGCCTGGGCGGGCTCATCCTGCTGTTCACAATCCCTGTGAACGTGCTGATGGCCCAGGAGTTAGCTCCCTCGCAGTCTGGCACCGTCTCAGCTCTCATGATGGGCTTTGCCTGGGGGATGGCCGGCATGGTGTTTATCCCGCTGATCGGCGTGCTGGCGGATAGTTTCACGCTGCACCGCGTGCTCGCCTCGCTCACGGTCGTCCCGCTGATCGGATTCCTGCTTACCATGAAATTGGAGAAAGCATGAAACGCGCTGTCTGCCTGTTGAGCGGTGGCCTGGATTCGTCCACGTGCCTGGCCTACGCGATCCGAGAAGGGTTCGAATGTTATGCGCTCTCGTTCGACTACGGCCAGCGTCATCGCGTGGAACTGGAAGCCGCCGCACGGGTAGCAACGGCCTTAGGCGCCATACGCCACTTGGTCGCCACAATTGACAGGCGCTTGTTTGAAGGATCCGCTCTCACCGGTCCGGCCGCGGTGCCAAAACACCACAGCGATGCCGAGTTGGGTCCAGGCATACCGGTCACTTACGTGCCGGCCCGCAACACCGTGTTCCTCTCATTTGCCCTGGCTTGGGCCGAGGTGCTTGGCGCGGCCGACATCTTCATCGGTGTCAATGCCATCGACTATTCCGGCTATCCGGATTGCCGTCCAGAGTACATAGCGGCGTTCGAGCGCATGGCCAACCTGGCGACCAAGGCCGCGGTCGAGGGTGGCGCGCGGCTCCGGATCCACACGCCGCTCGCGCAAATGTCGAAGGCCGACATCGTAAGGCTCGGAGCGAAGTTGGGCCTGGATTTCGGTCTGACCCACAGTTGTTACGATCCGGACGAGCAGGGGCGCCCGTGTGGCGAATGCGACTCCTGCTTGCTCCGCAAGAAGGGCTTCCGCGAGGCGGGCCTCGCCGACAAGCTCGATTACGTCCGCTGATGCGAATCTCGGAGATCTTCTACTCGCTGCAAGGCGAAGGGATGCTGGCCGGCATGCCCTCGGCATTCGTGCGGTCGAGCGGCTGCAACCTCCGCTGCGCGTGGTGCGATACGCCTTATACCTCCTGGGCGCCGGAAGGCGACGAACTTAGCGTCGAGGAAATCCTGGCACGCGTTCGGGAATTCCCGGCGCGGCACGTCGTAGTCACTGGCGGCGAGCCCATGATTGCGCCGGACATCGTGCCGCTCACGGAAGGTCTGCGCGCCGCCGGTTGGCACATCACGATCGAAACGGCGGGCACGGTGTGGGCGCCGGTGGCCTGCGACCTGATGAGCGTTAGCCCCAAGCTCTCTAACTCGACGCCTCTTGAACGTGATGGCGGCCGCTGGGCGGCGGCTCACGAACGGTTGCGCTATCAGCCCGGAATCCTGAAGCGGTTCATTGCTTCTTACGACTATCAGATGAAGTTCGTTCTTGCGCGGGAAAGCGATCTGGTCGAGATTCAGCGCATCATTGCGGAAACCGGCGCCGCGCCGGATCGCGTGGTGCTGATGAGCGAGGGCACGGACGTAGACACGCTGCGCGATCGCGGCCGTTGGATCGCGGAGATCTGCAAACGGGAGGGATACCGTTACACGCCGCGCCTGCACGTGGAGCTATGGGGCGCCCGGCGCGGCGTGTAGGAGCTTGAATTACGCCGCCTGCAGCAGAATCTGCTTGACCTGGTCCGGCGTTACGTCCTGGCGCTCGCCAAGGCCCAACCAGCCGCGCTTCTGCAACCGGCCGGCGACCTCAGCCGCCACTTCGGTCCCCAGGCCGTAAGCCGACAGGTGCGTGGGAGCTCCGACGCTCTCGAAGAAAGCACGCATCTTCTCGATGCCTTTCTCAATGCGCTCTTCCGGCGTGCCCTCGCAGATTCCCCATACGCGCTCGGCGAATTGCAGCAGCTTTTCCCGCTTGACGTCGGATTTCACCTTGAGCAGGCTGGGCGCGACGACGGCGAGCGATTGCGCGTGGTCCAGGCCATGCAGCGCCGTGAGTTCGTGGCCGATCATGTGCGTGGCCCAATCCTGCGGAACGCCCACCGCGATGAGACCGTTGAGGGCCATCGTGGCGCTCCACACCAGGTTGGCGCGCGCCGCATAGTCGGTCGGATTCGCCAGCGTCTTGGGGCCTTCCTCGATCAGCGTCAGGAAGATGGCTTCCGCCATGCGGTCCTGCAAGGGCGAATTCACCGGGAAGGTCATGTACTGCTCCATCGTGTGAACGAAGGCGTCGACAATCCCGTTTGAGATCTGGCGGGGTGGTAGCGAAAACGTGGTCTCGGGATCCAGCACGGAGAACTGCGGATAGATGAGCGGGCTTGAGAACGGCAGCTTCTCCTTGGTGCTTTCGCGCGTGATGACTGCGTTGGTGTTCATCTCCGAGCCGGTGGCTGGCAGCGTGAGCACACAGCCGAGAGGCAGCGCGGCCTCGGCATGGGCAGCGCCCGTCACCACGTTCCAGGGATCGCCCTTTTTGAAGCAGGCCGCGACGGCGATGAACTTCGTGCCGTCCAGCACGCTGCCTCCGCCCACGGCGAGCAGGAAATCCACGGCTTCCTTGCGCGCCAGCTCGGCGGCCTTCATGCACGTTTCATAGTGAGGGTTCGGCTCGATACCGCCGAACTCGATCCACTGGCGGCCTTCCAGCGCCGCTTTCACTTGATCGTAGACGCCGTTTTTCTTGATGCTGCCGCCGCCGTAAGTGACAAGGATCTTGGCGCCAGCGGGGATCTCACCGGCGATTGACGCGATCTGCCCTTTACCGAACAGGATCTTGACGGGGTTCTGATACGTGAAGTTTTCCATGGTATCTCCAGGTGTGCGAAGGAATCCTAAGTAGTAATCTTACACGAGGTACCCTATGCAGCGACGCGACTTCATCAGCAGTGGCTATTCCTTGATAGTTTTCGCCGGCGAATTGAACGGCGCTCCGGCCGGCACCACGCAGGCGCCCCGCGCGGCCGGAGGCGAGGCGGGCATGCAGACGGTCGAACTGGAGACCGATCTCGTGGTGGCCGGCGGTGGTCTGGCGGGCGTGTGTGCGGCCATCGCGGCGGCGCGCAACGGCGCGCGTGTGATCCTGGTGCAGGACCGTTCGCGGCTGGGCGGCAATTCCTCCAGCGAAGTGAAGATGCACGTCTGCGGTGCGGACGCTAGCGGCGGACGCCCCGGCTGGCGCGAGAGCGGCCTGATCGAGGAACTGCGTCTGGAAGACGCCGTGCGCAACCCGCAGCGCTCGTTCGAACTGTGGGACCTCCTCCTGTACGATAAAGTGCGCAGCGAACCCCGTATTGAGCTCCTGCTCGACACGTCCGTGTGCGGCGCGGAGGTTGCCGATGGCCGCATCCAGCAGGTATTGGCGCGCTCGGACCGCACCGAGCGGGCTTTTCGCATCCGCACGCGCTACGCGATCGATGCTACCGGGGACAGCCGCTTGGCCTACGAAGCCGGCGCGCGGATCCGCCAAGGCAGGGAAGCGCGCGCCGAGTTTAACGAGTCTCTCGCCCCCGAGCAGGTTGACCCGCACACGCAGGGCAGCAGCATCCTGTTCACGTCGCGTCTGTTCGACAGGCCCATGCCGTTCACGCCTCCGATGTGGGCGCGTAAGATTACGCGCGAGCAGTTGCGGATGCGGCGTCCCAAGTCCTGGGAGTACGGGTACTGGTGGATCGAGTGGGGTGGGATGTTGGATACGATTCACGACGATGCGAGGATCCGGCATGAGTTGCTGGCCATCGTCATGGGAGTGTGGGATTACATCAAGAACAGTGGCGAACTACCGGAGAGCGCGAATTGGGCGCTCGACTGGGTCGGAATGATCCCAGGAAAGCGGGACAGCCGCCGCGTGGAAGGTGACCACATCCTGACGCAGGGGGATATCCTCCGCGGCGATATCGAAGATGCCGTGGCCGTCGGCGGCTGGAGCATGGACGATCATCCCTCGGGCGGCTTCGACGATCAGTCGCTCAAGCCCGCCCAGCAGATCATGCCCCCGGACGCTTACAACATTCCTCTGCGGTCGCTTTACTCGGCGAACGTCTCGAACCTGCTCATGGCGGGACGTAATATCAGCGCCAGCCACGTGGCGTTCTCCTCAGCGCGCGTCATGGCGACGTGCGCGGTCATCGGCCAGGCCGCGGGTACGGCCGCCGCGCTGTGCGCCGCCTGGAACCTCACTCCGCGGCAGCTCTATCAGCAACGCCTACAGGACCTGCAGCAGGTTCTTCTCAAGGACGATCAGACCATCAAGAACCGCCGCAACGAAGATCCGGCGGACCTGGCTCGCAAGGCGCGCGTCGCTGTTTCGAGCGAGGAAGCCGGCGCTCCGGGTGCAGCCGTCATCGACGGTTTCCTGCGCGACATTCCGGGGAAGACCGTCCACCATTGGGAAGGCAAGCTCGGCCCTGATGGGGCGTGGATCGAACTCTCCTGGCCGGCGCCGCAACGTATCGGCAGGATCCAACTCACCTTTGATACGGGCTTCCAACGTGTGCTCACTTTGAGCGGCGAGTCCGGCGTGATGAAACGAGTAATCCGCGGACCGCAGCCCGAGACCGTACGCGACTACACGATTTCCGTGCGCGCGCCGGCATCCGGCGATTGGCGTGTGGTGGCGAAGGTTGACGGCAACTACCAGCGGCTGCGGAGGCATACTTTCCCGAGCGCTGAAGTGAGCGCTGTCCGCCTGCGTGTTACCGCCACTAACGGGGATCCTGCAGCGCGCCTGTTTGAGATCCGCTGCTACGCGTGACACGCTCGATCTCATCCAGAAACACGCGGGCGACGCGCGGCGCGTCGTAGCGCTCCACAATCTCGCGACCTCGCGCGGACAAGGAGGCGCGCCGCTCCGGATCGCGGTGCAGTTCCGTGATCGCGGCCGCGATCGCCTCGGCGCTTTCCGGTTCCACCAGCAATCCTTGCGGAACCACTTCCGGCACGGCTGCCACCCGCACGGCGATAATCGGCTTGCCTGCGGCCATAGCCTCCAGGAAGACGATGCCGAAGCCTTCCTGAACGCTGGGCAGACAGAACACATCCGCGCGGCCGTATTCGGCAGCCAGGGCGGCCTGCGAGAGATCGCCCATCCAGGTGACGGTGTCCTCGATGCGCTTCTCGCGCCACAGGCGCATCAAACCAGCCTGTTCGGGCCCGCCGCCCACAATGCGAATCTCAATTCCGGGAATCCGGCCCCGCAGCATCGCCGCCGCCTCCAGAAGCAGGTGGAGCCGCTTGCGTGGGTAGAAACGGCACACGCTGAGCACGGTGAAGCGCGGCCCGGCCTCCCGCGCGGCGTTGGCTTCGAACAGGGCACGCCAGGCGGCCAGGTCGATCAACTCCGGAACAATGGCGACCTCTTTTTCGATCCCGTAAAGCTCGCGCAACCGCGCGGCGGCGTATTGGCTCGTCGTGATGACCGCCTGGACACGGCGAACGTGCCGCGCTTCGCAGGCCGCCTGCAGCGCCATGCTCCACCGCGTGGGGCCGCGTTCGAAGCGCATCTCGTCGGCGATGATGCCCTTGATCGAAGCAATGTGCGGGATGCCGCTTTCCACCATCCGGTAACCGTCCATATCGAAGCCGACGACGGCGTCGTAGCCGGTATGGGAGCGCCGCCGCAGCGACTCGTTGAACCACAGGCGGCGCAACGTGAAGTTGCCGATGCGTGAACCCGGCGTTGCGAAATCTACGGCTACGCCCAAGCGCTCGAGCGCTCGAGCCAGAACGTGAATACCCGCGAATGTGCCACTGCCTTCCACGATGTTTAGCGGCGTTGCCGTGACGAATAGCAACTTCAAGATTCGCGCACCCCGGTGGCTGGTCTCTCCATCAGCTTATAATGACTAATCCCGGTGAATGGCTCACCATGAGAATCATCAAAACAACGTTCCTGCTCGCCGCGCTCGTTGTCGCGGCCCTCGGCGCGGACCCGCGCCTCGATAAGTCCTCGCGAAATCCGGAGAACAACGGCTGGCTGTTCGTGCACCTGGAAGGCGACCCGGCCACAATTGGATTCCAGCACGGCTACCTGCTGGCTCCCGAGATCCAGGAGGCGCACAAGCGCGTCCGCTTCAGCATGACTCGCGAAAGCGGCAAATCCTACGACTTCATCCGCAAGGCCGCCAGGGAGGTCTTCTGGCCTCGCGTCGACCAGGAGTACCGCGAGGAGATGCGGGGTATTACCGAGGGACTCCGTGCGCGCGGCATGAAGTTGGACCTGTGGGACGTTGTGGTATTGAACGCCAGCATTGAGATGGGGGGCTACTATCTGCCGTGGCTCGATGCGCGGAAAAGGCGCGGCTCATCGCCCGACCGCTGCAGCGCGTTCGTTGCCACAGGTTCCTACACCCGGGATGGACGCCCGGTCATCGCCCACAACAACTGGAGCGGTTATCTCGAAGGCAGCTTCTGCAACATTATTTTCGACATCGTTCCCACGCGCGGGAATCGGATTCTGATGGACGGCTTTCCGGGAATGATTCACAGCGGCGACGATTTCGGCATGAACTCGGCCGGACTGATGATCACGGAAACCACCATCACGCAGTTCCACGGCTTCGATCCGAAAGGGATTCCGGAATTCGCTCGCGCGCGAAAGGCCATGCAATATGCCTCTTCCATCGACGATTTCGCGCGCATCATGCGCGAAGGGAACAACGGCGGCTATGCCAACAACTGGCTGCTGGCGGATCGCAAAACCAATGAGATCGCCAGCCTCGAATTGGGGCTGAAGCACGTGAACCTGTGGCGCAAGAAGGACGGCTATTTCGTGGGAGCCAACTTCCCGGTGGACCCTAAACTGATGAAGGAGGAGACCGAGTTCACCCTCGATCCAGCCAAGAGCCCCAACGCCCGGCGCAAACGCGCGGAAAGCCTGATGGCCGAGTACAAAGGCCGCATCGACGTCGAGGCCGGCAAGCGATTCCTTTCCGACCACTACGACACTGTCACAGGGAAGATCGATCCGAACGAGCGCACGCTCTGCGGACACATCGATCTTTCACCGCGCGGCAGCAAGCCCTGGCAGCAGGAGTACGGTCCGGCGGGCGTTGTGCAGGCCAAGGTCGCCGACGACCATATGGCCGCCCGGATGTCGTTCGAAGCCGCCATAGGCCATCCCTGCGGCATAGACTTCAAGGCCGCCGAGTTCCTTCGCAAGCACCCTGCTTACAACTGGCAGAAAGGGCTGCTACGGGATATCAAGTCGGGCGCTTGGACCCTTTTTGAAGCGCGACGGTAGCTTCCCCCATCGCGCCGGGCTCGTAGTATCGCGCGCGCACCCATCCAGCGTCTCGCATCTTCGCGGCGTCGGAGGTGAACACAATCTGGCAACTGTTCTCGTCGTCCGGCGGCGGTACCTTGCGGCTGGACGGCTCGACCAGCGCCAGGTACTTCAGGATGTGGTAGACGTCGCACTCCTCTGGCAGATAGCGGTCGAACTCCTGTGTGCGGAAACGCAGCCGCGCGCCGCGCTCCATGGCCCACCAGGCAATGTAGGCGCAACACTCCACGGTCCGCTCGAACCACTGCCCCCGGTCCGCGGGTACATCGACATCGAAGAAGACTTCGAGCAGGTTCTCCTGTTCGCGTTCGAATTCGCGCACCTGGAGTTCTCCGGTATGGGCGGACGCCTTCCAATCCACGTGGCGCGCGCTCTCGAACGGCTCGTAGGGGCGGATGCGGTAGAAATCGCTGCCCCGGCCACGGTAGTGCGCGGCAATCTCACCCCGGATCTCGCGCAGGATGCGGTCGAAATCGTCCTGCGGAGTGAGGCACGGATAGACCAGCACGTCGCGGCGCAGGGTCACTTGCGTGCGGCGCTCGGTGAAACCGAACGGAAAACGCGTAGAGAACAGAAAACTGTCTTCGCGGTAAATGCCCCGCCGCTCGAAAGCCACTTCCACCATTTCCTCGATCTTCGCTCCGCCTGGAATCACCGGGAAGTAGATGGCCGAAGAAAAACTACTGCCCGGCGTCCCTTCGAGCAGGATCGAGAACGACGGCACCCAACGCTTCTGGTTGCGGAGAAAGATCCGTCCAGCGACCTTATGGCGCGCCGATATGTGCTCGGGCAGAGCCAGGTCCAGTTCCAGGCCCGCCAGAGACAAGCGGCTGATGAAACCGGAGACGAGCAGAGCCGAGAGCATCGCCGCGACAATCAGGAACAGCAAATTGTTGGCCGTGCCCACGGCTGCGACGCCGACTACGATCACGGCCAGCGTGTACACCCAACCTGCCCTTGTTACACGCTGCCGCACACCTCCATCCAGTGCGGCCCGCAGCCTTTTCCACGCACTTCGCATTTTCCCGACCGCATCATGCCACAATTGGAGGGATATGTCGAGCGAGTCGCAGACGCGCACGTCCGCTGCCCCGCGATTGCAGCGCGCTCTCTCGCTCTGGGACCTTGTGTTCTATGGGATCATCCTGATCCAGCCCACCGCGCCCATGCCTCTGTTCGGCGTGGTCTACCAGGAGGCGCGCGGGCACGTGGTGACCACGATCCTGATCGCGATGGTCGCTATGCTGTTCACCGCCATCAGCTACGGGCGCATGGCGCGGGCGTATCCGGCCGCGGGCTCGGCCTTCACTTACGTCGGCCGCGAACTGCACCCCTCGCTCGGTTATGTCACCGGTTGGAGCATGGCCATGGATTACATGCTCAATCCGGTGATCTGCACCATCTGGTGCTCGAAGGCCGCGGGCAACATCGTGCCTGAGATTCCCTATGCGGTCTGGATTGTCTTCTTCGTGCTCCTGTTCACCGGCCTGAATCTGCGCGGCATCCGCGCCACGGCGCGAACCAACGAGGTACTGGCCGCCGGCATGGGAGTGGTGATTTTGTGGATGTTCGCCGCCACCATCCGGTACTTGTTCGCACAGCCCGGGCTCACTCCCGCTTTCTTCCTCCGGCCTGTCTATGATGCGTCCACCTTCTCCGTGCCGCTGGTGCTCACCGGAACGTCCATCGCGGTGCTCACTTACATCGGGTTCGACGGCATTTCGACACTCTCGGAGGAAGTCCAGAATCCGCGCCGCAACATTCTGCTGGCGACGGTCATCACATGCCTGGTCACGGGAGTTCTGGCGAGTCTCGAAGTTTACGCGGCGCAGTTGATCTGGCCAACCGGTAAGGCGTTTCCGGATGCCGACACCGCTTACGTCCATGTGGCCGGAGAAGCCGGCGGTTGGATTCTGTTCCAGGTCGTGAACATGACGCTGCTGGTGGCAACCATCGGTTCTGGCAGCGGAGCGCAGCTTGCCGCGGCGCGGCTGCTGTACGGCATGGGGCGCGACAATGCGCTGCCCAAGCGGTTCTTCGGTGCGATCGAACCCAAGCGGCACATCCCGCGCAACAACGTCCTGTTCACCGGAGGGTTGGCACTGGTGGGCGGGTTCCTGCTCAGCTATCAGCTTGGCGCGGAGATGCTGAACTTCGGCGCCTTCATCGCCTTCATGGGCGTCAACCTGGCGGCATTCGTCCGCTGTTTCGTGCGAGACCGCAAACACACCCTCGGGAACTTCCTGCCACCGCTCATGGGTTTTGCTATTTGTTTCTACATCTGGATCAACTTGCGATCCACCGCCAAGATCGCGGGCGCGATCTGGCTGCTCATGGGGATCCTTTACGGCGCGTGGCGAACTCGCGGTTTCAAGTCCGATCTCGTGAAGTTCGAAATGCCTGAAGAGTGAAGCGCCTCGCGGACCTCCGCAAAGGTTATTATGGGACTTTGGACGAAAGGTCCCATGTCATCAGTCAGCCGCCGTTCATTCTTACAACATGCTTCCGCCGGTGCGTTCGCCGCGCCGTTCTTCATTCGCAATCTGATCTCCGCTCCGCCCAGCAGCACGCTGCGCCTGGCCAGCTTCGGTGCGGGCGGCATGGCTTACTGGACCTTGCGGGGAATCGCCACGCATCCAAAGGTCAAGCTGGCTTGCGTAGCCGAAGTCGACTCCGCAAAGTTGAAGCAGGTCAAGGCGGAGTACGGGGGCGCCACGGTTTATGAGGATTGGCGCCAGATGCTCGACAAGGAGCGCAAGCATCTCGACATCGTTTGCGTCGGCACTCCGGACCACATGCACGCGCCGATGGCGATGGCCTCCATGCGGCGCGGCCTGCACGTCTACGCGCAGAAACCGCTCACGCACGATATCTTCGAAACGCGGCGGCTTACCGAATTCGCGCGCAAGAAGAAGCTCGTCACGCAGATGGGCATCCAGATCCACTCGACCGCTGAGTACCAGACCGCGGTCGCTCTAGTGCAGCAAGGGGCCATCGGCAAGATCAAGGAGGTCCATTCCTGGAGCGAGAAGAAATGGGGCGATCCGGATCCGCTCCCGGATCGCTCGGATCCGATACCCTCCACGCTGAATTGGGATCTGTGGCTGGGAGTCTGCGCCCCCCGGCCCTACCTGAAGGGGTACTATCATCCCGGCAACTGGAGGAAGCGGATTGACTTCGGTACAGCCACTTTCGGCGACATGGGCTGCCACATCTTCGATCCCGTCTTCGCCGCTCTGCAATTGACCGCGCCCATCTCCGTGCGCTCGGAAGGTCCGGTTCCGTCGAAGCAAAACTGGGCGATCAACGCCGTCATCCACTACATTTTTCCAGCCACGCCGTACACCGCGGACAAGACGATTGAAGTGGTTTGGTACGACGGCGACGAGCGGCCTCCCAAGGAGATTCAAGAACTGGCCGGTCCGGAGAAGATCCCCGGCCAGGGCTCGATCTTTATCGGAACGAAAGGCGTCCTGCTGGTGCCGCACGTGGCGCGCCCCTCGCTTTACCCGGCGAAGGAGTTCAAGGATTTCCCCATGCCCAAGGTCACGGCGGTGCATCACTACCACCAGTTCGTGGATGCGGTGCTGGGAACCACGAAGGCTTCGGCGCCGTTCGACTACTCCGGCCCGTTGACCGAGGGCGTCCTGCTCGGCACCATTGCGACGCGGTTCCCCCACGAAACGCTCAAATGGAACGCCGCGAAGCTGAAGTTCGAAAACTCGAAAGAAGCCACCGGGTACGTCCGTCGCAAGTATCGCTCCGGTTGGAAAGTCAAAGGGCTATAACGAAACCGGAGCTTACGCGCGATAGGCGCGCACTTTCTCCATAGCGCGGTTGGCGCTCCCGGTATCGGGGGCGCCTTTCACTTTGTAGAACACCCCGCCGACTAACTCGTGCCGTTCGAGCTTCTCAAGGAATGACGCGTAAGGAATCTGCGTGACGAAGGGCAGGGTTGCGGCGCGCTGGCGCAATTCGGGCAGCACGTCGGCCGCCTCGGGATACCCGCGATCGTCGCCCAGGTAAAGAGCTTTCAACTTCGCAATACTGGCGACGGCTTCCAGCAGGTGCCGCCCGTTGCCATGCAGGTGCATTACGCCGCCGTCGAAGTTCGCGAGCATGCGCTCCACGGGTTCGCGGCCCCAGGTCTCGAAGTACTTGACGCTGGTCATGTGATACGGGTCGACGCTCTCGCTCACGACGCGGCCCGGAAGCCACTGCGCCATGTTGCTCACCGTGCCGCCCTGGAACAGCGGGACGTGCTCGAAGAACATGCGCTGCACCATCAGATTCAGGTCGTAGGCGAAATCCACGGCGCGGTGCACCATCTCCGGTTCGTCGGTGAGCGCGGTGTAGGTGGCGGTGGCCCCCACCAGCTCGTAAACGAAGTTGAGGCTGTCGATCATGATGAAGTGACTGACGCCGAAGCGCCCGCGCGCGCCTTCGACAAACAGCTTCATCTGATTGCGGTAGCGTCCCAGCCACAGACTCGAGGCCGGGTCCGGCAGACGGTCGAAATCGCTCCACTTCTTGAGCAGAGGCGGCACCATCGACGATATCCAGCCGTTTTCCGGGTGCGCGACGAACCGCACGTCGCCGCCCACCAGGCCGCCGTAAAGCCCCTGATCGAATTCGCTCAGGTAGGCGCAGGGAACTGAGTCGTCCTCAAGTGTGGCGTGCACGGAGAGTGCGTCCTGCCAGAACCGCACGCGCTCGTGCGGGTCCGGATAATCGCAGAAGGGAGTCGGATGCTGCGCGGCGAAACGATCCAGCGCAGGATTCGGAATCTCGAACGACGCGAAGACTTCGTCTTGCGCCTGTCGCGCGTAAAGACGGCACAGCCTTTCCACAACCGCGCCGGCGTTCGGCTTATAGGATAGCGTCTCCATGAAAGGGGTTCCTTATTCGATCGTGTAACCTTGCGAAGCGATCGTGGCGGGCAGAATATCGGCGCTGTGGCCGTGGAGCAGGAAGATCTGCCGGACCAGGTCGGCCACCTGCTCGTAGCCGCGTTCGAAAAAGACCAGCACGGAAGGCCCTGCGCCGCTAAGCACGCAGCCCAACAGCCCGGGTGCGCGCAGCCGCAGCGCCTCGGCCAGCCCCGGCACCAGCGGACAGCGGTAGGGCTGATGGAAGCGGTCCTCCAACGCCACGGGGAAGGCGCTGGTCGTCCCGGTGGCCATGGCCGCAATCAGCAGCGAGGCGCGTTGCACGTTGAACACGGCATCCTCGCGCGAGTACGTGGTTGGCAGGGCGGCGCGTGCTTTGCTCGTGGGAAGTATGAAATCCGGCACCACGACGGCAAGACCGAAATGCGCGGGCAATTCCAGGCGAATCGATCGCGCGACGCCGCCTGAATCGATGGCGCTGGCGACGATCGAACCCAGTACGCAAGCGGCCACGTTGTCCGGGTGGCCTTCGATCTTGGCCGCCTCGTCGAGGATCCGCGGCCGTTTCCAACGCAGTCCGAGCAGGTGATCGGCGATTACTACACCGGCGGTCAGTGCCGCGGCGCTCGATCCGAGCCCCTTGCCAATCGGAATATCGTTGCTGATCTCGATCTCGACCGGAGGTAATGCAGAGCCAACGTCCTGGGCCACGGCCAGCGCGGTTTGCCAGATGAGGTTGTCCGCGCTGGCTGGGATCAACTCCGTGTCGCGGCCGCTGACGGTGATAGTAAGCCGCTCGGCGGCGCGGAAACGGCATTCGAGATAGATGCCCAGCGCCAATCCGAGCGAGTCGAAACCCGGGCCCAGATTGGCGCTGGAAGCGGGAACGCGCAGAGTTTTCCAGGACATCGGTCGCCGCGGCCTACCCTCCGAGGTCTACCTTCCGCCCTTCGCGGCACGAACGGTACACGCTGGTGACCAGTTCCAGGGCGCGATAGCCTTCTTCGCCTGCAATCAATGGCTTACGGCCTGTGCGGATGGCTTCGCCCAGGTCGGTGAACTGCCGCTCGAACGGCGTGAGCGAAATGGCCATCGGATCGGACGCGCCGCTGGCGACGTTGGTAGCGATCGGTGCCGGTTCACCGGAATCGTCCTGAACATCCCAGGTCGTCAGCCGGTCGCCGGAAATGATCGCGCTGCCCTTGGTGCCGTGGATCTCCATGCGCTCGGTATAGCCTGGCCAGAAAGACGTCGAGGCCTGCATCACGCCGGTGGCGCCGTTCGCATATTTCATCACGGAGCAGACCACGTCTTCGCTTTCGATCTTGTGCAGCGCCGCCAGTTGCCAGTAGGCGAATAACTCCTTCACCGGGCCGATCAAATACAGCAACACGTCGGCCTGGTGAATCCCCTGGTTGATCAGCGCGCCGCCGCCTTCGGTGGCCCAGCTGCCCTTGATCGGACGCGAATAGTATTCGTCCGACCGGTACCACTTGACGTACGCGTCAGCCTGCAGGATCTTGCCCAGCCGGCCGGCGGCGATGGCTTTCTTCAGAAACTGGACTGAATCGTCGAAACGGTGCTGGCTCACCACACTCAGCGTGATGCCGGCTTTGTGCGCGACGTCGAGCATTTTCCGCGCCGTCTCGAGGTTCGTCGACATCGGCTTCTGCACCTGCACGTGCTTCTTGGTTTCAGCGCAGATTTCGATGGGCTGCAGGCGAAAATCCGGGAACGTGCAGACGTCCACCAGGTCCACCTTGGGATGCCGGCAGAGTTCCTGATAGGTCTTCACGAATTCGCAACCGAACTGGGCGCAGAACTTTTCGCCGGCCTTTTCGCTGATGTCGTTGCAGACCGTGACTTCCCACCCAATGTTCTTATACGCTTGCGCGTGTTTGTAAGAGATTGCACCTGTACCGATGAGTCCTACTCGCACTCCGGTAACCTCCTTTGTTGTTTCCGGAAAAGGGAACAGATAGCCTTTTCCTGCCTGGAACTTACGCCAGGTCGCATTAAAATGCCCTCGCGGAAAAGGCTATCTGTCCCCTTTTCCAGCAGGCTGCTGTTACAGGCCGTGGTTGGTTCCGCAGATGGAGACTTCCACCCCCAACTCCCGGAACATGGCGGCCTTCGTGGCCAGAGCCATGTTGGCGCTTTCGGCATCCGGTGCGTAAGCCACCTGGATGTGGTTCGACTTGTGGCGCGCCATGAACTGATTCCGGCTGACGCCGTACGTAATGGCATGCATCATGGGCCACTCCGGATTAGTGATTTTCCAGAGACGGTCGGTTTCTTCCTTCGGGAGTTCGACGGCCCTGCCGCGGCCGATGTCAACCTTTAGTTTTCCGTTGTCCACGAAAACGCGGCTCCAGACGATCTCACCCGCTTTGCAGACGCCCTTTATCGTGCCGCCGCCCTTCTTAAAGAACATGGGTGGCTGGCGTTCGCTGCTCGCGCCCGCGTAACCGCCGGGCAGGTGTGCGGGCGGCACCGCGCCGCTGATCTCGTAGACCCAGATGAATTCCTTCTTCCCGTCGAGTTGGAAATCCTCGCCGTAGCGCACATCGTGCAACGTCGTCTCGGGCGCGAAGCCCAGTTTCGTCCACACGCGATTGGTTATCAGCGCGTCGACACCGGCGCATTCATCCACTTCGTTGAAGTGCGGGATTGCCTTGCCTTCGAACAGCACACGGCCCTGGGCATCCTTCACTGGCGGACGGTCCACGTTGTTCAGCAGCCCTTCGACCAGGTCCGAAGCCGGCACCAGGTCTTTGAGACCCTGCTGGTACTGAATGCCGATTAACGAGCAGCCGAACTGGTCGGCGAGCCTCACCGCCGAAATGTACATCTTGCACTGATCGAGAATCTGGTCGTCCGTGAGATCGGTTTCCGGATTCGGCCCCGTGACGAACTTCATGCCCTTGGCGTCCAGCCAATTGCGTACTTCCTGCGCCTCGGCATCCGGTACCGTGAGCATGGCCGCGTACAACGTGGACTGGCTCAGACGTTCCTTGCAGATGCCGATCTTGAAGAGCAGTTCATCCTGGATGATGGCATTGTACATACCCATGCAGCCTTCATCGAAGATGCCCATGATGGCCTTGTCGGCCAACAGTTCCTGCGCAAGCGCGGCTCCGGTCTGTTCGGCCGCGGGGGGCAGCTTGAAGGAGCTGAGTTTCACGGCGTGGCTCGTATCGTGGCGCACCGGCTTGCCCTTCAGCCAGTTGCGCAGCCGGCTCTGGAAGTACTGGTCGGTGAAATCCTCGCTCCACAAGGTGGTGTATTTCACTCCCGCCTTCGTCAGACCGGCGTTCAGGTTTAACATGCCCACCAAGCCGGGGTATTCGCCGCTCCAGTTGGCTACCGTCAGGATGGGGCCCTTGTGCGTGAGCAGGCCCGGCAGGACGTGGTGGCTGTACTGCCAAACCGCTTCCGCGACAACCACGGGGGCGTCCTTAGGGATCTTGCGGAAAATCTCGATACCCTGGATCTGGCTTTTGATGAAGCCATGGCCTTCTACAGGATCGACATCATGGCCTCGCACGACTTCATAGCCTTCCTTCCGGATGGCGGCCATGACCGCTGCTTCCATGCGCTGCTGGGCGGGCCAGCACTGCTGGTTCGCCGAAAGGCGCAAATCTCCGCTCGCAACAAGGATAACTGGTTGTGACATGAATCCATTCTGCCACTGTTGGAGGTATCCGGGGAAGGTGATTGATTCCCTGGGGATTAAAGCCCGAACAGTTCCGCCGCGTTGCGCCAGAAGATACGCTCGACGTCCGTGTCCGAAAGACGCATGTGGTGGCAAGCCCGCTTCAGGACCCGCAAGGATTCCAGGCCCGTCAGCGACGGGGCGACATCCGCGTAAGCCGCCGTAAAGTCGGTATTCTCCCGCGATATCCAAAGAAACGAGTCGCCCAACGCCACCGGGCGCGCCCGCATGAGCGACACGGGATAGTCGGAGCCGTAAAGCAGGCGGCCAACGCCCATCGTCTCGATGATGGCCTCGTAGGCGCCTCCCTCGCAGACCGCGCTTGTGTCGAACCAGACGTTCCGCAGGCCCTTTAGTGCCTGGATCCCTTCAATTGTGTGGTACGGGTTGAATCCGCGTCCGGCATGCGCCAGCACGAACCGCGCATTCGGATAACGTTCGGCGTAGCGGCGGATGGCCTGCTGGTTCGCTGGATCGGCCAGCGCGCGCGCTCGCACCAAGTGCAACGTGATAGTGAGGCGCTCCTCATGCGCCACGCGCACATGATCCTCGGTGAGATAACTGCCCACCTCCGCCTCGAAAGTCGGCTGCGTGCCGGCATAGACGTGGTAGCACTTCAGCCCGGCGAACTTCTCCCGGCGCACGGTGGCCCTCACCGCCTCCGCGTCCAGTTCCGGCGTGACCAGCATGGCGGCGCGTGAGTGCCGGTCAGCGCGCGCCTCGGCTGCTGCGAACCGGTTGGCGGCTTCCACGTCCGATCCCGCCGCCGGGAAACCGAAAGCGAGCGCCGAGTACTCGCGCCGCGGCGTCAGCCGGCATGACCAATCCCGGAACTCGGCCAGCCCGGCCGTCCCCGGACCCTCGGACACGAGCGCCGGGGGATTTGCGCCGAAATCCTCGATCCGGTAGAAATGCGCGTGGGCGTCGAAAACGCTGTGTGGAAGAAACGGATCCAGCTCCCTCCGGAAGAGTTCACTATCGGCGGCGGTGATGTTCCACGCGGCTTCTGTATTCAAGCGGGCGTCACCTGGCGGCCGTTACGAAATACCATGCGGATGCCGATGGGGGCCTGCTCCGGTTTCTCGTACGTGCCTGGGCCCGCCACCGTCTTCGCGTCGAAAGCCGTAATGTCGGCCGCGCAGCCTGCCGCGAGCCTGCCGCGGTCCTTGATCCCGAAACGCTCTGCCGGGCGGACGGTGATTTTGTGCACCGCCTGTTCAAGGCTCATCCAGCGCTTCTCGCGCACCACGCGGCCCAGCAGGGTAGGAAAGGTGCCGTAGAGCCGGGGGTGTGGCCGCCCCTTCACATAGAACCCGTCGCTGCCTACGCTACAAAGCGGATGTGTCAGCAGCTTGCGCAGGTTGTCTTCGCTCTGGTTGAACGACACGATGATGATGCCGTCCTTCTCCTCGATCAGTAAGTCGAGCACGGTCTCAACAGGATCCCGCTTGCGCATTTCGGCGATCTCGCCGATGTTCTTCCCGACGATCGGCCGGTTGGCCTCCGTGGCCACTGAAGTAACGAGCACATCGGTCCACTGCTGAGCGGTCATCTGGCGCACTTCGGCCGCGATCCGCTTGCGCTTCTGCGGGTCCTTCAGCAGCGCCACCATGCGATCCAGGCCGCCCGCCAGCGCCGATTGCGGCAGGAACTGCGTCAGCATGGTGCTGCCCGCCGTGTACGGATAAATGTCGAAGCCTATGTCCACACCCTGCTGGCGAGCGGTCTCGATCTTCTCCAGGGCTTGTTCCTGCTTATGCCAGTTAGCTTGGCCCACCGCCTGGAGATGCGAAATCTGGATCCGGCAGCCGCTGTCCCGGGCGATTCGGATCTGTTCGTCAAGGGCTTCCAGCAACTGCCAGGCATAGCTGCGCATGTGCGTGGCGTACACCTTGCCGCGCCGCGCCACTACCTTGCACAACCGCACAATTTCTTCGGCCGGAGCGCTGGACCCGGGCGCGTACATCAGTCCCGTTGTGAAGCCCGCCGCGCCCTCGCTCAAGCACTGATCCAGCATCTGTTCGGCGAGGTCCATTTCGGCCTTGCTGAGCGCATCCTGCCGAAACCCGGCGACGGCCACGCGCAGGCTGCCGTGCCCGACCAGCGATAGCACGTTTACCAGGTGCGACTGTCCGGCGGCGGCCGTCAGATAACCCTTGGCGCTCTTCCAGCCCCAATCGCCTTCGCCCATCAGGATCGGCTGCGCATATTCGCGCAGCAACTTCGCATCGGCGCCGCTCGGATACGGCGAGAAACCGCAGTTGCCCACCACCTCAGTGGTCACGCCCTGGTCGGACTTCTCGCGGCGGTCTGCCAGCACTTGCAGATCGGAGTGGCTGTGTATGTCGATGAAGCCCGGCGCCACGACGAGTCCGGTGCAATCGATGCGCCGGCAGTCTCCGCCGGTCGTGACCTTGCCCACCTGGAGGATGCGATCGCCGCGCACCAGCACATCGCCTCGCACGGGCGGCGCGCCGGTCCCGTCCACCAGCGAGCCATTCGCGAGCAGAAGCGTTTCCATTGTCTTGAGTGTATCGAAGCGGCGAGCGCGCTGGCAGTATCATGAATTGAAGGATTGAACAATATGCGGATTGGCGTCGCGGAAGTCGATTACACACCTGCTCTGGGGTTGCCCCTGATGGGCAATTTCAGGGACGATTACGCCGCCCGCGGCGTGCACGATCCGCTGTGCGCCCGCGCCTTCGTCTTCGAAAATCAGGCCGGCGACCGCGCGGCGATGCTCTCGGTGGACATCTGCATGTTGAACCGCGAGAACGTCGCCCATATTCGCGCGTGTGCCTCGCGCGCCAGCGGCATCCCCACCGGGCACATCCTGGTGGCGGCCACGCACACGCACAGCGGTCCCGCTCCGATGAACCTGGGGTCGTTACCGAAGTGCGATGACGCGGAAATCCAGCGTTTTCTCGAACGGATCGCCGGCGCGGTTCCGCTGGCCGCGAGCAACTTGTCGGAGGCGGACCTGGTAGCCGGCGCCGCCGTCGAGGACCGTCTGCCCCACAACCGCCGCCTGCTGTGCAAGGACGGCCGCACGCACATGAATTGGGAGGGCCTCGACCCCGATTTCGTGGTCAGGCCGTGGGGCGGGGCGGACTTTGAACTGCGCGTGCTTGGTGTGAAAAGGGAGGGGGTGGAGCGGGCCGCTCTAGTGAACTATGCACTGCACCCCGCCATCCTGGCCGGCGACAACTGGCTCTATTCGGCGGACTTTCCAGGTTATCTGGCGATTGCCATGCGCCAGCTTTTCGGCCCGGATTTTGTGGCTGCGTACTTCAATGGTTGTTGCGGCAACGTGAACCACGTCGACTATGGCGACCGGACCATGGGCCGCGGCTACACCATGACGCAGCGCGTCGGCTATATGCTGGCCGCGGATGCGTACCAGGCGCTCCGTTCCGCTAGGCCAATCGAGGGCGACGAACTCGCCGTCTCGAGCGAGCATGTGCCGCTCGAACGCCTCAAGATCAGCGACGAAGAACACCGCTGGTGCCAGAACGTCATCCGTGAGCTGGCCGGAGGCCATGCGCCGGGACAGGTGGACGGTCTGCCCGACGAGTATTGGGCCGTGACCCGCCTCGGCATGTACGAGAAGCAGCACGAGGACGATCTGCCAGAAGTCATGGTCATCCGCATCGGCGATGCGGCCGTCGTGGGGCTGCCGGGAGAGATCTTCAACGAGTACGGCCTGGAGATCAAGCGCAAATCGCCGGCGCGCCACACATTCGTGGTAGAACTCGCCAACGACGCCATCGGCTACATTCCCACGCGCGAGGCGTTCGGGCAGGGCGGCTACGAGCCGACGCCTGGGGCCACCTTCTACACCGGCGACGCGGGGACGCGGCTCACGGCATCCGCTCTGCGCCAACTCGATGCGCTATTCCAAAGGTAAGGAGAGTACGGCATGGGCAAACTGGTCATGCGGCGCAGCGCCGCAGACAACAAGTATCTGCATAAGGACTTTCACGGCGCGCTGAGCAACGGAATCGAATACCTGCATGAGACTTACGGGCCAGAGGCGGTTCGCGAGTATTTGCGGCAATTTGTCCGGTCCTATTACGCCCCGCTGCGCGCGCAGATCGCAGCCCGAGGTCTGGAGGCGCTCAAGGAACATTTTGAGCGGATGTACGCTGTCGAAGGAGGCTCGGTGCAAACCGAGATGGACGGTGATACGCTGACGCTGCACATCGACCGTTGCCCGGCCGTAACGCACATGCGCGAGCACGGCTATATGGTGGCGCGTATGTTCAGCGAAACGTCGCGCACGGTGAATGAGGCACTTGTCGAGGGCACGCCGTTCGAGGCTGAGATGCCGGACTATGACGACGCCACGGGGCGCAGCACGCAAATCTTCCGGCGGAGGGCCGCATGATCTCCTGCACCGATTTCATCCCCGCTTACAGCGAGTTGTTCAAGTATCTGGATTCGCGCGGCGGTAAGGCCGCCGTGGTGGCCTTCTGGGAGTATCTTTCGGACAACTTCCTGGGCAACCTTAAGGAACTGGTGGTCGCCAACGGCATCAAGGGTTGCTGGCTCTACTGGAGCCACACGCTGAACGAGGAAGCCGCGGATTTCTCAATGGAACTGGATGAGGAAGCGGGCATGTTCCGTATCGACATGTACCACTGCCCCTCCATGGGCCGCCTCATCGAAACAAAGCACATCGAGGCCTACCCTGACTACTGCCACCACTGCGACGTCCTCTACCGCCGCGTGCTCGAACCTCTCGGCTACAGTTGCGAAGTGGACCTCGCGCACTGCAAAGAAGCCCGGTGCTCCCTGGTGGTTCTGCGCAAGTGAAACGCCGGCAGCGTCTCGCGATGGAACATCAGAAAGTTTGGCAGATCAATTGCTACATTCATAGCGTGTTTTCCTTAGTGGCTATCGCCACTGCGAGAGTCGCGGGAAACTCATGTCATGTGAGGCCTGACGGAGGATGGCTTCGAGGTCGGGTTGAGCCTTCAGGTCTTGAATGAATGATCTTCCCCTTGCGAGTCTCCGGCGGGAGAAGGCGAAACCACGCTGCGTAGTACGCGCTCTCCGCTGGGGAAGCTCCGGCGCAGCTTCCCCAGCGGAGAGATTGTTGACAGGTAAAATCTGCAACGAGCGTAAACCTTCCCAGGTATTTTCTTCCCATCGGTAACACTCGAATGGGTCGTGGCGTTGACCGCAATCAACCTGGATGAAGGGTGCCTTCCTCTTTCACTGGCCGTCCTGAGGCGCGTTTATCTTGGGTGATTGGGTCTGGGTGATGTCGACGCTGCCCTTGAAATATGCGCCGTCCTCGATGACCACGCTGGCCATCTTCAGGTCGCCGACTAATCTTGAGTTCTTTCGAAGCGTGACCCTCTCGGAAGCGTCCACGTTCCCCTTGACGGTCCCGTGAACGTCCACGTCCCTGGCCCTGATGCTGGCCTGCACCTGGCCGTTGGACGCGACAATCAGACGGTGTTGGCCTAACTCCAGCCGGCCCTCCATCTGCCCTTCGATCTGCAGGTCTTCGTCGCTGTGTATGTCGCCTTTGATGACGACGGTACGGCCGATATTGGAGATACCGCGAGGAGCCGCCGGCGCGACGTGGGATGTATCGGCCTGAACCGAGGGCAGATGCGGGTGGTTCGGCAGCGGTGCCGCCCGTCGAGGCAAGTCATCGCGCTCGGGAAGATCCGTCTCGTCTGCGTTGCGCTTGGTAAAGAAGCTCATAGTGTCGTTCTCGAAGTTCGAATTGAGATAGCAAGTCGATGGCCAGACTCTATCATAAGGGAGCGCGTTACTGGTGCATCCTCCAGCCGCCGCCCACGTAAATAAGCTGGCCGGTGATCCAGTGCGATTGTTCAGAAGCCAGGAATCCAATCGCATCGGCCACATCTTCAGGCGTCCCGCACCGTCCCAGCGGCGTTCCGGCGGCGATCGCCTCCGCCTGTTCCGTCGTCATCCGGTCGGTTTGGATCGGCCCGAGGGCGAGGACGTTTACGGTGATTCCATACTTGCCGAGTTGTGCGGCGGCCGCTCCGACGCCGTGGTTAGCGCCGGCGATAAAAGCGACTTTCCCTTCAATGCCTGGGTTGATCATGATGTGTGTCGCTTGGCGAACATGATGACACGCCTCGGCGGATACCGCAATGTCTGCCCTACTGGCCCGGTGTTGGTTCGACGGCAGCGGAGCACGCATTCCGCATCAGTGCGCCACTAATATACTCGTGTCAGGTGGCCGATTACTCTTCATACCGACGATAGCCCGATGTGGGCCTTGCCGCGTGTTCTTTTACAGCAACAACGGCGTGGAGGCGCTCCACGTGCATTTTCAGCGCGAACGATGCCTGGCGAAGTTCTGGCTGATGGCCGTGTCCACTCTGTTCCGCTGGCCTGGTTTCCGCGGCTGTTGCACGCGACGCCGGCTCAACGACAGCGATTTGAATTGCTGGGAGATGGCGAAGGAATTCACTGGCCGGATGTAGACGAGGACTTGAGCGTAGCCGGCCTGCGACGAGGCACGCCAGCCCACGTCCGCGCAAAGTAATTCAGGGAGCCTGATTAGGGTATTGATATACTCGCTTAATCTTCACGGCGCGTCATTGTGACATTGCCGCACGCCGCTTCTCGTAGACTTCGCTCCATTCCTTCGGCGAAAGCATCCACATCCGCGCGCGAGATGTTCAACGGCGGGGTGATGCGGATGATGTTCGAGTAGAGTCCTCCCTTGCCTACCAGCAGGCCGTTGCGGCGCGTGGCTTCGAGCACGCTGAGCGTTTCGTTCGCTGCCGGCTCTTTCGTCGCCCGGTCGCGCACCAATTCGATCGCCTGCATGAGGCCCATGCCGCGCACATCGCCGATCACAGCGTGCCTGTCCTTCAACTCGATGAGCTTTTCATGGAGGTACGCCCCTACCGTCGCGGCATTGTCCATCAGCCGCTCCTGTTCCACGAAATCGATGACCGCCTTGGCCGCCGTGGTAGCGATAGGGTTGCCGCCAAAGGTGGAGATCGACAAGCCTTTCACGCCAGCCGCTACTTCTGGTGTGGCCACTGTGAGGCCGATGGGCATCCCGTTGCCCAGGCCCTTGGCGCTGGTCATTATATCCGGCACGACGCCCCAGTGCTCGATGCCGAACCACTTGCCGCCGGTTCGACCCCAGGCGGTCTGTACTTCATCGGAAATGAACACACCGCCGTAGCGCCGCACGATGTCCGCCACCACGGGGAAATATTCTTTGGGCGGGGTAATGTAGCCGCCTACGCCCTGCACCGGTTCTGCGATGAAACCGGCGATGCGTCCTGAAGTCGTAGTGCGGATCAGGTCCTCCACGTCGCGGGCGCACTTCACTTCGCAGGCCGGGTAGGTCAACCCGAACGGACAGCGGTAGCAGTAAGCATTGTGGGCGTGCACAATGCCGGCTTCGGCCACCCCGCCCAGCCTCCAGACGGACTGGCCCGTCAGCGTCATGCCGAGCGTCGAGCGGCCGTGGTAGGCATGGCGCAGCGCGACGATTTCGCTCGACCCGGTGGCGCAGCGCGCGGCCAGAATCGCCGTTTCATTGGCTTCGGTGCCGCTGTTGGTGAAGAAGGACTTCGTCAGCCGCCCGCCAGGCGTGATGGAGGCGATTTTGCGGGCCAGCGCGGCGATCGGCTCCGTGGCGAAGACCGTGGAGACGTGCTGCAACCGGACGAGTTGCTCGTACACGCGCCGGTTCACGAACTCGTTGGCGTGTCCCACGCTGATGGTCACGATGCCGCCGAAGAAGTCGAGGTACTGTCGCCCATCGGCGTCCCAGACATACTGGTCCTTGGCCCGGGCCACCACCAGCGGCTCCCGGTAGTAGTGGAACACGCAGGGGAACAGGTTTTCCTGGCAGGCGAGGAGGATCTCTTCCTTGGTCATGAGTAGGGGAATTATACCGCCGGGCGGCGATGATGCCGGGGCGGCTAGAATATGGATAGTGACTGCCGAAGTCGTTATCCAAAATGCCGTGGCCCGGCTTGACCGGATTCGCGCCGAGATCGCCAAGATCATCGTCGGGCAGCAGGATGTCGTCGATGGTGTGCTGACGTGCCTGCTGGCGGGCGGCCACGTGTTGCTGGAGGGGGTTCCCGGACTCGGCAAGACCACGCTGCTGCGCACGTTGGGCCGCGTGCTGCATCTGAAGTACTCGCGCATTCAGTTCACTCCTGACCTGATGCCGGCGGACATCGTCGGCAGCATGATCATCGAAACCGGAGAGAACGGCGCGAAGTTCCTGCGCTTCCAGAATGGGCCGATCTTCGCGAATCTCGTGCTGGCCGACGAAATCAACCGCGCGACGCCGAAGACCCAGTCCGCGCTGCTGGAGGCCATGCAGGAACGCACCGTAACCAGCGGGACCACCACGCACAAGCTGGAAGCGCCGTTCTTGGTCATGGCCACGCAGAACCCCATCGAGATGGAAGGCACCTACCCGCTTCCGGAAGCGCAGCTCGACCGCTTCCTGATGAAGATCGTGGTGAACTATCCGTCGCGGGATGAACTGAACAGAGTCGTTGAGCGCACCATACAAAGGGAAGAGACGCACGTGGAGAGCGTGGCAGGCCGGGAGGATATCCTGGAATTGCGGCGGGTCTGCCGCGAGATCCTGGTGGCGGCGCACGTGCAGGAATTCGCTGTGGACCTGGTGATGGCCACGCAGCCGGGGAGCGAACAGGCGCACGAGAGCGCGCGCAAGTACATCCGCTACGGCTCTTCGCCGAGGGGTGCCCAGGCGCTGGTCGAGTGCGGACGCGTTTCGGCGCTGCTCGACGGCCGCTTCCACCTGAGCGTGGGTGACATTCTGAAAGTAGCACCCGCCGTGCTTCGCCACCGCATCATTCTGAATTTCGACGCGCACGCCGAAGGGCAAACCACCGAGACCGTGCTCGATGGAATTATCCGCGCGGTAGCGGCGCGGGCAAGTTGAGTCGTCCGCTCATGGCGCAGGAGCCCCTGGTAGATCGTACCTTCCTCGAGAAGCTCGAGCGCCTGGCCATCCACTGGCGGAAGAGCTTTCCGGGACTGGTGGGCGGCCGCAACGCTTCGCGCTTCTCGGGCGCCGGGCAGGAGTTTCTAGACCACCGCCGTTTCCATTACGGGGACGACCTGCGCGCCGTGAACTGGCGCGCCTACCTGCGGCTGGAGAAACTGTTTCTGAAGCTCTTTCAAGTGGAGCCGCGGGTTCCCGTGCGGCTCTTGCTGGATACCAGCCTCTCGATGGCGACAGGCGGGCGCGGCAAATTCAACTACGCACGGCGGCTGGCCGCGGCCTTGACCTACATCGGCCTCGTGCGGCTGGACAAGATCCTGATACAGCCGTTCGCAGGAGGACTCGGCGAACCATTTCGCGCCGGCGGGGGACGGCACTGCTTCGCGCCGGCGGTCGAGTTTCTCACCGCGCTCCAACCCGCGGGCGTGAGCGACTTTATGTCGGCTGCCAGGGAGTTAGTCGCCGCATACGCCCAACCGGGATTGCTCGTGGTCATCTCGGATTTCCTGGATGAGGCCGGCTGCGAAAAACCGCTGCAATACCTGGCGGACTTCGAACACGAGCTGCTTCTGATCCAACTATGGGATGACGATGACCGTACGCCTCCCTGGGAGGGAGAGCTCGAGCTGGAAGATGCCGAAAACGCCCGAACCATGCGGTTGCGCTTCGACCGCGAAGCCGGTACGCGTTACACGGAAGCCTTCGACGCGCACGCCCGCATGTTGCAGAATTTGGCCACGCGCCACGGCGGGCGCTACGTGGGTCTCGCGGCCAGCATGCCGATCGAAGAGGCTGTTTTCGGTCCGTTGATGCGAATTTCGGGGGTAGCCTGAGGGCAGGCGGGACGCGCGCATGTACCTGGTCAACCTCACGCTTCTCGAACTGGTTTCGTTGTTCGGCGCGGCCAGCACGGTAGTGGTCGCGCTGTATCTGCTGGACCGCTCGCGCCGCCGGTTGATCGTCCCCACGCTGCGTTTCTGGCAGGCAGCGCAGAAGCCCGTGGAAGCCCGGCGCCGCAAGAAGATCCAGCAGCCGCTTTCCCTGCTGTTGCAGTTGCTCGGCCTCGCCCTGCTGGCTTTGGCTGCGGGCCAGCTGCGTTGGGGCGCATCGCCCGCATCGGGTCGCGACCACGTCTTGGTCCTCGACACTTCGGCATGGATGGCGGCGCGTTCGCACAACGGGACGGTTTTCGACGAAGCGCGCCGGGAACTGGGCCGTTACCTGCGCACGCTGCCGCCAACCGACCGCGTGATGCTGATCCGCGCCGACGCGCTGGCGACGCCCGCCACTGGCTTCGAGTCCAACCGCGGCGCCGTGGAAGCAGCACTGCGCACGAGTTCGCCGGGTTCGACGGCGTTGGACCTGGACGGCGCGCTCGCCTTCGCCGAACGGGTGCTCGCGGGCACGGGACGCCGCAGGGGTGAAATCGTTTACGCTGGCACAGGCCGTGTGGCTCCACGGGAAGCCGCCGCGGGCTCGTTCGCGAACCTGCGCGTGCTCCCGGTGGGCGAGAACATCTCCAATTGCGGGTTTACAAAGTTCGGTCTGCGACGCTCGTCCAGCGATCCCGGCGTGTGGGAGGTCCACATTTCGGTGCGTAACCACACTTCGGCTCCACGCACGGTCACGGTGGTGCTGCAATTTGCCGGTGCTCCTGTTGGGACACGCCGCTTGGAACTCGCGCCGGGCGTGGAGGGCGCCGCCGCTTTTGAACACCATACACGCGCGGCGGGCTGGCTCGAAGCGCGGCTGCTTCCGGAAGACGACCTGGCCGCCGACAACCGCGCTGTCATTGAAGTCCCCGCGCAATCGGCCCTGAAAGTGGCCGTGTACTCTACCCGTGCCGAACTGCTGCGGCCGATCTTCAGCGTGAGTGCTGGTGTGGAAGCGGCGTGGCTGAATCCGCGAGATTACCAACCCAAACCGGATGCGGGCGCCATGGTGATAGACGGGTTCCGGCCGCCGTCGCCGCCCGCAATCGACGCCATTTGGATCGACCCGCCCGCGGGTGCCTCGCCCGTACCTGTGCGGCGCACCGCGCGCGACGCGACGATCATGCGATGGTCGGCCGGGCACGAGTTAGGCGCTGGGCTGCACGGCCAGGGATCGAGAATCGCATCCACCCAGGTGTTCGAACCCGCGCCATCGGACATTCAACTCGCGGAAACCGGATTCGGCCCGGTGATTGTGGCTCGCCCGGGAACGCCGCGCATGGTCGTGTTCGGGTTTCACCCGCTCGCGGGCTCGCAGCGCTACGAATTGACGACGCCGCTGGTTTTCGCCAACATTTTGCGCTGGCTGTCGCCGGAGACCTTCCGCCGGTGGGAGTTGGCCGGGGCGAGCGCGGGTTCGGTCGAAACGACCCTGGCGCCGGAAGCCGCCGCAGGGCCGGTGCGCGTGGTTTCGGATACGCTCGGCGATTTGCCGTACAGCGTCGACGGTGGCCAGCTACGCTTCTTCGCGGGTGCGCCCGGCAACGTGCGGGTGTTAGCCGGGGGTCGCGAACTCGCCTATTCGCTCACGCTTCCCGAGTTAGGCACGGCGCGATGGGAAGCGCCGCCGAAGACCAGCTACGGCGTGCCCTCGCGGGGGGCCAGCCCGCCGCAGCCGCGCGATTTGTGGCGCTGGCTCGCAATGGCGGGTGCGGCGGTACTGCTCTATGAATGGTGGCGCTATGGCGCGCGCCGTTCTGCCTGGTGGCGTTGGCCGGCGACGCTGGCCGCGCGCGCGGCGTTCGTATTGAAGTCTGCCATGGCCGGAGCTGTACTGGCGGCGCTGTTCGCTCCGGCCATTACGGTATATGAGACCAAAGTAGCAGTGGCGGCCCTGGTGGACACATCTTCAAGCGCGGCGCCGGACGACCTGAAGCGCGCCTCGGACCTTGTCAACCGCATGGATGGCGCGCGCGGACGTAACCGGATGCGCGTCACGGCGTTTGCCGGAGCCACACGCGAAGCTTTGCCGGGCGAACACAACCCGCACTGGAACTTCCGCCCAACACCCGGCGAGGAGGGACGCGTCACAGACATCGAAGCCGCTGTACGGGAAGCCGCCGCCCGCCTGCCTTCGGACTTAGTGCCGCGCATCGTGCTGATTTCGGATGGCCTGGAAAACCGTGGCAGCGCAGCGCGCGCCGCCTGGCAGGCCGGGCAACTCGGAATCCCTATCGACACGTTTGCGCTCGCCGGGCGCCCCAAGCCGGACCTGCGCCTGGAGTCGGCGAGCATCCCAGGAACGGTTTTCAGTGGGGAGCGGTTTCCGGTGGATTTGAAGGTCCTATCTCCGCGGGCTGCTTCCGCCGTCGTCGAGATCGCGGCCGACGGCAAAGTGCTGGGTGCGGTCCCGGCGAAGCTGGATGCGGGAGTGAATGACATCCGCGCGCACTCGGTGGTCGCCTCGGACGGAGCCGTGGACCTGTCGGGCGCGATCCGCGCCGAAGGTCTCGGGGAGGTGCGTTTCGCCCAAGCCGTCAATCTTCGCCGGCCTCGCGTCCTCTGGATTTCGGAAGATCCCGCCGGCACCGAAACGCACCTGCTGAAGACGCTCGAAGCTGGCCGCTTTAAGTTAGTGCGCTCAAACGATTGGAAGCGCGAGAAATGGGAGAGCTACGAACTTCTGGTGTTCAATAACTGGGATCTCGAATCGCTTTCACCCTCGGGCAAGAAGCGCCTGGAGGAGTACGTCAGGCAAGGCGGCGGGGTGCTGGTGATCGGCGGCGAACGCAATATCTATATCGAGAAAAAAGGCGAGGAGGATGCACTCGACCGTCTGCTGCCGGCCAAGGTGGCGCCGCCGCGCTCGCCCGAAGGAACTTGCGTAATCCTGATCATCGACAAGTCTAGCTCCATGGAGGGCAAAAAGATCGAACTGGCGCGCCTGGCAGCCATCGGCGTTGTGCAGAACCTGAGGCCCATCGATTCGGTGGGGGTGCTCATCTTCGATAACTCGTTCCAGTGGGCCGTTCCCATCCGCCGGGCGGAGGACCGGTCGCTGATCGTGCGCCTGATCTCCGGCATCACGCCCGACGGCGGCACGCAGATCGCCCCGGCCTTGGCCGAAGCCTATCGCCGGGTGCTTCCGGTGAAGGCTACTTTCAAGCACATCGTGCTGCTCACCGACGGCATTTCCGAGGAGGGCGACAGCATGAACTTGGCCCGTGACGCCGAGGCCCATCGCGTCAGCATCTCCACAGTCGGCTTGGGCCAGGACGTCAATCGCTCCTACCTCGAAAAGGTGGCGGTAACGGCCAAAGGTAAGTCATACTTCATGAGCGATCCGGCGGGGCTCGAACAGATTCTGCTGCGCGACGTTCTGGAGCACACCGGCTCCACAGTAGTGGAAAGGCCGTTTCGCCCGGTTGTTGCCGGCAAGGCCGAAATCCTGGGGGGAGTGAACATAGATCAGGCTCCGGAACTTCTCGGCTACGTCCGCTTTCAGAGCAAACCCACCGCGGAGACGGTCTTGAGCGTGGACCGCAAGGACCCGTTGCTGGTGCGCTGGCAGTACGGTTTGGGGCGCGTGGCGGTCTTCACTTCGGACGCTAAGAGCCGGTGGGCGGCCAAATGGGTGGGATGGAGCGGATTCGACAAGTTCTGGTCCAACCTGACGCGCGACCTGCTGCCGCACGCGCAAGCCGGGGAAGCTTCTGCAAGCTTCGACAGCGCCAACGAAGAGCTGGTGGTCGATTACCGGTTGAGCCGCTATGTGGAAGAGCCGGCGAAGGTGCCGGACATTTTTGTCTCCGGGCCGAACGGCTTCATGCAGCCCGTGCCCATCGCCAAGCTGGCGCAAGGCGCTTATCGCGCCCGGTTGCACATCGGCAAGCGGCAGGGGTTGTTCCGGGTGCGCCCGCTCGAAGAGTCGCGCGCATTCCCGGAGGTCGGTGTTTTACGGCAGGAAAAGGAGATGAGCGAGTACGGCTCCAATCCCGGACTGCTCGAGAATCTGGCTCGCTTCACCGGCGGGCGCTTCAACCCGGACCCGCGGCAGGTGTTCGATCCAGCGGGGCGTGCCAAGCCGGCGTCGTTACGGCTGTGGCCCGCGCTGCTGGCGCTGGCGGTCCTGTGCAACCTGGGCGAAATCGCCTTGCGCAAGTTGCGCATCGCCGGTCTCGTCAGCGGTCTGACTGTTCCTGTGAGTGGAAAGGTAAGATGATTATCTTCGCGCGCTTGAAGCGCGGAGATCCGTCGGGAGGAAAGTGATGGCGGTGAGTAGACGCAGTTTGTTGATGAGTGCGGGCGCGGCAATTGGCGCGGGAGCTTTCAAGGGTACAGCGAAAGCGTCAACCGGAAAGCCGGTGCGCATTGGCATCGTCGGCGGTGGTTTCGGGTCCACGTTCCAGTGGCACTTGCATCCCAACGCAAGAGTCACGGCGGTATGCGACATACGCCCGGACCGGTTGGAGAAGCTCTCCACCGTGTATCGCTGCGGAAGCCGTTTCAAGAACTATCGGGACATGCTGAAGCACCCGGAGTTGGACGCGGTGGGAGTATTCACACCCGCGCCGCTGCACGTCTGGATGGCCCTGGAGGCGTTCAAGGCGGGCAAGCACGTGATCAGCGCCGTGCCGGCCGGCATGTCCGTCGAGGAGTGCGAGCGGTTGATCGACGCCGTCAAGCGCAGCGGCCTGCGTTACATGATGGCCGAAACCAGCTACTACCGGCCCGAAGTGATGACTTGCATGGAGTGGGCGCGCGCAGGCAAGTTCGGCACCATCTTCTACAGTGAGGCCGAGTACCATCACGAAGGATTGTTGCCGCTCTATTTCGACGACCGTGGCTTTCCGACTTGGCGCCACGGCCTGCCGCCCATGCACTATCCCACGCACTGCACCGGCATGGTCGTGCCGGTCACCGGCGAGCGCTTGGTGGAAGTGCAGGCGGTCGGCTGGGGAGACAACCACGAGGTGCTGCAGACGAACCAGTACAAGAATCCGTTCTGGAACACCACGGGATTCTTCAAGACTTCCGCGGGACATTCGAGCCGTATATCCGTTTTCTGGCACGTGGCCGCGGGCGGCACCGAGCGGGGTGCTTTCTATGGTGACCGTATGTCATACATCATGGCGCGGCCGGAGGGCTCGCCGAATACGGTGGTCAGCATCAGCAAGGACGGCAAGACGGTCATCGACGCGAACGGCTACCCGGAAGGGGATGTGCATCAAGAGAAGTTTGCGCAGCCGGACCATTGGGAGCGGCTGCCGGAATCCATGCGGGTGAAGAGCGGCCACGGTGGATCGCACGTTTTCATCACCAAGGAGTTTATCGATGCGATCGTCGAGGACCGCCACCCATCGGTGAATGTTTGGGAAGCCACCGCGTACACCGTGCCCGGGATTGTGGCGCATCAATCGGCGTTGAAGGGCGGCGAGCCGATGAAGATCCGCGATTACGGGAAGGCACCGGCATAAGGGCGGCGAGCCACGGGCCGCTATCTGCGGCGAAATACCCGCTTCAGGTCCGGCGTAAATTCGCGCAGGACGCTGAAGGCGGAGCTGATGCCGAGTTGGATGCCGATGCCTCGGGTAATGCGATAGGCGCTGCTGTAACGGTCCGGCATCCACTGCCTGCTCACCAGCACTCCCGCCACGATGCCTCCCAGGCGCGCCGCGTGGACGGCGCGGTTGCCGTGCTCGTCCAGCGTCACGAAGTTAGCCGCCATCGCGTGGGTGACGCGGGGCCAGAAGCGAGTGTCCCGGCTCGGGATGTAGCGCACGTCGTGGCGTAGCAACGCCGCCCCGGCGGCCTCGCAGGTTTCCTGCACCGTCAGCCGTCCCGCACGGTGGGCCAGGCGCCTTCCCAAACCTTCTCCACCCTGTCCCCACTCGGTCGGGTCATCGCGCCACTGCGCGATGGATGCGCCTGCCGCGATACCGAAGCCCGCCATCGGATTCCGGAAGAGATCCTTCCCATAGAGACGCCACCGCTCGCTGGCGCTGAGCGGCTGGTACGGCTGGGCGACCGCGGGACTCTGCGGCTCGTCCGGCCATGCAGGACAGGCTAGGATTGCGGCTAGCGCAACCAATCGAAGAGCTTGCCTTATAATTGCGAAACCCTCACTTCTCTGTGATTATCGCGCACATCGGCCCGGAGGGCCGAAACTCGCGAAAACTGGGGCAGGGGCCGATGTGATAACCTGTGCCTTCGGAGACGCCTTGCCATGTCTGTCACACGTGTGAAATGTCAATTGATGAGCGCTTCGGAGATGGACCGCACCCTGGTCCGTCTCGCGCACGAAGTGCTCGAGAAGAGCGCCGACCTCGATAAGCTGGCTTTCGTCGGCATTCGCCGCCGCGGTGTTCCCCTGGCCGAGCGGCTGGCGCGCAAGATCGAATCTCTGGAGAACCGCAAGATTCCCGTCGGTACGCTCGACATCAAACTCTATCGCGACGACCTGTCGACAGTGGGTCCGGCGCCCGTCGTGAACGAGGCGACGATCGGCTTCCCCATCACCGGCAAGGACATCGTGCTGACGGATGACGTGCTGTACACGGGACGAACGGTGCGGGCGGCTCTGGATGCGCTGTTCGATCAGGGGCGGCCCTCGCGGGTCCAGTTGCTCGCGCTGATCGACCGCGGCCACCGTGAACTGCCCATCGAGGCCCGTTATGTAGGCCGCATGGTGCAGACCACACACAACGAAATCATCGAAGTGAAGTTCCAGGAAATCGACCAGACGGAAAAAGTCTTGCTGGTCGAAAGAGTCGCGGAGTAGCCCATGCCCAAAGGTCTCCTTGGTATCGAACCGCTCGACCGGGCCGAGATCGAATCCATCCTTACGCGCGCCAAGGATTTTCAGGCGTTACAGGGCACGCCGATCAAGCGCATGGAAACCCTGCGCGGCAAGATGATCGTGAACCTGTTTTACGAAGCCTCGACGCGAACGCGCACCAGCTTTGAGATCGCCGCCAAGCGTCTGGGGGCAGACGCGGTATCGATCACCGCCGCCGGCTCGAGCGTCTCCAAGGGCGAGTCGCTGGTGGACACCCTGAACACGCTGGCCGCCATGCGGCCCGACGCGATCGTGATGAGACACGCGGCCTCCGGCGCTCCGCACTTTCTAGCGCGCTATTTGCCGACGCCCATCGTCAACGCCGGCGACGGCACGCACGAGCACCCTACTCAGGCGCTGCTCGATGCGCGCACGATCCTGGATCGCCGCCCCACGCTGGAAGGCTTGCGCATCGCCATCATCGGAGACATTGCGCACAGCCGCGTGGCCCGGTCGAACGTGTACCTGCTTTCGAAGTTCGGCGTGGACATTGTTCTGTGCGGCCCGCCCTCGCTGCTGCCACCGGAACTGGCGCATATCGCGCCGGGTGTGAGTCTTACGTGTGATATCCGCGAGGCCATCACCGGCGCCGACGTCATCATGATGCTGCGCGTGCAACTGGAAAGACAGCATGAGGCGGCATTCCCGGCCAGCGAGTATTTCCGCTATTACGGGTTGCAGTTGGAGCACTTGTCGCTCGCGCGGCCGGAAGCGATCGTCATGCATCCGGGGCCTATCAACCGGGGCCGCGAGATCGCGAGCGAGGTGGCCGATTCACAGCGCTCCGTAATCCTCAACCAGGTTGAGAATGGCGTGGCAGTCCGCATGGCGGTGCTGGAAAGGATTTTGGGTTGACCATGGCTAGAACGCTTCTCAAGAACGGAAGGGTCGTCGATCCGGCATCCTCGCGCGACGGCATCGCGGATGTGCTGGTGGATAACGGGCGCATCGCCGCGGTGGGACGGAACCTCGGCGAGAGCGGCTCGGAGGTCTTCGACGCGAGCGGTCTGGTGGTCGCTCCGGGCTTCATCGACATGCACGTGCACCTGCGTGAGCCAGGTTTTGGGCATGTGGAAACCATCGAAACGGGTTCGCGCGCGGCGGCGGCCGGCGGCTTTACGACCATCTGTGCCATGCCCAACAGCGAGCCGGTAAACGACAACGCCACCGTTACCAGCTACATCGTCGACCGCGCCCGGCGATTCGCTGTGGTGAACGTACTGCCGATCGGCGCCATCACCAAAGGCAGCGCCGGAGAGGAATTGCCCGGCTACGGATCGATGAAGAGCGCCGGAGTCGTGGCCATCTCCGACGACGGCAGGCCGGTGATGAACAGCCGCGTGATGCGCCGCGCCATGGAGTTCGCCCGTGAGCTCGGTCTGGTGGTCATCGACCACTGCGAAGACCTGGCCCTGAGCGCCGGCGGCGATATGCACGAGGGATTCGAAAGCGTGAGGTGCGGCTTGCGCGGCATTCCGGGTTGTTCGGAAGACATTATGGTAGCGCGCGATATTCTCCTTGCCGAAGCCACCGGGGCGCGCTTCCACGTGGCGCATGTCTCCACGCGTCGCAGTGTGCAAATGGTAGCTGGGGCTAAGGCGCGTGGTGTGCACGTGACCGCGGAAGCCACTCCCCATCACATGGCCCTTTGCGACGCAGCCATGCCGCCTTACGACAGCAACTTCAAGATGAAGCCTCCGTTGCGCACGGCAGACGATGTCGCCGGCGTGGTTGAGGGATTGGTCTCCGGCGTCATCGACGCCATCGCCACCGACCACGCGCCGCACGCCGGCAGCGAGAAAATGCAGGAGTTCGAACGGTGCCCGTTCGGCATCATCGGACTCGAAACGGCGCTGGCCGTGGCCCTGGAAGTACTGGTGCATTCCGGCAAGATGCCGCTCATGCGCCTGGTGGAACTGATGTCGCTGGGACCCGCGCGCGTCCTTAAGCTGGATCGCGGAACACTCTCGCCGGGTGCCGTGGCGGACATCACGATGTTCGACCCCGAGCTGGTTTGGACCTATGATGTGAACCGTTCTTTTTCAAAGAGCCGCAATACGCCTTTCGACGGACGCACCTTCCGGGGCGCGCCCGCCGCCACTATGGTAAACGGGAAGTTCGTCTGGTCGCGCGACAAGGAGTTCTGACATGCCTTATCCGGAGATCGGCGCCCCGCCGCGGCGCCAAGGCGCGATGACCCTGCTGATCGTCATTCTATTGGCGATCTTTCTGGGTGCCCGTACCATCGGGTCTTTCGTCATCGACTATTGCTGGTGGAAGGAGATGGGCCAGGTCCCCACCTGGTTCAGTATGCTGCTTTACGGCACGGCTCCGGCGCTGGTCGCCGCGTTGGTGGCCTTTGTCGTTCTCTGGTGGGCTCACGCCCGCGCACTGAAGGCCGCCGGGATGGGCCTGCGGCGCGTTCCCTTGTACGCCAAGCTCTCTACGGCCGTTTTGTTCGTGCTTGGCATCCTGCTCGGCGTAGCTACCATCGACTCCTGGACTGCCATCCGCTTTTTTGGAGGACGTAACCTTCCCTCCGAAGCCACCTCATGGCAGGATCCGGTCTTCGCGCACCCGCTGTCGTTTTACCTGTTCGAACTCCCGTTCTATTCCGAACTGCTGCGCTTCGTGCTGGGGCTGGCCCTGCTTAGTGGGGTGATCTACTTTCTTGCCTCACGCTTCTGGCAGCTTCGCGAACGGTTCCCTGAATGGACCAGGGAGGGGACTTTCGACCTTCAGGAATTGGGCCTCGGAGACGCGCTGGGCGGCGTGTTCCTGCGCTGCGTCGGTGCCATCTTTCTACTGGCTCTGGCGGCGCGCTTTTACCTCGACCGGTATTCGATGCTTTACGACGACCACGGCTTCCTGGTCGGCGTGGACTATGTGAGTCAGAACATCACCTTGCCCTTGCAGTGGCTCGCCGTGGCCGCCGCCGTGGCCGCCGCGGTTTTTTTGGCCGTGGGGCGGAAGAAACTAGCCCTCGCGATGGTGCTGGCCCTGGTTGTCCGGGGTGTCGTGCCTCCGTTGGTCAACGCAGTCTATGTGAAACCGAACGAGATCTCCCTGCAGCGGCAATACGTCCAGCGTCACATCGCGGCCACGCGGGCGGCATACGGCCTCGATCGCCGGATCAAGGAGATCGACTTCGATGCCAAGCTCGAATCCAAGGTCGATCCAACGCGGCATAAAGCTTTGCTCGACAATGTGCGTCTTTGGGATTGGCGGGCTTTCCACGACACCGTCACACAGCTCCAGGCGATCCGCCCCTATTACGTTTTTGTGGACAGCGACGTGGATCGCTACATGATTGACGGCCAGCTCCGGCAATTGCTCCTCACGCCGCGCGAACTCGATATCCGCCAGGTGGGTGGCGCGCAGGCCGGCTGGGTAAACTCGAAATTCGTTTACACGCACGGTTACGGCACTGTCGTGGCCGAGGCCAACCGCATCACCCCGGAGGGCCTTCCGGTGTTGTTCATCCAAGACGCCCCGCCGGCAGTGAAAACTCCCAGCCTGAAACTCACGCGGCCGGAACTCTATTTCGGTGAGCAGCTTCACGAACCGGTCTTCGTCCGAACCAAACAGCCGGAGTTCAACTATCCATCCGGCGCCGAGAACGTCCACAACCGCTACGAGGGCGCGGGCGGCTTCCCCGTGGCCTCTCTGCCCATCCGTTTCGCCGCCGCCTTGGCCGAGAGCGATTGGAAGATCCTGCTCACCGGCATGTTTACTCCCGAGAGCCGCATGATCATTCATCGCAAGGTCCGCGGGCGCCTGGCGGAACTCGCCGGATTCGTGACCTGGGACGGCGACCCTTACTTGGTGCTCACTTCAGGCGGACGCATGGTGTGGATGGCGGATGGGTACACGACTTCGGATGTGCATCCTTATTCGCGCGCGGTCGGTCTTGAGGGCATAGGTTCGGTGAACTATATCCGCAACTCCGTGAAAGCCACGGTGGACGCCTATGACGGCACGACGCGGCTCTATGTCTTCGATCCAGGCGACCCCATCATCCGGGCCTACCAACGCCTGTTTCCCAAGCTGCTTGCGCCGGCCTCGGAAATGCCGGCCGATTTGCGTGTGCATGCACGCTATCCGGAAACTCTGTTCCGTGTGCAGGCCGAGATCTACCGCACCTTCCACATGCTGGACCCCGAGTCCTTCTATAACAAGGAGGATCTGTGGGACATCCCGCGAACCACGGGCGGGGAAGCGGGGCAGTCCAAGGGCATGATGCCCACTTACATAGTGGCCACCCTGCCGGGTGAGGAACAGCCCGAGTTTCTGCTGATCCTCCCCTTCACGCCGCGCAGCAAGGACAACCTCATCGGCGTGATGGTAGCCCGCTGCGACGGCAAGAACCTCGGCGAGTTGCAGGTCCTGAAACTGTCGAAGCAGGCGCTGATCTATGGACCCATGCAGATCGAAGCCAAGATCAGCCAGGACCAGAACATTTCCAAGGACTTGACGCTTTGGAACCAGCAGGGCTCGCAAGTGATTCGCGGCCAGATGCTGGTTCTGCCCGTCGAGAACACCTTCATCTATATTCAGCCGATCTACATTCAAGCCGCCCAAGCCCGCATGCCGCAGTTGAAGAAGATAGCCCTCGGAATGGGCGACACGGTGATTTACACGGATACCTATGAGCAGGCCATCGCGGAACTGTCGGGAGTGAGCGTGCGCGCGCTGGCGGGGATGGCCGCTAAGCCATCTGGCGCGGGCGTGGCCGCTGCGCCCGCCGGCGGCCCGGATCCGCGTATCGACTCCGTCCGCAGGCACTTCCGCCGCTACCGGGACTTGGTGTCGCAAGGCAAGTGGGCCGAGGCGGGCAAGGAACTCGAGGCCGCCGAAGCCGAGCTTGGGCGATAGGGCCCGGCGCGGCCACGATATACTGATGATTGCAGGGTAGTTCGACGCGGGCGGCGGGATGACGCCCATGAGCTGGAGGAACGGGATTTCCAACCATGCATGAGATGAGTGTCCTATGGCTGCGCGTCGCCGCCGTGCTCTATGCGGTGGGTCTTATCCATGCCATTCTTACTATTTTGAAGCGCCGCGCCAAGCTCTTCCGGCTGGCTTTCATCACTTTCTGCGGCGGCCTCACGCTCCACTTCGTCTCCATCGTGGAGGAAGCTGCGTACACGGGCCATTTCCCGGCCAACAATTTTTACGAGTCCATCTCGCTGTGTGCGTATTTGATCGGCTTGCTCTACCTGCTCGTTTATCTGCGGCATCACGTGGAAACGTTGAGCGCGTTCGTGTTTCCGCTGGTGTTCGTGATGACCCTGGTGGGCGCGCTGGGAAGTCCGGTGGGTTCGTGGTCCGATCCCAAGGTGCGCGATACCTGGTTGCTGGCGCACGTCACGCTGGTGCTCGCAGGCTATGCGGCGATGCTCCTGATGGCCGTGGCGTCGGTCGCTTACCTGATCCAGGAGCGGCAGTTGAAGCGGAAGCGCGCAAGCATATTCCTGGACCGCTTGCCGCCGCTGGGCGTGCTGGACGGGTTGATCTCGACCTCCATGGCCGCGGGCTTCCTGTTGATCACGCTGGCCGTCATTGCGGGCAGCATTTGGGCTTTCATCGAAAGCGGCACGCGCTGGATTGCTCAACCGAAGATCGTGGTCTCCCTGGTGACCTGGGTCTTCTACCTGCTGCTGGTGTTCCTGCGCGTTTCCGCCGGTTGGCGTGGGCGCAAGGCCGCGGTGATGTCGATTGTTGTACTGGGATGCTCGGCGCTGACCTGGGCCGCGCACGTGGGTCTGCGTCCGATGTTGACACGATGAGATTTGCGATCACGGGGCTGAATCATCGCACGGCGCCGCTGGAGGTCCGCGAACGGCTGGCCTTCCGCGAGGAGTCGCTCGCGGAAGCGCTGCACTCGCTCAAGAGCGAACCTGGCCTGCTCGAAGGGATGATCCTTTCCACGTGCAACCGCGTGGAAGTGGCGGTGACCAGTGAAGACAACTGCGACCCGGTGTCGCTCGCGACCGGATTCCTGGAGCGCAGCCACGGACTCGAACCCGGTTGGGCGAGTCCCTACCTGTACCACCACGAGGATCGCGACGCGGTGCGCCACCTGTTCCGCGTCGCCTCCAGCCTGGATTCCATGGTGCTCGGTGAGCCGCAAATCCTGGGGCAACTCAAGGCCGCCTACGCCGCGGCCAAAGCCGCCGGGGCGCTGGAGGGGACGCTGGACGCCCTGCTCGCGCGCGCCTTCAGCGTCGCCAAACGAGTCCGCTCGGAAACGGAGATCGGGCGCAGCGCCGTGTCGGTCAGTTACGCGGCAGTGGAACTGGCGCGCCAGATCTTTGGCTCGCTCGATGGTAAGAGAGTGATGGTGGTCGGGGCGGGAAAGATGTCGGAGCTTGCCGCGCGGCACCTGCACCGGTCGGGCGTTGCGGGCATCTATGTCACCAACCGCACGCGGGAGCGTGCCGAAGAACTCGCGCGGCTGTTCGGCGGCGTGATCGTGGACTACACGCGTTTCGCCGCCGGGTTGCACCAGGTGGACATCGTCATCGCCTCCAGCGGCGCACCGCACTACATCGTGACTCCGGAGGACGTGCGCCGGGCGCTGGAGGCGCGGCGCAACCGCCCGATGTTCTTCATCGACATCGCGGTCCCGCGCAACATCGATCCCGCGGTGAACCAGCTCGACAACGTCTTTCTCTACGACATCGACGATCTCCAGCGTGTTGTAAACTCCAACCGCCGGGAGCGCGCCAAGGAAGCCGGTCAGGCCGAATCCATCGTCTCGCTCGAAGTGGATCGTATGGTGGGACGCCTGCACGCCCGCGAGGTGACACCCACGATCGTGAGCTTGCAGGAACAGCTTGAACAGATTCGCGCGGGGGAGGTGGCCCGCATGCGTTCGAAGCTGGGTGCGCTGACCCCGCAGCAGGAAGAGGCGATCGAGGCGCTCACCCGCGGCATTGTGAACAAGGTTGCGCACGGTCCCATTTCCGAACTGCGCCGTAGCGCGGGGCGCCCCGAGGGATTGCATCTTGTGGACCTGATTCATCGCGTGTTCCGGCTCGGAGATTGACACTCATGCTCGTAATCGGCTCCCGTGGCTCTCAACTGGCGTTGTGGCAGGCGAGATGGGTGGCTGCGCGACTGGCCGAACTGGGCGTAGAGACGCGCATCGAGATCATCAAGACTACCGGAGACAAGATCACCGATGTGCCGCTGGCCCAGGTGGGCGCCAAGGGGCTGTTCACGAAGGAAATCGAAGAAGCGCTGCTCGACGGTCGCGTGGATCTCGCCGTGCATAGCATGAAGGATTTGCCTACGGAAGTGCCGGCTGGACTGACGGTGGCGGCCATACCCGCGCGCGAGGACGCGCGGGACGCCATGGTGGGGCGTGCGCTTGCTGAGCTGCCAAAGGGCGCTCGAGTGGGAACCAGTTCTCTGCGCCGCTCGGCGCAATTGCACGCCCTGCGGCCGGATCTGGAGATCGAGCCACTGCGCGGGAATCTGGATACCAGGCTCCGGAAATTAGCGGAGGGCCGGTATGACGCGATTCTGTTGGCCGCGGCCGGGCTCAAGCGCCTGGGTTGGGGCGACCGCATCAGCGAACTGCTGCCGGCCGGCGTCATGTGCCCGGCGGTGGGGCAAGGCGCTCTGGCCATCGAGACTCGCGACGATGGCGACGCGCACCAGACGGTGAGCCGGCTGGACGATCCCGCGACGCGCGCCGCTGTGACGGCGGAGCGCGCGCTGCTAGGGGCTCTCGGCGGCGGATGCCAGGTGCCCATCGGGTGTCACGCCACGGCGGACCAGGACGCGCTCAAGCTTACCGCCATCGTTGCCTCTCCGGACGGACGTTCCGTGGTGCGCGGAGAGAAGTCTGGTCTTATGTCCGATGCCGCGCTGCTCGGGTCAACTCTCGCGCGCGAGTTGCTGGCCGCCGGAGGCCGCGCGATTCTCGAAGCCGTTTATGGTCCGATGCCGCTTCTAGGAGTGCGCGTGGCTGTGACTAGGGCCCGGGAGCAGGCCGGCGACCTGGCGGCGAAACTGCGCGCGCGCGGCGCCGAAGTGGTCGAGTTGGCCACCATCGAGATCCGGCCGCCCGCCGATCCAGCGCCTTTCGAGTGCGCCCTGAAAGCGATCGGCACGTTCGATTGGATCGTCTTCACCAGCGCGAACGGTGTGCGTGCGTTTGCTGCGCGGCGGGGCCAGGATGCGCCAAAGTTGCGGGCCGCGATTTGCGCTATTGGCCCGGCCACGCGGCAGGCCGCTGAAGAAGCCGGACTCGTCGTGAGCCTCATGCCGGAGAAGTACGTGGCCGAGAGCCTCGTGGCGGCGTTCGCGGGAGTCGATCTTCGCGGAAAGCGCATCCTGCTTCCACGCGCTGCCGTCGCCCGCGACGTGGTTCCGGACGAGTTGCGGCGCCTTGGTGCGCACGTTGAAGTCGTCGAAGCCTATCGCACCGCAGTGCCTGCGGACGCCGCCTCACGCGCAGCCGGACTCTTTCGCGAAGGCGCGCGGCCGGACTGGATTACATTCACCAGTTCCTCGACCGTAAGGAACTTCGTCTCGACGGCGGGGCTGGCTTCGCTCGATGGCGTACGTGTGGCTTCCATTGGACCCGTAACGTCAGCCACGGCCGTCAAACTTGGAATTGCCGTGGATGTCGAAGCCTCCACTTACACCACCGACGGCCTTGTGGACGCCGTCGTCAGCGCCAGTTCATCGCCGGCAGATCGTTGAGATCAATCAAGCCCACGGCCCTGTGATTCTTGGTCATGTTGAAGATGACGTAGCGGCCCGACCAATCGAAGCTGGGGTGCAGATGAACGTCTTTCGGCTTACGCAGACCTGTGGCCAGGACGCGCGTGTTGCCGGTGGCCGTCTCAGTCAACCAGACGCGGCCGTCGAAATCGTCTGTCACGATGAACTTACCGTCCGGCCGCGCTTCTCCGTGCCAGTAGCTACCTTCGCGCACCAGGCGCGATGTCCCGTTGGTGCTCACAATCACCATGCCGACGCGGTCGTTCACCATGGTCATCTCGCCGGTTCCCATAATCCAGGCCTCGTGCGTGAGCCATTCCTTCAGCGGTGTGAACCAATCCTTGCGTTCGACGCGCTGGTAGAAGGGCCGCAGGCCAGTGCCGTCCGTGTTCACCAGCCAACTGCGCTGGGGGGCGTAGCCACTGGTCTCCCACGTGAAGAAGATCACCGGCTCGGTGGGACTATGCTGTATATGGCCGATGCGGAATCCGACGCGGATGACGGTCTTGTATTGGCCCGTTTCGGTGCTCATCAAGCCGACTTCCCACGTCTTGGGATCGATCTGCCGGCCCACCGTGATCCATTTGCCGTCGCCGCTCAGCGTAGGTTGGTGATATCCACCGAAATGCGGTTCTGGTACCGTACCCACCAGCCGCTCTGAGAAGTTCTCCACGTCCAGCGCCACAATGTCATGCCGGCGCTGATAGTAGATGCGCCGGGGATTGGTGTGATCCGGCACGAGGCCAATGCTGCCCACCCCGGTCGTGTCGGTCAATTGCACGATGCGCCCTTCGGGGATGGACATGCGGTAGATCTGGTTGGAACCTGACCGGTTGGAAGTGAACAGAAGGTATCGGCTGTCGCGAGTGAAATTCGGGAAGTGAAAATACAGCGTGCTCGCCTCACCCTTGTTCGCCGTCATTTCCCAAACGCGCACGCCAGTGCCCGGGTCGATCCAAGACTGTTTTTCGACGCCCCAATCCTTGCCCACGTCGGAAGCCGGCAGGGGGATGACGGCGCTCACGAGAAGCACGAGGGTGAACCAACCACGTCGAGTCATCCTCCCATTATCGACAAGATCGGTCTGTGTGTCCCGCTCTCTCAATCCACCTCTTCAAGATCCACTTGGTTATACACCTTGCGCACCGCTTCCTCCACCCACGGGAGCGGCTGGCCCGTGGCTCCGTCCACCGCCGCCCTCACACCGCAAATCCGCAGCAACCATGTGCCGGCAGCCATTGGCCGGCCCGGACGCGGAACGCCGCCGGTGATCACGAGTTCGTCCGGCGCGTTGAGTTCGCGCAGTCGCAGTGCGGGCCTCGCGTATTCGAGTGCCGCCGAATAAGCCCCGGCTTCAAGCTTGTTTCGCGCCTGGCACCATCTCCCTTGCGCGTTCTTGGGAAACACTTGGCTCCCCTCAAGCGGCTGGAAGAAGACTTCCGCCATCGCGAGGATTTCTTGTGTGTTCATCATTCCCAGTTGAGCAGCCAGTTCCACAGCGGCCAGCGGAATGCGGCCTTGGCGGCTTTCAGCCTGGGCCTGTAAGGAAGTCGATGCCTGCCATCTTGGGTTGAGGTCCACGGCAAGAGGCGTCCCGCTAGCCTCGTCCACAACAAAGTCCAGACCGAATAGTCCCCGGTAGCCGCGCGCCGCCATCCAACTCCCGATCCGCTCGCTTTGCTTCCGGATGCTTGTCAGGACGTCCGATGGTGCTGCCGCGGCGGCTGTGAAGTCGTTGCCGGCGTGGCCGCTGGGCGTGCCGTGGAGAAAAGGCTGTCCGACAATCTGCACACTGGGGAAGCCGACCACCGTTCCATGATCGACGGCAACCGCGTTGACGTTGAAGGACAAGCAGCCGGCGTGAGGCGCCACCCACACCTCGGAGACGCCGAACCGCCTGCCCGCTTCAGCAAGATCTTCGGGTGAGCCGATGATAGCCGTTCCACGTCCTGCTGCGCCCATATCCTGCTGCATCACGAACCTTCCGCCGAATTCGGACGCCAATTCAGGATAGCGGACCTGGCCCAAGTCCAACATGCGAGCCGGCAGGCGTGGCAAGTCCAAATCGTCCAGGCAAGCTCTCAACCCTCTCTTGCTTCCAAACAGCCGGGACTCCTCCCAGGTGCGACAGTGGCAACCGATGCCCGTCTTGGCGGCAAAGCCCCGCAACGAAATGGAAGGATAAGGAGACACCGCTTTCCAGCAGCCTGTGGGCGAATCTCGGAGAGAGGACATCAACTGGTGCTCGATGGCGGGCAACAGTGTGTAGGTTTCCGGGTCATCGCCCAAAGCCCTGCGGCGTCCCTCGGTCTTCTCGCGCGAGTAGAACCGGATTCCGGTACGCCGCTCCATCAGGTCCAAGTCGCAGCCGTCGTCCAGGGAGAGCACCATCGCGAGCGGCACGAACTCGTCGATGCCCAGGCAGTAGGCCGCCATCCTGGTCTGCCATAGCACGCGAGTATCCGAGAAGCGATCGCGGAACGTGCCCTGGCTCTCCACCTTCGCGATTGTATAATGAACCCGAGCATGACGCCTGTTTTCGCCGTCGCATGTGACAGCGTCCACACCGTGTTACGGTCTTCTTCCTGGAGTCGCGACAAACTGGAGGACTTCCAGAGCCGGCGCTTGCGCGCCTTGTTCCGCCACGCCTTGAAAAACGTTCCTTTCTACCGGGATCTCTACGCGCGCCACGGGCTGTCCGCGGACAACGTACGCGGAGTCGAAGATCTTGAGCGAATCCCTCTGGCCCTGCGGGCCGAGATGCAAGAGTTGCCCGCGAGCGGACTTGTCGCCCAGGGAGTGGATCCCGATAGCCTTGTTGTCCACCGCACGAGCGGTTCGACCGGCTATCTCTTCCGCACTTACCGGTCGCGATTCGAGGACCGGCTTCTTCAGGGCTTGCGTTTGAAGCTGGAGTTCGAATTGGGTCTGCGGCTGACCGACCTGCGCGTTGCCGTCACCGTACACGGCCACCCAAGCCGTGGCGAGAAGCCGGATGCTCATTTCTACAACCGGCTTGGCTGGCTCCGTCGACCGACCGTAGACTGCCTTTTGCCCGCGAAGGAGATTCTCGATCGTGTGGCGGAACTCCGGCCCGATGTACTGACTGGATATCCGGATGCGCTTTCCTGGATCGGCGGCGAAGCCACTGAGGAGCATCGCCGGGGTATCCGGCCGCGGCTGATTTTCACAGGAGGAGAAACTCTCACTCCGGATATGCGCCGGCAGATCTCGGATTGTTTCGCCGCCCCAGTGTACGACTTCTATGGGATGCACGAGTTCAACCTGCTGGCGGCTCAGTGTCCTCAAACGGGCTTGTACCATGTGGCGGAAGACAGCGCCATTGTCGAGGTGCTCAAGGACGGCAAACCCGCCGCTTGCGGTGAAACGGGCGAAGTGGTGGCCACAGCCTTGCATTCGTTCGCCATGCCGTTTATCCGCTATTGGACCGGTGACCTCGCCACCCGCGGACCGCGGCGCTGCCCCTGCGGAGCCCCTTGTGCCACCCTGGAAGGCATTCGGGGCCGGGTCATCGACCGCTTCACGCTGCCGGATGGAACGAAGCTGCATCCTTATCACCTGCTGGATCCGCTCGTCAAACAGGCGCCCTGGCTGCGCCGGTATCAGATAGTGCAACCAAGCGTCGATCGAGTGGTCGTGAAGATCGTGCCGTTGCCGGGCCGCACTCCCGGCCACGATGATCTGCAACGACTGCGCGCTGGACTCCAGCGGCCGCTGGGGTCCGAAGTGTCCCTAATCTTCGAGATGGTGAGCGAGCTTCCTCCGGCGGGAAACGGGAAGTTCCGGCCTTACTCTTCGTTGGTGGGCGGCAATAGCCGAACTTAGACGGTTGTGCCGATCCGGCTCTGGCTCACCAGAGATAATCTTTGGCCTCTTCGCGGCGCGCGTAACTGTCCAGCACGTGCACTACGCGTATCTTCTTGAGCTTCGCCGGGGCAAGCTGCCCGATCGGCACGTAGAGAATGGAACGCCCTAACCGGTAGGCGATGTTGCGGAAGATAGAGCGCGGCGGCCTTGCCGCCACGTACACCACGTGCCGGTATATCGAGTAATCGAGCGCCGCCAGCAGCAGCCGCTCGGGTTTGGTTTCCGCAAGCCAGTAATCCGGGTCGCCCCACACGTCCACCATGCGGCGCGGCGGCAGCGTCATCAGAAAGCCGCCGTACTCCGCGCGCCCGATGCCGGGCCCAACCATGTTCGCGAACGGGTCGGTCGAATAGAACGCCATGTCGCTTTCGTTCTGGTGCTCGCCGAGCCACGTGGTGAGGTAAGTGTAGCGGTCCTCGCGGTCTTCGTCATAGATGACCACCAGGGCGCCGACTTCGCCCGAGATCTTGTCGAACTCACGGACGTAAATCTTCTTCTCGTACCAGTTACGGATGGTCTCGCGCAGGTCGATGCCGTCGCGCACGGATGTTGTGAAGGGCTCTGTGCGCACGCGCTCTTCCGAGAGGATGCTCTTGGCTTTCGCCTTAAGAATCTGGCCGTAGTTTTCAATCACCAGGTCCTCGGGCGGATACGAGCAAATCGCGTTGCCATCCAGATTCCGCGCCCACTCGCCCGGCTGGGTCTCTTTCTTGCGCGGCTTCAGGCTCGCGGGCCGCAGGCGCTGTTTAGGACGCGGCAGGCGGCGGCGCAAGCGCATCTTGCGCATGTTGATCCAGACTTCCTCGCCCGAAAGGTTCACTGTCTCCAGATCGCTCTCGGCTTTCTGGGCCGGGTAACGGCCGGCAACGTCCCAGACCTCCCAGGCATAGTTGTCGTCGGCGATCGAGCGCGCCGCCACGGTCAAATCGAACAGCCCGGCCACCAGCCCGCCTGATACCAGGGCGAGATTGCGCGTGTAGCGAGCCATCAGGCGGCGCTGCCACTGCTGGATCTTCTCGCCGGCGTTCTTTTCGTACTGCCTTTCGGCTTCACGTAACAGAGCGAGTTGGGACCAGCGCCGGTCCGCGAGCTTCTCGTTGCCCATCTCGTTTCGGTAGTTCTCGTACCGCCACTGCAGATACGGATACTCCGTTGTGATCTCGACCAGGCAATCCGGGTGGGGATTGAATAACTGCACTTCGTCGATGCCGCTGCGCGGCGGTTCGTCCTGAGGCACCTCCATGGCGTCGAGCAGCGCATCGAGCAGGTTCAGCGACACGACCACCATTACGAGGGCTTCGGGGTCCGAGCCTTGCAGCTTCCAGGCCATCGCCGCTGCGTGCGCCGCCACCTTTTCGTCGCGCTCTTGCGGATGAATACGGTACGCTTCGACATACTTGGCGAGGCCGACTGAACGCAGGGCGTAAGGATCCGGATAGGCGTCCGGTAGATGCGGCCGTGCCCCTGCGCCGGGTTCGAGGAACATCACCTCCGCGCCGGTTTCGCCGGCGGTCCGCACGGCTTCGGTGAACGGGTCGGCCGGCTCTACCGGGACGTAGACGGCGCGCTCCGGATCGGCGGCGTCAGGGTACACGATCACGGACATTTCGGGCAGCCGTGCTACGGCGTTCCGGTAGGCGCCCTCCAAACAGGTGGGCAGTTCGACCGCCACCACTGCGGGCTGCATTTCGAGGATGGCGCGCCGCAGCTCAATGGCGAACTCCAGGCGGCCGGGCGCCACCGGGAAATAGCGGAACCGCCCGCGATCAAGGCTCCCAGCGGCGCTGGTGGCCAGCTCAGAGTCGTGGGACATAGCGCAGCGCCTCTTCGCCCAGGGTTTCGAGCACCGCGGTGCGCAACGCGGTGTCCGGGTCGCCGGCTCCGTCCGCGAATGCGCCTAGCTTCATGGCGTAACGCGCCAGGTTGATGCCGTCCCGCACTGTGTAGCGTTCATCGGCGCCGTGGGCCTGCTGCAGGAACTCGGTGACGTATTCGAGGATCTTTTCTTCTCCGAAGGGAAGGTTCTCCTTGAGAATCTGATACTCCTCGTCGCGCTCGGGAAAGTCGAGCAGAATCTGGGGCTGCAGGCGCGAATGGATATACTCAGGCAAGTCGAACGTCGAAGCGTCGTCGTTCATGGTCGCCACCAGCCGGAAATTTGGGTGCGCCTGGATCTTGATGCCCGCGACGATGCTCTCCACGTAGCGCCGCATGTCGAGCAGAGGCGCCAGGCTGGCCCAGCTCTTCTCGCTCATGCGGTTGCCTTCGTCGAGCACGCAGATGCCGCCGCGGATCATGGCGGTCACCAGCGGCGATGCCACATAGCGGAGTTGGCCCTCTCCTTCGATCACCGGCGTGATCAGCAAGTCCTCGGGACGCGTATCGACGGTGGCCTGCAGGATGTAAACCTCCCGCGCCATCTGCTTGGCTGCCGTGTAAGCGAGTGTGGTCTTGCCCACGCCGGGCTTGCCGATCAGCCGCGGATTCATAGGCAAATCCCGCGGATCGATCACCATCCATGCGGCCAGCAATTGCCGCATGGCGTCCTGCTGGCCTACCCAGCGCAGCTGGATCTCGTCCGGATGCGCCAGATGCAGTGTTACGCCTTCGACTTCAACCACCATAGTTCAGCTCGCCGCCAGCAATTCACGGAGGTTCCATCCACATATTACGCTCGCCTGAAACTTGTCGCCGCCCGGTCCAGGCCAGTGTGTCTCCAAGCTCACCCATCCCCTGTAACCGTCAACGAGCAGGGCGCGGATCTGGCCTTTCCAGTCGACGTCCCACGCGCCCAGCAAGCCCCAGGCGGCTTTGCCGTCTATGTAGCGCACGTCCTTGGCGTGCACGTGCACGATGCGCCCGGCCGGGAGCTTGCGGTAGCCATCCGGGAAGGCGTGTTCGCCCGACACTTCGCAATTGCCGGGGTCCCAGACCAGCCCGAGGTTAGGATGCTTCACCTTCTCCAGCATCACGGCCGATTCGCTTCCCGTCGCAATGTTGCAGGCCTGCTCGTTTTCAAGCCCGATGATCAGGTCTTCCTTCGCCGCTGATTCAGCCAATTGCAGAAGATCCTCCGCGATGCGGTCGAAGCACTTTTCCGGCTCCGCAGTGCGCCAGTAGCTGAAAACACGGATGATGCGCGCGCCCGTCATATGCGCGATGTCGAACGCGCGGCGCGTGAGGCGCGGCTGATCCGCCAAAGTGTGTTTTGCGGCGAAGCCGTCCTGCTCGAAACGGTGGTCGAGCGGCCCGCCTTCCGGCAGCACTACCTTGAGCAGCGGCGAAGCAATGGAGATGACCTTCATTCCCTTGGCCTCAACGGCCGCTTTGGCGTGAGCGACCTCGTCGTCGGTGAGGTCCATGATGTTCTTGCCGGAAACCATGCGCAATTCGGCGCCGGTCATTCCTACGCCCGCCATGCCCTCCAGGGCGGTTTCGAGGCTCGGGGAGAATTCGTCGGTGATGGCCGCCAGCGGCAGTTTGGGATCCATAGCAGACCCATTTTAGCGAATGTTGAGAGAGCGGCAGCGACTCCTTTGCACCCTTGCGATAATCCGCTCTAATAGGAATAGAATGCCGGGCGAACAACATCACCACCCTTCATTCGTCTTTTACGATCCCACCGGCAAAAGATGGGCGCGTTTCCGCCGGTTCCTGCAGACCGGGATACTGTTTGCCGTCATCGCGGTTGCCATCCTGGTGCTGGTTATCCTGCTCAGCCCGCAACTGCCTGCGCTCGGCCTGCCGCCGGTCGAGCACTTGGTGGGCTTTGCCGAGGTGCGCGGAATTATCGCCGGCGAGCGAGCCGTGAAAAACGTTCCCTTCAGGCGAGCGCATATTCGCAAAGCGCTGAAGGACGTGAAGTACGTGCGATCCAGCTCTCCGGTGCTGCATCCCAAAATCGCGGCGCGCATGGGTGAGGACAAACCGGTCGTGTTCGGGTTCTATGTCAACTGGGATCCGGCCGCGCTGGTCTCGCTGCGTTTTCACCTGGGGCACCTGACCCACTTGGTTCCGGAGTGGTTCACGCTGACTAATGCCAGGGGCGACATGAACGACGAGTCTGATCCCACCGTCATTCAGATCGCCCGGCAAGGCAATCTTCCGATCATCGCCTTGCTGACGAACTTTCGCCAGGGGTGGCGCGGCGGCGACGTGCACCGGCTGCTGAATGACGCCGCGGCGCGAGCCAACCTGATCGACAACATTCACGCCAATCTGGTCGAGCAGAAGTTCGCCGGCATCAACATTGACTTCGAACAAGTGCGGCCAGGCGATCGAGAAGCGCTCATACGGTTCATGCGCGAGCTTCGCTCGAAGTTGAAGCCCGAAGGTTTCCTGCTAACTCAAAGCGTTCCCGTTGGCGACCGCGCCTACGACCTCAAACGCCTGGCCGAGGTTAACGATTTTCTCGTGCCCATGGTCTATGACGAACACTACCAGAGCGGCGAGCCGGGCCCGGTGGCTTCCGAAGGGTGGTTCGAGGCGCAGTTGGAGGCTTTGGGTAGGACGGTTCCACCGGCGAAAACCGTCATCGGAATCGGGAATTATGGTTATGACTGGATCATCGGCGGGCGCGGCTCGGCGGAAGTGAGTTTCGACGACGTGATGTCGGCCGCCGTGTCGCGGAATGCCAAAGTCGAATGGGACGACGACGCGATGAATCCCGTGTTGCGGTATGAAGCAGCCGGACAGCGCCATGAGGTCTGGTTCCTGGACGCAGTGACCGGTCTCAACCACGTGAACGATGTCTCCGGCGCCGGTTTCCGGGGCGTGGGCGTGTGGAGGTTAGGCGCCGAAGATCCGGGACTTTGGACGGTGCTCAAGCCCGAAGCCTGGCCCGAAGACGACTTTCGGACGGCGCAGCTCGAACCTCTGATGTCCCAGAAATCGGTCAAGCATTACGGTGACGGCGAGATTATCCGCATTGTCGAGACACCGCGGGACGGTCGGCGTGATGTGAAGCGCTCGAGCGACGGCAGCTACACCGCGCAATACGGGCAGCTTCCTTCCTATTACGTGATGGAGCACACCGGCAAGCCCCAGGACAAAGTCCTGGTCCTCAGCTTCGACGATGGGCCTGATCCGGAGTGGACGCCGAAGATACTCGACGTGTTGAAGGATCGGGGCGTACGCGCCACGTTCTTTGTCGTGGGCCTCAATGCCGAGGCCGCTCCGCAACTCGTGCGCCGCATTTACGCCGAAGGGCACGAGATTGGCAACCACAGCTACTCGCATCCGAATATCGCGCTGACGTCACCGGAACGGGCGAAGCTCGAATTGAGCGCCACCGAACGGATCATCGAGAACCTGACCGGTGCGGCCACCATCCTGTTCCGCCCGCCGTACAACGCCGACAGCCTGCCGCAGACTCCCGAGGAGATTCTGCCGGTGCTTCGGGCCCAGCAAGCCGGCTACATCACCATCGGCGAGCGCGTCGATCCAAGGGATTGGGAGAAGGGCACCACCGTCGACAAGATCATGGAGGACATCGATGACGAGGCCGGCGAGGGCAATATAGTACTGCTGCACGACGGCGGAGGAAATCGCTCCGCGACGCTGGCCGCGCTGCTGCGGATCATCGACAAATATCGTGAACGTGGTTACCGCTTCCTGACCATCGGCCAGTTGATGGGCATGACCCGTGATCAGATCATGCCCAAACCCAGCGCCGAGGAACTGCGTCTGGCGCGCATCGAGGGAGGCGCCCTGGACATCAAGGGTTCGCTGCTGCGCCTAATGGGGCTTCTCTTCCTGGCAGCCATTTATCTGACCTTGTTGCGTACGCTGGTTTTCGGCGTACTGGCCATCATCCAGAAGCGTATTGCACGGCGCAGAGTGCTTTCTCCAGATTACCGGCCCAACGTCTCCGTAATCATCGCCGCTTATAACGAGGAAAAGGTCATCGCAAACACGGTGGATTCGGTACTGAACAACGGTTACGAAGGCATCGAGGTGATCGTAGTCGATGACGGTTCGAAGGACCACACGCTGGAGGTTCTGCGTTCCAAGTTCAGCGGCGACGCGCGTGTCACGGTGCTAACGCAGCCGAACGCCGGCAAGGCCGCCGCGCTGAATCGAGCGATCTTGCTGGCGGCGAACGACATCGTGGTGGCTCTCGATGCCGATACGATATTCCGCCGCGGCACCATTGGGAAATTGGTCAGGCACTTCGAGGATCCGCGCATCGGCGCGGTGAGCGGCAATGCACGGGTGGGCAACCGTAATCGCTGGATCACGCGCTTCCAGTCGATTGAGTACATTTATGGCTTCAACCTGGATCGCCGCGCGCTCGATCTGCTGAATGCAATTACGGTGGTTCCCGGCGCGGTCGGCGCGTGGCGCAAGGAACTCATCGTGAAACTCGGCGGCTTCAGCCACGACACGTTGGCCGAAGACACTGACCTTACGTTGGCCATCCGGCGGCTGGGCTACGTCATCCGGTATGAGGAAGAAGCCGTGGCCTACACCGAAGCGCCGGAGGACACGCGCAGTCTGGCGCGGCAGCGCTTCCGCTGGGCATTCGGCACTTTGCAGGCTGCCTGGAAACATCGCGATGCCATGTTTCTGCCCAGGTACGGCTCCCTCGGATTTGTGGCCTTGCCGAGCATATGGATGTTCCAGATCGTCCTATCGGCCCTCTCGCCTTTCGCCGAGATCGCCATGCTGATCGCTATGTTCAGCGGCAATTGGAGAGTTGTGCTGCTGTACTATTTCGGGTTCTTCGTCCTGGAACTGCTTACCTGTTTCCTGGCGTACGGCTTGGAAGGTGAGCGGCCCGGTGACTTGTGGCTGTTGTTCATCCAGCGTATCTACTACCGCGAGCTGATGTATTACGTGCTGGCCAGGTCCGTCCTGCACGCCATACGCGGACGCATGGTGGGATGGGGAAAGCTGGAACGCCGCGCGACAGTGACCGGCGGGCCTTAACCGGCTTCCTCTATGATGCGGTAGATCCGCTGGCCGTACTTTTCGATGGTGCTTAGGCCGATGCCGCTGATGGCCAGCAACTCAGTCGCGGTGGCGGGGCGCCGCTCGGCGATGGCGCGCAACGTCTTGTCGGTGAGGATGCGGAAGGCCGGCACCCCTCGCTTTCGGGCCTCAGCCAGCCGCCATGCGCGTAGGGCTTCTTCGACCCGGGAGATTTCGGCCCGCGCCGCGCGTCGCTTTTTCGGCGGAGTGGCGTGCTGGACTACCGGCTGCGCGGGTCGTGTCTTCGCGGCCGGCTTCCTCTTCTTGCGTTTTGCAGCGGCAGGCGCCTTCACGGTGTCCTTCATCAGGAAATCGATAGGTGTGTCTTCTTCCAGATCCACGCCCGCGTCGGTGAGCTTGACCGTGCGGTAAGGGATCTGCCTGCCGTCTTTCTCGAAAGCTGCGTCGGTAAGGCGCGCCAGCCCGGCGCGCGCCATCGCCCCCAGTACTTCCTCGAAATTGTCGCGAGCGATCTCCGCGCGAGGGAACAACTCGGCGTAGAGTCTGCCGGTGGGTCTGACCTGTCCCTCGCGAAGAGCTTCCACGACGCGCAGCAGCGTGGCGTGCTCGGCTTCGGTCGGCTCGCGGAAGCATTGTGCTACGCAACTGGACGGCGCGCAGAAGTCGCAGATGCCGCAGTCCGTGCGGCTGTCGGCCAAGTCGCCGAAGTGACGCACCAACGTCGACATGCGGCACTGGTTGGTCTCCGCGTATCGGATCATCTCGTCGATCTGCGCCCGCTTCTGTTCGCCGTGGGCGATGTAAGATCTGCGCCACGCACCACTGCCCGCCGTCACGTTCTCGGCGTAATCGATCAGCGCGCCGCCGTGGATCCAGAGCTTTTCCAGCGCCTTGTCAAACACGTCCGGGCTCAAGCGAGTCTTCTTCAATAGCGCCGCCTTCTCCACCGGTTGTTGGCCCAGACGGCGAAAGATTGTCTCCAGAACAGCGGCGTCCGGATAGTCGCGTTCGAAGAAGAAGTCGTGCGTATAACGGTCGGCGTAGGAATGCATCAGGACGGCCCGGCTGGGGAGGCCATCACGCCCGGCGCGGCCGGTTTCCTGATAGTAGGCCTCGATGCTTCCGGGCAGAGCCGTGTGGATCACGGTGCGCACGTCCGGCTTGTCGACCCCCATGCCGAAAGCGATGGTGGCTACCATGACCTCGATCTCACCCGACAGGAACTCCTCCTGGACGCGTTTGCGGCGATCAGCATCGAGACCAGCGTGGTAGGCTTCGGCCGCGAACCGGCGCGCGAGGTCCGCTGCCAGGCTCCCGGCCTGCTTCCGTGTTGGCACGTACACGATGCTGGGCCGGCGCTCGTCGTCCTTCAGGAGTTCGGCGACCAGATAGGGCCTTTGCGAAGGCGCCGCTTCAACCCCCTCGATGGCAATGTTCTCGCGCCGGAATCCGGGGATGAAACGGGGTGGGTGTACCAGGCCCAGTTGCGTGCAGATGTCGTCCTGAACCAGGGGCGTCGCGGTTGCGGTGAGGGCCATGACTGGCGCAGGCCGCAAGGCGGGCAGGTACTCACCCAACATCCGGTAATCCGGACGGAAATCGTGGCCCCACTGCGAGATGCAATGCGCCTCATCGACGGCGATGAGCGAAGGCTTGCGCTTGGCGAGCATCTCCGGAAAACCAGCTACTCGCAGCCGCTCCGGCGCGATGAACAGGAATTGCAGTGCGCCCTTCAGATAGTCGATGCAGGCTTGCCGGGACGTCGCGCGATCCTGTCCCGAGTGGATGCGGTCAACGGCGAAGCCCATTTGCTTCAGCTTCGCTACCTGGTCCTCCATCAGCGCGATCAGGGGGCTGATCACCAGCGTGGTGCCGCCGCGGGCGATGCCCGGCAGTTGATAGCAGAGCGACTTGCCAGACCCGGTGGGCATCACCAGCAGCACGTCTTTGCCGTCGATGGCTGCCTGGCACACCACCTCCTGGTTTGCCCGGAATGAGTCGTATCCGAAGGCGCGCCGTAGCAGATCGGTGAGCGAACCGGCGATTTCCACCGGTGCCGCCTTGACCGGGGAAGGTGCAGGCGGAGGAGGTGCGGCATGATCGCCGGCCTTGCCTACCACCTCGCGCACATAGTCCTCGATCCCCTTCAGGAACGGTTCGAGTTGTGCCTTGCCTCGCTGGATGCGGCCGAGGTAAGCCTCCCACTGCCCGGTCATCGCCGGGCTCTTCACTTCCGGGTGCACCACTTCGATCAGGCGAATGCCTTTCTCGGTCGCCTCCAGGTTCTTGCCGTTCCGCGCTATATAGTCGCGCTTTAGCAGCACTTCGATGATGGCGGCGCGAGTGGCCGGCGTTCCCAAGCCGGTCTCCTTCATCGCGTCGGAGAGCTCCTTTTCGTCCAGCGTCTTGCCGGCCGTCTCCATTGCCGTGAGCAGCGTGGCGTCGGTGAAGCGCTTGGGCGGCCGGGTCTGTTTCTTGACGGACTCCGCGTTGACGACATCCTGCGGCTGACCCTTGGCGAGTCCCGGCGGCAGGTCTTGCTCGGTTGGGCGATCCTCGCTGCCTGATATGCCCTTCCGCGACTTCTGCGGCCCCGCGATGTCGAGCGCCTTCCAGCCGGCTTGCACCAAGGCCTTGCCCGAGGTGTGATAGCAGTCCCGGATCTCGCCGTTGTGGATTGCCGTGACGACCGTAGTGACCGACCATATGTGGTCGTCGTGCCAGGCCTGGAGCAGACGACGGCAGACCATGTCGTAGATCTTACGCTCGTCGCTCGAAAGCGAAGTTCTTTCTGGAGACGTCGTCGTGGGGATGATGGCGTGGTGGTCGGTAACTTTGGAATCGTCGACAAAGCGCCGGCCCAACGGCCGCTCGCCCGTCGCTGGCGCAAGCCATTCTCGATAGGGTGCCTCGATGGTCCGGACCACACGCAGGAGCGTCGCCGCCACGTCCTGCGACAGGTGGCGGCTGTCGGTTCGCGGATAGCTGAGCAGCTTGTGCCGCTCGTAAAGCGCCTGGGCGAGATTCAGCGTCTGCTGCGCGCTGAAGCCGTAAAGCCGGTTGGCGTGGCGCTGCAACTCCGTCAGGTCGTAGAGCAGCGGAGGCGCCATCCGCTCGGTTTTCGCTTCGATGGACTCGACGGCCGCCTGCCCCGTGCGCGCGCGTTCCACGATCCGCGAGGCTTCCTCCGAGTCCGCCGCCAGGCGCATCGATTCCCGCAAGGTCTCCACGTCCGTGCCGCCTTTGGCGCGTTCGCGGAACCACGTGCTCTGGTAATGGTGGTCGCCGGGGGTGCCCGCCGGGTGAAATGTGGCGACCACCTCCAGGTAGTCTTCGGGAACGAAACTGCGGATGGCCAGCTCGCGCTCGACTACCATGGCCAGCGTAGGCGTCTGCACGCGGCCCACCGATAGATCTTCTCCGTAACTGAGCGAATAGGCGCGTGACAGGTTCATACCCACCAGCCAGTCCGCCCGGCTGCGTCCCCGCGCCGCGTCCGCCAGCGCATCGTAGTCGCAGCCGGGGCGCAGTTTCTGGAAGCCCTTACGGATGGCGTCCGGCGTGAGTGAAGAGATCCACAGCCGGTGGAAAGGCTTCCTGCATCCGGCGGCTTCGTAAATGTAGCGGAAGATCAGCTCGCCCTCGCGGCCGGCGTCAGTGGCGCACACTAGGCTCGAGACGCGCGACGAATTGAAGATCTTGCGCACGACTTCGAATTGGTCGCGCGTCTGCTCGTAAACCACCAGCGGCCACTCTTTGGGCAGCATCGGCAAGTGGTCGCGCCGCCACACGCGCCAAGCCGGATTGATTTCGTGCGGTTCAGCCAGGGCAGCCAGGTGCCCGACGGCCCATGTCACCACGTAGCCGTTGCCGTGCAGGAACCCCTCTCCTTTTCCGGTGGCGCCCAGGACCGCCGCAATGTCCCGCGCGACGGACGGCTTCTCGGCCAGGATCGCCACCGTCGTCGATTTCGACTCAGCCATGACGCGGATCCTGGTCTAGAAGCGGAAGGGGAGGAGACGGAAAATACCGTCGGTGGCGGCGAAACTTGCCATGGACATCCAGCGGCCCAGTGGCGTGGCCATGATGAGGACCATGATGATGATGAATCCTCCCCGTGCTAGTTCGTTGTAGATCGCAGGCGGCGTGCGAACGAGCAGCAGCAGTTTCGAACCGTCCAGCGGTGGTACCGGGATCAGGTTGAACAAAGCCAGGTAGATGCTCAGCGCAACCGCCTGCGCCGCGATCCCGGCCACGGCGGGAAACAAGCGCGCGACCAGCACGGCGAACAAGGCCAGAATCACCGAAAAGACCACATTGCTGGCCGGGCCGGCTACCGCCACCATGGCGAGACCATTCACTCCGCCGCGCAGCTTAAAGGGATTGGTGTTGACCGGCTTGCCCCAGCCGAGAAACCCTCCGCTCACAAGCGATGTGATGAAAGGCAGCAGCACGGTGCCGAGCCAGTCCACGTGGGCCAGCGGATGTAGCGTCACGCGCCCTTCGAGCCTGGGCGTGTCATCTCCTAGGCGCGTAGCGGCCCACGCGTGCGCGAACTCGTGCGGCACGGTGAGAATCCATAAAAGAAGAACATTGATGAGTGCAGCTTCGAAATGAAACACCAACCTCAACGTTAACACGCCGCGCCCGGGTTCAATACCGGGCGCGATACGCCGCGATCGCTTCCGATGTGCGCAGATAGCGGTTGTAGATCCGCAGGCGCAGGACGCCGCTCGCGATGCGCAATTCCGGCCCGCCGTTGGCGCTCTTCAGGTGAGGGCTGAAGCGCCCCCAGCCGAACTGCCGCGCGTCGCCGCCGTCGCACAGCTTCCCATCGGCCACGAACGTAATGATCTTCGGACCGCCGTCCACGATGGCCACGATGTGCTGCGTCTTACCCTCGGCGATCACACGGGGGTCCGAGGACCAGCGGTTTTCCGTCATGCCGTCGTTGAGCACTATCTCGACGGCGTGGTCCTCCGCCGTGCGCACCACGAAGCCCCTGCCGTCTTTGCCGCGATTGTCCACAAGAACCTGGCCGGGGCCGGCCGAAGCTAGGCGCAGCCAGAGTTCCACCGAAAAGCCGGCGCGTAGATCCTCCCTGCCGTAATCGCCCCGCGACGAACGTCGAAGAAAAGCCGGTAGTTCGGGAGCGCGGATATTGGCGGGGAACGGTGCGCGAAGATCCACGAGCAACCCCTTGTCCGGAACGACCTTCGCATCAAACTGTGTCCAGAGCCCTTCGAGAAGTGCGGGATCGATTTCGTGCACTCTCGCCACTTCTTTTTGGGTCTCTGTAAGGAAGTACTTGCCGCCGTCCTCCACCAGATCCGGGTAGCTCATGCGCACCAGTGGATCGTCGTCATAGAGAACAATCTCGGGCTGCGACCAGCGAATGACCCGCCCGCGAGGCGAATCGGCTTCCGCGCCGCCGGAGAGCCAAACCGGGTTGCGGTCGTCGTAAGCCATCGTGCGGCGGCGGGGATGTTCGCCGATGAACCGGCCGCCATGATTGTGGAACCAGTAAAGGTACTTGCCGTTCGCGCAGCGCCAGGCGAAGTTTGCCGCCCGCGGGTGCTTCACAAGGCGTCCATCCTCGAATCGCATGTATTGAGGCGGCTCCCATGTGCGGCCGCCGTCCCGGCTGTAGCTGGTGACGGGGTGCCCATCGACGGTCCGGTATACCACAAACAACGAGCCATCGCTCAGCACGGAGAAGCTCTGCTCCTCGGCCACTGGGCCGCCTCCTGCCGGGGTGCGCAGACCCGTATCGCCCTCAGGGAGTGTCTCCCAGTGCAGTTTCTCCGGATCGCGCTCGGTGAGGATGTTGTCGCTTCTGAGCAGCGCGCCTTCCGACGACGTGAAGAAACCCTCGCCGATGCCGCCGACCTTGTGCAGCGGCACATAGCCTGCGCCGCCGTGCGCGAAGGCTCTTCCGACGTTCCAGAAGAACTTCAACTTTCCGCCATAAGGGTTCTGCCGGTCGATGGCGAAATCCCGCACCGGGATATCGTAGCGCCGGGCGGACCATGTCCGGCCGTGATCATCGGAATACTTGAAGACGAAGTGCCCCAGGCTGTCCACGCGCCGCGCAAAGCCGTCCGCGTACGGAGGGTTGTCCGCGATCACGCGGCGCACATTGTCCGTGTTGTGGTTGTAGAAGACGTAAATGCGGCCGTAGGGCGCCTTAAGCAGAACCGCGTAGGACGCTTCCCGCCCGCTCGACGGTTCAACGTCCACGGCGGCCGACCAGTTCTTGCCCTGATCCGTACTCCGCCGCGTCACGACGTGTTGGCCGCTTGCGCCCTCGTTGCCGGGACCTGTTGTGATCACTGAGAGCCACGCGCCGTCCTCCGTCTTCACGATGTACGGTTGATCCGCATAGCCCTCGTCGGGGATGACGCTTCCCTCGATGATGTTACGCGGGTCGTGGGGCTGAGCCACCGCGAGAACGCACAGGAATGCGGCAATGAAGAGGGATCTCATTGTTCACACATGTAGCGCTCAGGCCCGGAATATCGGTTCAAGCTTGGAGACCTGAGCTTTCAAACCGGCCAGTTCGGGGCCGCTCAGCTTGGGCAGCGGGGACGCCGCCAGTTCCAATGCCAGGTCGAACACGCGCTCATCGCCTGGTGGGATGGCCGCTGTGATGTCCTGGTTCAAGGTAAACCGCAACGCCATGCGCGCGGTTTCGCGGTCATCGATCGGCTGATACCAGCACTTCGGAGACGTGCGGTCCTCCGCCTTTGTCCCCGCCGGCCACTTCCCCATCGCCAGCGCCTTCAAGGCCATGCGGGCGAGTCCCTTGGACTTCGCTTTTTCAAGGATTTGGGGTCCGAATCCACCGTACTCCCAGGCGTTGACATTCACCGGGAACAGGACGCTGTCCAGTTCCAGCGCATCCATCAGGCGCAAAGCCGCGGGCGCGTGGTGGACGGAAAAACCGATGAAACGAGTCTTGCCCTCCTTGCGGGCGGCAAAGAACGTTTCTGCGGCGCCGCCGGGAGCCAGGATCTTTTCCACGTCGGCCAGCGAGGCGATGCCGTGGAACTGGTAGAGATCCACGTGATCGGTGTGGAACCGCGTAAGAGTGCGTTCCAGTTCCTCGCGCGCGCCCTTGGCGTCGCGGCGTGTGGTCTTCTCCGCCAGGAAGACTTTCGACCGGTACGGCCGCAGCGCTTCGCCCAGTTTCAACTCGGCCTCGCCGTCAAAGTACGTAGGAGCGCAGTCGAAATAGTTGACGCCCCGATCGAAAGCCTCTGCGACACGGCGCGAGGCATCCTTCTGAGGCATCTTGCAGATGACGATTCCGCCCAGGCCGATGATCGAAAGCTCAATGCCCTTCTTGTATGGGCGCCGGGGCAGTGCGGAGCCCGCCGAAGCAACGGTGGCGGCCTGCATCGCGGCCGTAGTGGCCAGAAACTCGCGACGACGCATGGGAGTCCCTCCTATGGCCCATTGTAATCAGAGTCTGCTCCCGGCGTTAGCTATTCAGCGAAACGCGCCGCCGGATGACGAACGCCGCGGCCATATAACACGCTGCGCCCACCAGCAGCGTTTCACGCAGACCAAGATAGATGGCAAAGAAGATCGCGGCAACCGACCCAAGTACGCTCGATGCCGCGTTAAGCGCCCACGCCCAGCGCACGGCGGGTTTGTGCAGCACGTCGAGCCGCGCGAGCCCCGTGGGGAACGGCATGCCCATCAGGAATCCGGCCGGCAGGATCGCCAGTGCGGTGACGATGACCCGCGCGCTGAGCGGCAGTCCAACCAGGCCGCCGGTCAGCGGGCCGGCCAGGACGGCCAGCAACGTGACAAAGATCGCGACGCCAGCCAGCAGCATGCGCCAGCGACGGTCCTGGTCCGCCAGCAGCCTCGAACTATAGAAGCTGCCGAAGCCGCTGGCCATCAACATCGAAAAAATGATGACCGTAAGCGCGTATGTTGGGTGGCCCAGGAACAGCACGAACTTCTGTATCAGAGCTACCTGGATCAGGATGTATCCCACGCCGATCAGCACGAAGTAGGCCAGGAAGGTGCGCACGCCCTTCTCACATGGCAGCTTGCTCCGCAGCAGGAGCGGAGGCAGCGCCAGCGTCAGCGCTACGGCCAGCAGGCTCACCAGGATGAGGCCGAACAGCATCGGCACCGCACGGTTGATCTTGTAATCGGCGTTTAGCCGCGAGGCGCTGCTCAAGAAGTTCCAGATGTCACGCGGCTGCACCGTGTAAAAGAAGAAGGGGCGGTTGTCGCTCACCGGCGAGACGTCGTGCGCGTAGTTCTCGAAGAAGGACGACGTGTCGCGGCAGAGTAGATACTCGCCGAACGCGTTCGAGGGAGCGTCGCCCGGCAAATACACCGGCTGGAAGCTTCCTTTGGCGGCGATCTGCCTGATTCGTGCGATGTCGGAAGGCGCGAACGGCTTGCGGGCGATGAGAATCGTATCGGCGTTTCCCCAGCGCGCCAGGTCCTCCGCGGCGCCTTCGCGCAGCACCATGACGTGCGAGGCTGCGTCGCGCTCGCCCAATTTTTCCAGCGCTGTCCGCGCCAGCACCACCACGCGCAGCGATTCGCGCGGCGGATCGAAGCCCCAGCGCGTGAACGCCAGGATGCCGTCGTCACAGAGCCGGTTCAGGTAGTCGCGGAACGCATCGCTCGTGTAAAGCGTGCTTTCCGACAACGCGAAAGCGCCGGCCGCAGTCGAGGCCCACGTATCGACCAGGGTGGCCTGGATCACTTGGTAGCGCTCGTGCGTACGCCGCACGAAGCTGCGTCCATCCTCGACGTGGATTTTGACCTCCGGGCGCAAATACAAGCCGCCGCTAAGCCCCGCGAAACGCTCGCGCATGATCGTGTTAGCGATGATGGGGTTGATCTCGACGCCGGTAATGTCGCGGCTGCCGGAAGCCAGCGCGCGAGCCACGTCATAGCCACCCCCGGGGCCGATCACCAGTGTCTTGGCTCCCGGCCGCAGCGCATAGGGCAGGCCAGGGCCCTGGCTGAGCAAGCCGTCGCGGTCCTTGTCGGCTAGGCTCGCGAAGTCGATGTTAGGAATGCTCGTGGCGGCGTCGGCGTCGATCACGATCTCCAACTGTCCGCTTCCCGCTCTCCCACCCAACGGCGCCAGCGCCACCCGCGAGGAACTGTTCCACTTGACGAAGCGCTCCCCCGCGAGGCGCGTGCCCTTCGCGTACCGCACGTCGATCACCGGCACGCGCGCGTTGTATCCGAGGAGGAAGACCAACGCCAGCGCCAGGCTTACGCCACCGGCGCGTCCGGCCAGCTTTCCGGCCAGGTTGAACCAGATGGCCGCGGATACCGCGTAAACGGCCGCCGCCGCAATCACCGTGTTGGGTCCGCCGAAGCGGTTGAGCAGGGGTACCAGCAGCAGACAGCCCGCGCCGGCCCCAATCAGGTCGAAGAAATAAACCCGGCCCACCTTCTGGACCGTGTCGGCGATCACCAGCGAAAGTACCGCACCGGCGAAAAAGAATGGCAGCGCAGAGGTGAAGTAGACCAGCGCGAGCGTCACGTTGCCCGGTTCACCCGGCCGCGTCAACAGGAAGATCAGGCTGCCGAGAACCGCCACGCTGTCGAGAGCGGCCAACCCGCCGAGCTTCGCATAGAGCGGCACGCGCCATCCGGCGACCACGTAGCTGAACACACCTCCCGCGCCGAGGCCGAAGAGAGCGATGGAGATGGCCAGGAACGCGAAGTGGTAGTAGAAGACCACCGAAAAGATCCGGGTGAGGGACAGTTCGACGATCAGAGTAGCCAGCGAGGTGAGAAACACTCCCACATAAACTTGCGGCCACTGAACGTGATCGGATAAGGGCGAAGCGGAGATCCGGGACAAATTACTATGTTACGCTACCGTGTGTCGGTTCTCACTTGCCGTTCGGGCGGCTGGAATCCTCTTCAGCTGCCGGCAGGCGCCCGCGCGCGCGCAACGCCTCCCGCAAAATGAACTCGATCTGGCCGTTGAGGCTGCGCAGTTCGTCGTCCGCCCAGCGCCGGACCTCGTCAAGCACCCGTTCGTCGATTCGAAGAAGGAAGCTTTTGCGTTCCGCCATTCGCGCCGCGCTTATTGATAGATGGTGCCGGTGTTCACCACTGGTTGTGCCGCGCGCTCGCCGCACAGCACCACCAGCAGGTTGCTCACCATGGCCGCCTTGCGCTCTTCATCCAATTCGATCACGTGCTTGCTTGAAAGCCTGTCGATAGCCATCTCTACCATTCCCACGGCGCCTTCCACGATCTTCTGCCGCGCGGCGATAATGGCCGAAGCCTGCTGGCGCTGCAGCATGGCCGCCGCGATCTCGGCCGCATAGGCGAGGTGGCTGATCCGCGCCTCGATGACGTCCACGCCGGCCACCATGAGCCGCGCCTGGATCTCATCCTTCAGATGTTCGGCCACTTTCTGCGTGTGCCCGCGCAAGCTCATGACGTCGTCTTCGTGTGAGTCGTACGGATACGCCGTGGCCAGGTTGCGCAGCGCGGCCTCGCTCTGCACGTGGACATAATTTTCGTAGTTGTCCACCATGAAGATGGCCTCGGCGGTATCCACCACCCGCCAGACCACCACGGCGGCTATTTCGATCGGGTTGCCGTCGCGGTCGTTGACCTTCAGGTGCGTCGTTTCAAAGTTGCGCACACGCAGCGAAACGTGGCGCTTGCTCAGGAACGGATTGGCCCAGCGCAGACCCGGCACTTTGGTCGTTCCGGTGTAATTGCCGAACAGTTGCAGAACCACACCCTGGTTCGGCTGCACCATGAACAGCCCCGCCATCAGGATGCTGTCTACTACCAGAACCGCAATCCAAAAAACCAGCGTGGTGAGAAGTTCCTCGGGCGGCTGATTTTTGAGACCGATGAATCCGTAGACGCACAGAGCCAACACCGCGAGCAGCAGTATCAGCATGAACAGGCCATTGAGGGAGCGGATGTCCTTCTCTTTCATGTGGGTTCCTCGATATCTTAATGATATCGTTTTGAAATCACACACATCAAGACACGTTCATCCCATTACTTTTGCGAATTGGCTCCCGAACGTCCGGCCCGCTTACTTGGCTTCAGTTACGCGGAGCGGGTTCTGGAGGCGGAAGGTCAACACCGTCTCCGCAGGCACTTTGATCGAACCGCCCTTGGTGACAATCTGCGTCAGCGCCCCGGCGCCGGCGCCGGCGCCCGCGCCGGCCGCGGCGCCCGCGCCGCCGCCGGCAATGGCTCGGATGATTGCGCCGACAGCGGCGCCACCTCCGGTGTAAGTGGCCGTCCGCTTATTTGCGCCGATGCCTGATTTGCCTTTCTGCTCAACGTTGGCTGCGTCGACCTGGTAGCGCTGTCCGCCAATCGTGACGGATTTCAAGTCCAGCACTAGGTCCGACGCGCCCTTAATGCGGCCGCCTTTGGATGCGGACACGATCACCAGCTGAGCCCTGGATCCGCGCGGAATCACCACGGCGCCGCTTGCATCCTGAACATCCTTGGAAACCTGCGCGTCGAAGCTCTGTCCCTCGGAAGCTTTGGCGGAATCGATGGTCTCGTTGGTCCGGATGGCGATCTGGCTCCCCGCCGCGATCTCATAGACCCTGGCAGGAGGCTCGGCGGCCCTTCCGGTTACGGCCGCGCTGGGCTTCACGGGCCCTGGCATCGAGGGGGTCAACTCCCTGCGGCCTGAAGCCTGCGGACTTGCCTGAGGTTGCTCCTGAGCTGGTGGCTGCGCCTGGGCCACCTCGCCGTACTCGATGGACTTCACCTGATCCATCGGGATGGTGCGCGTGATCTTGTCATCGCCGGCAATTGTCACTTCGGTGGGGGAACTGGACACGATGGAACCGGGCACGCTCGTGCCGTCGCGCATGACCACCGTGGCGTGGCGCTGCTCGGAGGGCGCCTGAGCGCTCTTTTTCGTGCAAGAACAGAGCACCGCAAGAGCAAGAACCACCGGTAGAAGAATTCTCAAATGCTTCATTTCCTTCACGCCTCTCTTTCCATCAGGATCATCAGGCCTACGCCTGCACACCCCTCAGCATACACCCGCTGCAAAGATGTAAGATCGAACCCGAGCTATGTTCCGCCGAGCCATCCTGATACTGCCGTTTCTGCTTCTGGCCACCGCCGTAACAGCGGCTGACTATCGTTGGGTGAAGGTGACCGGAGCCGCTCCTTTCGCGCCCCGGGACGGTGCGGGAGCACTGAGCTTTCGCGGTCGCATGTGGCTGCTGGGCGGTTGGAACCCGCGCGACAAGGTCCACTTCCCGATGGTCTGCAACAACGAGGTTTGGAGTACCCGGGACGGGCTGGACTGGAAACTCGAAAAGCCGAACACGTTTCTCGATGCGCGGTTCGACGCGGCAAGCGACTGGGAAGGACGCCACACCGCCGGCTATGCCGTCTTCAAGGGCAAGCTCTGGATCGTGGGCGGCGATGCCAACCAGCACCACTATCAGAACGACGTTTGGAACTCGGCCGATGGCAAGCGCTGGAGGCGCGTGAGCGCGAACGTTCCCTGGGCGCCGCGGGCACTGCACTACACGGTGGTTTTCCGGGACCGCATCTGGGTCATCGGAGGTCAGACCATGCCGGCGTTCGCGCCGTCGGAAGAGCGGTTCTATCGCGACCTGTGGACCACCACGGACGGCGTGCGCTGGCGGCAGGTGAGGCCCCAGGAGCCATACTGGACTGCGCGCGGCATGATCGGCGGGGCGGCGGTGCACAACGGGCGCATCTGGATCCTGGGCGGCGGCCCCTACGATACACCCGCGACCCCCAGCCGCAATTTCCACAACGACGTGTGGAGTTCCGCGGACGGCATCCACTGGGAGTGTCACTCAAAGCAAGCGCCGTGCACGCCGCGCCAGTACCACGACGTTGCCGTGTGGGATGGCCGCCTGTGGGTCCTCGAAGGCTACAACGCGCGGGGCGGCAACCGCAGCGACGTATGGCACTCGGTGGATGGGGTCCACTGGGAAGAAGTGCCCGCGACGCCCTGGAAACCGCGCCATGCCGCGAGCGTCTTTGTGCACGCCGGGCATCTCTGGGTGGTGGCCGGCAATAACATGGAAAGCGACGTCTGGCGGCTCGATCGGGTGTCCGCGAAAAAGTAATCTTCAGGCGGAAGCACCCCCGGAGGCGAGAAGCCGCAGGACCTGTTGCGCCATCTCCGTTCCCACGATCTGTTCCTCGTCGATGACGGAGACGGCGCCTGCGCTTTCGAGCATCGGCGCGTACTGGTGGTAGCGTCCCCTCGCAATGACCGGGACGGCGGGAGCGAGCCGCCTGACTTGTTCGATTATGGCTCGGGAAGCCGACGGGTCCGGGATCGTCACAATCACTGCGCGGGCCCCGGCGACTCCCGCATGTTCCAGGATCTCGAGTTGAGTGGCATCTCCTACCTGGATGGAGAGCGTTGAAGCGAAAGCGGCGGCGGTGTTCGGATTGAACTCGAGGACCAGGACAGGAATACTTGCCCGCTGCAGCGCATCCACCACTTCCTGGCCGGCAGGCCCATAGCCGATCACGATGACCGTGTTCCGCGCGCCCCTATTCCCGACCTGTTCCACGGGGCGGGAGATGCGCGGTGCACGGCGCCGCGAGATGGCGGCAGCCAAACGCGGTGCCGCGCCCATCACGTAGGGTGTCGCGATCAGCGTGACCAGGGACACCGCCACCAGGAACTCGAGGTCCGCCGCTCCTACCAGGCCCCTGCGGTTGCCATTGTCCGCCAGCACGAAGGTGAACTCCCCGACCTGCGACAAAGCAATCCCGGTAGCCACCGCGACGCGTGCCGACCGTTGAAATGCCCATGCCACACCCGCCGCGATGATGGTCTTCAAGATCATGACTGCAGCCGCTGCCAGCAATACGTAAGCAACCTGCCTACCAATGGGCACGTTGACGATCGTCCCGACGGAAGCAAAGAACGTGGCGATGAAGACGGCCGAAAGCGGCGTGACGTCCGCTTTCATCTGGGTCGCAAACGGCGATTCGGACAACACCACGCCAGCCGCGAACGCGCCGATTGCCGGGGAAATACCGACCGCATGAGCGCCTGCTGCCGCCCCCAGGCTCGCGCACGCCGCGACCACCACGGGCAATTCCCGGTTCTTGGAGAGCATGGCGCGTGCGAACAGGACCGGCGCCAGGTATCTCATCAAAACCCACAGCACAACGCCGGCGGCTGCCATCCCCAGGGCCTTCAGGGCAAAATCCGAGATGGCTTCGGGGCCGGTCAAGTTTTCCGACATCGCATCGGCGGCCAGCAGCAGCGGAACCACGCAGATGTCCTGCGTCAGCAGTATGCCCACTGCGGCGCGGCCATGCCGGCTGTCGAGTTCAGCACTGTCCGTGAGGACCCGCAGCACCACCGCCGTGCTACTCATCGCAATCGCCGATGCCAGGATGAAGGATTCGTTGAATCCCATTCCCGTGGCGCGCAGGACCGCCGTCACCGCTGCCAGCGTCAGCGTGACCTGCGCCAGCCCGCCCAACGTGGCGATCCGGCCGATCTGCCGGAGGCGTGCGAAAGAAAACTCGAGTCCGATGGTGAATAGAAGGAGAGCTACGCCTAGTTCACTTACAGCGTGCAGTTGCTGGCCGCTTCCGATCAGCCCGGCGCCGGTGGGCCCAAGAGCGACCCCGGCCAGCAGATAACCGACGATTGGGTTCTGCCCGAATCGTCGCAGCACCACGCCCAGCCCAGCCGCGACAGCCAACAGGACCACAACGCGCGCCAGTAGAGCCCAACTATCCATCACGTCCACCCGATTGCTTCAGATTGCCTGAGACAGACTCTCAGGATACACGGGTCCGCCGCGTGTATGCCGCGAAACAGGGACTTCAACCTATCGGCCCTAGCTGGTCTTCACTCGCAGGTGGAAGCTCTTGGGCCGGGTCAGATAATGGTAGCCAAGGTGCGAGAGGGTGCAGCCGTGACCACTGTCCTTGATGCCCACCCAGGCCAGTTCCGGGTCCAGGTAATCGCAGCGGTTGACATACACCGTGCCGGCATTGGTCCGCGCGGCTAGTTCTTCACCGCGTTCGATGTCCTCGGTCCATATCGACGCCGTCAACCCGTACCGGCTATCGTTCATCAGCCGCACGGCTTCGTCTTCGGTGTCTACCGGCATGATGCCGATGAGCGGACCGAAAGTCTCTTCCATCATCAGGCTCATGGTGTGGTCCACATTCACCAGAACTGTGGGCTGGAAGTAGTAACCGGGACCGGGCAAGCGCTTGCCGCCGGTGAGCACCTTGGCGCCCCGGTTCACCGCGTCCTTCACCTGATACTCCATGAACTCGACGGCTTTCGCTTGCGCCAGCGGACCCATACCTACACCTAGCCGCTCGGGGTCGCCCACTTTATACTTTTCGACTTCAGCCACGTACGCATCGACGAAACGCTGGTAAATGGGACGCATCACGTAAATACGCTCCACCGCGCAGCAGCTTTGCCCGGCGTTGTAAAAGGCTCCGTCCACGGTGTTCTGTACGGCGTGCCAGAAGTTGGCGTCCTCACAGACGAACGCCGGGTCCTTACCGCCCAACTCCAGGCCCACGTCGATGAGCTTCGTCGAAGCCGCTTCGTACACTTGGCGGCCGCCCTCCACCGAGCCGGTGAATGAGATGAAATCCACTGCGCGCCGGTCAATGAGCTTACGGATCGTCGCGTGGTCGACGTGAATGGAAGCCACCAGGTCGGGCGGCAGGCTGGTCCTGCGGAAGGCCTCGACGAAGGCGTCGCCGCACAGCGGCGTCAGGCGCGCGTGCTTGATGAGCACGGCGTTACCGGCCGCTAGCGCCGGGATAATCACGTTCACCGCGATCAGCAGCGGATAGTTCCAGGCGGGAATGTTGAGCACGATGCCGAGCGGCTCGCGGCGTATATAGCGGTTGAAGCCTTCCTTACGAGGCAGGTGGTCGTCCTCGAGCGCGACGGACGCCAGGCCGAGCATGGTCTGGGCGCGATCCAGCATTGTGTCGACTTCGCGCATCGCCTGCAAGACCGGCTTGCCCATCTGCCGCGTGATGTCGAGTGCGACGTTGTCTTTCATGGCCCGAAATGCCCCGATGAATTCGCTGCACACTTCCACCCGATCATCAACCGGCACGCTGCGCCAATCCTGCTGCGCCGCGCGCATGCGCGACAGAATGCCGTCGATCTCCTGCTCACTGGTCGGTTCGACCGTAAGGAAAACGCTCTCGTTAGCCGGATTGATCACGTTCCACTGGGAAGTTTCTCTCATGAGCTCCGCTCCTGTTTACAGCGCGTTTCTACCAGCTTGCTTCGTACATCTTAAGCAAATCGCCTTCCGCGCACGCGCGGATGTTAGTCTTGTGGCACGGGTCATCGAAGGCCTTCCGCGCCAACGTAGTCAAAGCCTCGCGCGTCACCTTGTGGTTGCGCAAGCCGCGCTGGAGGCCCAGGCGGTCGATGAGCGCCTCGACTTCCTCGACTGCCCGCGCTGCCGCCACGGCTTCGCTCATCTTCCCGGTTTCGACGCCGAACAATCCGGCCAGGCGCGTGTAGTGGTTGGCCGCAGGCTCGATGTTGAAGCGCATGACCGCGGGCAGCACCAGGGCGTTGGCAAGCCCGTGGTTCAGGCCGAACTCGGTCGACAGCGGGTGCGCCAGCGAGTGCGCCGCGCCCAGGTCCTTCTGGAATGCGATGGCGCCCATGGTGGCGGCCACCTGCATGTTGCCGCGCGCTTCGATGTCCGCGCCGTCGCGGGTGGCGCGCTCCAGGTAGCGGATCACCAGTTCCATGCCGTAGATGGCGATGGCGTCGCAAATTGGGTGGAAGACCGGGCAGGTGTAAGACTCCAGGCAATGCGTAAAAGCGTCCATGCCGGTGGCGGCGGTGAGCGCGGGCGGCAGCCCCACGGTCAGTTCAGGATCGAGAATGGCCCGCGCCGGGAGAAGCTGCGGATGGAAGATGAAGATCTTCTTGCCCAGCTTGCGCACGGTGATGACGGCCGAGCGGCCGACCTCGCTTCCAGTGCCCGCTGTCGTCGGGATGGCGATGATGGGGTCAAGGTCCGGCGCGATCCTCGCGACGCCGCCGTTGAAGGCGTCCAACTCCGTGATATCGCCATCGTGGCGCGCCATGGCGACCACGGCTTTTGAAACATCCAGCGCGCTGCCGCCACCCAGGCCGATGGCTCCGTCGCAGCCGGCCGCGCGATACCGCGCCGCGGACTGCACGACGTCATCTTCGATGGGGTTGCCATGCACTTCGGCAAACACCTCGTGTGGAATGCCCGCATCCGCTAGCACGCCGGTCACCGCGGACAGCACGGGTGTGGCGCGCAAGCCCGGATCGGTGAGGATCATGGGCTTGTGGATTCCGGTTTCCGCCAGGCAGGCCGGCAACTGGCGCACCGCGCCGCAGCCGAAGACGATCCTGGTGGGGAAATTGAACGTCGCAATGTTCTCGAACATGACAGATTAGCCTTTGGCCGCGTGCGGCAGCACGAGTCTCTGGATCCAGTTATGAAATTCGACCTGACGCAGGTCCTCATCGAGCACGTCGTCGTCGATGTCAAGCTGCCAGCGCAGGTCCTTGCGTTCCGGCGTTTGGGACAGCGTTTCGAACTTGTTCACGTGTTCGACGAGCGCCGCGTGACTTTCGAAGAAACCTTCGCGCAACAGTTTCGGCTCGCGGGCGACGAACAGGCGCGCCACCTCGTGGAGATCGTACTCCGGGTGATACTGCGTCGCCCAGAACGTGCCCTTGCCGTGGGTGACCGCGATGGCCTGCACGTGCGTGAAATCGTTCGAGGCGAGCAGCGTGCCGCCCGGCGGAAGCTTCGTCACATGGTCCAGGTGGCTGATGAAGCCGGTGTAGACGAGCGGCTTGCCCGCCAGGAACGGATGGTTCCGGCCCGCTTCGGTCAAGTGAATCTTGCGCGCAATGCCCATTTCGCGTCCGCGCGGGTTGGCTTCCACCGTGCCGCCGGCCGCCACAGCCGCCATTTGCAGACCCCAGCAGGTACCGAACGACGGCGTCCCTACTTCGTAACTCTTCTTGGCGTACTCGATCTGGCGCTGGACGCGATCGTCGTCGTGGTAGATGGTCAAGTTACATCCGGTCCAGAGGATGCCCGCGTAGTGATCCGGGCCCATGTCGTCCGGCGGTGTTGCGATGTCGCTCGGGAACCAGACTTCGTATTCGGCCTCGGGAAGGTGGCGCTTCAGCATCTCCGCGTAGAGCCGCCAGGCGTGCTTCATCCCGGCCACGTCGAACTCGTCGCGGCTGGCTTTCGCGTAACCATCCACGATGAGGAACTTCAATTTAGTTGGCATGATCGCTGTTCTAATTTGTGTCCAATGATTCAATGATCGCGGGCAGCTCGCGGTAGTCGCGGCAAACGGCGTCCGCGGCCGTGTTCGCGCTGCCTCGATCAATCGCCGCGGTCAACAGTACGGAGCGGGCGCCCACGCGCTTTGGCCCGGCGATGTCGTTTTGCTCCCGGTCGCCAATATGCACGATCTCATCTACCCGGCAGCCGGCCAGTTCGGCGGCTTTCTCAAAAGCGGCCGGGTCGGGCTTGGAGCAGCCGGCCTCGTCGCTGAAGACGAACGCGGAGAATGCATCCAGCAGCTCGTAACCTGCAAGCAACTCGCGGAGCGCGCGGCCGGGCGAGAAGATGGCGTCAGAGACCACCACCAGCTGATATTTTTTGGCGAGCGTTCGCACGGCTTCGGCCACACCCGGGACCAGGTCCGGCTGGACCATCAACTCCATGTCCTCGTGCAGCCGGACTAGCTCGGCGAACTCCGGGGCGGGCAGCTCGCGCTTCAGACCTTTCAACACCACGCCAAGGCGAACCGCCACCGTCCAGGTGAAATGCTGGTTGTGCCAGACCTCGCGGAAAGCGGCGTCAGCAGTGTCGTATGCGCAATCGACCAGTGCCCGTTCGATGGGAGCGTGGCGGGATAGATAGCTATACACCAATTCCCGGCGCGCCACCGTCTTGGGAGCGAGACCCTGCGCACGACGCTTGGGTTCGTCGGAGTCATCGACGAAAACGGTATCCCACAGGTCGAAAGATATAACTCGGACTCGCGGCATTTCACCTCACAGCAGGACTAAAAAAACAACGAGACGATGGGGCATTATAGCAAATCGCACTTCAGCCACATCTCGCGCGAATTCAGCCACGTAGAATGTCACCGAGACGGCACCCGTTCTGCCAAATGAAAAGGCCGAAATGCGTCAGCCTGAACTGAGTAATTTTCCACATGGTTCCCCGAACAGCGAGAACTGATCGCCTGGGCCGGTGAACAACCTGACGCCGGGCTGTTTGGGCGGACGCCCGCGCGTCCAGTAGCGGCCGAAACAGCGGGACACCTCCCGGACGAACTCCTCCTCGCCAAACGGCCGGCCCGAGTACGTGCAGCGCCGCAGGGACGTGCCGCTTTCCGGGTCCTTCGCACCGATCGCCTCGGCCCAGGCGGCGGGACTCTCGTGCCGCCACCAAAGCATGTCGAGGACTCCGGATGGGGCAGCCCCGGTGAGATGCGCGGCCGCGCTGGACCAGGGGCAGTCGCCGGGACGATCCATGAGACCCGCACGCACTGGATTACGCTCCACCTAAGCTATCGCTGCCCATAGCTGGCTGCCGGAACGTCCGCAGCGGGGGTTGCAGTACTGAGCGTACCGCCCATGGACGCGGCGCAGGAGGACGGCCAGCGAGTTCTCACGCTCGGGGATGGCGATGAGGTGTACGTAGTTGATCATGAGGCAGTACGCGAGCAGGGCGGCCCCGGCGCCGGCGAGGTTCTCGCGCGTGAGGCGGGGGCAGGTGGAAAATCACTCAGTTCAGGCTGACGGGGTTTTACACGGACCGTCCTCCAGCTTGACATCATATTGATATAAGGTTATATTCAATTTCGACCCATGAGGCAGACGCTCGATAAGCAGTTGCCTATCCCGCTCTATCGTCAGCTTCAGTCGGTCATTCTGGAAGGCATCCAATCCGGTTATTGGCGGGCCTCGGACCGAATCCCCACCGAATCCGAACTGGCGCGGGTTTACGGTGTCAGCAAGATTACCGTCAAACAGGCTCTACACGCTCTTGCAGTTTCCGGCTATGTGCGGCGAGAGCAAGGACGCGGGACTTTCGTTGCCCGCACCCGGCTCGAACAGGGTCCACGCGAGCTTACCAGCTTCACGGAGGAAATGCGGCGGCACGGGATTCAGGGCGGCGCGCGGGTACTCGCTTCAGGTGTCATCGCCGCGGATGGCCACCTCGCGGGAGTGCTGTCGATACCAGCCGGAGCCAGTGTGTTCGTGCTAAAGCGCTTGCGTTTTGGTGACGGGGTTCCGGTTGGCATCCAGACGGCGCACATTCCTCTCGATCTTGCGCCAGGACTCCCGCATGAGCCGATGGGGAACGCTTCCCTGTACGAGACACTGTGGGAGAAATACGGCCTGGAACCGGTGCGCGCCCGCGAAACGCACTCGGCGATGGTGATCGCCGGTGAGGACGCTGAACTGCTGGGTGTGCCTCCCGGGTCGCCGGCTCTCGCATCCGAGCGCATCACTTACCTTGAGCACGGCCGGCCCTTGGAATTCGTGAAGGCGATTCTCCGCGCGGACCGTTACAGGATCGTTCTCAACCTCGCTAGGGAGCCTCGTGCTCTATGAATACGGTCATAGCCGTGGATCTGGGCGGAACCAAAACGGCTATAGCGGAGGTCGATGAACGCGGCGGCGTCGCGTGGAAGATCAAAACACCGGCTGATCGCAGGCCCGAGGCCACCGTGCATCGCATTGCGCAAGCGGTGGAGGGCCGCGCCGCCGCGGCGGCAGGAATTATCATTCCGGGAATTTACGATCAAGGGACAGGAATGGTGTGGGCACCGAACCTGTGGGGGCGGGAGCAAGTGCCGTTGCGGGAAATGCTGGAGGCCAGGCTTTCTTCGATTCGGGTGGTCGTCGAAAGCGACCGGTCTGGGTATGTGCTCGGTGAGCAGTGGCTGGGTGTCGCGCGTGGGCTGAATGATGTCGTCTTTGTCGCTGTTGGAACGGGGATAGGTGTAGGCATCATCGCCGGGGGGCGGCTAATAAGTGGCGCGCACGGGATAGCGGGCGCGGCGGGCTGGTTTGCCTTGGATCCGCGATGGCGGGATGGTTACGCCGCCACCGGATGCTGGGAAGCGGAGTCCGCCGGGCCCGCAGTGGCGGGCCGCGCGGGAACGTCGAGCGCGCAAGAAGCGGCACTCGCGGCTCGCCGGGGAGACCAGGCGGCCCGCGAAGCGTTCAACCACGCCGCAGGTTACCTCGCCATGGGGATTGCCAATCTCATCAGTCTGCTCAACCCCGAGATGGTCGTCCTCGGCGGCGGCCTGATGCAGGTGGCGGACCTCGTGATCGACCGCATCCGCGAAGGCGTTCCCCGTTGGGCCCAACCCATCGCAGCCAGCAAGACTGCCATCGAGCTCAGCACGCTCGGCGAGGATGCCGGACTGCTCGGAGCGGCCAGGTTGGCTTTTCTTCGCACCGGAATTCACAAGGAGTAATTAGCGATGTCAGCAAGCAAGTACTACGAGGCGATCAGCGGCGTGCTCGCCGCGATCAACAAGCAGGAGGCCGGCCGGATCCAGGCAGCGGGCAAACTGTTCGCCGAAGCTATCGGCGCCGGCAAGCGCGTATACCTGTTCGGCAGCGGCCATTCCGTTATCCCCGTGCTCGACATCTTTCCGCGCTACGGCAGTTACATCGGCTTCTATCCGCTTTGCGATCCCCGCCTGATGTGGCACAACGTCATTGGTCCCGGAGGGGCGCGCGAATTGCTCTGGCTGGAGCGCCAGCAGGGATACATCCAACAGTTTCTGCAGAGCTACTCGATGGAGCCGGGCGACTGCATGGTCGTGTTCTCACACGGCGGCCTGAACGCGGCGCCCGTCGAGGCGGCGCTCTATGCCAAGCAGCGTGGCCTGAAAGTGGTCACGGTCTCCTCGCATGCCAACAGGCGGATCGCGAAAGTGACACATTCGAGCGGCAAGCAGCTCCCCGACATTGCGGACGTGGCCATCGACAACTGTGTGCCAGCGGAGGATTCGCTGGTCGACATCGGGCAGCGCGAAAAGGTGGCGGCTGGTTCGACCATGGCCGCCGTGTTCATCGCTATGTCGCTAGTGGCTGAAACCGCGTCCCAGTTGGCGGCGCACGGAATCAAATTGCCGGTCTTCGTCTCGCCGAACGTGGAGGGCGTCGCTCCGAATCACAACCTGAGCGTGTTCGATGCGTACGCGGAAAAGTGGTACGAGCGCGGGCCTCGTCCCGCGGCTGGGGCCGGCAAGTAACCGCCTACAATGAACGGGTGCGCCGGTGTGAACCGCGGCAAGCTGAGCGGGGCCGCCTATGCCGGGATGTTCGTCTTCGGCATCGTCATGGCCCTGATTGGCGCTGTGCTGCCCGCACTCGCTGAGCAGTTACACGTAGGGGTGGCCGATGTTGGGTCCCTCCTGCTGGCGATGAACCTCACCATGCTTTTTTGCAGTTTGTGGATCGGCGTGGCGATAGACCGTTTCGGGACCAAGCCACCACTGGTGATCGGGCCGCTGCTGGTCGCTTCAGCGCTGGTCCTCATTGCGAATGCCAACCGGTTCGCACACATGATTCCCGCCGTCGTTTTGCTGGGCGCCGGTGGCAGCGCGCTGAATACGGCGACCAACAACCTGGTGGCCGACCTTTACGAAGATCCCGGGCGGAAGGGTGCCGCGTTGAACATGCTCGGCGTGTTTTGCGGGATTGGCGCACTGTTCCTGCCGTTCTGCCTGGGCGCCCTGCTGACGGCAGTGGGGGTTCGGTGGTTGCTGGTGGCCGCTGCCGCCCTCGGCGTGCTCACCGCCGTGTTCGCGGCGTCTCCCAGCTATCCTGTACCCAAGCATCAGAACCGGCTGCCGGTGGCGGACATGCCGCATTTTCTGCGATCGCCCCTCGTGCTCCTCATGGCAGGGCTGTTGTTCTTCCAGTCCGGCGTTGAGTTCATCATGGGCGGTTACGTCTCGGTCTATCTTACGCGCGACTTCGAGATGAGCGTTCCCGCGGCGTCGTGGGTGCTCGCCGGCTATTGGGCTGCCATTCTGGCGGCGCGCCTGGTGTGGAGCCGTGTCCTGGCCGGAGCCAAGCCGATTCACGTCGTCATCGGGTGCGCGCTGACGGCCGCGGCTGCCGCCACGTTCACGGCGACCGCTCCCCATCCGGCGCTTGCGGGATTAGGGATTTGCTTGGCGGGCTTGGCTCTGTCCGGTATCTTCCCCACCACGCTGGGCATCGCGGGAGCCGCATTCCAGGACCATTCGGGAACCGTATTCGGCATCCTGTTCACGGGCGCGCTGACCGGCGGCACGCTGCTGCCCTGGGTGGCGGGCCGCATCGCCGCCTGGGCTGGCTTGGGATGGGTATTCGGCATGGTGGCGCTGGCTTTCCTGTGCATCACCATCCTGGGCGCCGCGATGCGGAAGGCTCAGATTTGACGGCTTGCCATGGCGCCGTCCGGCTATCCCGTTACAGCGTCGCTTTGCCTTGCCTCGCGCGCATCCAGAGCAGGAAAGTGACGAACGCGCCCGCGGCCGACATCCCCACCAGCATCAGGAAAATGGGCAGCAGACGGCTGCCGGAGGACTTGTACATCCAGCCGATGATCTGTTCCTGAAAAATCGGACCGATCGATCCCATTCCGTTGATGATCCCTGCAGCGGCCAATGCCCCGCGCTTGGAGCCTACGTCGATGGCGCCCACGCCGGACAGAAGCGCATCGGGTCCGAACAGCATCAAGCCGGCCAGCCCCATCGAAATGGTGAAGAAAAGCACGCTGGTGGCGCCAAGCGTCGCCATCATCACGAAAGACAGCGTCATCATCACCAGCATCGCGAAAGACAGGAACGCCCGGCGGCCGCCGAAGAAGCGATCCGAAGCCCAGCCGCTCGCCATCACACCCGCCAATCCGCAGAGTTCGAAGACAGTGGAGAGGTAGCCCGCGCGATCGCCGGCCAGTCCGAAATTCTGGCGCAAGAAGAACGGCGCCCAGCTCCACAGCGCGTAGCGGAGAAACTTGATGGCGAAGTAGATCGCGCCCATGACCGCGATGTTGATCACCACGTCGCGCGACCAGCCGAGGCTTTCGTCTTTGGTCCCCTCCGCCTCAGGAGCTTCGGGTGGTTCGGCTTCGTCGGCGAGCGGCTCCAACCCTACTTTTTCCGGCTGGTTCGGGTGTAGGAACACGACAATCGCCCACACTCCCAGCAGCACCATTGCCGAACCGAAGTACGACCAGCGCCAACCTGCTTTCCCGAGCATATAGGCCGCGAACCACGTCGCCACCAGCGAGCCCACCTGATAGCAGGTTGCCCATACGCCGAGCACGCTTCCCCGCTGACGCCGCCGGAACCAGTAGGCCAGGCTTCCAATGCACCCCGGCCAACCTGTTCCCTGAGCCATGCCGTTCACCGCCAGGAAGAGCATCACGGTCCAGAAGCTGTTAGTCACCCCGAAGACAAAGTTGCTTGTAACTGAGATAGCCATCCCAACTACGAGCAGTAGCTTGGGGCCTAACTTGCGGCCGAAGTAGGCACTGGAGAACTGTCCCACCGCATACGCGGCCAGGTACGCCGTTCCCAGGTGCGCAAGTTGCATGGTGGAGAAGCCGAGCGCGTTACTCATGTCCGCCTTCACCACATAGAACGGCTTGCGGCAAAAGTAGTAGCCTGCGTACGAGAGCCAGGTGGCGATAAAGATCCGGATTTGAAAAGGGCGGTAGGCGCGGTCGAGAAGCTGCTCGGGCGTCATCGTCGGCGAGGACATTCTTGGAATTGTCGCACTATTGCCGCGGCGGCTGCGCGATCAGTCCCGCTTGCGCCAGGCTGATGTAAGGCAGCGCGACGCTGGCTACGTAAGCGGGATTGTTGCGCTTGCCCGTGTCCGGATTGACCCATTCCCAGGCTTGGCTCATGGCGTCGGGACGCATATGCTCGCGAAGGAAGCCAACGAATTCGCGTGCCATTGCGCGCGCCGCGGACGGATCCGTTTTATGCACGGCGGCGATGTACCAGCCCGTAGGGGTGCTCCAGTAGCCGCCGTTTTGATACGTCTCCGGCTGGGCGACGCACTTCTGCCAGAGGCCGTGGTTGGTAGAGTCGTTTGTGAGGATGTGCCGCACCAGGCCGTCCCGCACGGCAGTCCTGGCGCGGTAGGCGCTTGCCAGCGCGCGCGAGGCATTCCGCGCCGCCGGTCCGTTCACCGCGCCGCTCCAGACGGCGAAGGCGGTGCCCCAAACGTCCGGTTGGTTGCCCACTTCGGTGGCCGACCGCAGCCATCCGTCGCCGCGCCGGAACGTCTTAGTTATGGCCTTGCGCAGCCGCCGCGCCTCGCCATCGTAACGACGCGACTTTGACATGTCGCCCGTGGCGGCGAACAGTTCGGCGAGCTGCCTTGCGGCGTTATGCTTCAGCACGGAGGGGAACAGCAGCTTGCCGCTCTTGAAGACCGTGTCGCAGAAGCCCCAGTCCTTGGCGTTTTCCGTTTCGGTGTCGCCAGCAATCACCAGGCCGCTGGCTTGGTCGCTTTGTGCCACGGCGTAGACGCGTTCGCACAAGCCAGCGAGTCCCATCCCGCCACCTGCAATCCCTAAGTTCGAGCGGAACAAAGCGGTTGAGCGTGTGAGCTTCCAGTGCTCGTACACGGCGGTGATGAAGTAAAAATGGTCGTCGAGCGGTGGATACTTTCCGTATGGTTTCCCGCCCTGCTTCGTACCGCTGTCGTAAGTGCCGGGATAGAACGTGGCGCGGCCGTCGAAGTTGATGTGGTCGGCGACTGCGTAAGCAGGGACCACGGCGCCGGGGTGCACGTTCCACGTTTCGCGCCGTATGGTCGAAGCCATCAGGCGGATCCAGCCTTCGACTTCTTCCGGGGGAATGAAGTCAGCGCCCAGCATCATGACGGCATCGCGGACCCAAAACGCCGGATACCCCATGTTGCCCCCCGGCACGTGCACGGCATAGGGCGTCGCGTTGCGCCACCTGCCGGACGATGCACCCGCAGCGAGGCGCGCCGAGGCGACGATCTTCCGCGCCTGCTCATGCAGGAAAGCTGCGTCTTCGGGGGAGAAAACCGGCTCGGCGGCAAACGCCGCCAGCGCGGCGCAGAGGGGGACAGCTATGAGTCGCATCAGCTTCGGTAGTAAACAAACGCCTCACCGTGCTTCAATTCGCGGTACTCGACCCCCGGGGCCACCGCGCGCAGCGCCGCCGCGAATTGCCGGGGATCGATGGCGTTGTCGGCGAACATGTCGTAGTGCGATGGGATGGCTACTTTCGGCCGGATCTTCGCTGCCAACTCCGCCGCTTCCCACGCCGAGAGGTTGTTGAAGCCGCCGTTGATCACGGCGATCATCACGTCCGGCGCGAACTTGGCGGCAGAGGCCAGCAGAGGAGAGTCGTCCGTATCTCCGGTGATGTAAACCTTGGGCCCTTCACCGAATTCCAGCACGAAACCCATGTGGTTCAGGTCACTCGCATCCGTGGGCAACGCCCATGTGCCTCGCAGGGTGACATCGCCCTGGCGGACCTCGCACCCAGGCCACGAAGGATGAATGCGCTGGGCTGAGATGCCCAACTGAAGGAACACTTCGCAAGACGGATGCGGGCCCACAAACAGCGCGGTTCTCTTGCAGCCTAGGGCGCGGATGGTTTCCGGATCGGTGTGGTCCTGGTGGTTGTGCGTGCACGCGAAGACATCTACGTCGAGCTCTTCCGGTTGAATGAACACCGGCACCTGGCGCCGCAAGTCGATCGTTTCCGCTTCGGCGATCGATGCGCAGCTATCGGTCAGGTAGAGATCCACGCCCGCTACCGTGCCGCCGGACGATTTGAAGATATAGCCGCTCTGGCCGAGCCACCATATGGCCACAGCCCCGGACGGGACCGTCGCCCGCCGGATCTCGTTCATCAACGGCATGACACGCTCCTTACATGATGGCAGTGGGCGGCGCCGGCTCGTCCGGACTTCCCGCGTTTGCCAGCGGCACTTTAACCATCACGAAACCGACCAGCGCCAGCACCGCCAGCCCGGCCAGGAACGATGGTTCCTTGAAAATCTCCGGCAGCGGCCACTCGAAGAAGCGGAAGGTGGCCACCACCAATCCCATCAAGGCCTCGCCCGCGATCAGTCCCGACGCCGTTAGCACGCCTGCGTTCTCGATGCGCGCTCGCTGTGCGTCGTTGAACTGGCCGCGGTCGCGCAGCGTATCCATGATCCAGCGGATCACGCCGCCCAGGAAAATAGCGAACGTGGTTTCAAGCGGCAGGTACATGCCCACCGAGAACAGCATGGGGCTTTTCACTTTCACCAAAATGAGCGTGAAACCCATCAAGATACCGACCACTACCAGCGGCCAGGGCATGTCGCCGCCCACAATGCCTTGCGCCAGCGACGCCATTAGGCCGGCTTGCGGCGCCGATAGTTGCCGATCGCCGAAGCCCACGCCTCCTGCCTTGATGTTGCCTTCGTGCAGCACCAGCAGCGGGAAATAGAGCAGCGCGCTGGCGAACAACACGCCCAGGAAATCTCCGATCTGCATGCTGCGCGGCGTACCGCCGAGGATGTGTCCGACTTTCAGGTCCTGGAGCATCTCGCCGGCCACGGCCGACGACACGCAGACCACGGCAGCCACGCCCAGCACGGCGGCCACGCCGCTCGGCCCGGACACGCCGATGGTCACCATCAACAGCGCCGATACGATCAAAGTGGAAAGCGTGAGACCCGAGATCGGGTTGTTCGACGAACCGATCATTCCCACCAGGTTGCCCGATACCGCGGCGAAGAAAAATCCCAACACGATCATGACGATGGCCGCGGCCGTTCCGCCGCCGATCGAACCGGCGAAATACGAATACAGCGCGATCATGCATAGCAGCGTCGCGCCCAATCCCAGGAACACGGCCCTGGCGCCGAGGTCCCGGTCCCTGCGGTTCGTTGCCTGCACTTGCCCGCTGGCCTTCTTGAGATCACTTACGGCTCGCTTGATGCCGATGGCCAGACTATTACGCATATTGAAGAGGGTGTAGCACGCTCCCACCAGCATGCCGCCCACGGCGATGGGACGCACGATGAACCGCCATACGGCCGACGTCATCTCGCCCCAGGATTCGGCCGGCGCGCCCGCTGGCAGGAACGCCCTCAATTGGGGCCCCAGGAAGTAGATGAGCAGTGGAACCATCAAGCCCCAGGCCAGCACGCCGCCCGAGAAGTTCAACGCCGCCAGGCGCGGGCCGATGATGTAGCCGACTCCGAGATACGCCGGGCTGATGGCGGGCGCCGATACCGAAGTCACGCCGCCCACGTTCACGGCATTGGAATTGGCTCCCGAGCCGAGTTTCACCGCGCTCTTGCCCATCTCACCGATGTTGAGGAAGAACTCTTTCGATGCGGCGAAGAGCTTGGCCACGCCGAGAAAGTAGATGCCGGCGCCGAAGGCCATGTTGAGGAACAGAATCTTCGCCGCGCCGCTGCCTCGCTGTCCGGCCTTGTGGATCTCGCTGGCCGCTACGCTTTCGGGGAAGGGAAGCTCGCGATCCTCCACCATGACGCGGCGCAGCAAGGTGACGAACAGAATGCCGAGCACGCCGCCCACCAGCATCAGCGCTGCGGATTTCCAGTAAGCGTGCTCGAAATCGAACGACGGCCAGGACTTCGCCATCACGAACGCCGGAATCGTAAATATGGCACCGGCCGCGACGGACTCCCCAATGCTCCCGACCGTTCGGGCGATGTTTTCTTCGAGAATGGATCCCTTGCGCAGGCGCAGGACGGCCATGGCAATCACGGCTGCCGGATACGTCGCGGCGATGGTCATGCCGGCGCGCAAGCCCAGGTAGGCGTTGGCGGCGCCAAGCACCACGGTCAGAACCAGGCCGAGCAAGACCGCGCGGAAGGTGAACTCGCGCATGGGCATGTCTTCGGGAACATAGGGGCGAAACGGTTTGTCACTCATCGGGTAGATCTCTCTTTAGTGCCGGGGTGCTTGACGCACTATCATACCAGCCGCGCGCGGACTTTCTCGCTCAGCAGCTTGCCATCGACCGTCTTGCCGGCCAGCGCGGCTTGCGCGGCCTTCATCACCACCCCCATCTTCTTGAGCGACGTGATGCCGGTCTCTGCCAGCGCCTTGGCGATGGCCGCTTCCATCTCTTCTTCGGTGGGAGCCGCGGGCAGATAGCTCTCGGTCAGTTTCAGCTCGGCTTCTTCCTTTTCGGCTAGGTCCACGCGGCCGCCCTTGCGGAACTGCTCGGCGGCTTCGGCGCGCTGCTTGGCAAGGGTCTTGAGTACCTGGATTTCAGCGGCGGAATCGAGCGGTTTCATGGAGTCGATTTCGTGTTGCCGCAAGGCGGCCTTGATGGTCCTCAGGGCGCCCAGCCGGGCCTCGTCCTTGCTTTTCATGGCCGCGACCATTTCGGTTTGGATCTGTTGGAGCAATGGCATGACGATTGCCATTCTAGTGTATTAAAATCGAACATGCACATCCGTAAGCAGCGCCTTCTGACGCCGGGCCCTACCCCTTTATACCCGCCTGCGCTACAGGCGATGATGGGTTCCGACATCCACCACAGAACAGAAGATTTTCGGGTCGTTTATCGCAATGTCATTGCCGACCTGAAGCTGGTATTGGGCACGTCCTACGACGTATTGCCGTTTGTCGCTTCCGGTACCGGAGCCATGGAAGCCGCCGTCTCAAACCTGTTTTCGCGCGGCGACAAAGTGGTGGTCTGTTCGGCGGGCAAGTTCGGCGAGCGCTGGGCGGAGATGACCACCGCTTTCGGGTTGGACGTGACCGTTTTGAAGGCCGACTATGGCGATGCCGTGAAGCCCGAACAGGTCGCGGCCGCGCTTGCCTCGGATGCTTCGGTAAGAGGCGTATTCGTGCAGGCCTCGGAGACCTCTACGGGCGCTGCGCACGACATTGAGAAGATGGGCAGGATCGTCGCGGGGACCGGCGCCATACTGGTGGTCGATGCCATCACGGGCTTGGGCACTATGCCGCTCGACATCGAGGGCTGGGGGCTGGACGTGGTCGTCGGCGGTTCGCAGAAAGCGTTCATGATCCCCCCGGGATACGCGTTCCTGACCGTGAGCCCCAAGGCGTGGAAGATGGCCGAAACGGCCACTCTGCCGCATTATTACTTCGACCTCAAGAAAGAAAAGAAGAACGCCGACAAAGGCGAGTCCAGTTACACGCCGAATACTTCGCTGTTACTGGCCTTCGGCGTCGCGCTTACTTACATTAAGTCCCTGGGAATGGACAAGTTGATCGACAACGCGCAGTTGCTAGCTCGCGCCACGCGCGCCGCGGCTGCCGCCCTGGGCCTGGAACTGTTCGCGCCGGGCTCGCCGGCCGCGTCGGTTACGGCGATCAAGCCCCCGGCCGGAATGGATTCCGGCGTGATCGTCAAGGCCTTCAAAACCAGGTTCGGGTCCATCATCGCCAACGGGCAGGGCTCGATGAAGGGTAAGATCTTCCGGATCGCGCACCTGGGCTACTTCGACTTCGCGGACCTGTTCGCTGTGATCGGGGAACTTGAAATCATCCTGGCCGCCAACGGCGTTCCGGTTGAGTTCGGCAAGGGCGTGGCCGCAGTGCAGAAAGTCTACATGGAAGCCGCCGCGCAGGCGGAGAAGGCGTGAGGCGGCATGAAGGTACTGGTAGCCGAACCTGTCGCCAAAGCCGGCATCGAGCTTCTGCAAGCTCAGCACGGTTGGAAAGTGGTGGTTTCAAATTCGAAGGAGTATCAGCAGCACTTGGCCGATACCGAGGCGCTGCTGGTGCGGAGCGCCGTGAAGGTGACCCGCGAGGTCCTCGAACAGGCGCCCAAACTGCGGGTGATCGGCCGCGCCGGTGTCGGTGTGGACAACGTGGACCTGCCCGCGGCCACCGCCGCCGGAGTGCTGGTGATGAACACGCCGGGCGGCAACGCCGTTTCGGTGGCGGAACATACCCTCGCGCTCATGCTGGCGATGGCGCGCTCGGTGCCGCAAGCCAGCAACTCCACCAAGAGTGGCAAGTGGGAAAAGAAGAAGTTCATGGGCAACGAGTTGCGCGGCAAGACGCTTGGCGTCGTGGGCCTGGGGTGCATCGGGCAGGAAGTGGTGAAGCGCGCGCGTGCCTTCGAGATGCGCGTGATTGCCAGCGACCCTTACGTGAACCCGCAGACGGCCAAGGATCTGGACGTCTCTTTGGTGGACCTCAACGAGTTGTACGCCGCCAGCGACTACATCACCCTTCACGTGGCCGCGACGCCGGAAACCATTCGCATGCTGTCAGCCGCCGCCTTCGCCAAGATGAAGCACGGTGTGCACATCGTCAATTGCGCCCGCGGCGAACTGATTGACGAGGCTGCGTTGAAAGCCGCCATCGAGAGCGGCCAGGTGGCCGGCGCCGCGCTTGACGTGTACAAGCCGGAGCCGCCGGCTCCCGGCTATCCGCTGTTCACGCTCGACCAGGTTATCGCCACGCCGCATATCGCGGGGTCGACCGAGGAAGCGCAGGAGATCGTGGGCGTGCGCATCGTCGAGCAGGTGATTGAGTACTTGAAGAACGGCATTGCCATCAACGCCGTGAACATGCCCGCACTCTCCCCCGATCAGTACCGCGCTATCCGGCCATATGTGGAGTTGACCGAAAGGCTGGGCAGCTTCTTAGCGCAAATAGCCTCCGGCAACCCGAGGGCCGTGCGCCTGGTCTATGTCGGCAAGATCAGCGAAACGAACACGCAGTTGATCCGCAACGCAGGCATCGCCGGTATGCTGAACCGCTGGCTCTCGCGCCGGGCCAACGTGGTGAACGCCATGCAGATCGCCTCGGCGCGTGGCCTGGACGTTTCCGAGCATCACGAAAAGCGGACGAGCCACACGGACTCCATCCGGCTGACGCTCGAAACCGACCAGGGGGTGTTCACGGTGGAAGGCTCGGTGGTGTTCGACAAGCCGCGGCTAATGCAGGTGGGCGGCATTTACTGCGAAGTGCCACTGGCCGGCAACCTGGTCTATACCCGCAACGCCGACGTGCCCGGCGTCATCGGACACGTGGGCACCGTGCTGGGCCGCAACAACATCAACATCGCCAACTTCTCGCTCGGCCGTCGCGATCAGCCCGCCGTCCCCGGTGAGCCTCTGGACGCGTTGGCCGTCGTGCAGGTGGACGGCGTTGTGCCGGAAGCCGTACTTGCACAACTGAAGCAGAATCCGGCAGTGCGTGTGGCCCGCGCCGTCGCGCTCGACTGAAGTTTACAGCCCCAATAGGTGTGCCGCGTGACGGTCCACCAACCATAGCAGCGATCCGTCCGCCGGCTGGATCACTTGCGCGGGCAGACGATCCGGCTGGCGCGGTCCTTGTAACACCGCCTTCAAGGCCGGTGCTTTGTCCTCTCCGAGCACCAGGAAAATCACGTGGCTGGCGTTGTTCAACACAGGTGCCGTCATCGTGATCCGTTCCGTCGCGAGCCGTTCGATCCAGTTGGACACAACCATCCGGCGCTCTTCGTGCAGTGCGGCTGATTCTGGGAACAGGGAGGCGGTATGCCCATCCGCGCCCATTCCCAGCAGCGCCAGGTCGAAGCGGGGTAATCGCTCCTCTCCTGGCTTGAAGAAACCCCGCAGCATCCCGTCGTACTCGTGCGCCGCGCGATCCGCATCCGGCAGTTCGCCGGGGATGCGGTGAATGTTGGCGGCGGGAACCGGCACTTTAGAAAGCATGGTTTCCCACGCCATGCGGAAGTTGCTTTCCGGCTCGTCCGGCGGTACGCGGCGTTCATCGCTCCAGAAGAAATGAGCCGCGCCCCACGGGATCCGGTGCTTCCACTCCGGCTCGTCCCCCAGAAGCGAGTACAGCCGCCGCGGTGTTGAGCCTCCCGACAAGCAAACGGTGAACAAACCTTTCGAGCGGACGGCCTCCTCCGCCAGCCGCAGGAACTCGCCGGCAGCCGCCTTGAACAATTCCCCGGCGTCCGCGTAGATTCGAATTTCCACCATTTACCTCGGCCACGGCGCCGTCAGGCGAGCGCCCTCCATTGGTGCCCATCTCGTCGGAGGAGTTCGTGAGCCGCTTCCGGCCCGTCCGTGCCCGCGGCGTAGGAATGCAGGTCGCCGGCGCCTTGCGCCCACGATTTCAGAACCGGATCGATGATGCTCCAACTGTTCTCGATCATGTCGCCTCGTTTGAAGAGACTCGCGTCGCCGATCATCGCGTCGAACAGGAGAGTCTCATAGCCCGTTCGATTCTTATAGCCGAAAAAATCCCGGCTGCAGAAGCGCATGGCGACCGGCGTTACGGTCACCTCGGTGCCGGGCACCTTCGCCTGAAACTCCAGCGAGATGCTTTCCTCGGGCTGGATGCTGATCACCAGCCGGTTGGCTTGCGGCAGGGTGGATGAGGCCCCACGAAACAGCGCCAGCGGCGCCTTCCGGAACTCGATCACAACCTCCGTCCTGCGGATCGGGAGCCGCTTTCCGGTGCGGAGATAGAACGGCACGCCCACCCAGCGCCAGTTGTCCACGGCCAGCTTCATGGCAACGTAGGTTTCCGTGCGTGAATCCGGCGCCACCCGCCGCTCTTCGCGATATCCGGGGACAGAACTGCCCTCCACGTTTCCTGCTCCGTACTGCGCGCGCACGGTGCACATGCCGCAGTCCCGCGCGCCAAGCGGCGGCACGGCGGCGAGTACCTTCACCTGCTCGCCGCGCAGGGCCGTGGCCGAAAAGGCGCTGGGCGGCTCCATGGCCGTCAGGGCCAACACTTGCAGAAGGTGATTGGGGATCATGTCTCGCAGCGCGCCCGTGTGGTCGTAATAACCGCCGCGGGTCTCCACCCCGAGCGTCTCCGCGACCGTGATCTGCACGTGGTCGATGTAGCGCCGATTCCAAATGGGCTCGAAAATGCCGTTGGCGAATCGCAAGACCAGGATGTTCAGCACCGTCTCCTTGCCCAGGTAGTGATCGATGCGATAGATTTGCTCCTCTTCGGCAACTTTTGTGAGGTCGCGGTTCAATTGCCGCGCCGACTCCAGGTCGTGTCCAAAAGGCTTTTCCACGACGACGCGACGCCATTGGCCGTTCGCTTGATTGAGCAAGTCCACCTGACCCAGATGCTCGACCACATCGAGGAAGAACTCCGGCGCCGTGGCCAGGTAGAACAGGTAATTCCCGCCGGTGGCGAGCGCCTGATCGATCTCGCGCAGCTTTGTCGCTAGCTCGTTGTAACCGGCAGGGTTCGTGAAGTCCGACCGCACGAAGCTCAACCGGGACACAATCCACTCGATCGCCGCGGCATCGGCGGATGATTCGCCGCTCGCCTCGCGGAGGTTCCGGCGCATCTGATCCCGAAGCTGTTCCTCGCTCACCTCGGTGCGGCCGAATCCCACGACGGCGAACTGCTCGGGCAGCAAGCCCTCCTGAAGCAGATTGTAAAGAGCGGGGAAGAGAAGGCGTTTGGCCAGATCGCCTCCCACACCGAAGATCACCAGGACGCCGGGACCCGCGCGCTGAGGCTTCTGGTTCATGTCTATGGCGACTCCGCGCTTGTTCTGCGGATGGCACCCAGCAGATCCTGGAAGGCGGAACGCATCCTTGCTCCTAGGAAGACTACAGTCATTGTACACTGGGGCTTTCGCCCGGTCTTGATACCTAAGGCCTAATTCATGCTTGACAAATCTCAAACTTCACGTGTCGGTAGCACGTCAAGATGTCCGGTCTAACTAGCAAGTGAATTGTCCGGTA
>CAYLLB010000001.1:0-208324 GCA_964384215.1 uncultured Solibacteraceae bacterium | reverse complement strand
TCTCACTGGCGTGGCCGTGAATCTGCTCAACCTGCGCCCCGAGATCTGCACGCTGCTCGTCATACATGATCCGAAGTGGTTCGAAACGGCGCGGCGCGCGCGGCTCAACGATGAGTTCCTGCCGGAGACGACATCGGGAGGCTTCGACGGCTGGGTGCGCCTGGCCGGCAATGAAGAAATGATCACGGAGGCCGGTCTTGAGCCCGATCGCATGATCCCACCGGGAGCGGCGGCGTTCTGGATGGGCGTCGACGCGCTAAGGGCCAATCTGCGCTTTGGACTCACCCGAGAGTTGACAAAAGCGGATGGCGCCCATAGAATCATTTGAGATAACCGGAGGACATGGACGATGAGGTGTGCATTGTGCTTGGGGGTGCTGATCTGCATGACAGCCTTCGCCGCGCTGGGCGGGCCTGTATTCGTAGGCTCCTACGCTGTCTATGACGGCCCTGCATGGGAGACAAATCCGCCCGTTTACAGCGCCCAGGAGGCGGCTGCCCTCTTGTTCGGCGGCTCGCCGGGCGACTACGCGATTTCCATTGATCCCTCGCTGGATCCATCCACGATCACGCACTCGGGCTGGTATGACGGCTGGGGAGAGCACAGCGGAATGATCTTCGCCGAGAACTACAAACTCGACGTGGATCCCCCGGGATACAACGACCCAGGCGGGGCGCCGACCGCGCGCTCGGCTTACGTTCACGACGGTCTGGATGACACAGCTACTTACCGCAACTACGTCTGGCTGGCCGATTCAGTCCCAGAACCTGGAACCTGGGCGCTGATAACAACTGGCCTGGCGCTGGCGGCTCTGCGTCGCAGGAAGCGGCCCTTGTAACTTGGCCTCCGGTATGCCGAGTCTGCCCGGCACAAGCTGCCGCTTGTAGTCCGAACGAGCCATCCGAAGAAGCGCAACCGCGGCATGCCCGGTTGTGCCGCCGAAGTCATCGCATCGTAATTACAATGGATTGGATGCTGCGTGTCTCTGTGCTGTTGCTCTCCACAATGACTCTCCCGGCAGCCGATTTGATACTCCATCACGGCCGGGTAGTAACCGTAAACAAGGAGTTCGCCATCGCGGAAGCCGTCGCCGTGAAGGATGGGCGCATCGCGGCGGCCGGCAGCAACGGCGAAATCCTGCGCATGAAGAACGCGCGCACGATCATGGTAGACCTCGGCGGCAAGATGGTGCTGCCGGGGCTGATCGACAGCCACGTACACTCGGCCGGCGCGTCGATGTACGAGTTCGATCACCCGATCCCCGACATGGACACGATCGCCGACGTGTTGGCTTACGTTCGATCGCGCGCGGCGTCGATTGCGCCCGGTGAGTGGATCACGCTTTCGCAGGTCTTCATCACGAGGCTGCGCGAGCAGCGCTATCCGTCGCGGGCGGAGTTGGACGAGGCCGCGCCGCGCAATCCGGTGGTGTTCCGCACCGGCCCAGACGCGTCGTTGAACTCGCTTGCGCTCAAGCTCAGCGGCATCAGTCGCGATCCGTTTCCCGGCGAGGGGCGCCTGGGAAAAGTGGAGCGGGACGCGAAGACCGGCGAACCCACTGGCATTGTGCGCAACGCGCTGCGGCTGATCGCGGGGCGGGCAAGCGGGCGCGCGCCCACCATGGACGACCGCCGGCGGCGCCTCAAGATGCTGCTGGCCGATTACAACTCAGTGGGAATCACCAGCATCGTCGAGCGCACGGCCGGCGACGATACGGTCGAACTGTTCCGTTCGCTCAAACAGTCCGGAGAGCTGACCTGCCGCACTTTTGTTACCTATAGCGTCGATCCACAGCAGCCTATCGAAAAGATCGAGGAACAGATCGGCAAACTGGCGTCTGGCCCCTTGCACCAGTACGACAACATGTTGTGGGTGCGCGGCGTGAAGGTCTTTCTTGACGGCGGCATGCTCACCGGCAGCGCTTACATGCTCAAGCCGTGGGGCGTCAGCCCGATCTACTCGATCACCGATCCCAGCTATCGCGGGATGTTGTACATCGAACCCGCCAAGCTGTTCCGGATCGCGCGCGCGGCGCTTTCCCGCGACATGCAGTTGACCGCGCACACGGTGGGCGACGGCGCGGTACGCGCACTCTCTATCGCCTATGAAGAGGTTTCCAACGAGTTTCCGGTGCGCGAGAAGCGCCCCTGCATCAGCCATGCGAATTTCATGACTATGGAAGATATCGAACGCATGCGGCGCGTCGGCATCGTGGCCGACATGCAGCCGGCGTGGCTGCGCATGGACGGCGCCACGCTCGCCAAACATTTCGGCGAGGAGCGCCTGCGATACTTCCAGCCCTACCGAACGCTATTCGAGCGCGGCGTGGTGGTGGGAGGCGGCTCGGACCACATGCAAAAGATAGGCAGCCTGCGCTCCAACAATCCCTACAACCCGTTTCTGGCGATGTGGACTACGCTGGTGCGGCGGCCTCGCTGGACCGAGAAGCCGCTCATCCCCGAAGAGAGCATCACGCGCGAACAGGCCATACGCTTCTACACCATCAACAACGCCTACCTCACGTTTGAGGAAAAGGAGAAGGGCTCGATCGAATCCGGCAAACTGGCCGACCTGGTGGTGATCGACCGCGACATCCTGCGCTGCCCGGTGGACGAGGTGAAGGACGTTACGGTCGAGCGCACCTATCTGGGTGGAAAGCTGGTTTACAGCCGGCCGTAATTCGCCCTACGGCACTCTCATAGCTTCTCGGCGATGGACTGGGCCTGCAGGAACTGAAGCAGATAGTCCGGACCGCCGGCCTTGGAATCCGTGCCGGACATATTGAAGCCGCCGAACGGATGGGCGCCCACCATGGCGCCCGTGCACTTGCGGTTGAAGTAGAGGTTGCCGACGAAAAACGCGTCTCGCGCTCTCTCGATCCGGGCGCGGTCGCGGGAGAACACGGCGCCGGTGAGGCCGTACTCGGTGTCGTTGGCAAGTTCCAGCGCGTGACCGAAATCCCGTGCCGCCGTGACCGCCAAAACGGGGCCGAAAATCTCCTCCTGGAAGACGCGCGCTTTGCGGTTCACACCATCGATGATGGTTGGCTGGATGAAGTAGCCGTCGCCGGGGGCGCGCTGGCCGCCCATGATCAAGCGGCCTTCCTTCCGCCCGATGGCGATGTAGCCGAGAATGGAGTTCACCGCCGAGGCGTTGATCACCGGACCCATGTAGTTGTCCGGATCCTCGCTCGGCCCCACGCGAAGCGTCTCCACCTTTGCCTGCAGCCGCGCGAGAAACTCATCGTGGATCTTCTTGACGACGATGAGGCGCGAACAGGCCGAGCACTTCTGTCCCTGGTAACCGTAAGCCGAGGCGCTGACGCCGGCCACCGCGGCTTCGAAATCGGCCGTTTCATCGACGATGATGGCGTCCTTGCCGCCCATCTCGGCGACCACGCGCTTGATCCAGCGCTGTCGCGCCTGGGGCTTGGCGGCGAGTTCGCAAATTCGCAAGCCGACTTCCCGCGAGCCGGTGAAGCTCACGAAGCGGGTCAGCGGATGTCCCACCAGGACGTCCCCCACGACAGCGCCGCTGCCGGTGACGAGCGCGAAACTTCGCGGTGGAAAGCCGGCTTCGAGCAAGACCTCGACGAATTTGGCGGCGATAGTCGGCGTGTCGCTCGACGGTTTAATGACCACTGTGTTCCCCGTCACCAGGGCAGCCGTCGTCATGCCCACCAGGATCGCCAGCGGGAAATTCCAGGGCGAAATGATCACGCCAACGCCCAGGGGAAGGTAGCGAAGTTCGTCCCGCTCGCCGGGCAACTGAACCACGGGGGCCGGCAATGAGTAACGCAGCATCTCGCGCGCGTAATACTCGCAGAAGTCGATGGCCTCACTCACGTCGGCTTCGGCCTCCGGCCATGTCTTCCCTGCCTCGTAAACCAGCCAGGCGTCAAACTCAAGCTTGCGCTCGCGGAGAATACGGGCCACTCGCAGGAGCATGTGCGCGCGAAGTTCAGCGCTGGTGCGGCGCCACTCCGGATAGAATGCGAACGCAGACTCGACGGCTTTGGCGGCCAGTTCACCAGTGGCCTTCTGGTGCACACCCACCACTTCGTCGGGGTGCGACGGGTTGAGGCTGCTCAGCTTGGTTTCGGCCTTGACTCCCTCGCCTCCGATCCATAGCTGGTACTCGCGGCCGAACTCGCGCCGCACGCGAGCAAGCGCTTCGTGCATGCCGGTGCGGTTAGCCTCTATTGTGAAATCGAGGTACGGCTCGTTCCGAAATGCGGGCAGGGACTCCCCCCGCGGAGTGCTGGAGTTACCCATTTTCCACTCTCCGTCCGGGCAGGACGCCCCCGGCTAGCCTTCGACGAGTTTGCGGCCGCGCTCGAACATGTCAGCGGCCTCGTCGGCGAGCTTGCGGCCCTTGTCGTACAGATCGCGGCCCTTGTCCACGATTTCCTTGCCGGTGTCGGCCAGCGCTTCCCGGCCTTCGCACGCTTTCTTGGAGATATAGCGCCGCGTCTCTTTGCCGGACGCCGGCGCGAACAACAAAGCGATGGATGCGCCTACGGCTGCGCCCGCCACGAACCACAGGAGTTTACCGGTATCTTCTTCAGACATGTGCACGTGCCCCTTTCCGCTCTCATTGTAGCCGATGCGACTTGGGGCGGGCACAATTGCTGTATGCTCATGGCGGAGGCGCCATGAAAGCTATCGCTGTCTATCCAGGCAAACCGGGTTCGGTCCACTTGCGCGAGATGCCCCTACCCCGGCTCGAAGAGATAGCCGCGGGACGCGGCGTGCTCGTCAAAGTACTGCGCGTCGGCGTGGACGGGACCGATCGCGAGATCGTCGCGGCCGAGTACGGCGCAGCACCCGCAGGCTGCGACTTTCTGGTGCTGGGCCACGAGAGTCTGGGCCGCGTGGAAACGGTGGGAGCGAACGTGCGCGAATTTGCGCCCGGCGATTACGTAGTGGCCTCGGTGCGCCGGCCCGGCGCGGGCTTCTATGACCGCATCGGATCCCAGGACATGACCACCGACGACGTCTACTACGAACACGGCATTAGCCAGGTGCATGGCTTTCTAACCGAGTATTACGTCGAAGACGCCGCGCTGCTGGTAAAGATTCCGGACGCCCTCGCCGGGGTCGGCGTCCTGCTTGAGCCGCTGTCGGTGGCCGAGAAGGGCTTGCACCAGGCTTACGAGATTCAACGCCGGCTGAAAGTGTGGCGGCCGGAGCGCGCCGCGGTCATGGGCGCCGGAAGCATCGGGCTGCTGGCCACATTGCTGCTGCGCCTGCGCGGGTTCGAAGTGGTGACATTCGCGCGCAGCATCAGGCCCACTCTGAATTCGGAACTGGCCGAGGCCATCGGCGCGCACTACGAGTCCCTGCGTACGAGACCCATGGCGGAAGCCGCCCGCGAGTTCGGGCCGTTCGACTACATCTTCGAAGCCAGCAGTTCGGCCAGAGTGGCCTTCGAAAGCGCGCTCGCGCTGGCCAAGAACGGCGTGCTGGTGCTCACCAGCGTCACCGGGGCCGGCGGCGCGCACGAAATCCCGGCCGACCGCATCAACCTGGAGTTCGTCCTCGGCAACAAGGTCATGGTGGGCATCGCCAATGCGCACCGCGAAGACTGGGAGATGGGTGTCCGCGATATGGCGCACGCCGAGGCGCAATACCCAGGGTGGCTCGGCCGCCTGCTCACGCACCCCGTAAGCGGCCTGGAAAACTACCAGGAGCTGTTTGCACGGCTGGCAAATCCGCAAGGGGCGATCAAGATCTTCTGCCAGGTAGCGGAGTGAGGTTCTAGGAGGCGCGCTTGGCCTGCACCCGCTCGCCGAAGCGGGCGACATTGACGATGAAGCGCTCGTGGGTGCCTTCGGCCACCTTCTCCTTCTCGTCGTAGGCTTCCACCCGGAACTGTATGCGCCGGTCTTCGACGGCGATGACTTCGGCCAGGAACTTTACATGCAATCCGATCGGAGTGGCGGCCAGGTGCTTCACATCGACGTGGGTGCCGACCGTGTCGTAACCCGCTTCCAACAGATTCTTAACGGCGTTCCGGCAGGTGAGTTCCAGGTAGCCGATCAGGTGTGGCGTGCTGAGAACGCGCGCGTCCTCATTGCCCATGAAATCGACTGCAACTTCCCGCGTCACGAGCAGGCTGGACTCGCCCTTAGTGCCAACCGGAATCTGTCCCATGCCAACTATGTTAGCGTGAGACGCCCGGTTATACTGAGAGGCGGTTCCTCTTGCCTGTGACATCTTCGACGACATCCGGCGTTCCGGTCATAAGGGTTGTTGCTCTCATTGAGGCTGCCAGCGTCACCGGGCCGGCCAAGAATCTGATCGAGTTTGCCCGCCGGGCCCGAGAGAATCCTCAAACGGACGATTTGCCACGCGTCGAAGTCTGCCTGGCCGCATTTCGTCGAGCGGGAATGGGAGAAGGCTCATTCGTCCCCGCGGCGTGCGCGGCAGGCGTTCCGGTGGACATAATCGACGAGCGTTTCCGCTTCGACTGGCACGTCATCGCCGAATTGAAGCGTGTCGTTGAACGTCATCAGCCGGACCTCGTGCAGACACACAGCGTGAAGTCGCACTTTCTGGTGAGACTCACCGGGCTCCATCGCCGCTACCCGTGGATCGCTTTTCATCACGGCTATACCACCACCGATCTCAAGATGCGGCTCTACAACCAGCTCAACCGCTGGTCGCTGCCGTCGGCTCGGCGAGTGGTCACAGTTTGCGGCCCTTTCGCGCGGATTCTGGAGCGGGAAGGCGTAGCCGCTGGACGCTTGCGCGTATTGCATAACACCGTCGTCCGCAAGCCCGCGCCGCCGGCCGGCGCAGTCGAAGCGTTGCGAGAGCGTTACAAGATTCCGCCGCAAGCCGCCGTGGTGCTCGCCGTGGGGCGATTCTCGCGCGAAAAGGCGCACATCGACCTGATTCGGGCTTTCGAGCGCTTGCGCCAGATCGATCCGGCGTCGCCTGCCGTGCTGGTGTTTGCCGGCGACGGCCCGGAGCGGCCGCACGCGGAAGCCGCCGCCAAACAGGCGGGCCTTGCCAGCTGCGTGGTGTTCGCCGGGCATCAAAGCGACGTCGCGCCCTGGTATGCGCTGGCCCGCGTGGTGGCGCTGCCGTCGCACAGCGAAGGTTCTCCCAACGTGCTGTTGGAAGCGATGGCGGCCGGCGTGCCCGTGGTATCGACCGAAGTCGGAGGAGTGCCGGAAATCGCCACCCATGAAGTGAACGCGCTGCTGGTTGCGCCGCGCGATGCCGAAGCAATGGCCCGCGCGATTCTGCGCCTGTTAGCGGACGCGGATCTGGCGAAGCAGTTAGCCGCCAACGCCGCCGCCAGGGTAGCCGAGCGGTACACGCCGGAGTCCTACCGGCGCGCGCTCACCCGTATTTACCGGGACGTGCTGGACCAGCGCTGAAACCTCTTCCACGTTTCGTTCAGCGCCACGGCGGTGAAGATGACCAGAATCCATTCGATGGGGTGGCGGTAACGGCTCGACCACTGCATCGCGTAATAAATGAGCGGGAAACACACCAGCAGCACCAGCATGAATTGCACGCCAGGCGATTGCTTCGCGCATTTGGCAATGCCCAGAAACGCGGCCAGCGTCATGCAAGCAAGGACGATCCCATGCCACCAGCGCCGGCCAGGCGGGAACCAGAAGTGGAAGCCGCGCTCGGCCACGAGTTCAAGAACGCGCATGGGATGCGCCTTCATCCACGTCAAAGCTTGCTCACCCAGTTCGGCCGAATAGCGCACTTCGCCCAGCTCACAGACCCTGGCGCTTTGCCGGGGAGAATGCAGTGGGTGCAAGTTTCGTTCCGGGTCGGAGGCATCGCGAATGTTGCTGAGCATTCCGTAGCGTGCGCCTTCGTGGAAAGAAAGATACAACTCCAAGCCGAAGTTGCTACGGGACGGCACGAAAGCGCCCAGCACAAACCAGTTCCGGATCACCCAAGGCAGCGCCAGAAGCCCGACGCCGAGCACCAACGCAACGAAACGCCGCAGCACGAGTGTGCTTCGGCCGCGTAACGCTTCCCAGACTGCCAATCCAACAGCGCAAACGATGTAGACGGGGTTCAGCAGATAGAGCACGCCCCAGAACAGCCCGCGTTTGCCGGCTTGTAAATCGTTCAGCCCAGCTAGCGGACGCCGGCTCCATGCCACGGTCCCCAACAGCAACATCACCGCCGCAATGCCCGCTTCCCAATCGCCCTTGGTCTCCGTATCCAGGGCTGTAATCCAAAACACGGAGAGAATGCCGGCGACGCGGGATACCGCCTCGTCGAAACCGAACCGATCGGCCGCCCACGGGACCAACGCACACCGCAGCGCGGAGACGCCGCACGCTAGAAGCTGCTTGACGACTTCGCCCACAAGCCCGGAACCGGCTGCGGCGAAGACCAGCCCCAACAGGATCGGATACACCGGCCCAACATGAGCCGTCGGACCCGTCGCGTCATAGTATGGATCGGCCAGCCCGCGCCCAGCAGCGAAGGACAACGCCACGCGTTCCATCTCGGAACGATTCAAATCCCCGAGTTGGCCGGTTGCCAGCACGATGCCGAATCTCACCACGAACGCCAGAAGGAAAACCCAGACGCAGAAACGCTTCAGCGGCATAACAGTGAGATATCGCATCGTGAGTTTTCATCTTACAGGCAGCAGCATTCGGCGAGCTATCACAATCGCGAGGACGGCGAGAAGTTGCCCGCTATTGTGTCACGGCTGCAGCCCGGATATAAGCACTATTGCCATGACTGGTGCAGCTTCCTCGGCATCGGCCCGGAGGTGATCTTCTTCCACTAAACAGTGCGGCTGGCCACCCGGCAATGAATGCCGTAGAGGGTGCGGGCCAGCGCGGACCAATCGTAGAGTGATTCGACCACCTTGCGCCCGGCCGCGATCAAGCGCCGGCGAGCCTCGGCGTCGCGCGCTAAATCGAGCACGGCCTGGCTCATCCCGGCCGCCGAATCGGCCAGGACAAAATCCCTCCCGGCTTCCACTTCGAGCCCTTCGGCGCCCAACGCGGTCGATACGACGGCCACGCCGGCGGCCATGGCTTCAAGGATCTTCAAGCGCGTGCCGCTACCGGAACGCAGCGGTGCCACGGCCGCCACCGCGCGGCCGTAATAAGGGCGCAGATCCTCGACCGTTCCGGTGACTACCACACCTTCCAGTGCACCAAGCGCCCGCACTTCCGGCGCCGGATCGCAGCCCACCAGACACAAACGCAGGGCCGGATTTCGCCTCCGCACCTCCGGCCACACATCCTGGGCCATCCACACGGCTGCGTCGATGTTAGCGTGATAGTTCATCGAACCGACGAAGACGACATCGGTGGGTTCGGCCGCGGCTTCTCCGGCCACCGTGCTGAAGTAGGCCGTATCCACCCCGTTGCCCACCACCTGGATACGCGCCTCAGGCACGCGCGCGAGCAACTTTTGCCGCTCCCGCTCGCTCACCACCACGTGTGCATCACAGGTTTGCAGAAGGCGATCCTCGGCGCGCTCCAGCAGCAGCGCCGTGCGGCGCGCGTACCAGCGCCGTGCCGGGCTCGGAACCGTCTCGCTGTAGCGCCGCATGATTTCCGATTCGATGTTGTGCCAGTCGCAAATCACCCGCGGGCGGTTGGACGCCGCGCGCAGAATAGGCAGGTAACCAATCAGGTGCACTCCTTCCATCTGGACGGTATCGAAACGCCCATTCTCGAGCACCCGCGCCAATTCCTGCCTGCCTTGCAGTGTTTCGCAATTGAGCACCGTCACCGGTTCCGGACCCCACAGTCCGCGCAAAAGCTTCCATGGCGTGTATCGGGCTTGCTTGGGCACAAGCACCATTTCCCGAATTCCGGAGATTTCGGGTGGAGGTGGAGTCGGGTCGCGGCCGTCATCACTGTTTGGCAGTCCGAAATAAGTCACGGATGCCTGCCGTCCCATCTCCCGAGCCAGATAGTAATCCCGGATGCGGGCCCCGGTGTTGGGCGGCCAGCAGTCGCGGGATGAGAAGTAGAGTATGCGCATCCGTGTGAATCCGCTTGTTCTCTCAGCTTACTCGCCCGCCGTGACCTTGCGCAGCAGCCAGCTCCAACCTTGATACCATGAGCCTGAAGACGCCTACATGATGACGTCCACATTCGCCACCGCCGGATTCCTGATCGTCGTCGTGTTGCTCGCGTATATCTTCGCCGGCTACCCCTTGCTGCTCGGTTTCCTGGCGCGCCGGTTTGGGAAGCCCATCCGGAAGGGCGACCAGCAGAAGACCGTCTCCATCCTCATCGCGGTGCACAACGGTGAGCAGTTCCTGGCCGCCAAGCTGGATTCCGTGCTCGCGTTGCGCTACCCGAAGGATCTGCTCCAAATCCTCGTTTTATCGGACGGCTCGACCGACCGCACCGAAGAAATCGCGCGCCAATACGAGGCTCGCGGCGTGGAATTGCTTGCGCTGCCGAAGGGTGGCAAGCCCGCTGCATTGAACGCCGGCATCGCTCGCAGCCACGGCGAGATCCTGGTCCTCACCGATGTCCGCCAGGTACTCGAGCAGGACAGCGTGGCGCAACTGGTGGCGTGCTTTGACGACCCGAGTGTCGGCGTGGTGAGCGGCGACCTGCTCATGCGCCGTAGTGACAATCTGGAGCAGCGCACCTTCCCCATCTACTGGCGCTATGAGCGCTGGATCCGCAAACAGCAAGGCAAGCTGGATTCCATGCTGAGCGCCACCGGCCCGTTTTACTCCATCCGCCGCGAGTTGGCCGTGGTCATGCCCGAAGACACGCTGCTCGACGATATGTACCTGCCCCTGGCCGCGTTCTTCCGCGGCTATCGTTTGATCGTCGACGAAGATGCGCGGGCCCTCGATTACGTCCCGCCGCTCAAGGCCGAGTTCGGCCGCAAGGTGCGCACACTGGCCGGCAATTTCCAGATCATGTGGCAGTATCCCGCCCTGTGGAGCTTCCGCAACCGCATGCTGTTCCATTTCCTGTCCCACAAAGTGGCGCGGCTGGCCCTGCCCTATCTGTTCCTGCTGCTGCTGGTTTTCAGTTTCCGGCTGCCGGGCTATTGGGCATGGGCGATGGTGGCGTTGCAAGCGGGCTTCTATCTGCTGGCTGCCGTGGATCTCCTCGTTCCGGATAGTTGGCCGTTGAAACGGCTCACCTCACCAGCGCGTGCTTTCGTGGTAATGATCGCCGCGGCATTGTTCGCGATCGTCGTCTTCTTTGTGCCGCCGCGCAAACTCTGGAAGACGACGCAACTCGGGAGCGCCCAAAGCGGAGGCCGCGGCTAGACGCATGGACATCCGCCGCATTGCGCATCCCACCCTGGAAGAGTTCACAGCCGCCGCCGAAATCTGCCACCAGCGCTGGAAGTATATGACCGAACTGGACACGCCGGCCCGTCTGGCGGGTCTCGCCAAACTGGGCGTCGAACTGGTAGTGGCCGAAGAGAATGGCCGGATGGAGGGAGTCTGCTTCGTACTGCCGTCGGGCGGTGAACTGGATGGCGAGCGCCTCGACTGGGTGTACCTGTTTCAGCTTGCCACGCGGATTGAAGCGGGCAACATCGGCGGCATGCTGATGTGGCGCATCATGGGCCTGTATCCGGCCATCCTGAGCATGGGCGTCACCGATGTGGCCGAGCGCATGTACCAAGTGCTGCGCTGGAAGCGCTACGACAAGGTCTGGCGCGGCGTGCATCCGGTTTGCCTTGGACGCATGATGAACGATTACGGCGACCGCATCCGGAGCACTGGGCGGCGCCGCGCGCTGCGCGCCCTGGCGGCGATTTATGACACCGTGGCGCCTCCGTTGGAAGCCTTGCTCAGCGTGGGGCTTCGTTGTTCCGTCTGGAAGCCTGGCGGCGAACCCGGCTGCAAGAAGGAAATCGTAGCTGGTTACCTCGAATGGCTCCGCGCCGGCAAGCTGGAGGCGGCGGATGCCGGCGGCGCAAGCCGCATCGCCGGCGACCCTCGCCTTCGCCTGACCGCGTTGCGCGAGCACATCGCGCTCTGGCGCGCGCTGCGCAGGCGCCGCGCCAAGTTCTGCGAGGTACTGCTGGCGTCGCCCGAGGCCCGGCGGCGCGCCTGGCGGCTGGGTTATGTGCCCCTGGCCATGCCCGCCTGGTACTGGGACAAGACCGGCGCTTTGGAGAAGTGGCTTGCCGGCTTGTCTCAACGGGAGTTTTCGTTCCTCGACACCGACAAAATCGTATGAACTCAACCGTCATGAACGTGATGAGCGTCGACGTGGAAGATTGGTTCACGGTCGAAAACATGCGCTGCGTCATTCCGCGCCAGGACTGGGAGCGGCTGGAAACCCGCGTCGAGCGGAACGTCGCGCGCTTGCTGGAGCTGTTTTCCAATCACCGTATGGAGGCCACGTTTTTCGTGCTGGGATGGATCGCCGAACGGCATCCGGACGTGGTCCGGGAAATCGCGCGGCGCGGACACGAAGTGGCCAGCCACGGTTACTCCCACAACATGCTGACACGCATGACGCCGGAAGAGTTCGAAGCCGACCTCACGCTGTCGCTGGAAACCCTTGCGCGCGCCGGCGCCTCAACCGTGCTGGGTTTCCGCGCTCCCACGTTTTCGGTCACCCGCAAGACCATGTGGGCGACGGATGTTCTCAAGGCCCGCGGCCTGTGCTACGACTCAAGCGTCTTCCCCATCGGCTTCCACCCCGATTACGGCATTGGGGACGCCCCGCTCGGACCGCATCAACTCCCAAACGGCATCTGGGAGCTGCCCATGAGCTGCGCGGAGGTTGCCGGCAGGCGCATTCCATGCAGCGGCGGAGGTTACTTCCGCCTGTTCCCCTACACCGTAATGCGCGCGCTTATGCGGCGCACGAACGCGCAAGGCCGCCCTGTCGTGTTTTACGTGCACCCTTGGGAGATCGACCCGGACCAGCCTCGCGTCAACGCTTTGCCGCGCCTCAAGCGCTTCCGGCATTACAACAACCTCGAACGGACCTACGCGCGCCTGGAACGCCTGCTCGGCGATTTTCGCTTCACTTCGGCGCGGCGACTGCTGGGCCTAGCTTGAGGAGCCTGACGGGATAACCGGGATAGAGCACCGCACCGTAACCGTCCGCGGCCAGCTCCTGTGTGATCGCGCTCTCCTGCAAGTACCCTTTGAGGCGTGTGCGTGGAAAGTAGTAGTGGATCATCGGCACATCGTCCTGCGGGACCAGTAGGGCCTTGTCCGTCATACCTTCGTCGCGGATCGCAGCCAGTATCGCCTCTGGCCGCGGATCAACGGAGAGCGGGTGCGCCGCCACCTGACGCGTGCTGTTCCCTGCGATCAAGGCGCAAAGCGCCACCACGGCCGCATTACGCGCGCGCGGCCTCCACTGGGCCAGCGCGCCGCCCAGCACGAAACCGGCGAAAACCTGCAGCGCCGGAAGAAAGGGCGTCAGATACCGCACGCCCTCGGTCTTCATGCGCAGCAGCGACGCCAACATTAGGATCCCAAAAGCTAAAAACGGCAGCGCGGCGCGACGCTCAGCCAACTTCCGCATGCGCCAGCACACCCATACGCCCGCCGCCAGCAGGACCCAATCCACCGGAGAATTGAACAGGCGCGCGCGCCATGTTTCGAGGAACGTAACCTCTCCCCAAGGCGACCGGCGGAACAATGCCAGGTAGACCATGAACATGTAGCTTTTCAAGAGGGAGAGCTTCAGGATCGCTGCCGGCCACGCGACCAGGAGCGCCGCGAGGAAGACACCCGCGGAGCGATAGATAAGCCCACGGTCCAACGCCAGACTGCGGCGCTCGAGCCAGGCCACCACGCCCAGCACCGGCAACAACACGAACGCCACGCCCAGTATGGAGAACGTCACTCCTGCCGCCGCCAAGGCTGCGTACCAGTAACGGTGCTCGCCTGTTTGCAGCGTCTTTGCCGCCGCGAGCAGGCTCGCCACCGAACAGAGCACGAAGAGTTGATGCGGCGCCAGTTCCCCGCTCATGATGGTGGGATAGCTCCACAAGTACAGGCTTCCTGACAGGACACCGGCCAACCGTCCGGCCCTCAAACCAAACAGCCACAATGCGCCCAAGTAGATCAGTAGGAAAGTCGCGCAGGGGAAGACCAGGTTGAAGGCGCGCATGGCTTGTTCGTTGTGCTTGTACGGCGACAGAAGAGTCAGCCAACAGGTGTATAACGGTCCGTGCCAGTGCCGGTAGAAGTTCACGTCGTCGATGGCGCGCGCGCCGGACGACAAGGCGACGCGATGAGCTTCCGACGTGCCGTAGTGCAGGCCGATACGGGCGATCTCGACCACTGAGCGCGATGGTGAATCGACGTAGTTCGCCCAGAATCCGAACGAGGCCGCGTACATGTAGTCCGACTCATCGTATGAGAACGGGCCTGCGGGGACCCGCGCCTGGGCAAACAACAGGAATACCGCCAGTACAGCGGCAATAAGGACAGCGTCCAGGCGGCTCATGGATTCGTCAGCAAGTGATGCCGCCATCGACGATCAGCGTTTGGCCGGTGATGAATCGGGCCTCTTCGCCGAGCAGGAATCGCACTAGAGGCACAACGTCGTCCACTGTGCCAAGACGGCCCAGGGGAGTGCGGCGCACGATTTGCTGCCGCTGCGAACCGCTCAACCCCGCCGACATTTCCGTTTCCAGATACCCTGGAGCAACCGAATTCACTGTGATGTTCCGCCGGCCCACCTCGCGGGCGAGAGCGCGCGTGGCTCCGTCCAGGCCCGCTTTTGTGGCGGCATAGGCGGTCAACCCCGTGTAACCGCGGCTGCCTATGATGGAGCTGATGTTGATGAGGCGCCCACTCCAGTTCCGCGAGAGCATCATTCGCAGAAACAGCCTCGACAGCCGGAGCGCGCCGAGCAGGTTTACTTGAAGGAGGTGCTCGATGTCCACCGCCGGGTAGGTCGCCAGGATGCCTTCTCCCGCGATACCCGCGTTATTCACCAATCCGTAAAGCGTCCGGTTCCCCATCCAATCCGTGACAGCTTCGAAGAAAGCCTCTTCCTCCGCCGCAACGCCGATCTGGCAGGCGCGCCACAGAAAACGCTCCGGGGCCCGCTTGCCGATTTCGGTCATGCGCGGATTCGGCGAAAGGCTGCACGTGGCGATGGAGTAGCCCTGCTTGAGGAGGTCCTCCACAATCGCCAAACCCAGGCCGCGGGCCCCTCCGGTGACAACAACGACTTGTTGCTCCCTGCTCATGCGCTCCTGTCTTTCTTGCCCACCTCGGAAAGCCGGATCGACTCGATGAAGCGGATCACGCGAGGCACTTTGTAGGAATCCAGCCGCGCGCGGGCGGCAGCCAGCAAGGCTTCCCGTAGTTGCCCCGTGTCGGCGCCCGCTTCCGGAACGATCTCGGCGCCGACCAGGTAACCCGTAATCGGATTCTTAACGCCGAATACCCGGACCTCGGCCACGCCGGGAACCTTCAACAACACGGCCTCTACTTCTTCGGGGGTCAGCTTGGCCCCGCCGACGCTGATCACGCTATCGGCCCGTCCCAGGAAATATACGCGCTCCCCGCGGCACTCCACCAGGTCGCCTGTCCTGAGCCAACCATCATCGAGAAGCGGTGACGAGGGCGCACTGCCGGCATATCCCAACATGGCGCGAGGGCTCAGCACCTGCAGTTCACCGTCGCGGATGCGCAATCGCGCCCCGTCCACGCCTTCGTCCAGCCACCGCGCAGGAAAGCCCGCCTCGCCATCCCGCACCGCGAACAAGGCGCCGGCCTCGGTGGAAGCATAGATGTGTGTGATGCCGGCCCGCGGGAACAGCGCATGCAAGCGCTCCAGCGTGGCCTGGTCCACAATTTCGCCACCCAGCGTGATCTGTTCAAGCGGCAACCGCACGGCGTCTTCACCCAGCGCGACCAGAAACGCCCGCCAGAAGGTGGGCGTAGCGCTTATGTGCGTGGGAAGAAACTCCTCAGCCGCGCGGGCCAGTTCCGGCACATTGGACTGTTCCACGCTGACCAGTTCCGCGCCGGAAGCCAGCACCGTCAGCAGCACCTGCAAGCCCGCAAAACTGGCTGGATGATAAGTGAGCAGCCAGCGCGCGCGGCTCCCCGGCGAAGACCGAAAGCGGATGCGGCCAAGAAGGGCATCTATCGAATGGCGGGCGATCTTGGGCTTGCCCGTGGTGCCCGAAGTAGGCAGCAGGATGGCAAAACCCGCGGCGGCAGGCCGTCTGGAGAAAACCGTGAGATTCAGCTCCGCATCCAGCAATCCGCCGGCCTCCCACTCGCACAAGGAAGGATCGCCGGGCGGCACTGCAGAGCGCAGTAGCAGAAGCTCGCAGCCGGCCGCTCTGCAGGACAGCAATGCGGCCATGAGCGACTCAGGAGACGCGGCGGCCAGCGCCACACGCGTCATGGCGTCGTCGTGCAGCCGGGCGGCCAGTCCGCTCGCCCGAGTCATGATGTCTTCCCAGGTCACGGACCGGCCGGGTCCGCGAACTACTACGGCATCCGGGCCGCCCGCGTGATTGGTCAGAAGATCCATGAGTGGAGCTTAATCGGCATACAGCCGCGCCAGTTCGCCGATAGTGCGAAAGGCGATAAAGCCGTTCGCGAACGGATCCTTGCCGGTGGCTTCGGTCAGATTCACGACCAGCCCGGCCAGATCCAGCGAGTCAATCGGCAGCATCCCACCGAGTAACTGCGTATCTTCGCGCAGGTTCTCCGGAGTCCGTCCCTTGGCCTTCAGGGTTTCCGTGAGGATGCGCACAATCTCCTGTTGCGCCTGTCCGATATCCATCAGAATCTGATTCTATCCCGACCGTGGTGCGCCCCACATCCTTCTCGCGCACCCCATCCCGGACTTACTGACTCCATGGATGCGCCAGCGTGGGCCGGTTCTGGTAACGCGTCATCTTGAATTCGATCCGGGCGCCGCAGCCAGGCTCAAGCCTCACCTCGACGTGCGGCGCGTTGATCGCGATCGTCCCGCCTCCGGTCTGCGCCGTATCGAAGCGGTGCTCCGCGTAACCGCCCGCCTGCACAATCACGGTGCGCGCGTCCACGGGATTCACGTTCACCAGTGTCAGGGTCGCCGAATCCGAGCCCAACTTTTCGACCAGCGCTGCCACGTCCTCCGGCAACCCGGCGCGCCGGCGCACGGGATCGAAATACCGGAAGCGGCTGTGCAGCGTCCAGATGCGCCCGCCGAAGTATCCTCCCAGCATCAGGTTCGTGAGAGCATCGGTCTCGGCCGGATTCATGCCGAGAAGATAATCAGCGAGACGCGTCTGGGGCGTTGTGGTGTCCTCGCGAATGTCCGCCAGTGTTTTTCGTACGCGCTCCAAGTCCGCGGCCAGCGCCTTCTCCGGATATCCAGGATCGAGTCCTTCGAGATACCCAATCCAACCGGTCTTGTCCACGCGCTTCAGGTCCCGGCGATCCATCGACCACAGGTAGATCTCGGTGAGGCGCGAGGCGTAAGGATTCTGGACGTAGTTGTACCACTGCGGCGGGCCGTCGTATTTGTAGCCGCGCGGGTCTCCGTAATTCCGCGGCAGCAGCAGCCTTCCGTGAGCCTTCTTCTGATGCGCGAAGATGTTGTCCATCTGACGGCGCAACACGTCGATGAAACCCTGGTCGCCGGTCGCCAGCAACGCGGCGCTGAAGCCGGGCCACGAACCGGCCTCGAAATTGTTGCGGTGCGCGATCTTCTCGATCTCCCCATCGAAGATGGTGAAGTTCCAGCCGTAGGTTCCCTTCCACCACTGGCCTTTATATTCGCCGCCGGGCGTGCCGTCCAGGCCGACGTTCGACGGAATGTTGCCGCCGCAGGCTTCGGTACGCTGCTTCCAGGCGCCGGCGTAATCCTTGATCCAGTCCCTGTACTTCGTTTCGCCCGTCAACGCGTAAGCATTCAACGCCAGCGTGGTCGCGGCCAGGTTGAGGGGATTGTCGCCCACGCTGTCCAGGTACTCGGCGCAGTGCGCCAGCATCTTCGGATACCAGGTCTCCAGATCCAGCATCTTGCCGCGGCCCGCGGCGTTGTGAAGGAGGTGGAACTTCCCGGGCACCGGGTCGCCCACCCAGTCGTACACGGTCGCCTTGTGCAGCATGGGGCCTTTGCTGCCGTTCCAGATGCTTTTGATCAGCTTGCGCTCGGGATCGTAGTTGGGCGCCTCCGGATCTTCGTTCATGTAGAGTCCGGCGAAGCGCTTCATGCGTTCGATGTAGCGTGCATTGGTGGGTTCACAGAGGCCCAGCAGCATGAAAGCGCGCATGCCTTCGCCGGTGTGGAACCAGTCGGACTGCGTGATGAACTCTTTGTAATACGCGCCGTTTTCCGCCAGCCTGGTGAGGCGCGTTCGCATCTCGCCGTACTGCTTCCAGTGGCCTTCCTGCGCTTTCTTGTATGCCTCCAGCACCGTATCCGAACCGCCCAGCGCGTAAAGCAGCGTCCAGTTGAAGAACGTCTCGATGGCGTCGTCGGGCCCGTCCAGAGTCCCCCAGCGCGGCGTATGCAGCAGGTAGCCGCGCTCGTCGACGTACTTGGCGGCGAATCGTTCACAGGCCAGCGAGTCGAACCTCAACAGTTCGCGCTCGAGCAACGCCCAGGCTGGCGGGGACATGGGTGACTTTACTACCAGGGCCGTCTCGGCAAACGCGCCTTGGCCGGCCAGGATCAGAAGCAGAGCCACAGACCAGCTACGCATGAACGGCATTGTATCGGAATCTCGCCCGCGAAATTAGTAGGATGAGAGAGTCATGAAAGTCCGTATTCTGCTCCTGATCTGCCTTGCCGTCACGCTCGCCTTCGGCGCCGACAAGCGCTACGAGGCCAACTGGGCCTCCATCGACAGCCGTCCCACCCCCTCCTGGTTCACCGATGCCAAGTTCGGCATCTTCATCCACTGGGGCGCGTACTCGGTGCCGGCCTACGGAAGAGTCGGCTCCTACGCCGAATGGTATTGGAACCAGTTGAGCAAAGGCCCCACGGAAAAGGGCAAGCCAAACGCCACCTGGCTGTTCCATACGCGCAACTACGGCGAGAATTTCCCCTACGAGAATTTCGTGCCCATGTTCCGTGCCGAGTTGTATGATCCCGCCTACTGGGCCGAGGTGTTCGAGAAGTCCGGCGCCAAGTACGTCGTGCTCACGTCAAAGCACCATGAGGGCTTCACTCTCTGGCCCAGCGCGGAAGCGGATCGAAGCTGGGGCAAGCCCTGGAACAGCGTTTCCGTGGGTCCGAAACGCGACCTGCTGGGAGACCTCACCAACGCCGTGCGGGCACGCGGCCTGAAGATGGGCATCTATTATTCGCTCTACGAGTGGTACAACCCGCTCTGGCTTTCCGACAAGCCCCGCTACGTCACCGAACACATGCACCCGCAGTTCAAGGACGTGGTCACGCGCTACAAGCCGGCGACCATCTTCTCCGACGGCGAGTGGGATCTGACCAGCGCCGAGTGGCGCTCGCCCGAATTGCTGGCGTGGCTGTTCAACGAATCCCCTGTTAAGGATGAAGTCGCCATCGACGACCGCTGGGGTAAGGACTGCCGTCACAAGCACGGCGGCTATTACACCACCGAGTACACGGCGGGGCTGGAAGGCTCGACGCATCCTTGGGAAGAGAGCCGCGGCATGGGTCACTCCTATGGTTACAACCGCGCCGAGCAGTTGAACGACTATCGCTCGGACCGCGAGCTGATCCTGATGCTCGTCGACCTGGTGAGCCGTGGCGGCAACTTCCTTCTGGACATCGGGCCCACGGGCGACGGACGCATCCCCGTCATCATGCAGCAGCGCCTGATCCAGATGGGGCGCTGGCTGTCGGTGAATGGCGAAGCGATTTACGGCACGAAGACATGGAAGCGCACCCGCCAGTGGAGCGAAGGCGTGCAGAAAAAACTGGAAACCGGCGAATACATGAAGCGCTACGAAGTGACCGATTACGTCGATCGCACTAAGCCGGACCAGGCCGTCATCGAATGCTTCTTCACGGCCAAGGGCGGCGATCTGTACGCCATCGTGCCCCGCTGGCCCGGCCGTCAGTTCGTCCTGAAAGACGTAGCCGCGCCGCGGGCGATGGAGGTTTCCATGCTCGGCACGCCGGGCCCGTTGAAGTGGACCGCCAAGGGTAAGAACGTGACCGTCGAAATGCCGCCGGCATCCGGCGATCCCGCCAGGGTGCAGTGGGCCTACGTGGTGAAGTTCAAGGGGTTGGCGAGATAGGGCCGTTATGATCACACGCAGAACGCTGATGGGTTCGCTCGTGCCCGCGCTCGCCGCCGCACGCCTCGCCGGCAAGGGCAGGCACGTGGTCTTCGTGGTAGGCGATCAAGAGTACCGCTCCGAAGAATCGATGCCGGCTTTCGCCAAGATGCTCGAAGCGCATCACGGCTTCCGCTGCACCCTCGTGCTGCCGCGCAACCCGCAAACTGGCGAAGTCGATCCCGGCGTCTCGGACAACCTGGTAGGCCTGGAGGCGCTCGACAAAGCGGACCTGATGGTCATGTTCCTGCGCTTCCAGGAATTGCCCGATGCCCAGATGAAGCACATCATCGACTACGCGGAAGCCGGCCGCCCCATCGTCGCCCTCCGCACCTCGACCCACGCCTTCAACTACCAGAAGAACCTCGCGAGCCCGTACGCACGCTACAGCTTCCGCAGCCGGGAATTCGAAGGCGGCTTCGGACGCCAGGTGCTCGGCGAAACCTGGATCAACCACTACGGGGTCCACCAGAAAGAGAGCACCCGGGGGGTACCCGCTCCCGGCATGGAACGCCACCCGATTCTGCGGGGAGTAAAGGACGTCTGGGGGCCGTCGGACGTTTACGCAATCACGACTCTGACCGGCGATTCGAAGCCCATTCTGCTGGGACAGGTGCTTGCGGGCATGGAGCCCACATCCCCTCCGAATCCAGCCAAGAAACTCGTCCCGGTGGCCTGGATCAAGAGCTACAAAGGCGCGCGCGTGTTTACCACCACGATGGGGCACCCCGGCGATTTCGCTAATGACGCTTTCCGCCGCATGATGGTGAACGCCTGTTACTGGGCGTTGGGAATGGAATCGAAGATCCCGCGTCGCGCCAAAGTCGATTTCACCGTGCCGTACAACCCCAGTCCCATCGGTTTCCGCAAAAGAAAGTAGCTGTCTCCGCTCGACGCGCGATGCTATATTGTCCGCATGTCGCGTCGAGCGTTGTTCGCCATCGCTGTCTCTCTCTTTGTTATCGCCGGAATCGTGCTTGCCCAGAAACCCGCCGAATCGACCGACGGCGAGGCCCACGGCGATCCGCCCTACCTGCTTGAATCTGGCTGGACGCCGCTGCTCAATGGCAAGGACCTCGCCGGATGGCACGCTCAGAACGGCAAGCCGCTTGAGTGGTTCACCACGCGGGGAGTGCGCTGGGAGCAGTACGGGCCCACGCGCCTGTTCGCCGAACCCTCCGGCGGCGGCTCCATGCTGAACAGCGCCCAGGGCAAAACCAGCAACATCGTCACGGACCAGAAGTTCGGCGACCTGGAGCTGTATCTCGAGTTCATGATCTCCAGGGGCAGCAACTCCGGCGTGTATTTGCAGGGTCTCTATGAAATCCAGGTCTTCGACAGCTACGGAGCCTGGTGGAGATTGGGCAGCGCCGATTGCGGCGGCGTTTATCAGCGCTGGATCGATAACCAGGGTGCCGGCGGGTCCGCACCCAAAGTGAACGCCAGCCGCCGTCCGGGCGAATGGCAGAGTTTTCAGATCTGGTTCCGCGCGCCGCGGTTCGATGCAAATGGCAAGAAGATTGAAAACGCCCGTTTCCTGCGGGTGCTTCACAATGGCCTGGCCGTCCAGGAGAACGTCGAGGTCGACGGTCCCACCCGCTCGCACATGCCCATTGCGGAAGCCCCGCTGAATCCCCTCATGCTGCAGGGCGACCACGGCCCGGTCGCTTACCGCAACATCTACGTACGGCCCCTGCGGCCGATCGTGTACCACTAACCATGTCTATAACAACCAGGCGCTCGTTCCTCCATGCGGCCGCCGCGACGCCCATAGCCGCGCGCGCCATGCCGCCGAAACTCCCCAACGTCGTACTCATCATCACGGACGATCAGGGCTACGGAGACGTCGGCATTCACGGCAACCCTCGGATCCACACTCCGAACATGGACCGCATCGCCCGCGAAGGCGTGCAATTCACGCGCTTCCATGTGAGCCCGGTCTGTTCGCCCACGCGAAGCTCGCTGATGACGGGCCGGTGGAACTACCGCACCAGTGTGGTCGACACGTACTTGGGCCGATCGAACCTGCACCCCGACGAAGTGACCATCGCCCAGATCTTCCACACCGCAGGCTACCCGACTGGCATCTTCGGCAAGTGGCATCTGGGCGACAACTACCCAATGCGAGCCACTGACCGGGGCTGGGACACCTCCATCGTCCATCGCGGCGGCGGTCTTTCGCAGCCCTCCGGCGTGCCGAACGAGCGCTACTTCGATCCCGTACTTCTTTACAACGGCGTCGCGCGCAAGACGCCCGGCTACTGCACCGACATCTTTGCCAACGCCGCGATCGAGTTTATCGAGAAGAACCGCAACCGCCCCTTCTTCACCTACCTCGCCACGAACGCTCCCCACCAGCCGTTGGAGGTGGACGAGCGTCACGTCGCGCCTTACCGCGCCGCCGGCCTAAACGAGTGGGACTCGAAGGTCTACGGCATGGTGACCAACATCGATGACAACATCGGCCGCGTGCTTGAACGCCTTCGCGCGCTGAAACTCGAAGAGAACACCATCGTGATCTTCATGACCGACAATGGGCCCGACCGTGTGCGCTTCAACGGCGGGATGCGCGGCTTGAAGGGTACGGTGTACGAAGGCGGCATCCGCGTTCCGTTTTTCATGCGGTGGCCCGCCCGCCTCAAACCGGGCCGCGTGGACCGCCTCGCCGCCCACATCGACGTGCTGCCTACCCTGGCCGATGCCTGCGGGGTGCCGCTGCCGGAAAAGGTGAAGCTGGACGGCCGCAGCCTGATGCCGCTGGTGCGCGGAGGCCGGGTAGACTGGCCAGACCGCAACCTGTTCCTCCAGTGGCACCGCGGCGACGTGCCGGAACCGTTCCGCAACGCCTGTGTCCTCAATCAGCGCTACAAGCTGGTGAACGGCAAGGAACTCTACGACCTCGAATCCGACCCGGCCGAATCCCGGGACATCGCCACATCCGATACGGATCGCGTCGCGGGCATGCGCCGAGCATATGAGGAGTGGTTCCGCGACGTCTCCTCCACGCGCGGCTACGATCCGCCGCCCATTTACGTGGGCACCAGGTTCGAGAACCCCGTCCGGCTCACCCGCCAGGATCTGCGCGGACCGGACGCCAGTTGGAAGACCAGCGGGCGTGGCCACTGGGTGGTCGATGTCAGGACGGCCGGCGATTACGAAATCTCGTTCGATTTCCCGCCGCGCGAAGCCGCAGGAAGCGCCACGGTGAGGCTCGCGGGTGCGGAGGCGAAACTCGATCTGGCGCCGCGCGCGCCCGGCTGCGTCTTCAAACGCCTTCACTTGAAGTCCGGCCCGACGCAGTTGGAAGCCACGCTCGATTTCGCCGGCACACCGGCCGGACCCGAATACGCCGAAGTGCGGAAGCTGTAGCCGCTATTTCGCGTCGCGCCAGTTCGAGCCCACTCCCACATCCACGATGAGCGGCACTTCCAACTTGTGCACGCTCTCCATCTCGCGCTTTACGAGTTTCGCCACCTCGTCCACCTCCTCCGGCGGCGCTTCGAACAGGAGTTCGTCGTGCACTTGCAGAAGCATTGCGGTCCGGTGGCCGCCCTTGCTGAGCGCGCCGTCGATGCGGATCATGGCCAGCTTGATCAGGTCCGCAGCCGTGCCCTGCAACGGCGAATTCACCGCCGTTCGCTCGGCGAAGCCGCGCGCGTTCGGGTTGCGCGAATTGATGTCCGGAATGGGCCGCAGGCGGCCGAACAGCGTACGCGAAACACCACTCGCGCGCACCTGCTTGATGGTCGCCTCGATGAACGCCTTCACTCCTCGATAGCGCTCGAAATAACCCTGGATGTAACGCTCGGCTTCGTCGCGTGGAATCCCGAGCTGCGCGGAAAGTCCGAAAGCGCTTAGCCCGTAAATGATGCCGAAGTTCACGGCCTTGGCGTTGCGCCGCAATTCGGGCGTCACCATCAGCGGCGCAACCCCGAACACCTCAGCCGCGGTGCGCGTGTGTATGTCCTCGCCGTTGCGGAACGCTGCCACCAGAACCGGATCGCGCGACATATGGGCCAGCAGGCGCAACTCGATCTGCGAGTAATCCGCCACAATCAGCTTCCAGCCCTCGCGCGGCACGAACGCGGCGCGGATCTCGCGGCCGAGTTCCGTCCGGATGGGGATGTTCTGCAAATTCGGATTCGACGACGAAAGACGTCCCGTCGCTGCGCCCGTCTGGTTCAGGCTGGTGTGCAGCCGTCCGGTCTCCGGCGAAATCAACTGCGGCAGTGCGTCGACGTAGGTTCCCTTGAGCTTGGTAAGCTGCCGGTATTCAAGCACCTTGCCAGCGATCTCGTGCTCGGCGGCCAGCTCTTCCAGCACGTCCGCCGCCGTCGACACGGATTTCGTCTTGCCGCGCCGTGCCGGCGCCGGCAGCCCCATCTCCTCGAACAGCACTTTGCCCAACTGCTGCGGCGAGTTGATGTTGAACGGGTGCCTGGCAAGCGCATAGATCTCGGCGGAGAGACGGTCGATCCCGGCCTCCATCTCGCCGGAGAGCTTCCGCAACTGTTCCGGCGCCACCCGCACCCCCGTTCGCTCCATGCGCGCGAGCACCGGCGCCAGCGGCATCTCGATGCGCGCGTACACTTCGCGACCCTGGCGCGCGTCGATCTCGCCCGTGAGCTTCGCGTGTAGATCGAGGATCGCGCCGGCTTGCGCCGCGGCGCCTGAAACAGGCCGATTCTCCAGCCGGTCCCGCACCAGCGCCTCCAGCGTGCAGCCGCCCGGGTCCGCATCCACCACAAAGCCTTCGAGCATCACGTCGCCGGTGACCCCCCGCACTTCGAAGCCTTCGCGCTGGCACATCAGGAGCAGCGACTTCAGGTTGTGCGTTACCTTCTGCCGCCCCGGGTCTTCGAGCAGTGGCCTCAGCGCTGGCAGCAGTTCGATCGGGACAGCGCGAGCTTCGCCCGGCTTCCAGGCGATGCCGAAGGCGTTTTCGCCTACCAGCGCACCCTCCGGTGGCGCGGCGAACGTCACCGCCACGAGCGCGTCGGCCGGGATTGCCGCTATATACGTCGCCACCGCGTCCGCGGTATCGAGCGTCGCATAGTCTTCCACACGCGGCTTTTCCTTTTCGCCCGCGGCAGGTGTGAGACCCTCGAGCAGGCTGTGAAACTCCAACTCGCGATACAATCCCGCAAGCTGGTCCGTATCGGGTGGCTGCGACGCAGCGCTCTCAAGCGACCACTCGATGGGGACCGCCGTGTCGATAGTCGCCAGGCGCTTGCTCATCAGTACGAGGTCGCGGTTGTTCTGCAGACTCTCGCGGTACATCTTCCGTTCGACCTCGGCCGCGTGGTCAAGCGCCTGCTCCACGGTGCCGAAACGCCGTATCAGGTCCTGCGCGCCCTTGTCGCCGATCCCCGGCGCGCCGGGAATGTTGTCCACCGCGTCGCCTTTGAGCGCCAACAGATCCGGGACGCGTTCCGGCGGAACTCCCATCACCTCTTCCACTCGCGCCGCGTCGAACAGCCGGTCGTCCTTGGTGGGATTGAGCATCGCCACGCCATCGCCCACCAGCTGCATTATGTCCTTGTCGGCCGAAACGATTACTACATCCACGCCGGCCTTCGCCGCCCGCCGGGCGATGGTGCCGATGACATCATCGGCTTCGTAGCCTTCGAATTCGAGCACGGGAATGCGCATGGCTTCGAGTAACCGCCGCACATATGGAATCTGCTCGGTCAGGTCGGGCGGCGCCTCGGGCCGGTTCGCTTTGTAGTCGGCGAATTCCTGCTCGCGGAACGTAGGGCCGGCGCTCTCGAATACCGCCGCTACATACTCCGGATGGTTCGTCGAGGTCAGCTTGCGGACCATCGAGCCGAAAATGTACACAACTTCGGTAGGTAGTCCGGCTTTCGTGCGCATCGGCGGCGCACCGCTGCGGGCTCGCGCATGGTAGGCGCGAAAAATGTAACCGAAGGAGTCGATGAGGAACAGCCGCGGACGCGACATGCCTCATCATACCCCAACCGCAAACTGAGGTGATTCCGCCACAACAGCCCGCCCGAGAGTGTGGCTATCGAACCACAGTGTTAAATTTGTAAAACCATACTGCAGAATAACTTAGCCTTCGGTGAAACGATTGCTTTAAGAACACATCTAGTAATCTTGACGCATTCATACTGGAGCTTATAGCTTGCAATTCGAGACGACTGTACAGCGTCCCATAGAAGCCAAAGGCGTCGGCCTTCACCACGGCGTTCCGGTCTCCGTACGGATTCTCCCGGCTCCCGCCGGCACGGGCATTGTTTTCCTCAGGACCGACCTGGATCGATTCCCCGTTCCCGCCAGTTACCGCCATGTAGCGCGCGTGAGTTATGCCACGAGCCTCATGCGGCAAGGCGTGCTGATTTCCACCACGGAACACCTGCTCAGCGTTCTTTACAGCATGGGCATCGATAACGCTTACATCGAGATCGACAACCTGGAAGTGCCTATTCTCGATGGCAGCGGTGAAACCTGGGTCAAACTTCTGGCCGAAGCCGGTGTGAAGCGTTACCGGCGCAAGCGGCGCTATCTGCGTATCCTGCGGCCAGTCATGGTGGAAGCGCCCAACAGGCGCCTGACGGTCATCCCGGCCGACCGCTTCATGCTGAGCTGCGACGTATTCTTCAACCACCCGGCGGTGGGGCGGCAGCAACTTGAAATGGAGGTGACGCCGGAACGGTACGCCCGCGACCTCGCCCCGGCCCGCACCTTCGGCTTCGAGTACGAGCTGGACCAGTTGCGCAACATGGGCCTCATCCGGGGCGCTTCCCTCGAAAACGCGCTCTGCTTCGACCAGCACTCCGTCATGAATCCAGACGGCATGCGATTCCCCGACGAGTGCTGCCGGCATAAAGCGCTGGACCTGATCGGCGACCTGGCCCTGATCGGGAAGCCGCTGCTCGGACACGTGATCGCCGAACGCGCCGGGCACGCCATGCATGTGGCCCTGGTGACCAAGATCATGTCCGATGCCACGCTATACGAAGTGCTGAGTTTCGATCAGCTCGCAGCACAAGTAGTGCACGCTCTGGTATCCTGACGCGTTGAGGCATCTTCCCAACCTCATCACCGGCGTCCGCCTTGCGCTCACCCCAGTGATCGTCTGGCAACTCACCACAGGGCACTTCCTGCGCGGGCTGGTGCTGTTTGCGGTGGCGGGCTTCACGGACGCGTTGGACGGCTGGGTAGCTCGTGCATTCCGCTGGTCCTCCCAGGCGGGCGCCTACCTCGATCCAATCGCCGACAAGCTGTTGCTCGCTTCGGTCTACATCGTGCTCGGCATCCGATCGGCCGTACCGTGGTGGCTGGTGGTGGCGGTATTCGCGCGGGATCTCGCAATCCTGGTGGGAGCCATGCTCCTGATGGTCATTACCGAGCGGCGCGGCTTTCCGCCTTCCGTGTGGGGAAAGCTTAGCACGCTTCTGCAAATACTTACTGCCGTGGCAGCGATGGCGCACCGCATACGTCCTCAGGTGGTGGTGAGCACGGTCCTGGAAACGCTGATCTGGCTCACGTTCGTCGCTACGGTGTGGAGCGGCCTCGCCTACCTCTGGCAAGCAGCGCAGCCGCGGCAAGCCAGGCAACCAGACTGACGCCGGCGCCCCACCACAGAATGCGCGGCGCGAACTCCATGCGAATCCGGTGGCGCCCCGCCGGCACATCGAATCCCCGGAATGCCACGGCGGTCAGCTTGATCTCTCGCGGCGAGTCATCCAACCAGGCGCGCCAGCCCGGATAGTAAGCCTCCGACGCCGTAAGGAAGGCATCGGCCGGCGAGTCCGTTTCGAGTTCGACATACGACGGGGAGTACTCGACCACCCGCACCCGGCCAGCAGGCGCCGATAGGAAGAAGCGCGGCAGGACCTCCAGGTTCTCGTACACGACGAATCCGGGCAGATCGGCGCGCTTGCGGAAATGCGCCCGTTCCACGATTCCCGCATCGAGTGGAACCCGCGAAAGTACCCAGCGGATGTTCTGCAGATCGACGGCCGGCGAATCGAGCGCGGCGATCTCGTAGTACCGTCCCCAGCGCTCGCCCTTCACAAATGCCAGCCGCGCCTGGATGATGCGTTCGAGCGCCAATGGATCGTTGCCGTTCGCTGTCGGCACGGCGGTGAGCGGCGCGGCGATGGCCCAAGTCATGTCGCCGTTCACCAGGTCGATGCGCGAGGGTGGCGTGTCCATGCGGGTGAGCGCACGCACGCGTTCGAGCAACTCCCGGCTCCCGCCGTACGCTTCGCGCGTGACGGCCGGATCATCCCGCACCGAGACGGCGTTCATCGGACGGGCGCTGCCGGTTACGATCAGATCCAGGGCGGCCAGCAGCATGACCACGCACCCCGCCCAGGATCGCTTCAGGAAAAACTGAGAACCGAACGCCGCCAGAACCGCCATGCCGAGGCAGAACGCCGCCATGGCGAATTCCGCATGCAGCCCGTTCTGGATTGCCGTGGGCATCGCCAGGAAGAATCCGCGTCCCACAGGCGTGGAATCCCCCAGCATCCAGAGGCCGAACACCAGCGTGATGAGCCCGACCGCCAGGATCTCGCGCCGGCGAACCCGCGTGAGCGCCGCCACCGCCAGCGCCAGCCCGGCGATACCGCAGTACACATAAAGATAAGTGGGCTCCCATGGCCCCCTGTAAGTCTTGAGGTCGAAAATGCCGTAGTGATTGGGCACGACCAGTGAAACGAGCGACTGCAAGGGCAACCCGCCGCCCGTCTTCATCCACTCCACGCGGTACTTCGCGACGCTTGCGTTGTGAAGCTCCAACGAAGGCAGCAATTGCACCGCCGCCAGCAAACCGGCCCAACATCCGGCGAACAACACGTTGCCGGCCAATCGGACTCCGCCCAATAGCAGCGCCAACAGGACCGCCGAACTCGCCGCCACTACCGTCACGGCGGGGAAACCCGCCAGCACGGACATCGCCAGGGCCGCAGCCAGCACCGCCATCCACCGCCAGGAGAAACGCTCCCGCAGTTCCATCACCGCCAGCCATATGAGCGGCAGCCACGCGGCCGCGTTCACCACCACCAGGTGCTGCGCCTGTGATGCGAAGAAGCCGCCCATCTGGTACACGGTCGCGCCCGTCAGCGCCGCCCACACACCCGCGCCTAAACGCCTCGCCAGCCAATAAGTGAACACTCCCGCCGCAAATACGTGCAGAGCCAGTTGCCATTCAAGCGCATAGAGCAGTGTGTCAGCACCCGCTAGGTTGCTCGCCACTACGGCCAGCAGAGTCGGGGGATAGAACACCTGTGCCTGGATGTTGGCATAGAATGGACGCCCGCAGTAGGTAAATGGATCCCAGAGAGGAAATTCGCCGGCGCGGAAAGAATCCGCTATGAACGTCGCCAGCGGCAGATGGAAGGTGCGCAGATCCCAGGGAATCGCGTACGCGCCGAAGAGCACCCTCCGGTAGAAAATCAGGACTTCGGCGAGGAGGATCAGGTACGGTCCCACGCGCTCACCGAAGCGTTGATAGCCACATTTGTGAGCCGAAGCCAAAGGGCGCGGTCCTACCGTCTGTTTCACGGCCTCCTAGATCATCTCGTTCAAGAGTTCCGGCCGCGGCTGCGGGATCACCACCTTGTTCACCAGCAATCCCCTCTTCCCGATCGCGTGCGCGCCGTTGTCCACCGCGCTGCGCACCGCAGCCACGCTGCCGGTCATCGTTACGAAAGCCTTGCCGCCCAGCGCCATCGCCAGGCGGATTTCAATCAGCCTCACGTTGGCCGACTTCGCCGCCACGTCCGCGCCTTCGAGCAACGCGGCCACCGAGAAGGCTTCGATCACGCCCAAAGCTTCCAGCTTTTCCACCTTCGACGTGCCGCTTAAGGCAGGGAAAAGGGATTCGTGCACGTTCGGAGCGATGAACGTGTCGATCAGCGAAAAACTGCCGGCGCGAGAGCCTGCCTCAATACTGGCGTTCACCGCGGACACGTCGCCGCGGACCATCACCATGTACTTGCCGGAGCAGATGGAACGGGCGAGAACCAGTTCGACGTCGGCGGCCTTCAGCATGGCATCGGCCACTTCCATGCCCGCGGCGATACTTCCCAGTTCAATCAGTCCTATCGAATTCTTAGCCATCCTCGCAACCAGCTCACTTAGATTGTATTTCGATGTACTTTTCCGTTACCGCCGCGACGCGCCCGGCAATGCTCGCGTGGATATTCACCCCGAGGTCGGCCTCGGCCACGCGCGCGATCAACGTGTTCCGCTCGACCACCACGCCGGCTTTCACTACCGCCGTCGCGGGTTTACCCACATGCTGCGACAACTTGATCCGCACCATCGCAGGCGCGTGATCGATGTCCTCGAACGGCGTTTCGACTTCGTAATCTTCCACTTTCAGGCGGCGCCTCAGCATCGCCACGGGCACGCGACGCGATTCCTTCATCGGATGCACCTGGACGGGCTTCGACTGCGTGAACTTCATGCCGGCGGCCCGCAGCGTGGCCTTGGCATCATCACAGGCTTCCTTGGGGAACAGGTCCTCCGGGCACGCATACAGAGTGCACAACCCGCAGGCGCAGCACAACTCGCCCCACTGGCTCCAGTGTTCGGCTCCGGAAGTAGTGAAACCCAGCGTGCGCATCACTTTGTGCGGCATCACTTCGTAGCCCAGCAAATACCGTGGGCAGAACTCGGTGCAGTAGCTGCACTGATCGCACGCGGATTTGCCGATGCGGTTGCGCGCCTGCGCCGGCCGCGCCTTCCTCTCAACCAGGTAGTGTTCTTTCGGAAGCAGAATCAATCCGCCGGTGGTCTTGGTCACCACATCGTTTTCGTCGAAGGTGAGCGTGCCCATCATCAACCCGCTCACGAAGATGCCGTACTCGGCCGTAGTGGCGCCGCCGGCCAGCGCGATCAAGTCGCGGAAGGGCGTCCCAATTGGCACCCAGAACGACTTCGGCTTGCGCACCGCGCCGCTGACGGAAACCATCTTCCGCGTCACCGGAACGCCTTGCGCAGCGAAATGCACGTTGTACAGCGTTTCGACGTTGTTGACCACGCAGCCCACCTGGAGCGGGATGCCTCCGGCGGGGATCAACCTGCCCGTCGCGCTGTAGACCAGCTCGTACTCATCGCCCGAGGGATAGAAGTCGCCGAGCATCGCAAGTTCGATGTCCTTGGCTTCCGCTTCCGGGCGGATCGCCTCGATGGCCGCGTGATTCTTCTCCTTGATGCCGAACTTACCCTGTTTCGCGTGGATAGCTTCCATCATCAGGGCCATCCCCGAAACGATCTCCTTCGGGTAGTGGCACATCAGTTCGAAGTCTTTGTGCAGCAGCGGTTCGCACTCGGCACCGTTGGCGAGCATGAACTCGACCGTGGACTTCGCCTTCACATACGTAGGGAAGCCTGCGCCGCCCGCGCCGACAACACCGCACTCCTTGAGTTTCTCGCTCAGCATGGATTTCCGGCCAGATTTCCAGCTTAGCGCAGACGCGCCCTCGCGCGAGGGGGAAGGCGGATTTCAATCCGCGCGGGAGTTCATTACCGCAACGATCTGACAAGCGGTGCTGAAATCCCGCGTGACCTCAAGGACGCCCTCCACTGCGGTATGAACATCTTGTGAAGACTGTCACCGTGTCATCGAGAGGCCGGGTTGCGATTCCAAAGCCGATCAGGAAGACTATGAATCCGACTGCGGGGACCCGGTTGACGTCACAAGTACGCGGGGGCGAGATAGTGCTTTCGAAAAACCCTGCATGGAAGAGACTGCGGGGGGCATGTGCGGGGCGCGGCGTGATGAGCGTGTTCTCAGCCTTCAGGAAGCAGGAGCTTGAGCTTGAAGAGCCGTGTTCGTGATTTGTAAGCGTGTCAACGACTCGCCCCAAGCATCGCTTTCCAGGCCTCCTCGTCGTGGCCCACGCTCAGAATCTTGGCGGAACGGACCAGCGGCAGGCGTAACAGCCGGGGCTCCCGCTCAATCCGCCCGAGAAGCTCTGCATCGGAGAGCTTGAGGTACTTGAGACCGGCATCGGCGTAAGCCTTGCCCTCGGTATCGAGCAGTCCGGTCCACCCGAAACGCTCAACGAACCGTTTCAACTCCCCGGCAGCCATGGGGCGCTGCTTCAGGTCCACGAATTGAATCGGCACGCGGCGCTCCTTGAAGAATCGCTCCGCCGCGCGGCTCGCCTGCGAATTCTTGACACCAAAGATCTGAACGCCGGCCATGAATCAGTTCCTTACCATCCCGTGCCCGGCGCGCTCATCCAGATGGTATTCGGCTCCAGGCGCACGCTCTTGCCGTTGCTCAATCGCACGGTGGCGGCGGTGGTGGCGTAGTTCAGCAGCACCAGATCGTTGCCCAGCACGGCCCAATAGGTCTCGTCGGGCTTGACCACCTTCAGGGCGCGCCTGGTCGCATCGCTCACTCCCGCCGTACCCGACACCTGCTCACGCACGTAGTCCATGTAATAGCTGAACGGCTCATTCGGACCCACGAACACTTTCAGTCGCCCTTTGCCGGTTTCGCCCTTTAACCAGCGCTGCCACACTGACGTGTCGCCTTCCACCGTCTCCAGGCCAGCGCGGGGCGCTTGCGGCCGCGCCGGGAAGATCACCGTTCCACCGCCGCGCAGATACGCGTCAATCTTTTCGAGCACGCCGCGCTCGGTCACGTCACCAGTAAGGAACACCAGCACCTTGTAACGGTCCAGCGCGCCGTCCAGGATCATCTGCTCGCCCACGAAATCGTAGTCGGCGATGGCGCGAAACGCTTTGGCCCGCGTGAAAAAGACGCCTGCGCCCAGATGGCGAAGATACTCGTCGCTCAAACGGTTGGGCGTGTCGGGATAGTACACCCCGACGTCGATCGCCGGCTTCGTCCTGCGGTCGAGCAGCGGCGCATGCCGTATCCAAGCGTCGATGGCCTGGTCGTTGCCGATGATGTTGCCGTCGTAGTAGAACAGATGGTCCGCGCCGTTGACGATAGTGTTGTAAAGCCTCGCCATCACCCCGCGTGCGCTGCTGTAGCCGGCGGGTTCGCTACCCACTTTGGCGCCATAGAATCGCGCCGAACTCGCCGCCGGCCTTGTCACACAGAAATTGTTCAGGTAGCTATCGTTCTCGTTGGTCAACCGGATGCCGCCGCCGAGCCGCCCCATGGTGCGCGCCTGCTTGATGTAATCGGTCCCGATCTCGACCGCGCCCCAGCCGCCCGAGGATTGGTAGATTGGCGTGTTCGGCATAGCCTCCCTCGCCCACTCGGCCCAGCGCTCGCACCACCGTGTCATCGAGTCCATGTACCAGTTATTGAAATCCACTCTCATGCGCGGGGACATGGCGTGCACAGGGTGAAATGTCTTCACCTGGTCGAAGGAAGCGTACTCCGTGCCCCAGGCTTCGTTCAATGCCTTCACGCCGGCGTAACGGCTCTTCACCCAGGCGCGGAAGGCCACGATGGCGTCCGCATCACCGGCCCAGTAGCCCAAGTGCGTGTGCAGATTCCGACCTCTGTATCCCCAATTGCCGCTGGCCGGATACTGCGCTTCCCCGTAATTCCCGCTCGGCCCCAAGCGCACGCCGAGCAACGACGGCCGCGAGCCGTAATGCTTGCCGAACTCGCTCAGGAACCGCCGCACGTACTTGGTCTGATTCTCGTTGAAGATGGTAGGGATCTCCACCGTGATGTTGTGCTCCAGGCACGCGAAGCCCGTGAATTCCTTCGACTCGTAAAACCACTCGGGTAGCGAGTAAGCCGAGCCGACGATCAGCAGCGGGAACCACTTCAAGCCGTGCCGCTCGAGTTCGTCCACCACCGCGTCGTAGTAACTCCAGTCGAACACGCCGGGCGAGCGCTCGACGAAATTCCACTTCACGTAACTCTCGATGCCGTTGAAACCCAGCGCCTTGACCAGCGGCAGTGTGACGCGCATGTTGGCCAGGGCATTCGGGAGGCCTTCGACCGTGGGCGAATCCGTGTTCGCCGTAGTCACAAGATTCGGCGGGTTGTTCAGCGTCAAGGCGGGCTTCGCCGGCGGATCCGCCTCGCGCGCAGGCTCCTCCCGCGTGATCTCGACCGAATGGAGCAGCGTCAGCCCCTCAATCCTCACCTCCGTCCCGAGCTTTTCGACGTGCAAAACCGCGTGCCGCAATTTGCCGGAATCCAGGCGGACCACGCCGCGCCGTTCGGTGGCCGGGGCTCCGCGCCGCCGTCTCCGTCCCTCCGCGTTCACGCTGATCAAGCCGTAGCCCTCGTCCCAATAACCGATCGACAACCAGATAGGCTCGGCCACCGGCTTCGCCAGCTTGAGGACGAACGCGGCACGATTGTAATAATCCAAGTTCGGCTTGATGCGCGCGACCGTCACGTCCCCGTGTCGCTCCACAGTCCAGTCCGCGTTCGGCGCGACGGCGAGTGCGATCCCGTTCACGGCCGGCGGGCGCCCGGCCTGCCAGCGTGCCAATGGTTCCGCGTAGGCAGAGACAGCAAGAGTGCAAACGATAAGGAGTCTTTTCATTGGGATGTCTACTTGAGGCCCGCGAGCGCGCGGGCGGCGTCTTCCAAGCCGGCAAGCGAAGGGGTCGACACGGCTTTGTCCATATCCTCGCCCGTCTCAATCATGCGGGCCAAGTGAGTGGCGGCCAGCTTCATGCACCACGCATCGGTCACCTCGCGGTTCAGTTTCTTCGCTAGTTTCTCGAGAAGAGAGCGCATGAGCGCGACTACCTTCTCCTGGCGCGCCTCACCGCACGAGGCGGCGAACCTGACGTCCACCGAGTCGCTGTGACGGATGGAGATGGCGGTCTGCTGCCATAGGAACTCGACCAGCCAGGTCTTTCCCTCCGGGTCCGGCCCAGCCTCGAACCGGCGATAGTTCTCCATCATGCCCTTACAGTCTGTCAGAAATTGAGCGTGCTGTGGGAGACCAGGCTCAGGAACTCGTCCCGGGTTTCCTTGCGGGTGCGGAAGGCGCCCAGCATGGCGCTGGTGACGGCGCCCGAGTGCTGCTTCTCCACCCCCCGCATCATCATGCAGAAGTGCCGGGCATTCACGACCACGCCCACGCCCAGCGGATCAATGGCGTCCTGAATGGTCTGCGCGATCTGCTGCGTCATACGCTCCTGCAGTTGCAGACGGCGCGCGAACATGTCCACAATGCGCGGGATCTTGCTCAGCCCAATCACCTTGTTGCGCGGCAGGTAGGCGACGTCCACTTTGCCATAGAACGGCAGCAGGTGATGCTCGCACAGGCTGAAAAATTCGATGTCCTTGACGATCACCATCTCGTCGTACTTCACCGTGAACAGCGCGCCATTCACCACCTTACCGATGTCCATCTTGTAACCGCTGGTGAGGAACTTCAGCGCTTTCTCAGCACGCAAGGGCGTTTGCAGCAGGCCTTCCCGCTCGGGGTTCTCGCCCAGCTTGGCCAACACTTCCCGCATCAGGCTCGCAACTTCGCCTACCTCTTCGCGGTGCGGCATTTCTTTGACTGTCGCTCTAACTGCCTTGGTTTTCAACTTTTCAACTCCACAATATTCTTTCCGGTTTCCCGAATGCGGACGCCATCAAGCCGCAAGCAGGAAGCGCCAAACGTCCCTGCCCACCCCGCCTTCAACCGGCTGCTCACCACTTCGGCAAGATTCTCCGTGGTCGGCACCAACCGGGCGAACTCGGCCACATCGCAATTCAAATCCCGGTGGTCCATGTCACGGATCACCTGACTGAAGACGAGCCTGTCCAGATCCTCCACGCGAACCAGCACGCCGCTCGACAGGTCCACGTTTCCGCGCACGCTCACTTCCAGCTCGTAATTATGGCCGTGCCCGTACGGGTAATTGCACTTACCGTACAGTTGGCGGTTCTCTTCCTCCGTCAACGAAGCTGCGTGCAGGCGGTGGGAAGCCGAGAACCGGTAGCACCGCGTGAGCCGCGTCATCGGGCCGCTCCCATATAATCCACAAACAGATCGCCGCTCTCGTATACGCGTACCTGGCTGAGCCGGGCCGGACCGCCGGCAAAGTGCGGCTCCAGACGCCGCCAGATCTCCGCCGCCAGGTTCTCGGTGGTCGGCACGACGCGGTCGAACGGCGGCACTTCGTAGTTCAGGAACCGATGGTCCATCGGCTCCACCACTTCCCGGTTGAGCACCTGCTTGAGCTGTTTGAGGTCGTAAACCATGCCGGTGACCGCGTCGGGATCGCCCTCGAGCGTCACTTCAACCGCATAGTTGTGGCCATGGCCCCGAGGATTGGCTTCCTCGCCGTACAGCGCGCGGTTCTCCGCCTCGTTGAGCGCGGCCTGCGCGCAACAGTGTGAGGCCGAGAATTCCACTCGCCGCGTAATCAGCATCTCAAACTATTCTGATGCAGCGGCATCGCCGCCAGATCCTCTAAAATAGGAAATACCTCTCATGTCCAGCACCAGAATGGAGCGTCCGCTCCTATTAGTGATGGGGGTGCTCTTTGTCGCCCTGGGATACGTGGTCGTCGATGCGTTTCGCGACAAAGTCGTCGACGTAGGCGACAAGGCTCCTGACTTCCAGATTACCGCCGACAACGGCCGCGCGCTATCCCGGTCCGACTTCGGCGGCCGCCTCCTGGTGCTCAACTTCTGGGCCACCTGGTGCCCGCCCTGCATCGAGGAAATGCCCTCGCTCGATCAATTCCAGCGCCGCTTCGCCGCCTCCGGCGTGGTGGTCGCCGGCGTTAGTGTCGACACCAATGAGCGCGCTTACCGCGAGTTCCTCCGCAAAGCCGGCGTGTCGTTCCTCACGGCGCGCGACCCCGAAGCCCGCATCAGTTCCTCCTACGGCACCTTCAAGTACCCAGAGACTTACGTGATCAACAGCCGGGGCAAGGTGGTGCGCAAGATCATTGGCCCTGCCGACTGGATGGATGCGAAGATGGTAAGCTACATCCAGTCGTTGTTGTGAAAGCCGATGATTCCCGCTGAAGCCCGTAAGAAGATCGCCGCGCTGCTCGGACCGCGCGGTTTCCTGGACCGCCCCGAAGATCTGAAGCTCTATGAGTACGACGCCGGCGTAGACAAGGCCATGCCGGACATGGTCGTTTTTCCGCGCTCAACCGAAGACGTCGCTGCAATCGTGCGTATCGCGCGCGAATGCCACGCGCCGCTGGTGGCGCGCGGCGCGGGGACTGGTTTGAGCGGAGGATCCATTCCGCGCGAGGGCGGCATCGTGGTCTGCTTCTCGCGCATGAACCGCATCCTCGACATCGACCTGGCGGGCGAACGTGCCCTGGTCGAAGCCGGCGTTGCCAACATGGACATCACCTTGGCCGTCCAGGAACAACAGTACTTCTATGCGCCGGACCCGTCTAGCCAGCGCTCGGCTACAATTGGCGGCAACGTGGCGGAAAACGCCAGTGGCGCGCACACCCTGGCTTACGGGATCACGGCGAATCACGTGCTGGGAATGGAGGTTGTACTTGCCGATGGGACCATCGCCTGGCTGGGCGGCGAAGAAACCGATCTGCCGGGCTACGACCTCACCGGGTTTCTCACCGGCTCTGAAGGGACGCTGGCCATCATCACGAAAGTGATTGTGCGCCTGATGCGCCAACCTGAAGCCGTCAAGACCGCGCTGGCTATCTACAACTCGGCTGAGGACGCCGGCCAGACCGTCACCGAGATTACCGCCCGCGGCATCACACCGGTGGCTCTTGAGATGCTAGACGGCGTCATGTTGCGGATGGTCGAGGAGGCCACTCACGCCGGCTACCCGATGGACGCCGCCGCTGTCCTCCTCATCGAACTCGAGGGCCTGCGCGAAGCCGTCGAACAACAATTGGAACAGATCCGTGAAGTGTGCACGGCTTGCCGCGCGCGCGAAATCCGCCTCGCCCGCAACGCGGAGGAACGCGATTTGCTTTGGAAGGGCCGCAAGAACGCTTTCGGCGCCATCGGCCGTGTCAGCCCCACCTACTACGTGCAGGACGGCGTAGTGCCGCGCACGCACATCGCCTCCACGTTGCGCTTCATCCGCGGTGTCGGCGAGAAGTACGGCCTGAACATCAGCAACATCTTCCATGCCGGCGACGGCAATATGCACCCTATCCTGCCCTTCGATCCGCGCAAGCCGGGTGAACTCGAGAAGGCGCGCCGCGCGGGCGAGGAGATTCTGGAGCATTGTATCGAGATCGGCGGCACCATCACCGGCGAACACGGCGTCGGTATGGAAAAGATTGGACTGATGGATAAATTGTTCTCCGCCGACAGCCTGGAAGCCATGCGCCGCTTCAAGCTCCTGTTCGATCCCGAACACCTGCTCAACCCCGGCAAGGTAGTGCCCATGGGCCGCAGTTGCGTCGAGTCGCGAACCTCCCCCCACGTCTGCTGACCCACGGCGCGCCGCGCTACATTGGGGTCATGGCTGCCAAAAAGATCCTGATGTTGGTCGGCGACTACGTCGAAGACTACGAGGTCATGGTGCCCTTCCAGGCTCTGCAAATGGTGGGGCACACCGTCCACGCTGTCTGCCCTGGCAAGAAGAGCGGCGACGTCGTGCGCACGGCTGTACACGATTTCGAAGGCGATCAGACTTACAGCGAGAAGCGCGGGCACAATTTCGCGCTCAACGCCGATTTCGATTCCGTCGCGCCGTCCGCCTACGACGCCCTGGTAGTGCCCGGCGGGCGCGCGCCCGAGTATATCCGCCTGAACCAGCGGGTGCTCGAAATCGTGCGCCACTTCGCCGCCGCGTCGAAACCCATCGCGGCGATCTGTCATGGCGCGCAGTTGCTCGCCGCGGCAGGTGTGCTCAACGGCAAATCGTGCAGTTGTTACCCTGCGGTGTCGCCCGAGGTTGCCTCCGCCGGAGGCCGGTACGAGGACATAGCACTCAACGATGCATGCGTCGACGGCCAACTGGTCACGGCGCCGGCATGGCCCGCACACCCGGCCTGGCTGGCCAGGTTCCTGGAAGCCCTCGGCACTAAGATCGAACTATAAGGCAGGATATCTACTCCGCCGCGCGCACGTCCCGCAGCGTCACGCACCACGGCGAGTAGCCGCGGCTTTGCGAGTACGGATCCGGCTCGAACTGCACCACGGCATCCACTCGCGCTCCGGCCCGCACTTCGTCGATGCGCTCGGCGAAATTCCAAGCGCGACACGCGAGCGTCCGCCCGTTCCCGCGCAATCGTAACCTCAAGTGGCGCTGCTTCCAGATCACCGGATCGGAGGCTACCTCCACGTCGAAGACGCCGAACAACGGCGTCGGATTCCCCGCCCCGAACGGCGCCAGGCTGAGGATCTCCGCCACGCACTCGTCGTTCACCTCGCCAAATCCGATCACAGCGTCCAGGTCGATCTGCGAACGGAAATCGTCTTTCGCCAACCTCGCTGCCGCATAGGCGTTAAGCCGGGCGCGGAACTCTTCCACTTTCCCGATCCGCAAACTCACGCCCACGGCCTGCCGGTGGCCGCCGAAGCGCTCGAATAGCTCCGGCATGGATTCCAGCGCCTGCAGCAGATTGAACTTCGGCACGCTGCGCCCGCTGCCTTGCGCCAGTCCTTCCTGGGGGTCTTCGCTCAATACGATCACCGGCCGGTGGAAGCGCTCCACCAGGCGGTTGGCTACAATGCCCACTACGCCGCGGTGCCAGCCTGGGCCGCTCACCACCAGCGCCGCCTGGTCGTCGCCTACCGGCGCCCGCGAGCATTCTTCGAGAATGCTCTGGATGATGTCGTTCTCGGTTTGCTGGCGTTCCTGATTGAATGCGTGCAACTGCGCGGCCAGTTCGTGCGCGCGATTCTCGTCGCAGGTCGAAAGCAGGTCGATCACGTCGTTGGCGTTGGCCATGCGTCCGGCGGCGTTCAACCGGGGCGCGATGCGGAAGGCAATCTGGCCCGCCGTGGGCGCCTGGCCTTCGGTGAAACCTGCCACCTCGAACAAAGCGCGCAGCCCTGGATTCCGGAGGTCTCCGAGTCCCTCCAGCCCGTGCTTTACAAGGATCCGGTTCTCGCCTGTCAGCGGCACCACATCGGCGACGGTGCCGATAGCCACTAGCTTCAACAGCGATTCGGTCATCCGCCGCAGCTTCTCTTCCGGCCATCCCAGCTTGCCCATCAGGGCTTGCGCAAGCTTGAACGCCACCCCTGCCCCGCACAGGTTCTTGTCCGGATAAGTGTCGTCGGCGCGGTTCGGGTTCAACACCGCGAGCGCCGGCGGCAGTTCGGCTTCGGGTACATGATGGTCGGTGACGATCACATCGACGCCCAACCGCGCTGCCTCTTTCACGGCCTCCGCTGCGCGGATGCCCGTGTCCACGCTGATCACCAGGCGCACGCCGTCCCCGGCCGCCCGCGCGATCGCCTCCGCGCGCATCCCGTAGCCGTCTTTCAGGCGGTCGGGCACGTGGTGCGAAACATCGCCGCCGGCCAGTTGAATGACCGTCTTGAGCAGCACCACCGCCGTGGTGCCGTCCGCGTCGTAGTCCCCGTACAGCCGGATTTTCTCCCCGCCGCGCACCGCCTTCCACAACCGCTCCACGGCGGGCTGCAGGTCTTTCAACAGGAATGGGTCGTGCAGGTCCGACAGGGAGGCATCCAGGAATCGCCGCGCTGCGGCCGGATCGGCGTATCCCCGTTTTACTAGCACCCGGGCAGCAGGCTCGTGAATGCCCAGCTTGGATGCGAGACGGGATACTTCGTCTTCGTCCAGGGTGGGCAACTGCCAATGAGCAGGCTTGGACATCCGCAAAAGGTATCAGTTCCTGGAGTAGAAGCCGCCTACCGGTCCTTCGTCGTCCATTTCTTCGTCTTCCGGCAACGAGGCAGTGATCTCGTCCTGTAAGTCCAGGAATTCGTCGAACCACCCGGTGTGCAGATCGAAGAAGTACAGCCGCCCCTGGTAATCGTAAGACAACTCCAGTACCGAGACAAAACCGGCGTATCCTCCAAGCTCGTGCAAACGCCTCTCGATGCGGCGCTTATCGCGGCTCTCGAATTCCGCATCCTTCAGATCGCTGAGAGCTTCCTCGATTTGCCCATCGGAGAAGTGATCGCACCGGACCACCATCATTTCGACACCCGCGCGCTTGGCGGTGTCGACAAACGCCCGGTAGTCCGGATAGTTCTTGGTATCCCAACCGATTGCCGGCACACCCTCGTGGTGCCGGAGGTAGGAGTGGAAAGCAATCATACCTTGCGCGGCAAGGTATTCCAGAATCTCGTCCTTCAGAGCACCCAGATCAGTACTCATGAACGCGAGGCTACCACCAAAACATCATGAGCGGCGGCCATGTCCCGGGCAGCCGGGGTAACGATGGTCTTCGGTCCAATGTAAATCTTGCGCGACGCCGCCAGGGCGGCGCGCACGTCGTCCTCGCAGACGAAATCTACGATCGTGACCGCCGGGGCCGCCGGCTTGGGCTCTGGCGCCGCCACCGGTTGAGCGGGGGCGGACGGCTCGTTCAGAGGGCACACCGGCACGCATCCGCAGGCAGCGCCCGATTTGCGCGCGGACAGGAAGCGGTCTACTACCTGGGCCGAAACGTTGCTGATGGTGCTGGCGGCCACTACCGGAGCCGCCGGTGCGGGTGTCTGCGAAACGCCCGCAGTAATACCGCGCTTGGCCAGGTACCTGTCCACCGCGGCTGCGATCGCATCGCGATCCACGCCGGCTGCCGCCACCGGGACAACTGCCGGCTTGCCCACCGGCGACGGCGCAACTGTCGCTTTGGCGCCGGGTGTATACGGGGGCACTGTGAAAGCCTCCTCGGCCTTGCGCACCACATATGCTATGCGCTTGATGTTGATCAGGTGCCGGGGACCAACGTTGTCGCCGGTAATGTTCCCTGCCATCGCGCCGCAGCCGAGCGTCATCGACGGCAGAATACCTGTGGTGATCCCGGTCGAGCCTTGCGGCGACGGCGTGTTTACAAGCACGCGCATGGCCGGCATCCGCATTCCGAACTCGCGGATGCGCGCTTCATCCTTGGCATAGATTCCGGCAGTGTGGCCCAGCCCGCCAAACTTCAGGATGGCCTCGCAGGTTTCCAGCGCCGCCGGCCAATCTTTCACGAAAAGCAACGACAACACGGGCGAGAGCTTCTCTCCCGACAGCGGATGGAACTTGCCCACGCCATCGATCTCCACCACGAGGATGGACGTCTCCGGCGGCACTTCGAACCCCGCCATCTGGGCGAGGCGCGTAGGTGACTGCCCCACGCAACGGGCGCTGACTTTCCCCGCGGGAGTAAACAGGACCTTTGTGATCGCGTCTTGCTGCGCCTGGTTGCAGATGAACGCCTTTTGCTTGCGCAGTTCTTCGAGAACCTTGTCGCGCAAGTCTGCTTCGGCTATCAGGGACTGTTCGCTCGAGCAAACCGTGCCGTAGTCAAACGACTTGCCGGCTACCACGTCCGCAACGCTCGACGCAATATCGGCCGAGCGGTCGAGCAGCACCGGCACATTGCCCGGACCAACGCCGAAGGCCGGCTTGCCGCTCGAGTACGCCGCGCGCACCAAACCCGAGCCGCCGGTCGCCAGGATCACGGCCGTCTTCTCATGCCCCATCAACGCCTGCGTGGCTTCCGTTGTCGGGGCCGTCAGGCATTGGATGATCCCCTCCGGCGCGCCGGCCGCCACCGCCGCCGCGTGCAGCACCTCGCACGCCTCCGCGGTCGACCGCTTGGCGTGCGGGTGCGGACTCAGCACCACGGCGTTGCCCGCCTTGAGGCTGATGAGGCACTTGAAGTTCGCCGTCGAAGTCGGATTCGTGGTCGGAGCAATGGCTGCCACCACGCCCATGGGAACGCCAATTTCGACGATCTTCTTATCCGGAATTTCCCGCAGCACACCCACCGTCTTCATCGAGCGGATGTTCTCGGCGAGCCACTTCGAAGTGAGCAGGTTCTTGCCGATCTTGTCCTTGACGTTGCCGTAGCCGGTTTCTTCCACCGCTAGCTCCGCCAGCCTCACGGCGTTCGCCTGCGCGGCGGCCGACATCGCCTCGACCACCGCGTCGATCTGCTCCTGCGAGTAGCTGCGATACTTGAGGAACGCCGCGTGGGCCTTTTCGACCTTGGTGCGGACCTCCTGTATCGAAATGAGATCTTGATCCTGAAGCATGGCTCACATCCGCGCGCCGCCACTATTTATTGGCGGCGCGCCGTCGGCGTGCTACTTTTCGGCTTTCTTCTGGCCCGGCAGGATCTTCTCAACTTCGCTGTGCGGGTTCGGGATCACGTGTACGGCGATCAGTTCGCCAACCCGGCGAGCTGCAGCGGCGCCCGCATCTGTAGCGGCCTTCACGGCACCCACGTCTCCGCGCACGGTCACCGTAACGTATCCGGCGCCCACATATTCTTTCCCGGTCAACGTAACGTTGGCCGTCTTAACCATTGTGTCGGCGGCTTCGATCGCGCCCACCAGACCTTTGGTTTCTACCATTCCAAGAGCTTCCATGCATGCCTCCACATTCCGGCTATGATGATAACCGACGTAATTTACACGGTATCACAGCCACGGTTTGCGTACAATTCAATCGCTCGCGCGGCGCCGCTTCACCCGCCCGGATCTCTCCAGCCAGTTGCGCAGCATCCCTGCGCAGTCGCGGCTCAGACGATTGGCGCGCAACTCCTCCAACCGGAAGCGCATCTTGCGCCGCCAGTTCGGATACTGCCAGGTGCTGCCGGGCAGGTTCTGCTGGTCCATCTGCTTGAACAAATCTTCCTGGTTCAGAACCATCAGCATCGAGGGCGTCGACACCAGGAATCCAACAATGGCGTTGTGCAGTTCGCCGGTCAATTCCGGCACGGCGCTCGCCTGCCGCGGGAACCAGTCCGGCAACAGATTGAGTTCGACGAGCGTCTCGAGCAGCCGCTGCTTATCCCGCGCGCGCTCGGCCAGTTGCTTCTTGTAACTATCCTCGTCGGCCAGCAGTCCGGCCTTCTTGCGGGCCTCTATGTCCACGCCCTCCCAGAAACCGGCCAGGGTCGGCAGATCATGAGTCGTGACCGACACCAGCGCCTGCCTGGGATACTCGTTGGGTAAGCGGAACCGGCCGCCTTCGGCTCGTTCGAAGTACAGCAGGCGGTAGCTGAGCACGCCGAAGCGTTCGAGCGCTTCGCGGATCGCCGGCTGCACCGTACCCAGATCCTCCCCGATCAGCACCACGCGATTGCGGACGCTTTCGAGCGCCAGGATGCGCAACAAATCCTCGTGATAGTCGCGCACGTATGCCCCGTCTGTCGCCTTCCAGCCGTCCGGAATCCAGAACAGCCGGAAGAAACGCATTACGTGGTCCATCCGGAGAGCGCCGCCGGCGCGGGCATTCTTGCGGATCGAATCGGCGAACAATTCGTAGCCCGTCTGCCGGTGGTGATCGGAATTCGGCGGCGGGAACGACCAGTCCTGGCCTTCGGGCGAAAAATCGTCGGGCGGCGAACCAACCCGGCAACCCGAGATGTAGAACGGCCGGTAGGCCCACAAATCCGAGCCGCAGCGGTCCGTGGCCAGCGCCAGGTCGTGGTACAGGCCGATTGCCATGCCGCGCGCCAGGGCGTGACGCTGCACCTCACTCAACTGCAGGCTCATCTGCCACTGCAGGTACTTGTGGAACGTGATTCGTAGCTGATGGCGGCGCTCGAAGTCGGCCACTTCCGGCGAATCCGGATCACGATAGGCCGCCGGCCAGTCCTGCCAGGTCCAGACGTCGGGATTCCGCGCGTGGATCCACTCGTCCAGCGCGCAGTAGACTGCGTAACGGTCCAGCCGCTCGCCTTCCCCTGTCATGAACGCGCGGAACGGTTCGGCGGCGGGCGAGCCATCGCGCAATATCTTCACGAACTCAAGAAACGCCCACAGCAGGAATCGTTTCTTGATGCTCCACACCCGTTCGTATTCCACGAATTCAGCCTGCCGCAGCGCTTCCAACTCCGCGCGCGTTTCCGCGGACTTCAATTCCAGCCCTGCGCGTTGCGATGCCGCGAAGCCGGCCACGCGCTCGACGTCGAGATAAATCGGGTTGCGGTAGTAAATGCAGTTCGGCAGGTAGGGACTTGTGTTGAACGGCTGGCGGTTATGGATCGCGTGCAGCGGATTCAACGCAATGAATTCCGCGCCAGTCGCCTCCACGGCCCAATCGATGAACGTTTTCAGATCCGTCAGGTCCCCGCAACCCCAGTTCCGTTCGGAGCGGATCCCGTACAGGCTGACAGCCAGGCCCGCCAAACGCCCGCCGTTGGCAAGCGCGGGGGGCAGGTAGGCGCGCTCCGGCGCCAGGATCAGCTTCGTGCCCGATGTGATTGCGGGGTCGCCATCCCCCGCCAAAGTCAGCTTTACTTCGTGGTAGCCGTGGCGCGCCGCTTCCGGTAGCGGAATCCTCTTCCGCACATAAACCCGTCCCTTCATCTCGCAAGCGGCTATGGTCTCCAGCGATTCGACGGCCCACTCCTGTTCGCTCTTGCCCCCGTCCTCCCACTGGTAGAGTACCGTCAGCCGTGCGCCGAGCCTCGCCACGGGTATCTGCACGGGAACGCCCTGATCCTTGACCCCCAACGTCTCCACCACCACCGGCGCGGCCAGTGCGTCCCATTCGGCGATGAGGCGCTCCTCGACGGCCCGTTCTGCCTCCCCGGCGGTCTCTACCGCCACGCCGAGCGACCTCAGTATCGCCTTCTGTTCTTCTACGCTCGTCGTATGATGCCGGCCCCAAATGTCGTAGTACCCGGCTTCAATCCCGTAAAGTTCGGCTGCGCGTCGGATGGCCTCTTCGTATGTCGCGGAGGGCCGGTAGGTTACCAAAGGTTTAGGCATCGAGTCCTGTATGCTTCTACCGATTCTATCCTGTCCTTGTGATAGCTTAGTGGTTAAGGGGGCGACATGAATCCGGCATCAAGTGAGGGCGCCGCAGACCTGTTCGCGCGGATCGATCAGGAACCGCTTCCGGGGCCTTCCGAGGGAATCCTCCTGACCACGATCGACCAGGCCATTAACTGGGCGCGCAAGAGCTCCATCTGGCCCATGACCTTCGGCCTGGCTTGCTGCGCCATCGAAATGATGTCCATGACGGCATCGCGATTCGACATCGCGCGCTTCGGCGCCGAGGTCTTCCGCGGCTCGCCGCGCCAATCCGATCTCATGATCATCGCCGGGCGCTTGTCCAATAAGATGGCTCCCGTCGTGCGCCAACTCTATCAGCAGATGCCCGAACCCAAATGGGTCATCTCGATGGGCGCGTGCGCCACTTCCACCGGCGTGTTCAGCAACTACGCCCTGATCCCTGTCAACCAGATCATCCCCGTGGACGTCTTCGTGCCCGGGTGCCCACCGCGTCCCGAGCAGCTTATCTACGCGCTGCGCCTGCTGCAGCAGAAGATCCAGAAGCAGACCGGCACAGCGAAGCAGGTTCTCAACCTGGGCTGACCCGCCGGGAGTCCCCCGCCGCCGATCACCCTTGTTTGTCATCATGGGCGTGATGCCCTTGCGAACATTGCGCTTGAGCTTGTGCCTGGTTGTGAGCGTCGCTGCGTTGCCTGCGCTCGAAAGCGGGAAGCCGGTCCCGGTCGGCGCGGGGGATCGCCGCGCCCCTCTCAGTGTGGGACTCAGTTCCTACCCCGTAGGATGGGGCCGCGTCTCAGGCGCCCGCCAGCCGGACCTGTTCGTCGTGGCGGGTGCGCACAGCCCCGAGCCGGGACTCTATTTGTGCCGCTCGAAAGGAACGGCCGCCTCCGGCGCGCCGGTGTTCGGGCATGCGGAGAAGGTCTCCTACCCCGGCGCCTCCCCGAAGACCTTCCCCAACTGTACCGTCTACCAGGATGGGACCTCGATCCGCGGCTTGTTCCTCGCCGGACGCGAGCTGATCCACGCTGTGCTGGATGCCGCAAAACCCGAATTCGTCGAGCGCGGCCGCATCCAGCTCGATTCGCTTCCGCGTGCACCGTCGGCCGTCGGCGTCGTGCCCCGGCCGGACGGCGGCGTCGAACTGCTGTTCAGCGTCCCTGATGGCTCCGGCCATGCGCCGCCAGGGCCCGGCTCGCGCGATCCGGATTACGTGCCTTACGATGGGCGCGGCATCTGGCGTGGCGGCATGCCTTACCTCGCCTTGTACGCCGCTCACCGCGCTTCGCTCGCAGCCGGTCCGTTGGGCCCGGCGCGGCTGGCCGTCGAGAATCCCCGCCAAGTGCTGCTGTCGAACCGCAACCTGACCGTCGTGAATCTGGGACCGCGCCACAGGCGCGATGTCGTCTCCGGCTCGCAGTTCGGTGATATGTACTATTACTGCAACCGCTCCGCCGGTGGGTTGGACCTGGAGGAAAAGCGCTTGGCTGTGGGCGTCCGCGGCGTGGCTCTGCGCCATCCCATCATCCACAATTCGCCCGTCGCCTATCCTGACCCCGCGACCGGACTCTCCGGCCTGATTTCGGGCGGCGAGGGCGCGCTTTACTGGTATCGTTTCACTGGCCGCTTCAACGCCGACTCGCAACCCGTGTTCGCTGACCCTACGCCTGTGCTCGAGGATCAGGCTTTCCTGTACGCCGGCAGCCTGCCGGTACCCACCATCGTGGACTGGGACGGCGACGGTGTTCTGGACATCGTCGCCGGAAATTCCGAGGGCCGTGTCCTGTTTTTCCGCAACTGCGGCTCGAACGCCGCGCCCACCTTCGATTCCGGCGTCGCCCTGGAGGCCGGAGGCCGCCCGATTCATGTGCAGCCCGGCTACAAGGGTGACATCCAGGGGCCCGGCGAGGCGCGCTGGGGTTACATCAGCACCAATGTGGCCGACTGGAACGGGGACGGACTGCCCGACATTCTCGCGGGCGACTCGCTGTCGCGTCACGTGGTCTACATGAACCGTGGCACCCGGCGTCAGCCCCGCCTCGATGCCGAGCGTCCGCTGTACCTGGACGGTCTCGATCTGCACGGCACATGGCGCGTCCGTCCCGGCGTCGGGAAACTCGGCAGCCGCATGGCTTATGTCGCTCTCGACGATCAGGATCAAGCGCATCTCTATTGGAGGCTCGACGATTTCAACCTCGCCGACGGCGGCAAGCTGCACATGGATGACGGCGGGCTCATCACCGCCAACTTCATCAGCGCGGGAGGAACGGGACGCAGCAAGTTCGAATTGTTCGACTGGGACGGCGACGGCCTGGTCGATTTGCTGATCGGCACCCCGCGCCACCACTCCATCCCCAATCCACAGACCGGACTTCCCCGCGCGGATGGCATGCGCGGGGCCACGGTTCTGTTTCTGAAAAACACCGGCACGAACCAATCCCCAAAGTACCGTTTCCCCCTCATTCTCGAGCACTTGGGCGAACCTATCTACCTCGGCCATCACGAGATAGGCGCCACGGCCGGATTTCTGGGCACAGGCGGCCCCAACCTGGTGATTTCCCGGGAGGACGGCCGGTTGTTTTTCTTCTCTCGGGCAAACCTCGCTTGGGGCCGGTCACGCTGAGATCTTTGCTAAGACTCAACCTCGGGTGGCCGATAAGGAACCATAGGGCGAAGGATATTCGCCTATAGGAGGCACCCCATGGAAATCGGGTCAATTCAATCCAGCACACAGGCGCTCGCCGTCGTGCCATCCCCAATGAGCGCAACAGAAACCGTCGAAAATCAGGATATTGTCCAGGCGGTCAAGGCGCTTAGCGAAACGGAACTATTCGGGCAGGACAACGAACTCACCTTCGTGTTGGATCGCGAGACGCGAAAACCTGTCGTCAGGATCGTCAACCGCCAGACCAACGAGGTTATCCGGCAGATCCCGCCCGAATCCGTCCTGCGATTGGCGGAGGACTTGAGGCTGCTCCAGGAGTGAAAGAAAACGTGTTCACCGTCCCGGCATGGCCGATGAGATTTCCAGAAGGAAAGCCGAGACTGATGAACGCATACGAAGCCTACCTGGAAAGCAAGATTTTGACTGCAGACCCGCTGGAATTGGTACGAATACTCTATAGGGCAGCCATCGAATCCGTCGAGGGTGCACGTAGTGCGCTTCATGGCGGCGACATTCGGCGGCGCACGCAGAGTATCAACCGGGCGCTCATGATCCTCGCGGAGTTGACATCGAGTCTCCAGCACAAGGAAATCTGCTCCATTGCACGGGATCTCTCCGAGCTCTATGACTACATGCAGCGGAAGCTGCTCGAAGCGCAGTTCCAACAGGCGGATCCGCCGCTGGCGGAAGTCTCCACGCTGCTCAAAACGCTTCTGGAAGGTTGGGATGGGTGCCGGCAAGAGTCCGCACTGCCCCAGGCTTTCGAGACTGAACCCGACGCGCAGCACGCCCAGCTGAGCTGTTGTTATTGACGCTTTCCCTTACCCCGACAGCGATTACTTTCTCTCTGTAAGCGTTTCGTCGACGATGGACCGGGCCACTTCACTGGCCGGAGGGTTGTATTGACCTGCCTGCACCTCAAGCCGCAATTGCTCGATTCTCGCTTCCCGGTCTGTCGCGGCCGACAGGCTCGCCGACAAGCCCGAGATCTCTACCGAATCGCGATCCTCGGCACTGCGCCGCTGCCGAACGTCCGTCGCAGCGGTCTTGGCCGCCGCCTGCTCGACGGCGCTGGCTCCTGCTGCCCCGACCTGCGTGTTTTCAATGCGCATCGTACCCTCTCCGGCTCATTTTAGCGCCCGAACCGGCGGCTGTATCCGTGAGCCCTCGTTCCACCATGTTTGCCAGCCCTAGCCCGCCCTGGCGGGCCATCATCTCAGCCAGGCACTCCTCGCCCATCTCCATCATCGACATTCCGGCTTGATCCTCCCCCGCGCCCAGCCAGCCATCCGATGTGGCGGACCGCATCGACTTGAGCATCTGAGCGATCAGCAAGGCTTCAAATTGCGACGCCGCCTCTTTCACTTTCGCCGGGTCGTCGCCCTGCCAACTGCTCCCGGCCATCGCGGCATTCACCGCTGCACCCATTTCTACCATGGCCTAAATGACCTCCAGTTCAGCCTCGACCGCACCTGCGGCGCGAAGGTTTTGCAGAATGGCGATAATGTCACGCGGCGTAGCGCCGATCGATGCCAGCGCGCGCACGAGTTCTTCCACCGTGGCGCCCTCCTTCAGCACAAGGTTCTTGGCTTTCTCTTCTTTTGCCGACACAGCCACCTGCGGTACAACCTCGGTGGTGCCCTTGGAAAACGGCGCCGGCTGCGACACGGCATACGAGGTTTGCACTTCCACCGTAAGAGCGCCGTGCATGACTGCCACTGGCGCGATTCTCACCTGCTTGCCCATCACAATGGTCCCGGTGCGTTCGTTAATGACAATCCGGGCAGCCCGGTCGGCATCCAGCGTCAGGTTTTCGATCGCGGCAATGAATTCCGTGGTGTTCGCCTGGTAGGAAGCCGGCGTATCAATCACCACCAGTGCGGCATTCTCGGCACGTGCGACCGGCACGGTCATGGGGAATTTCTTGTTCACCGCTTCTGCTATTCGCGCCGATGTAGTGAAGTCCGCGTGCCTAAGTTGTAGCCGCAGTTTGGGACCGAGCAAAGGCGACGGCGACGGTTTTTCCACCGTGGCGCCCCCGGGAAGACGGCCCACGGTCGGATGATTCAAAGTCTGCGAACTCCCACCCCGGCCGGCGACAAAACCACCGGTCACCACCGGCCCCTGCGCCACGGCGTATACCTGGCCATCCACGCCCTTCAGCGGTGTCAGCACCAGCAGGCCCCCTTGCAGGTTCGTCGCATCGCCAATGGCCGCCGCCGTAACATCGATCCTCGCACCCGGTTGCGCGTACGCGGGCAGACTTGAGGTAACCATCACCGCCGCCACGTTTCGTACCTGGATTGCCGAGGAACTGACCACTACACCCATTCTCTGCAGGATGTTCGTCAGCGTCTGCGCCGAGAAGATCGTCTGCCGTTTGTCTCCCGTTCCGGCCAGCCCGACAACCAGCCCGTAACCGACCAATTGGTTGTCGCGCACACCTTCCCACGCCGCCAGATCTTTCAAGCGCGTCGCCGCGCCCGCCGGAAGGGCCACCGCTAGGGTCCACGCCACCACCATTGAAACTACTTTGCGCATATGGATCTCAGAAGGGCAGCAGCCCCATCAGGATGCGGTAGAGAATGAACGGCCGCCTCACGGCGTCGCCGACCACGCCTTTCCCATTCACTCTTACTTCCAACTGCGCCACGCGATCGGAAGTCACTGCGTTCGCCGGGCTGAGGTCCGAAGGCCGGATGACTCCGCGCACAGTGACTACCTGACGTTCGGAGTTCACCATAATGTCCTTCACCCCTTCCACCGCCAGGTAACCGTTCGGCAAAACGTGCATGACGCGCGCCGAAAGTGTTGTCGTTAACGCCGATTCGCGGCTGGTTTCACCTTGCCCTTCAAGCTTCGTGTCTCCGGAGAGGTTTGTCAGGTTGCTTAGCGGCCCGGTGGCGCGAGTGACCCCGAACAACGAAGATACGGAGTGTTTGGCTGTGCTCGACCGCGCCGAGGAGCTGCCGCCTTTGGCTATCGCCGAGGCCTTGTCGCTGACCACAATGGTGATCAAGTCATCAAGCCGGGAGGCGCGCGGATCGCAAGCCAGGTCCGCCAGGCTCCCCCCGGACCGCCAAAGAGACCCGGGCGTCGTGGTCACGCCGGCAGCCTGTCCGCGCAAGTTGGCATCACGGATGTACTGGTCCAGCGCCGACAAGGGCTTGGCTGGTTCCTTGTGCCGCGCAATCGCCGGGGCAGTAAGAAGAAGAAACGTTAACAAAACACAACCAATAGGCGTTCTCATGCTGTCGGGCCCAAAGAAACCGCCCGTCCTTTCCCTTCGATCCGCGCTCGAAAACGTTTCCCGCTGGATAGATTCCGCAAGACCACTGTCTCGCCGGACCTTCCGCCGGTTTCGGAAACCGTGTCCATGGTGAGTTTCATGGAACCGGTCCGCACCTCAACCACAACACGGTCGCCCTTCTCTACCACCCTCGGCTCCCCGAGGATCGCGGCCGATACCCCTTTGCCAGCCTCGATGCCACGTCTCGGTATGCGTCCTACCACATCTTCGATCTTGTCGGGTTCCGAAGGCGAAAACGGCAGCCGCTCGTAGTCTTCTAGCGCCACCTGATCCGCCACGATGACCTGCCCCACCGGTAAAGCCCGTCTGGCCACCACGTGCTTGCCAGTAATCCCAATGACCGCCCGCGCCCAGATTGGGAAACTGCGCCCATCTGCGTATTGCACCCGCCCTTTCCAAACTACGGCTTCCCCAGGATGCCAGCGCGGGGAGACCACAAGACCACTACGGGGAAATTCAAGTCTCCCTTCCGGTACTGGCCGCCGGCTGAACTCAAGCACCTCCACGCGCGCGTCCGGTACCGCGACCGCGAGGCGTATTGCTTCCAGGACGGCAGCTTCGGTCAATGGAGCCGCTGTTCGCTCGAAACAGGCGCCGGCCGTGAAGCGGTTTTCGTTCAAGCCGTAACGGCGCGCCCAGCGTTGCAGGTCCGCGGCCGAAAACGAACGGTGAAAGCCGGGTTCCGGTGCATAGCCAAGTACATCGGTAGCCGGCGCTGCCGCAAAGGCCGGGACCGCACGCGCCAAGTCTGCCACGGTGATGCGGTCGCCCCCCACTGGCAAGCAGTCGCTGGCGATCAGGGGCAAGGCGACAAGTATCAAGAGCCGTTTCATCGCGTCAAGTTGTTAATCTGCTGGTACATCTCGTCGGAGGCTTTGACCACTTTGGAGTTGGCCTCGTACGCCCGTTGCGCCACGATCAGATTGATGAATTCCTCCACCACGCTGACGTTGGACTGCTCCTGATACCCTTGCAACAATGTGCCCAAGCCCTCCTGACCGCCAGGAACGCCGACGATGGCTTCACCCGAAGCATCGGTCGGCGTGAAGAGGTTCCGGCCTAAGCTGTTGAGCCCCGCGGGGTTGGTGAAATTGGCGAGTTGAATCTGTCCAATGACCTGGGCGGCGGTTTGCCCCGGCTGCGTATAGCTCACGGTGCCATCCGCGGCGATTGTGACGGATTGCGCCTCGGCGGGAATCGTGATTTGCGGCTCCAGCAAGTCGCCATCGGCGGTGACCATGTTGCCGTCGCGGTCCAGGTGAAAGTCGCCCGCGCGCGTGTATGCCAGCTCGCCATTGGGTCTTCGGACCTGGAAGAAGCCGCGGCCCTCAATGACCAGGTCATAAGTGTTGTTCGTGGTAACGAAATTCCCTTGCGTGAAGGTGATTTCGTTCGAGGCAGCGCGTGTTCCCAAGCCGACTTGTAGCCCGCTCGGCACCACCGTCTGGGAACCAGCTGCCGCACCCGGCTGCACCATGCTCTGATACAGCAGGTCCTGAAACTGCGCCCTGCGCGCCTTGTATCCGACGGTATTGGCATTCGCCAGATTGTGCGCGATATTGTCGACGTTCATTTGTTGCGCGGTCATCCCGCTGGCGGCGCTGTATAGCGATCGAATCATGTCTCCCGTTCCTCCTTGCCGTCCGCTGGCCTGCTAGCCCAGCTTGGCGACTTCTTCCACGCCACGACGGTTCATTTCCGCACCCAGCGTAACGGCGCGCTGAAGCATTTCGAACTGGCGCATGACGCTGATCATGCGAACCGTCGCCTCCGCAGTCCCTACATTGGAGCTCTCCAGCTTCCCTTGCTGCACTCGTGCCGACGACGCACCTACACTCACCCCTGAACCTGGATCCAGATGAAAGTAAAGCCCGTTCTGCTTGGTGAGTGCCGAAGATTGCGAGACGTCCGTGAGCTGGATGCGACCCACCTCGACGCCCTGCTGCCAGACGGCACCGTCCGGACTGATCTCGACAGGGCGGTTGGGATCGACCGTGATGGTTCCACCACCGACGGCCCGTATGGCGTATCCTTCCTTGGTCTCGAGCCTTCCACCGGCAGAGAGTTGAAGCGAACCGTTGCGCGTGTAGAGCGTGCCGTTCGGACCGTTGACCTCAAAGAAGCCGCTTCCGGACAACGCCAGGTCCAGCGGGTTTCCGGTGGGCGTCAGCGTGCCTTGCGAAAAATCGGTCCACTGACGGTCGATGAGGGGCAACTGGCTGATGATCCCGTCAGATTCAGGCGCTGCATAAAGGCTGTAGAACTCCCGGTCCAATTTGTAACCGGACGCCGAGGCGTTGGCCAGATTATTGGCCAGAATCTCCATCGACTCCATACGGGCGCGAAGGCCACTGGCAGCGGAAATTGTCAGGCGATCCATCGGACGGCTCCGCTTGCGGTAGTAAGCAATCCGGATGCCGTTAGAAAAAACTTAGAAATACCCGCCCTTTGACCGATAAGGGCAATAGAAGGGAACTTCCTTCAACGCCATAATATTGCCGTTTTCGCGGGTCCCGCCAAATCATTGCCGCCATTCTCTTCACTAACTTGCTGATTCTCCTCGGCGCAGCAATGGCCCTTGTTGTGCTCTTCGCCTAGTCGTGACGCCGGCAATCATTCCCTTCCCCAACTTGGCGCCGATCATGCCAGGGCAAGGATCCGATCTTGGCTTCTGCGCCAAAGCGGACGATTCAGGAACCGGCACGATGACGGATTGCACCTCACAGTTTGCGCAGTTGGTGGACGCTATCATTGATGCCAACTTCTTGACAGTCAACGGGTTGGCATCCGGTGAAGCGAGCACTCTGACAAATGTCCGTACACCTGCCGCCGCGTCGTGCGACCGGGAAGCGGACAATCCTGAAGAACCCGACGATGCTTCCGTCCGCCCGGACCTTGTCGCGGTCGCCGTAATCGCACTTCCGGCGCCCATCCCGATTCCCGTGCCCCAAATTGAACCAGGCGGCGACGGAATTCCCGATTTGAAACCACAGGAAATCGAGTGTGAGGTCACCGGCGACTTGCTGGCGGCAAAGAAAGGGATCGGTTGTCCTTCCAGGCCGGAACCGGTCGCCGCAACTGAGGCAACGAATAATGGAACGTTCGAGATCGCGGTTGGATCGTCGTTCGTCAACGGGCCCGTGCAAGAAGTTGCGCCGAGCGAAACGGCGGTCCCAGCCGAAAAGGTCGTCTCTGACGACGCAAGATCCGTCTCCACACTGCAACAACTGGATGGGACAAAGCCGGATCTGAAGCAGGAACCCGTCGCGCCTTCTCTGGCTTTTTCTTTGTGCTTGAAAGAGTTGGACAAGAATCCTCAAACCGGACTTGGTCCGGTTCAAACGGCTGCATCCACTGAACCGGCGCAGGAAGAGGCAACATCTCCCCAGCCCCCCGCGCGGGTAACGCCTTCGCGTCCGGTCGCGCAGGCGGAATTCGCGCCAGCCATAACGACGCCAGCTAAGCTTCGTACCTCTGTAACGACGGCGCGTCCCGTCGCCCCAGACGCCGCTGTGGCGGATAGTCCGGTTTCTTCTCGCGAAGAACGCACTGAGGCGCCCAAGACGGTAGTGGACCCACCACGCCGAGCCACGCGCACAGACTGCGGCGTGGAGGATGCACCCAAGCTGGAGAAAGTGCGCGCCGTCACAGCGGAAAGCCCTGAGGGGCCACGCCAGAACCAGCCCACCGCCGCAACGGTCCGCTCCGTTGAGCCCGTGCCGGCCAGCACTGGTGTTACTTCCCACGCCAAGCCGGTTCCAGATGCGGGTGCACGGCCTGCCACCGTCACTATGACCGATCTGCTTCCACACACGGAGATCGTGGCGCGCGTCAACGTGAACCGGGTAGAGGCCGCGCAGCCACGCACGGCGCGCGAGATCGTCGTTCAAATCCCGGCCGACAACAGTCACAAGGTGGAAGTCCAGGTGGCAGAGAGAGGTGGAGAAGTCCGTGTGGCGGTCCGCACTGCCGACACGGCACTCAACCAATCGTTACGCACGGAACTGGGGAGCCTCGTCGCGCGCCTCGAGACCGCCGGATATCACGCAGACACTATTGCATCGTCGGAAAGCTTTGTCTCCTCCTCCTCACAGGCCCGGCAAGATCCCTCGAGTTCGGAGCAGAACGCGTCTCGAGGGTTCTCCGGGCAGGGACAGGAATCCTCACAGCAGCAAGGAAGCAACGGCCAGCGGCGCCACGGGGCACACCCGGATCGCTGGGCCGAACAGTTCGCCCACAGCCTCAAGGCGGACCAAGACACGGGTCAGGAGAATCCATCATGGCAGTCAATTTTCAATCGGTGAGCGGTGCCTCGCCGTCGAGCGACACCTCGACCGCATCCACCGCCACGAGCACAATCAACAAGGATCTCAACAAGAATACATTCCTGCAGTTGCTGGTCGCCCAACTCAAATACCAGGATCCGATGAATCCGGCGGACGGCGTGCAGTTTCTGACTCAGTTGACGCAGTTCAGCCAACTGGAACAGACCATGCAGATCAACGAACAGGTATCTGATATTCAATCGATCCTGGCCGCCAGTACTGGCAGCGAAGATGGATCCGGCGGCACATCGTCCTCGAAAACAGCCTAAGGAAGGAATCGTCCCATGTTCACTTCATTCTCGACCGCACTATCGGCACTCAGCGCCCATTCGACCGCCATTGATGTCGTGGGCAACAACCTGGCTAATCTGAACACGCCGGGGTTCAAGACCAGCGTCGTGTCGTTCCACGACCTGGTGACGCAATCGCTCGGAGCCGGCCTTGGCGAGACGCAGGTCGGATTCGGCGTGGGCCGTCCCACCACCATCCGCCAGTTCTCGCAAGGAGCCATCCAGTGTTCCAGTGGAGCGCTGGATGCAGCGATCCAGGGTGACGGCTTCTTCATTGTCCAAGACAACTCCGGAGCCCTTCTCTACACACGTGGCGGCAACTTTCAGGTGGACAAGGCTGGGAATCTGCTCACGTCAACCGGCGAGCGAATCCAGGGGTGGACCGAGATCAATCCGGCAACCGGAGCGGTCATCACCAGCGGCGCCATCAGCGATATTACGGTGCCCATCGGCACTTTGAAGGCTCCCAATCCCTCCACATCTTTCTCGTTCGATATGAATCTGAACGCGGCGGCAGCGACTGGAGAAAACTTCTCCACGGCCATTGAGGTTTACGACTCGCTCGGATCCAGCCACGTCCTGACGGTCGCCTTCACCAAAACCGGGACGGCTAACGAGTGGGATTACTCAATCACAGTCCCGGACGCGGATTTGACAAGCGCATTCACACCTGTCACGGGAACCCTCACATTCGATTCGACCGGCAAGTTCACCTCACCGGCGTCCACCGACGCCATGCCGGAGGTCAACATTACAGGGCTCGCCAACGGAGCTTCCGATATGTCGTTGACCTGGAATCTGTACGACAGCGCTACACCTCGCGTGACCCAATATGCGCAGCCATCCAGTGTTTCGGCCAATGCCCAGAATGGGTCCCCCGCGGCGCAACTGATTCGCGTCGGTCTGGCCGACGGCGGAAAGATCCTGGCGCAGTACTCGAACGGCGAACAGGCGGTGGTGGGACAGGTTGCCATGGCCAGCATCCGCAACCCCGAGTCTCTGATCGCCGTAGGTAACAACAATTACCAGTTGAGCGCCCGCAGCGCGCTGCCGGCCATCGGGTTGCCGGGCACAGGCGGCCGCGGTTCCATCCTGGGAGGCGCCGTGGAGTACTCGACCGTGGACATCGCGAAGGAGTTCACTAACCTGATCGTGCTCCAGCGCGGCTACCAGGCCAATACGCGTGTGGTAACAGCGGTCGACGAACTGAGTCAGGAAACCATCAACCTGAAGCGATAGAGGATCTTTCACTCAGACGATGACACCAGCCGAAGCCATCAGTCACTTCGCCGACATCCGCATCGACGTAGAGGTTGAGTTAGACCGCAAGCCCATGACTCTAAGCGAGATCCTGGAACTCAGCCCAGGGTGTGTGATCAAGCTGACGCGCTCGGCCGGAGAGAATCTGGATCTGCGGGTGGGGGAAACGTTAGTGGGTTATGGGGAGATCGTGATTATCGAGGACATCATGGGCGTTCGTATCACGGACTTCTGGGGGGATGCATGACGCCTGCACCGGGAGAGACAGGAGTTTCGATGGAACTGCCGTGGCAAATGGCGGCTGTGGGTTTTGTTTTTCTGCTGCTGGCGGGCGCGCTGTGGTGGTTCCGTGGCCGGGGAATGCTGGCGTTCCGGCGTCCTTTCGCCGCCAGCTCAGCCACCAAGCCGATAAGCGCCGAATGCCGCCTAAACCTCGGCCCGCAGCATGCCCTCCACTTGGTCAGGCTGGGTGAGCGCGGCCTGCTCGTAGCCACGCATACGGGCGGCTGCACATTGATCGCGGAAGCGCCGTGGACAGAACTGGCACAGTACCGCGCGCTGGATGGGGCGGTACAAGAATGAGGAACCTGCTCAAGGGCCTTCTGCTGAGCTGGCCGGCAGCGGTTTGCGCGGCGCCTGCGACGCACCCCTCATCACTTCTCGGCATATCGCTGGCCGACGGAAAGAACGGCAACGTACTAGGCGTGCCGGTGCAGATTGTCATTCTCCTCACGCTCCTCACATTCCTGCCGGCAGCCATCATGTGCGTGACGCCATTCCTGCGGATTGTCGTGGTGCTGCACTTCCTCAGGCAGGCTCTCGGCACACAATCCACGCCGTCCAACCAAGTGCTGATCGGCCTTGCTCTGTTCCTCGCCATAGTCATCATGCAGCCGGTGGCGGCCGAGATGTACGAGCAGGGATGGGCTCCGCTCGAAAAGGGCACGATCAAGTTCGAACAGGCTTTCGAGCAGGGGACCAGGCCGCTCAAGACGTTTCTGCTGCGTTATGCACGGGAGAAGGATTTGAAACTCTTTCTCGACGTGACGCATTCGCCCGCGCCTCGAAAACCGGAGGAACTGGACCTGAAAGTGGTGATCCCCGCCTACATTCTTTCGGAGCTGAGAACCGGATTCCAGATCGGCGCGGTGCTTTTTCTGCCCTTCCTGGTGATCGACTTCGCGGTCGCTTCGGTGACTCTGTCGATCGGCATGATCCAACTGCCGCCGGTGATGATCTCGGCTCCGTTCAAGATCCTGCTGTTCGTGTTGGTGGACGGGTGGAATCTGGTGATCGGCTCCCTGGTAAGGAGCTTCTACCGCTGAGCGTATGACCCCGCAACTCGTTGTCGACATCATCCGCCAGGCACTGATGACCACATTTTGGGTGGGGTTGCCGCTGCTCACCATCGGCTTCGTGGCCGGCATTGTCATCAGCCTGATTCAGATCGCCACGTCCATCCAGGACGCGAGTTTCAGTACGGTTCCCCGCCTGGGAGCGTTCCTTGCCGGCCTGGTGCTGCTAATGCCGTGGATGCTAGCGAAGTTGATGGACTACACAACGGCAATCCTGGGCAATCTGGAGCGGTATGCGCGTTGAGGTCCCGCTCGGCACGGTGCTCGGTTTCCTGCTGGTGCTGACGCGTGTCTCCGGCGCGTTCGTGTTTCTGCCGCTGCCGGGGGTCAGATCCGGGCCGGAAATGGCGCGGGCAGCCTTGAGCCTCGGGCTGACGATGGCTCTCTACCCGTTCTGGCCGCAAGTAGCTGCGGTGACGCCGTCTCCGCGACAATTGCTGACGTGGCTGGCGTCTGAAGCAGCGTTCGGCATCGCCGCAGGCGTCATTGTGGCGTTGCTCGGCGAGGCGTTCCAGGTAGGCGCGCAAATCATCGGTCTTCAAGCGGGCTATTCGTACGCATCGACCATCGACCCCACGAGCGAGGCCGATTCCAACGTCCTACAGGTCTTCACGCAAATGACGGGCGCGTTGCTGTTCTTTGCGTTCGGCATGGACCGCCAGGTGCTGCACGTATTCGTGCATAGCCTGCAGGTCCTGCCGCCCGGGTCCTATCAACCGGCGCGAGCATCGGCCGAATCGGTGATTCACCTCGGCTCGGCGATGCTCACCACGGGATTCCGGCTGGCCTTGCCTGTGGTAGCGCTGATGGTGCTGGTGGATGTCACCTTGGCGTTGATGAGCAAGATCAACGCTCATCTGCAGATGCTGACGTTGGCTTTCCCCGCCAAGATGCTGGTGACGCTGGCGACGCTGGCGGCGCTGACCGCCGTCATGCCCCGGCTGTATGAAGGGGCGGTCCTCCGCGCGCTGACCACACTGGCGGGTCTCACGAGGAACTGATGGCGGATCGCGGCCAACAAACCGAACAACCCACCTCGCGGCGATTGGAACGTGCCCGCAAGGAAGGCCGGTTCCCGAGCAGCCGTGAGTTCCCGGCGGCGATGCAGTTCCTCGCGTTCGTGGCGCTGCTGGCGGGCTGCACGGCAGCCTGGTTTGGCGGCGCCAAGCTGATGATGCGAACGCTGCTGGAGTGGGCTTTCCAACCCGGTTTCAGCACGGCAGGCCTGGAGGCGCTGGTCCGTTTGGTTTCCATCCGCTTCCTGGCACCGGTGCTGGCGGCAGGCGTACTGTTGCTGCTGGTGACGCTGGCCTGCCAGTTGGCCATCACCAAGCTGGGTTTCTCATTCGGGCGCATGGCGCCGGACTTCGCGCGTCTGAACCCGTTGACGCGTCTGGGAGAGTTGCCGCGGCAAAACCTGCCGCTTCTGTTGCAAGCGCTGATCCTGCTGCCGGTCTTCGCGTATGCAGTTTATGCCGTGGTGAAACAGAATCTCTCGGGATACATGGCGCTGCCGCTGATGCCCCTCGAAGCGGGCCTCGTCCATGTGGGCGCCTCGCTGAACGGCCTGCTCTGGAAGGCGGGCATGATCCTGATGGTTTTCGGTGCGGTGGATCTGGCCCGGGAGAAATTCAAGTACATGCGTGGAATGCGCATGACGAAGCAGGAAGTGCGGGAAGAGTACAAGGAGGTCGAGGGCAACCCACAGACCAAGGTGCGCATTCGCCGATTGCAGCGCGACCTATCGCGGCGGCGCATGATGCAAGACGTTCCCAAGGCCACGGCGGTAATCGTGAACCCGACGCACTTTGCGGTGGCGATCCGTTACCAGATGGAGACGATGGCCGCACCGAAAGTGGTGGCGAAAGGCAGGAATTACCTGGCGCAGAGGATTCGCCAGTTGGCGGTGGAGAACCAGGTGCCGGTGGTGGAGAATCCGCCGTTGGCGCGGTCCCTATACAAATCCGTGGATGTGGGACAGGAAATCCCGGCGCACCTGTTCCGCGCTGTGGCAGAGATCCTGGCCTACATCTACCGGCTGATGAACGGGCGGCTGCCCGGTTAGCAGAGGCACTTTATGGCAACAAGCACAACACAGATCCCGGGGATGAGCGGATTCGTTGCGGATGCCGCCGGAGCGGGCGGGGCAGGTTCGAAAACACGCAAATCCGCGGCGTCACGTCCGGCGGCGACCGTACCCCGTGGCATCACGGCCAGTTCGCTCAAAGAGATGGGCGTGCCGCTGGCCGTGCTGGGCATTGTTCTGGCCATGATCACGCCGCTCGTGCCATTCATTCTCGACGCGCTGATCGCAACCAACATCACCATCTCCGTAATTGTTCTCTTGGTGTCGCTGTACATCACCAAACCGAGCGAATTCAACATCTTCCCCTCCACGCTGCTATTGATGACCCTGTTCCGGCTGGCGCTGAATGTTTCCAGTTCCAGGTTGATTCTCCTCAACGGCAACACCGGCACGGCGGCGGCCGGGCACGTGATCGAAGCCTTCGGCGACTTTGTCGTGGGCGGCAACTACATCATCGGCGCGGTGATATTCCTGGTGCTGATTGCAATTCAGTATGTGGTCATCAACCACGGGGCCGTGCGTATCAGCGAAGTCACGGCGCGATTCACCCTCGATGCGCTACCCGGCAAGCAGATGTCCATCGATTCGGACCTCAACGCCGGTTTGATCGACGAGACCGAAGCCCGCAAACGCCGCAAGGAACTGGCCGCCGAGGCCGAATTCTATGGCGCCATGGACGGCGCTTCCCGGTTCACCCAACGCGACGCGGTTGCCAGTATCCTCATCACGGGCATCAACATTGTCGCCGGATTTCTCATCGGCGTGCTGCAACACGGCATGGAACTGCGGCGCGCGCTGGAAACGTACACGGTGCTGACCATCGGCGACGGCCTCGTGACGGTGATTCCAGCCTTGATGATCTCGGTCTCTGGCGGCCTGATCGTTACCAGGGCGAGTTCGGACGATCGCATTGGCGCCGATTTCGACCGCCAGGTGTTCGGCAAGCCGCAACCGCTGCTGTTAGCCTCGGGCGTGTTGGTGGCCATGGCGGCGTTCCCGGGTCTCCCGGCGACCCCGTTCTTGCTGCTTGGAACCGGAGTCGGGATCGCCGGATGGCGGATGCGGCAAAAGAATGCCACTGTCGAAAAAGCGCAGGAGAGGACCGCGCCTTCGCCCACCCGGGAAAACCTAGAATCGCTGCTCCGGGTGGAACCGTTGGCGGTGGAAGTCGGACTGGGGCTGGTCAAGCTGGTCGAAGGAGCGCAGGAGTCGCCCTTGCTGCGGCGCATAGCGGCGATCCGCCGCCAACTGGCATCCGAGCTGGGTTATCTTCTGCCCCCGGTGCGTGTCACCGACAACCTTTCGCTGGGCGCACGGCAATATGTAGTCCTGCTGAAAGGGGCTGAAGTGGCCCGTTACGAACTGCCGCAGGGCTCTGAACTGGCCATTCCACCGGCAGGCAAGAACCTCAAGCTGGATGGAATTCCGACACGCGAACCGGCTTTCGGATTGCCGGCGGTGTGGATTTCGCCGGAAAACACGGCTGCGGCCCGGCAGGCCGGGTGCACCGTGGTCGACTCGATCAGCGTGCTTGGCACGCACCTGGCGGAACTGATCCGCCAGCACGCGCACGAACTGTTCTCGCGGCAGGACGCCAAGAAACTCCTGGATCGGGTAAGCGCGGAGAACCCGAAACTGGTGGAGGATTTGGTCCCCAAGTTGCTGCCACTCGCGTTGGTGCAACGTGTCTTGCAGAATTTGTTACGGGAACGCGTTTCGATCCGGGACGGTGTTTCCATTTTGGAAGCGCTCGGCGAGGCGGCGCCGATGACGAAGAATCCGGTCCTGCTAACGGAGTATGTCCGCCAATCGATACGCCGCATGGTGGTCAAGCCGTACACTAGTGCATCCGGCGAACTACCCGTATACCTGATCGACTCCGCCATTGAGCAGACCGTCGAATCAGCCATCGAACACACCGAGCAAACCAGTCATCTGAACCTGGCGCCGCAACGTATCCGCGACATACAGGAACGCATCACGAGAACGGTGGGCGCACCGGAGACGCCGGTAGTCGCCCTGGCCAGTTCCGGTTCCCGCCATTTCCTGCGGCAGATCGTGGAAGCCGCCACGGGCAACCTCATGTTCCTGTCGCACAACGAAATCCCGCCGGGATTGAAGGTTGTCAGCCTGGGAGTGATTCAGTGAGGGCGCCCGAGGATCGCGAAATTCATGGAGAGTGTATTGCCATGCGAATGAAGTCATACTTTTCCAGTACCGTTGAGAGCGCTGTCGAACTTGCGCGGCGGGAACTGGGTCCGGAGGCGCTGCTGGTCAACTCGCGGCCCGCCATGCCGGAAGCACGTCATCTGGGCGAGTACGAAGTGGTTTTCGCCGTAGATTTTCCCGCAGAGAAGCCTGCGCCTGCGCCGCCACCAGCAGAGGAGGCGGAGCAACCGACAGCCATGGATCAGGTCACGCGGGAGGTGGCCGAACTCCGGCACCAGTTGGAACGTATGGCGGAGGCGATGGGGCGGTCGAGCGCTCTGGTAACGGCTCGAAATTCGGTGGATCCGGAGTTCGCTGATGTGTTTGCCACCTTGGTCTCCGCCGGAGTGGATGCGTTGCTCGCGCAGGATCTGTTACAGCGGACACGGTCGCGCAACTTGCGCGATGCGCGGCTGGACGGCCAGGGAGTTCGAAACGCATTAGCCCAAGAATTGGCAGCCAGTTTAAGGGTGGATGGCTCGCTTGGGGTAGCGGGTGAAAGCCGCAGAATCGCGGCGCTGGTGGGGCCGCCGGGAGGCGGCAAAACCACAACGCTGGCAAAACTGGCGCTGCGGTACGGACTCATGCAGAAAAGACCTACCCAGATTCTGTCGCTTGACAACTACCGGGTCGCCGCGGCCGAGCAACTGCGCTCGTACGCCGCTATCCTCGGTGCGGGGTTCCAACTCTTGGAGACTCCCCTGGCGCTGCCCGCGGCCTTAACCGAGTGGGCGCACAAGGATACCATCCTGATCGACACGCCGGGCCACAGTGAGGCCGATTGGGAGGATTGCCGGGAGTTGGCGCTGGTACTGAGCCAGACGCGGGAGATCGACGTGCACCTGGTCCTCCCCGCCACTATGAAGCCCGCCGATCTCCGGAGAATCGTGGACCGCTTCGAGATCTTTTATCCTTCGAAGCTGCTGTTTACACACATGGACGAAACCGGCACGTACGGCGCCATTTGGAATGAAGCGCTACGCACGGGCAAGGCGGTCTCCTTCCTTTGCGGCGGACAGGGGATACCCGAGGACATCGAGCCCGCCGGCAAAGAGCGGCTGATCGACATGCTCATCGGACAACAAGAAGACCGCGCCGCCGTGGCGGCTTAGGACCGGTTTCAACAAATGCCGGAGGAAATCGAAGATCCCGTCATGAATCCATATCAGATGACCGAGGAATGCCACGCCGCCGAGCGGGAACAGACGATCCTGGAACACCTGCCGCAAGTGCGCTTGATCGCCAGACGCATCCATGAAAGGCTGCCGGAGAGTGTCAGCCTTGACGACCTGGTTTCGACCGGCATCGTAGGATTGATCTCGGCCGTCGATAATTTCGATCCCACGCACAACGTCAAGCTCAAGACGTACGCCGAATACAAGATACGCGGCGCGATTCTGGACAGCCTGCGCGGCTTGGACTGGGCCCCGCGGCAGCAGCGGAAGCGTTCCAAACAGATCGAATCAGCCATCGCGGCGGCCGAACAGCGGCTGAAGCGCATGCCGAGCGAAGAAGAGATTGCCGGCGAATTGGGGCTGAGCCTGGAAGATTACCACGATTGGCTGGTGGAGGTGCGTGGTGTCAACCTTGGAAGCCTGGAAAACGCCTCGGGACAGGAAGGCAGCCGCGACTTACTGAAATACGTTGCCGCCGACGAGGAAAACAGCCCGGCGCGGATCCTCGAACGCGCGGAGTTGGAACGGTTGCTTGCGCAATCTATCGAGAAGATGCCATATGTCGAGCGGACGGTATTGAGTCTGTACTATCACGAAGAGCTCACGCTGCGTGAAATCGCCAAGATCGTCAATCTGCACGAGTCCCGAGTGTCCCAACTGAAGTCGCAGGCGATCCTACGGCTGCGCTCTTACATCCTCAAGCGGTGGCCGATGGAGCGGGGATCGTGATCGAACCGGGAGCGGAAGCATGAACATGGAAGACCACATCCGCAAGCTTGGCGAAGAGTGGATGCGGCAGTTCTCGTCGGCGGTCGAGTCAATGACCGGCGAAGCACCCGCTGCCACATGGCAACACGCCCCACCTACGCCGGAGGGCAAGGCCGAAGAGCAGTTGTTATGGTGGCTGCAGCCTCTGAGCCTGGACCCGGACGCGTCGCTCGCGGTGGGGACGCCCGAAGCGACCTGGCTGAGCATCGGAACGCGATCGCTCAAAATGGCGGGCATCGACGAGGTGGAGCGCAACGACGCCCGCGGCACCTACCTGGAGATTCTGCAGCAAGCCCTTTCGGGCTTCAGCCGGTCTCTCTCCGACCTGGTGGGACATGAGGTGACTTGCGAGAAAGGCCGCGAGATTGCCGCAGTGCCTGAGGGAGCTGAAACATCCGAGGTGACGCTGAGTATCGCCGGCGAGACGCTGCCGCCGGTCACGGTGGGATTGAGCCTCGCTCTTCTGAAGGCGGTCTCGGATTCAAAGCAGCCACAGGAGAACGCCGCCCTCAGCGTCTCCCGCGCCGTGCCCGATAACCGCGAAGGCGCCGTGGCAGCAACCGTCCCATCTAAGACTCTCGACCTGCTACTGGACGTCGAACTTCCGGTAAGCGTGTCGTTCGGACGCGCGAAACTGCCGCTCAAGGATGTCATCAAACTGACCACGGGCTCCATTGTCGAACTGAACCGCACGGTCACCGAGCCAGTGGAGATCATTGTGAACAATTGCGTGATCGCCAGAGGCGAAGTGGTCGTTATTGAAGGCAACTATGGCGTCAGAATCAACCAGATCATCAGCCGCCAGGAGCGGTTGCGGACTCTCAATTAAGGAGGCGGTTTGACGGCTCTTCCTATTATCCTGATGGTGGCGCCGAGCGCCCTGCTGGCGGTGGCCGTACTGCTGGGCCTGTATTTGTTCGTCTGCTTGAAAAAGGAGATCCGGCGGTTGGAACAGCGCTGGGACACGGACAATCAGGGGCTAACGCGCCAGATCGAGGCGGCGCACTTCGCGGTAGGCGAACTGAGAGTGGGGCTGAAGGAAGCCGAGGAGCGCACGGGAGTGCTGGTGCCCCCAACGCCCCCCTGCTCCGGCATGAACCTGAGCAAGCGAACGCAAGCATTGAGGATGTCACGGCGGGGCGAGAGGCCGGAGCAAATTGCGGCTGCTCTCGGCCTCCCGAAAAAGGAAGTGGAACTACTGGTCAAAGTTCACCGCATCGTGCTTTGCGCCGACTGAACTGCTACCGGATCACTGCTCCTTATGGACGACGACGTGTGAGCGCGGTGACACGCGTTTCTCGACGCCAGTCTCTTCGACGGTGACGCTGAGAGTAAGTTCCTTTTGATTGCGGCGGACCATGACCGGGAAGGTCTTCTTGTTGTTGAGCGAGCGAATGGCACTGGAGATCTCACGAGGCGTGGTGACCTTGGTGTCGTCCACCTTCTGGATCACGTCACCGGCCTTCAAACCGGCCTTTTCCGCCGGTGTCCCCTTCAGCACTGACCGGACCAGGACACCGCTCTGAACACCGAAATACTCGGCAAGCTGCCCTTCGAGCGATTCGCCTTCAATGCCCAACGCAGGTGTACGCCAGGACATGTAGGCATGCGGAGTGTCCGGGATCATAATGCGCATACGTTCCATCTGCTTGCGTGCCCGTTCGACTTCGCGTTCCACATCGGCGTGAGCCCACTTCATGCCGGGGTGCTTACCGATGGTGGCCGAGATGGTCTGCGTGGTGCCTCCCCGGCTGATGAGCAGCTTTACGACGCGGCCCACGGGCGTCTCGCGCACCAGCCGGACAAACTGCTCGGTGCCCTCGACGCGCTGGCCGTTGTATTCGAGCACGGCGTCGCCGGCCTTCAACCCGGCCTTGGCGGCGGGGCTGTCCTCGGCGACCCGTGTCAATTCAACACCGCGCTCTTCGGAAAGTTTGAGAGCCTTGGCGCGCTCGGCGCCGATCTCAGCCACATCGACACCCAGGTAGCTACCGCCACCTGCGAATGCGAGTAAAACCTTTTCGTCCGGGGCACCGAGCGCAAACAGCGCGGGCGGATCGGGCGGGTCCGGTGGTTCGGGCTGCTGGGCAGCGACGGGCAGCGTCATCAGGCAACTCGCGAAAGCCAAGGCACACTTGGTGCGCCAATCAGAAACGAATAACATCATCGGAAAACCTCCTTCGGCTATTTCTGGCGCCGGAGATAAATCACTCCGCCGGAGGTGGCCAATCGCAGCAGCGGACCGCCGCCGTTCAACGAGCCGTGCGCCACGGCGAGGCGTGCGTTGGTCAGCATGGCCTCATCCACGCGGATCTCGGGAAACTCGGAAACGATTTTCCCCGCGCCGATCGATTCGCTACGTGCGCGAATCGTCACCGCAAGGTTAGACGGAAGAACAACCACAATGTCACCTGAACCGGTGTTCAGGAAGGAATCTTCCAGCCGGGCACCGGGAGGCAACTGCGCGAAGACACTTCCAAGCCCCGTGGAAGCGCGCAAAGCTCCCTGGACCGAGCGCATGCTAATGGCACCAGCCGCCGTCTCGCAGCGCACTCCGCGCGCCGAGTTGACGGTGATGGAACCGCCGGAACTTTCGGCCAGCACCGGACCTCCGGCCGCATAGACCTCGATCAATCCGCCCGCCGTGCGCGCGTCGACGTACGACGCGGCTTTCGACACACGGATGTTGCCGCCCGCCGTGGAGGCGTGCACGGGCGCCATGGCCTCACCCAGGTAAATCTCACCGCCCGCGGTTTCCAGCCAGGACTCACCACCGAGGTGATCGGCCCGGACCGCACCACCCGCCGTCAGGCACCTCACCGACGCGCCGACGCGGCCGAAGCGGATGTCGCCGCCGCCGGTCCTGGCGGTTATGGGGCCTCCGATGCGATCCATCTGTATGCGTCCGCCGGCGGATTCGGCCACCACCGCGCCAGCCATGTCGTAGGCCTCGACGCCACCAGCTTCACTTTCCAGACGGCTTTCGGCAAGAGTGCGCGGCGCGATAACGTAGACGTCCGCCCAAACGTTCTGGCGGCGCGGGACAGCGAGAGAGAGATGTAAGCCGGACTGCGAGCCGACATCGATTCGAACGTCCCGGAGCAGGCGCTCGGCCTCGCCGCGGCTGGATGCGTCCACGCGCTTCTTCACCGTGTAAGCGACACCGGAGGACGCGCTACCTTGCAGCCTGATCCTGCCCCGGGTGGAGATGCGCAGCCGATCGCGCGCGCCTACCGGATGCGACCCGACGATGGTCTGCACCCAGTAGCGGCCCTCGCGTTCTATGGGCGCGTCGCCGCGGGCGTACAGACCGGCAAACAACAACGGCAGGAGCAACGCGCGTTTCATCAGAAAGTCTCCGTGGACGCGTTCATCTCACGCAAGGCGTTCTGCAGCCGCAAACGGACGTAGCTGTTGTCCTCGCGTTCGAGCGAGCGTTGGAATGCGGGAACGACGGAGAGGTCCTTGTGTTCGGTCAACAGGTCGGCGGCTTGCGTGCGGATGCCGGGATTGTCGTCGGCGAGCAGCACATCGACGAGCGCGCGGCGGCTCTCCGGTTCGGTTGAGTACGCGCGCAGTGCTTCGAGCGCGCGCAGGCGGACGCCAGCGTTGGGATCGTGGCGCAGCGCGTATACCAGCGTGCCGCGCACCTCGCGCGAAGCGGCATGCGACTTGAGCAACTCGACGGATTCCGCGCGCAGGCCGGGATCCTCGGGGTCGCGCGCGGCGGCGAGCAGCGTGCGAAGGATGCGTTCGTCATTGAGCCCGCCGGTCAGCACCTTTTGCCTGGTCTCATCGACGACTATCTGGACACGGCCAGCATCATCCGGCTGAATGTAGCGAATGCGGGTAGCGACGGGTTCGGAAGGGGCCAGGACGGTGCGCGGTGCGGTGAGACGTGCGGCGAAGAAGCCCACCAGCAGGAGCGCCACCGCTCCGGCGGGCTTCAGGATAGCACCAGACGACATGCCGAACAGCGCGCGCATCGCCTGGCGGATGCGAGCGGAAAAACCGAGTCCCGGCCGCGGTACGCGCGCGGCGTTGGCGGTTTTGAAATGCAGGTCGCGGCGGCAGCGCGACAACAGCTCATCGGAAGGCTCCAGGGCCTGCGCCGATAGGGCCTCGGAGAGAGTTTTTTGACGTTCCAGTTCCGCGCGGCAGTCCGCGCACGTCTCCAGATGCTGCTCGATGAGTTCCTCCTCGTCGAAGGTCAACTCTCCATAGAGCAGCAGGAAGAACCGGTTTCTGATGGAATCACAACTCATAACAAATCTCCCAAGGCCACGCGCATCTTCTGCGTGGCGCGGAACAGGCAGTTCTTGGCTGCCTCTTCGGTGGCGCCCAACATCTCGCCGATAGCCCGCAGACGCATCCCTTGGAAGTGGCGCAACTCGAATACGGTCCGCTCGCGAGGCGTCAGGTCGCCGAGCACTTTGTTGATGCGCTCGCGCAATTCCCGGTTGAGCAGCGCGCGCTGCGGGTCGCTATCCGCGCGCTGCTCCGCGACGTTGTCCAAAAGACTCCGCTCGCCGTTCTCGCGTTCAAGCACCCCTGGTTCCTCCTTACGCACCTTCCGGCGGCGGAGGAAGTCCAGGCAGAGATTCGTAGCGATGCGGTAGACCCACGTATGGAAACTACAATCGAAGCGGAACGTGGGCAGGTTGCGATAAGCCCTGAGAAACGTCTCCTGGTAAACGTCGTAAGCGTCTTCGGTAGAGCGCAGAAGGTTATAGGCCAGACGCAGGACGCCCTGATCGTGGGCGTGCACAAGTTGCTCGAAGGCTTCCTCATCGCCCTGCTGGGCGAGGCGGATCAGAGCCTCTTCACTCATCCCTTGGGCCGATTGTACTTCCACGCTTGCCGCGGCGCTTGGCGACATGGGCACCTAAAGTGTTCGACGCACCAGGGTGCCATTGGTCACGCCGGCAGGCAGGCCGGACTGCGAAAAAAGCTAGCTTACGAGTTCCAGCTCGATTTTCTTCTGCCCGGTTTCCACCGAGGCAATACGGAAAGAGCGGATTTGGCCCGCGCGCGGCATTTCAGGAGAGGCGGAAGCCTGTGATTTGCCCTGTTTCCACTTTGCGGAAAGCATTGCAGACAAAGAGCTTATGTCGGCGGCAGGGCTTGCCTCGTCGCTCGCCGCAGTCTTAGCCGGCTTGGGCAGGCGGCAGAAGCCGAACACGCCCTCACCCAACTCCACTTTGGCGGTATCGCGGGAGACGTCCACCAGGCGGCCGGTGACCACGTCGCCGAGTTTGTGGTCGGCGATGTACTCGTCGGCCGTGGTGGGCTCCAGTTGCTTCATGCTCAAGCGGATACGGCGGCGCTCGCGGTCCACTTCGAGTACGACGGCGCGCACCCGCTGATTCTCCTTGAGCACATCCTTGGGATGATCCAGGCGCTTCTCGTTGGTGATGTCGGCGATGTGGATCATGCCCTCAACGCCTTCCTCAAGCTCCACGAAAGCGCCGAACTTCGTAAGACTCGATATAGGGCCCTCCACGACGGTGCCGGGGGCGTATTTTCTGACGGCTTCTTCCCACGGATCCCCGAGGGCCTGCTTGAGGCCGAGACTGATACGGTGGTCGGCGGCGTTCACCGCGAGCACCATGACTTCGACCATCTCGTTGGGCTTCACAACATCGGAAGGCTTGCGCTGTTTCTTGGACCAGGACATCTCGGAGAGATGGATGAGTCCCTCGATGCCGGGTTCCAGTTCGACGAACGCGCCGAAATCGGTAGTACGCGTGACCTTGCCGTGCACGCGCGAGCCTACCTGATATTTCTCCGCCGCCAGGCTCCAAGGATCGGGCAGCAACTGCTTCATGCCGAGCGCCACGCGCCGTTTTTCGCGCTGGATCTTGAGGATCTTGACCTCAACCTGGTCGCCGACGCTCACCAGGTCAGCCGGCTTGGCAACCCGCGTCCAGGCCATGTCGCCGACGTGCAGCAACCCATCGACACCGCCGATGTCGACAAAAGCGCCGAAATCGGTGAGGCTGCGCACCGTGCCACGGACCACGGCGCCTTCCTGCAATTCATCAAAGGCTTTCTTGCGCGCCGCGGCCTCCTCGGCCTCGAGCACAGCGCGGCGATCAACGACGACGTCTTCGTCGCCGACATCCAGCTTGATGATCTTGCAGCGGATGTCCTGGCCGATCAACTTCTCTATCTCGGCGGCATCCCTGGCGCCACTGCGCGAAGCGGGCATGAACGCGGGCAGGCCTACGTCGACGCGCAGACCGCCTTTCACCACTTCAGTGACCACGCCGGCGATGACGGCGCCCTCGTTGAACGCTTTTTCGAGAGAGCTGAAATCCTTGGGCCGCTTCACCGTAATGGTGGAAAGCTGGTAGTAGCCTTCCGGCGCACGGCCGGTGACGGCGACCAACACTGTGTCGCCAACCTTCACGGTCCAGTTGCCGTCGGCGTCTTTCAGCCCCTCGGGCGGAAGAACGCCTTCCATCTTGCGCCCGACGTCCACGACGACGCCGTCCTCGCGGAGGGCCACAACAGTGCCCTGCAGCGCCTGGCTGGGCGCGTCTGCGTCCGCCTGATGCGAACGCTCGTATTCGGAAAGGATGTCGGCAAAGGACGCCGTGTCCTGGGCGGCGGTCTCGCCCTGAACAGGCATATCCGGGGTATTCGGGGAACTCATGGGGTGAAACACCATTGTGGCATAACTCCGGTTAAGATGGCAGCGTGGACATCCGCCGCTGGCTATCTTTCATCCGGCCACAAGATTTCGTATGGCTGCTGCTTTGCACCGGACTCGCCGCGCTCACTCCGGAGCGGAATCCACCGGCCGTTGCGATCCTGTTCACGCTGGCCATATACCAGGTGGTCGAATACAAAGTGCCGGTGCTGAACACGGCGCGGGGCGTGATTGTTTCGATCCTGGTGAAGCTGGGGTTGGGCTTCTTGCTTATCGGATACACGGGTGGGGTTGCCAGCAGCTACTACCTGATCCTGCTGATCCCGATCCTGTCGGCGGCCACAACGCTGGGTGCGCTGGGCGTGTTCCTGTTCACCCTGTTGGCCTGTGCGTCGTACCTCTCGTTCCTGCTTCCCGTGTTTTTCGACTGGGAGCGATTGACCATCGATCCGGATCAGGTTTACGAGTTGGGCTTGCGGCTGGCGTTTTTGAGCGCGGTCGGTTATCTGACGTACCGGCTGGCCGAATCGACGCGCGTGGAGGCACGCAAGCACGAGCATGCGGCCCAGCAGTTAGCCGACGCCAATCGTAATCTGCGCGAAGCCGAAGCGGCGGTGCGCCGTTCCGAGCGGTTGGCGGCGCTGGGCCAGCTAACAGCGGGGCTGGCGCATGAACTGCGCAATCCCCTGGGCACCATGCGCGCTTCGGCCGAGATGCTGGTGAAAAACGTGAGCGGGGAAAACGAAGTGGCGCGCGAACTGGCAGGGTACATATCAACGGAAGTAGACCGCACCAACGCGCTTATCACGCGCTTCCTCGAATTCTCGCGTCCTTTCCATCTGCGCCTGGCACAGGCCGACATCGTGGACGTGATCGACCGCGCGGTGATGCAACTCGAGCGGCACGACCCCCCGTTCGACGTCACGATTTACAAGAACTATTCGCCGGACATCCCGCCGTTCCTGTTCGACGCCGACCTGATGGAACGCGTCATCCTCAACTTGCTCATGAACGCGGCGCAGGCATCGGCGGCAGGCGGCGCCATCACGGTGAAGACGCGGCAGTTGGATTCGCGCGTCGAGCTGAGCGTGATCGACCGGGGCTCGGGCATCAACGCGAAGGACCTGGAGAGCATCTTCAATCCGTTCTTCACCACCAAGGCCGATGGCGTGGGTCTGGGGCTGGCCATTGTGTCCAAGATTGTAGATGAGCACGGTGGAAAGATCGCGGTCGAGAGCGAAGCCGGCCGCGGAAGCGTCTTCCGCGTGTTCCTTCCCATACGGACCGAAGCAGAGAAATGAGAAACAGAATCCTGGTTGTCGAAGACGAAGAAAAACTACGGCGCGTCGTGGAGCTTCAGCTTCAAACGGCGGGCTTCGACGTGGACAAAGCCGGCACGGCCGAGGAGGGCCTTCGTCTGGCCGACCGCGCGGATCTGGTGCTGACGGACCTGCGCCTGCCCGGCATGGACGGGCTCGAACTGCTCGGACTTTTGCGGCGGCAGAATTCGCAAGTCCCGGTGATCGTGATGACAGCTTACGGCACGGTGGAAAGCGCCGTGGAGGCCATGAAGGCGGGCGCGGTGGATTTCCTGATGAAGCCGTTCTCTCTCGATCACCTGATGGCGGTGGTGAACAAGGCCATCGAGGTGCGCGCGTTGCGCGATGAGAACCGCAAGCTGCGCGAGGAACTGGGTTGGCGCTACGAGTTCGACAACATCATCGGCGGCAGTCCGGCGATGCAGGAGATCTTTTCGACGCTCATGCGCGTGGCGCCGACGCGCGCCACGGTGCTGCTCGCCGGAGAGAGCGGGGTCGGCAAGGATCTGATCGCGCGGGCGCTGCACTTTCACTCGCCGCGGCGGGACCGGCCGTTTGTCAAGATCAACTGCTCGGCGATTCCCGAAAACCTGATGGAGAGCGAGCTGTTCGGCTTCGAGAAAGGCGCTTTCACGGGAGCGATCGCGGCGAAGCCAGGCAAGTTCGAACAGGCCGACACGGGCACGGTGTTTCTCGATGAAATCGGGGACGTTCCGGCGGCTACGCAAGTGAAGCTGCTGCGGGTTCTGCAGGAACGGGAACTGGAACGGCTGGGAAGCAACAAGACGAAGCGGATCGACGTGCGCGTGATCGCCGCGACGAACCAGGATCTGCGTGCCGCGCTCGAACAAGGCACCTTCCGTGAGGACCTCTATTACCGGCTGAACGTGGTGCCGATGAACATCCCGCCGCTGCGGGAGCGCCGCGAGGACATTCCGCCGCTCGCCGAACATTTTGTCAAGAAGCTGGCCCGCGATTCGGGCAGCCGCGTCGAGTCGCTCACCGAAGCGGCCATCCAGAAACTGCTGGCGTACCACTGGCCCGGCAACGTGCGCGAATTGGAAAACGTGATCGAACGCAGCCTGGTGCTGTGCACGGGCACCAAGCTGGACGCCGATGACATCAAGCTGGACCTGTCGCCGCGCGCGCGCCCGGCCAACTCGGTGGAGGCGTTTCTGCCCGAGGGCATGACGCTCGACACGTACGAACAGGCGCTCATCCGCGAAGCGTTGCGCCGGGCGGAAGGCAATAAGAGCCAGGCCGCCCGCCTGCTCGGGCTTACACGCAACGCGCTGCGCTATCGCCTGTCGCAGATGGGATTGGAGGCGTAACCGGTGGCCCGCGCTGCGCTGAGCCTGATGCTTTCGACGTGCGTGCTGTTCGCCGGAGGAGCCGGATTCGTCCGCAAACAGATCCCGACCGACGAAGGGCGCGTCTCTTATGAGGTGCGCGGCGGCGGGAGCGGGCCGGGCCTCATCCTCATCCCGGGCAGCTTTCATGACAATCGCGAGTGGGACGGCATAGTGCGGCATCTGAATGCGAACATCCCTCTGCTGCTCGTGGAACTGCGCGGGCACGGTGGGAGCTGGCCGCCACCGGCCAATGGATCCATCGAGCAGTTCGCATCGGATGTTCTGCGTGTGGCGAATAAGGAGCGGTGGCGCAAGTTCTATGTCGGCGGGCACAGCATCGGCGGCATGGTGGCGTTGGAGGTGGCGCGCGTCGAGCCGCGACGAGTGGCTGGCGTGTTGTCGCTGGAAGGATGGACCAATGCGGATGCGCCCCGCGAGGCGTTCCCGGGCAAGATGAGCAGCACGCTCACGCCGGAGTTAAAGGCCGCGATCGACGCCGAGCGGCAGGCGGTGACAGCGAAGTGGACCGAGGAGCAGAAGAAAGCCTTCGGAACGTGCTGGCGCCGGTGGGACGGCCAGGAGTTTCTGAAGACCACGAGTGTGCCGATCCTCGAAATCTATGGCGACCGGGGAGAGGCCAAGCCGGCATTGGCGCTGCTGCGCATTCCAGAGCGCGCCAATATCTGCATGCGCTGGATTGCCGGGGTGTCGCACTGGCTGACACATGAAAAGCCGGCTGAGGTGGCTGCGGCGATGAACGAATTCCTCAACCGCTAGCGCAGCCCGGCGCACTCGATCCCGGCGCTTACTGCATCACGAAGAGCGCGAGATCGGCTTCGACGTTTTCGCCTTCGGCAACCCGGACGAGCTTGGGCTGCACGTTCGGCATAAGTTCCTCGCCGGGCGCATCGAAGTCGAAACTCGACACGAGGCGGTAGGCGCCGGGACCGAGGCCGCGGAAGCTGAATCCCCCTTGCGCGCCGGTGAGGGTCCGGCGGATTTCTCCCAGCCGCTTGCCTTCGCGTTCGTCCCACCGCTCCAGGTACACCGGCGCGCCCACGGCCGCCTCACCCACGGACGCCGTGACTTTGCCGTGAATTGTAGCTGGGTTTCGAGATACCACGACCTCCAGGATGGGGGCGCTGGAGTCCCAAACCACCATCTCCGTCCAAGAATCGGCAGCGGCGACGATCCCGGGGGGGCCGGTCCGCAGGGAAGATGAAGCGAGCGAAACCGGATACATGTCCGGGGGAGTCTCGATGCGCACCTCCCATCGTCCCGGCGGTATCCTCACATCGGCTCCCGTGCGGCGCTGCGGTTCGCCCGGTCCCGCAAGGTCCTTGCGCCGGAGCCACACCGTCACAGCGTCGGGCTGGATGCGCGTTCCACCGGAATCACGGATGTAAAAGCGCACGGTCGGCGTGGGACGAAGGCCCACGCGCAGGTCCTCGCGATCGCGCACCAGCGACAACGTAGTGTATGCGCTCTGCGGCTCGCCGTACTGCCAGTAGGCCCGGGCGGCAACCGCCTCGATCCCCTGATTGCCGGCAAAGACTTCGTACTGGCCGGGCGCCAAGCCGTGGAAGGAGACGCGGCCCGCGGAATTGGTGGTGCTCCGGATGCGTCCGGTCTCGGAAACCAGCAGGACCGGCACTGGACTGAACCAGGGGTTTGCACACTCGACATCGAGTGAGACCAGTTTGCCCGGCTCTGGCTTCACGTTCACCTCACCGGCGTACTCCTCCATGCGAACATCCACGGGCAACGCCTCGTCCAGGCGCTGTGCTTCCCGGTGGAAGGTCGGCACGAGGTTGAAATCCTCGGAAAAGCGTTTCGGCCCTGTCCGGATCAGGTAGCGGCCGGGTTCCAACATGCCGATGCGGTAGTTGCCGCGATCGTCGGACTGCGTCCTGGCAACGAAGGATGGCGGACGGGTATCGCGAAAGGCCAGCACGTCGACTTGCGGCAGGCCGACATCGTTTTCGTCGAAGACAGTGCCGGTGATGGCTCCGAGGCGACGCATCCGCAGGGTCAGAAACGTTGAAGAATCCTCGTCGACGTGCAGCGGCACACCCGGCGAGTTCCACAACTTCTGGCCGTGGTGCGCCGTGGCAAAACCCATGCGGTCCGCGCTTACCAGGCACCATCCGGCCGCGAGCTTGTCAAACTCGAACTGGCCGTTTGAGCCGGTGGAAGTGGACCTGGCCGTGATGCTGTCCCGCCCAACAATCTGCAGCACCACTCTGGTGCGGGCGAGCGGACGGCCGCTCATGTTGTCGAGAACGATGCCTTTGATGACGGCTGCATCGGCCGAGCAGATCAGTGCGAAGAGCAGCAGGAACAGGCGCACGGTGGTCCTCCGGGCAGTCACTTTCTACAAAACTGACGCTCGAGGTCGGGCCGGCGTGGAAATCAATTCCGGGTTACGGCAGCAGGCCGCGCAGTTTCATCCAGTCCTTCAGGCGGTCGCTCCAGGTGGACAGCGCGGGCTCAAAGGGCGCCAGGCCCACGCCGTGCGGGCCGCGTTCGTAAAGGTGCATCTCGGCCGGCACGCCTTTTTCGCGCAACGCCAGATAGAAGAGAACGGAGTTCTGCGGCGGCACGCCCGTATCGGAGCTGGTGTGGAACAGAAACGTGGGCGGCGTATCGGCGGTCACCTGTTTTTCGCTCGAGAGGCTTTCAACGAGTTTCGGGTCCGGGTTGTCGCCAAGTAGATTGCGCAGCGAACCGCGGTGGGTGAACTCGGTGGTGAAGCTGATCACCGGGTAGCAGAGAACCAGAAAATCGGGCCGGCAGCTTGCGCGTTCGATAGGGTCGGCCGCGGACGGGTTGCCTTTGTCGAAGTGCGTGCCGGCGGTGGAGGTGAGATGTCCGCCGGCGGAGAAGCCCATGATGCCGATGCGGTCGGGCGCGATGCCAAATTCCGCGGCATGCGAGCGGACCCAACGCAAGGCGCGTTGGGCGTCGTTGAGAGGAGCCGGATGATGATAGCGCGGCGCGACGCGGTATTTGAGCACGAATGCCGTGACACCGAAAGAGTTGAACCAATAGCCAACCTGGCGTCCCTCATGCAACACCGCCAGATTGCTGTAACCACCGCCAGGACAAACCACCACCGCGGTGCCGTTGCTCTTGCCGGGAGGCGGCAAGTAGATGGTGAGGCTCGGTTTGTCGGCATCCTGTGTGCCGACCGCGCCCGGCGCGCCCTCGGGCCACAGCAACTGCGTGCGCGGTTCCTGCGCAACGAGCGCTCCGCAGGCAACCAGGAGAAGAAAGAAGGATTTGTACATATGTCTCATTTCTGTGAGCCGGGACGGCGTCTATGCCAATCCGTGCGGCGTTGGAACTCGGCTCCGATGGCCAGCAGGGTGTTCTCTGAAAACGGTCTGCCGACAAGCTGAATGCCGACCGGCATACCGTCGGCAAAGCCGCAGGGCAAGCAAAGAGCGGGCAGACCGGCCAGGTTGCCGGCAGCGCCCAGATCGGAAAGGCCACGGTCTTTGGGCCGGGGAGTAGCGCCGCGTCGCCGGTCCAGCGGTTCGGTAATCTTTGGCGCGATGCTGAAAGTGCTGGGCGAGACGAGCACGTCAACGTGGGTGAAAAGTCCCCTCAGATCCTGCTGGATGAGGGAGCGGATGCGCATGGCCTTCAGATAGTCCTTGGCGGGAATCTCCAGGCCGGCCTTCAGAGAAGCGATCTGCCGCTTGTCGGCGAGTTCCTCGATTCTGCCGCTTGTGATGAGAGGTTCGAAGACCGCCGAGCCTTCGGCCGTGATAATGGTTCCGGCAACAGCTCCATACGGATAATCCGGCAGATGCGTCTCCACGGCGGCAGGCAGGATGGTGCGAAGGACACCCAGGGCCTCGCGCAGCGGCGCCCGGCAGTTCTCCTCGGGCCAGGAGTCGAAATCTACCGTGGCGAATCCCAACTTGAGATCCCGGAAGTTCCGCGCGTACTGCGGGCCATAGTAGTAACTCTTGCCCGCGGAGCTTGGATCGTCGGTATCGCCGCCGGATATCACCTGAAGTACCCGTCCGCAATCTTCCGCCGAGTGGCAAATGGGACCGAGCTTATCCATGGTCCAGGACAGAGCCATGGCGCCGGCGCGGCTGACGTAGCCGTAGGTGGGACGCAAGCCGGTCAAGCCGCAGCTCGCGCAGGGATTGAGAATGGATCCCCAGGTTTCCGAACCGATGGCGAAGGGCACCAACCCCGCCGCCACGGCCGCAGCCGGCCCGCTGGACGATCCGCCCGCCCACCGCGTGTTGTCCCACGGGTTCAATGCCGGTCCAGTCAAGGAAGCGCTGGCGTAGCGGTAACCACCGCCGCCGGCCAGCTCGATCATGGCGAGCTTTCCGATCAACACGGCACCGCTTTTGTCGAGCTTCTTCACCACCTTGGCGTCGTAGTCGAAGACCTGCTTCGCGTAAGGTTTGGCGCCCCATGTGGTGGGATGGTTGGCAACGGCCAGAAGGTCCTTTACCCCGTAGGGGACGCCCTGCAGGGGGCCTCGCAGCCGATTCCGTTTCAAATCGTCGTCCACGTCCTTGGCGTCATTGACACCCCTGGCACGCAGGGAGAGCGCCAGGGCATTGAGGGACGGGCCGGAAGTCTCCAGACGTTCGGCGAAGGCGCGGGCGAGTTCAACCGCGGTGAACTCTTTGGCGACCAGCCGCCGGTTCAGTTCGACAGCGGTGGAAAAGAAGACGTCCTCGTTGAAGTTCGCCATGGCGGGTCTAGGGCTTGAAGATGAAAGCCGGCTCGGTGCTCATAGGTACTTCGCGCCGGGCAAGCGCCTCGGATTGCTTACGCCGTAATTCGAAAGCCTCGCGGCTGTGATCGGGCTGCGGCGCGGCTTCCTGAGCGAGCAGGCGCGGCGCCAATGCCAGTACACTCAATTCCCTTCGCGATAGCTTGACAGTCATTTCGAGTTCCCACCGTCCGCGCAATGAGACAGCGCCTCGATGCCGGCGCGTTCCATGACGGACCGGGGTGCGGACTCTCCGGTCCATATCTCGAACTGATGAACGGCCTGTTCGAGAAACATTGACATCCCCGGGACCACCGTCTTGCCCTGCGCCCGTGCGCGTTTGAGAAGCAGGGTTTCGAGCGGATTGTAAACCATGTCGAAGACCACGTCGGCCGGGATCGCATCCGGGAAGACGCACTCGTCCACCTTCGGAAACATACCCACGGGAGTGGCGTGGACCAGCGCGTCGAAGTGCCTGGCGCGGACCTGCTCCATGGAGAGAGGCTCGGCGTCGCAGGCTTTCGCCAGCGCCCGGACACGGTCCGCATTGCGGCCCACGATGGCCAGTTTGGCGCCGGCATCGGTGAGCGCGAAGGCGGCCCCTCGGGCCGCGCCGCCGTTGCCCACCAGCAGCACGGTGGACTTGGCCAGACGCAGATGGCGGGTCAGCGGCTCGACGACGCCGGGGACGTCGGTGTTGGCGCCTCTCCATTTACCCGCCTTGCGCCAGACCGTATTCACAGCTCCGATGCGGCGCGCGAGCGGATCGACGATATCCAAATAACGCAGCACCTTTTGCTTGTGCGGAATGGTCACGCTGAAGCCCGCCACGGGCAACTTCTCGGCCATTTCGAAGAAGTCCTTGAGTTGCCCCGGATGGACCAGGAACGGCAGGTACACCGCATCGAGCCGCTTGGCCTGAAAAGCGCGGTTATGCACCGGCGGAGAGATCGAGTGGCAGACCGGATCGGCGATCACGCCGTAGATCTTGGCGTTGCGGGAAATCTTTTCGCACCGGTACAGGTGGCGCAGAGCGTGGGCGCTGACTTGACCCGCGGAAGTCCCCTCCGCGGCCAGGGGGGCGGCGTAAGTGTAGAGCCCGCCGCACAAAGTGGAGAGCACGCGGGTGGGGAAGCCGGTCTCGCCCATGGACAATACCACGAGCGGCAAGCGTCCATGGGCGCGCGCCAGGTTCAGCACGCGCATATTGTCGGAGGGCTTGCGCGCCGTGGTCACGATCTTGTATATATCCGCCGGCACCCGGGCCAAACGCCGCAAGACGGAATCCAGCGCGGGCGTGCCTGTGTAGTTGTGGTAGGAGATCACCACGCGGCACTTGGAGCGCAGCATCTCGACCGCGACGGTCGCCGTCTCCGCGGTTTCGATCTCCACATCCACGGCCTGCGCGCCTTCCTCGACGGCCGCCTCGAGCAGATGCAACTGCTCCTCGACTCCCCCGTTGAACCGTCCTCCGTTTTGATGGCGCCGGCAGGTCGCCAGGATCGTGCTATCGGGGGACTCTTTAAGCAAAGTCCGGATGACCTTCAATCCCTGCTCCGGTGCGGGCAGGTAGTCCAACCGTATTTCGAGAAACCTCTCTCCCGATTCGACTTCCTGGCGGGCCTGGCACAGCAAGAGTTCGGGCTGGGTAAATCCGAGAGCAATACAAATGGAAGGAAGATTGTGCCGCTGCGCCATGGCCCTCAGCGAGGATTTAGAATACCACGATGCGCATTTGCTTGCGTGGGCACTTTGAACGCATGCGAAGCGGCCGGATCAGCCAAAGCGCTACCTGGCCTTCTTCTTGGCCTTTGCCTTGGGAGCGCTCAGATTCTGGCCCCGGAGTTGCGCTTTTGCCTTGGCGGCCTGCTCGGAATTCGGATAGGCGTCGATGAGGTCCTGGAACTGCCGGGCGGCATCAGTGCGCCGTGCCAACTTCATCAATGCCATGCCCTTCATGTACATCCCGTCGCGGGTTTTATTGTTCTCGGGGTACTTTTCGAGCAAGGTATCGAAAGCCTTCAACGCCGGCGCGTAGTCGCCGTTCTGGTAGTAAATCTCGCCGATCTGATACTGGGCGTTGGGCGCCGACTCGGTGGTGCCGAACAGCCTCAGGTACTCGGCGAACTGCTGCAGAGCCATCTCGAGATGACCGGCGGATTTGTCGCGGAGGGCGTTCTGGTAAAGTTCCTCGGCCGACACACCGGCTGCGCCGCCTGGGGTCGCCGAGGAGCTATCCGGCGGAGCCGGAGGCGCGTTCAGCGTCTTAATGCTGTTTCCCAGGTCCAGCACCTGGCGTTCAAGCTTGCCCATCCGCGTGTTCATCTCCGTGACGGTTTCCTTCACGTAAGAGAACTCGGTGGTCATTTGGTCGATCTTGGTGCCTACACCCGCCACAGGAGCCACCACGTTCTTTTCCTGTTCCTTCAGCCGGTCGCGGACCGTGTTGTCCATGACCGCCATGCCGGTGTTGATCCTGTTGACGGTATCGAGAATCTGCTGAGTGAGAACCTTGAGCGCCGTCATGCTCTCGTCCAACGTCTTGCGCATACTTTTGACGTCGTCCTGCAACAGGGCCACGTCGCGCTGCAAGTCCTGTATCTCGCGCTTTTGCGCGGCGCAGGGGAGCGCCAGGACAAAAGCAAGAAGCGAGATCGAGCGAATGGGTTTCATCACAGCCTCCTCGAAAGACGAAGACCGGGGGAGTTCCCCTCTTGGCGAGCGGATCCGCCCCACGGTCTTCGCGGAATCGACTACTTCTTAACTTCCTACTGAGCCGAGAAGTGAGCGCGGCGGTTCTTCTGCCAGCACGCTTCGTTGGACTCGGTGCACTGCGGCCGCTCCTTGCCGTAGCTGATATTCTTCAGCTTGTCGGCGGAAACGCCCAACTGAACCAGGAAGTCCTTGGCGGACGTCGCACGGCGATCGCCGAGGCCGAGGTTGTACTCAGCCGAACCGCGTTCGTCGCAGTGGCCTTCCACCGTGATAACGGCATCCGGGAACTCCTGCAGGATGGACTTCAGCGCGTCGGCGTTACGGGTGAGGACCGCACGGGCATCCTCGCGGATGTCGCTCTTATCGTAATCAAAGAACGCATCCTGCACCTCGTTGGCCAACCGTTCCTGCAAGGTCTTCTTGGCTGGCGGCGGTGGAGGTGGCGGCGGCGGCGGAGCGGTCACCGTAACGGTGGCCGAAGACGTCGCAGTTCCGCCCGGACCATTGGCCGTCATCGCGTATGTCGTGGTGTCGTTCGGGCAAACCTGGCGAGTACCACTGGCGGACACGGTGCCGATACCCTGGTCGATTGACACGTCCGTGGCATTCTCGGTCGCCCAACGCAGCGTGGAGCACTGACCACGCTCGATGGTCGACGGTTCCGCGGCGAACGAAGAAATCATCGGCTTGGCCGGAGGAGGTGGTGCTTCAACCTTCGGCGGTGGGGGTGGCGGCGGCGCAGGAGCTTTCTTCTTGCAGCCGACCGCAAAGAACAACAGGGTCAAACCCAAAAACAACAAAATAATCTTCTTCATAACTCTTCCTGAACTTCGCCTCCTGAAATCTCCAACTGACTGAACATCAATGTTACTGTTTGCTCCATACCGGCATCGTATTGTTGCCGCTGGTGGTAAGCTGCTTGAGTTGTGTTCCATCAGCCAACATGGTCCAAATCTGAAACGATCCGGTCCGGTTACTGCTGAACACGATATGCCGTCCATCCGGCGCCCAACTCGGATTCTCGTTCCTCCCGGCGCCATGAGTCAACTGTTCAAACTGCCTGGTGGCAACGTCCATCACGAAGATGTTCCAGTTGCCCGGCTCATAACCGCGAGTCCACTTGAAAGCGATGTGTCGACCGTCGGGATGCCATGCCGGGTTGCCGGCCTCGCCAGTCCCGTCCGTCAGCCTTTCAACGTTGGCGCCCTCCAAATTCATTTTATATATTTGCGCGGGTCCCGAGCGACCCGAAACGAAGACGATCTCCTGTCCTGTTCGAGGATTCGCCTTCGGTTCCACCTCGATGGCGCGTACCATCGAGATGCGCTTTAGATTCCCTCCAGCCAGATCACACATGTAAATCTGGGCCTCACGGCTTGCCAACGTCGACGAAAACAACATGTGCTGGCCGTCAGGCATAAAATCCGCCGTCGCATTCATGGATGCGATCTGGTTGAAGAACGGCAACTTTCGTCCCGTCTCCAATGAGTGTATCACTATAGCAGGAAACGTTTTGTAGAAGCTAGTGAACGCGAGCCGTGTTCCATCGGGTGAAACCCCCGGCATGGTCGATATGGACCGGTAGGAAGTGATCTGCTTCTGGTTGGATCCGTCGTAGTCCATGGACCAGATTTCTTTGAGTCCGCGGCCCGTGCGGCTGGACACAAAATAAATCTTGGATCCCGCCAATCCTTTTGCGCCGAACTGGCTCAGGATATCTGCGGCAAAGTCGCGCGCAATCTTGCGGGCACCGTCCTCGTTGACCGGTCCGAAGTATACCTTGCCGAAAACCTGCGCCGCAGCCAGGTCGGGTTGCCCCACGTTGTAAAGCCACCCAAACAGGACGAGTTGCTCGGCCTGAATGGCCACGTAGCCAAAGGCAAGATAGTTCGTGCTTACCGGGGGCTCCGACCAGTCGGTGAGCCATGGTCCCTGGCTAATAGGCCTTGGCGGCGGCGCGCCACGGCGGCGCTGCGCCGGGGCGGGCAGTGGCGGCCTGAAGTCCTGCGGCCGTTGGGGCACCTGGGTGGGATAGAAGCTCTTGGGCGCCATCTTGAACAGGCCCGAATCCTGCACGTCGCCCCACAGCGTGGAATTGAACACGCCCATGAAGCGCTGCGCCTCGCCGGCGCCGCGCAAATCGGGGATCGCCATGACGGTGCGTTCGCTCTTGAGGATCTTAATGACCACGTCGGGTTGCTGCGCGAACGAGGCCACAGCCGCCAGGGCTGTCAGAAACAGGCTGATAACAATTTGTCTCTTCATCTTCTTAGCTGGAACCAGAACTCAATCGTGGCGGAGCGGCCGGAGTAACCGGCGGGCAGCGGCGGAAACGGGCTGGCTTCCACGATGGCCCTCTGCGCGGAATAATCCAGCGTAGCCGTTCCACTTCGCTGCAGGAACCGGATCCCGGAAACGGAGCCGTCGCGTTGGATATCGAAGCTCACGATCACCGGCGGCGCCGAGTGTAGCCGCGGGTCCACGTCCTGCGTGCGCCACTTCTCGCTCACGCGCTGCCTCAGCAAGTCCACGTAATAGCCGTACCGGTTCCCGAACGGCGAGCCAGAACCCACGCCCACGCCGCCGCTGCCCGACATGCCGCCGTACATGGTGGAACTCATGGCCTGGCCCGCGCTCGAATAGAGCTGATTGCCGCGCGGATTCGGGTTGGCGCGGTAGCGCTGATAACTGGCTGAGACGTCGCTCAATTTGACCTTGCGGCGCTTGGTCTTGAGGGCGATGGCGTCGGGATCCTCCGCTCGCTCGCGCTTCTTGGCCGTCTCTTCCTTCGGCGGCAGAGGAACGTTGGATTCGGTGTCGTTAGCCACCGGATTCAGGGGACCCCCGCGCGAGGGAATCGCGATCTGGCTCACCGGAGTGATACCCACCACACCGCCGCCGCCGAGCGAATTCGGGTCGCCCCACAGGATCTTGCCGCGCGTGACCACCGCGCCATATCCGACCAGGAACGCGAATACCGCCACATGCAGGCCCACGGATGCAAGGATAGGGTGCTTGTTCGATTCGGCCTGATCGAGAATGTCGCCGTGTGGTGGCATCGTTTCTAAAGCGCCGGGTCCGCGTCAGCGGCGTTTCTTATCCGCCTCGTCTTCCGGCTGCGTTACCACTTTTACATCGATCTTGGCGGCGCCCAGTTCGCTGATTACCTGCGCAATGGGATCCCAGATCGTGGCCTTGTCGGCACGCACGTACACCGATTTGGGATTTCGGAAGCGGCTCCGGATCTCGCCGGCCAGATCGTTGATGTTCACACTCTTCTCGTTGAGAAAGAGCTCGCCGGAGCGCGTGATGTTGATTACGGGCAATTCCTCCGCGCTCTCGCGCACCGTCTTCACTTTCGGCACATCCACTTCCATGCCGAACTCCATGACGTTGGCGGTGATCATGAAAATGACGAGGAGGACCAGGACTACGTCCACGAGAGGCACGATGTTGATTTCGGCCATGGTGCCGTGCCCGCCGAAGCGCCCGCGTCCGCCCCGCAACCCGTTGTTAAAGCCACCCATGGGTTAGGCCTCAATGTCGCGCTCGGCCACGTTGAGAAATTCCAGCGCGAAGTCCTCCATGCGCGCGCCCATCTCCTTGATGACGTGACCGAAATAGTTGTAGAAAATGGCAGCGGGGATCGCCGCGCCCAAACCCATAGCGGTGGTGATCAACGCCTCGGAAATACCTGGCGCCACCGCGCGCAGGCTCGCGCTGCCGGCCAGGCCGAGGGCCTGGAAGGCATCGATAATACCGACAACGGTTCCGAGCAACCCGATGAACGGCGAGACCGACGCCACCGTGGCCAGCCAGTTCAAATTGCGCTCGAGCTTAGCCAGTTCCTCGCTCGCTCCCAACTGCAGCGCGCGCTCGAGCGCCAGCGGATTGCGCAACCGGCTGTAGCTCTTCATCTGCCGGTCGACCTCTTCGTAGCCGAAGTCGAAAACCGCCACCAGCGGAGAAACGCGAAACTGCTCCGCGACAACCGCCACCGCTTCAAGCGTCGGCGATTTGCGGAAGGCGCGGATGAACTTGAGATTCGCCTGGCGCGCCTGGCGGAAAATGTTCCACTTTCCAAAGATGATGGCCCAGCTCAGCAGGGAGAAAATCAGCAGGAACGCAATCACGGCCATAGGGATCGGCTTGGCCCGGCTGATCATCTCGAACATATTCATTTGCAATAGGAAAGCCATCGGTGGGTGAGAAATCAAGTCGTCTCCTTCAACTAACCCGAACTTCTATCATATTGCAGTAGGGGAGCGCACTGCCTGACCGCAGCCTGATAGATATGACGGGAAAGACCGCCGGGTGGACGATTCCAGGCGCGAAACCTCGTATAATTGCCTCGGATGCTCGTCGAGTTAGTGATAGAGAACTACGCCGTGATCGAACAGCTTCGCGTGCGTTTTCACGAGGGGCTGAACCTGCTCACAGGGGAAACGGGTAGCGGCAAGTCTATCGTAGTGGATGCGCTGGCGCTGCTTCTCGGCGGGCGGGCGTCGGGCGAAAGCGTTCGCACGGGCGCCGAACGCGCGCGCATCTCGGGAATTTTCGAGGCTCCGCAAAGCCGCCCATTCCGGGCCTTGCTCGAACAGGCGGGGATGGAGTGCGAGAACGGGGAGCTACTGGTGGAGCGCGAAGTTCTCGCCAACGGCAAATCCCGTGCGTTTCTCGAGAACCATCCCGTGACCGCCGCGCTGCTCCGGGAAATTGCGCCGTACCTGGCCGACATACACGGCCAGCACGATCAGCAGCTCCTGTTTTCGGCGGACGCGCAGCGCGAACTGCTCGACGAATTCGCCTCCAATGGGGAGACGCTTGCCGGCGTCGCGGGAGTGTATGAGCGGTGGCGCGCTTGCGGGTCTGAACTGGAAGATCTCGAAAGAGCCGAGCAGGAACGGCTGCGGCTGGCCGACCTGTGGAGCTTTCAGAAGCGCGAGATAGAGGGCGCCTCGCTCACCGCGGGGGAGGACCAGGCTCTTGAGAAGGAACGCCGCGTGCTCCAGAACGTGGTGCGGCTGGAGGAGGCCGCCTCCGCGGCATACTCGGCGCTCTACGACTCGCCCGAATCCGCTTTCGCCGCTGTGCGCACGGCAGTCCGGCGCCTGGAAGAGATTTGCCGGATCGACTCATCGCTCACCGAAGCGCTGGAAACGCTCAAACCCGCTGAAATCGCCATCGACGAAGCTTCGCACACCGTCCGCGATTATCTTTCCCGCCTGGAGGCGGACCCCAGCCGGCTTGAAGCGATCGAAGCGCGCCTGGCGACCATCGAGAAGCTGAAGCGCAAGTACGGCCGGAGCGTGGAGGAGATCCTCACATACCTGGAGGAAGTGCGGGCGAACCTGAACGCCGCCGAGACCGCCGACCAGAGGCGCGAAGAGCTGCGCGCGACGCGCGAGCAACTGGCCGCCGAATACCAGCGGCTGGCCGAGCGCCTCACAAGCCAGCGCCTCGAGGCGGCCCGCAAACTGGCCCGCGGGGTCGAGCGCGAACTCGCCACACTGGCCATGGAAGGCAGCGTGTTCCGCATCGAGATCAAGCCCGCTCCCTGGAGCGCCGACGGCAGCGACGCGGTCAGTTTCCTGGTTTCGCCGAACCCCGGCGAGGAGCCGCGCGCCATCGAGAAAGTCGCATCCGGCGGCGAGATCTCGCGCATCGCACTGGCGCTGAAAACGGTCATCGCCGCCGCGCACTCGGGCCGCGAGAAACGGCGCGCGGAGGCCGCGCGCACCCTGGTCTTCGACGAGGTCGACGCCGGCATCGGCGGCCGCGCCGCGGAGACCGTGGGCCGCCGCCTGAAGCAGTTGGCGGCTTCCGACCAGGTGCTCTGCGTGACGCACCTGCCGCAGATGGCCAGCTTCGCGGATCATCATTTTCGCGTCGAAAAGCACGAGGCGGGCGGGCGCACCACCGCGTCCATCGAGGAACTGGACGCCGCGTCGCGCGTCCGCGAGATCGGCCGCATGCTCTCCGGCGAAAAACTCACCCCCGAAGCGCTCCGCCACGCCGAACAATTAATAAAGCTGGGGAGCGCGGGATAACCGCGGTTGGACTCACAACTCTACTTCAATCAACTCGAGCGCGTCAGCCGTGACCTCGCGGCGCTTTTCTCCGTGCACGAGTGAAAAAACCTCCCTCGCTTCGGCGAGATTCCACAGCAGCACTCGCCGGGCCGTGGGGAGCCAGGAGCAGACCACCGGTTTGTCGTCCTCGACAAAGGGCACGTCCGTGAGTACCTTTCGTACCCGGTGCTTGAACGCGTAAAGATCGGCCAGCGTCTCTGGCACGGTCTTGCGCGTGACAGCGACAGCGCTGGTGTTTATGGAGTCGGCGTCGGAAAGAAAGACCCAACCTTCGCGCGGTGGCTGATAGCACACTTCGAACGGGATCCCGGAAGCCAGGAACAGGCTGTACGGATTGTCGTCACCCACGTAACGCGCGGCTTCGCCCCACCAGTGCTTGAATGGGCCTCGCGGCACGTGGCCGGCTACGCGCGCGTGCAGCGCAGCGTGCTTGCGCATGGCGGGTCCCAGCGTCGCCCAGTGCGAACGGGGAAATGGTGTCACTCCGCTCATCATCATGGTGTTGCGCACGTCCGCAAGCGTCGAGATGGCCAGTTTCGCCGCCATGTTGGCCGCCGAGAGCTGGTTGGAGGGAAACGCCGTGGTCTCGCTGAAGGCGCGCTCGGGGGTGGTGAACCGGCGGTGGAAGAGCGCGCTGAAGAGCTCGTTGGTCTTGCCCTTCACGCGGCCGAACGACTTGTCGTCGAACATCAGCTCGCCGACACGGAACGGCACGTCGCGGTAATCTTCGAGCCGGATGCCGGCTTTTTCCGACCCCAGGTACATCACCATGATGCCCAGGTCGATTTCGGGAGCACCCTTTTGTATCGCCCGAAAGCACGCGGTCAACTGGTCGCAGGTGTACTCGACCCAGTTGCGCACCGCCGCGTCGAGGCGGCGCGCGCGCACGGCATCGAGCAACTGCTCGCGCACGGCGGGCCCGTACCCGTACCGGCGCGTGAACTCAGCCACGTGCGCGTCGCAGTAACACCCGCCAATCACGCCGGGGCCCTGCGCGAGGCGGAAATCATCGTCCAGAAATGCGCGGCGCACTCCCAGTGCGGCGACGCGGCGGATGGCATCGACATTCTCCGCCGTGGCCGGCTCATGCAGCGACGTGCCCCACTGGCGTTTGCCGTTGGAGCGGACGCCCGGCTTCCAGTGCGGCGGAGGGATGAGCGGAGGCTGCCCGCTCACCGACCCCAAGGAATCGCCCGGATGACCGAGTGGGATCTGTATGACGTGCGTTCGCAGACCCGCGCGTTCCCACACTTTGCGCTGCGCGGCGATTCGCTCTGGCGTGTAGTACCAGTGCCCGTAAAGGTAGGCCCCGATCCAGACGTCGGTGACACCGGCAGCCCGCACCACGTCTGGAAGCTCCGGATCGGCGTCCAGAGCTTCGGGGGAAGCGGAAAGATGAAAACAGCGCACCTGCGGAGGGGTAAGGGCCGTCGCCAGAAACGCCCGCCGCGAAAAGAGCACGCTATTTCTCCAACAGGAAATTACCCACGAACATCGAATCGATGCCCGAAGAGTAGAAGCTGCGGACTGCGTCGCGCGGCGTGCACACCAGCGGATCGCCAAACAGATTGAAGGACGTGTTGTAGAGCACGGGCAGTCCGGCCGCCTCGCCCATGGCGTGCAGAAGCTGCCAGTAGAGCGGATTGTCCTCGCGCGATACCGTGTGCACGCGAATCATGTCGCCGGCGAGAATGGCGCTTTCAAACGTCTTGCGGTGCTGCGGCCGTACACGTCCGACCGTCGTGAGGAAGCGCGCGTTGGGTCCGACCTCGAAGTAGTCGGAGGCCAGCTCCTCCGGCACCGAGGCCGCGAACTTACGGAACGGCTCGCGGCGTTTGATGTAAATGTTGAGATTCTCGGTCGAATATAGGTTGAGCGGCGAAGCGAGAATGCTGCGATTGCCCAGGGCGCGCGCACCGAACTCCATGCGGCCGTGCATCCAGGCGACGATCTTCAGGTCGTTCAAATCCCGCACCGCCGTGTCGATCAGTTCACCGGTGGTGAGCAGGTAGCGGAACCGCAGCTTGCAGTTTTCGAGCACCTGCTTGATCTCCTCGGCTGAGTAACTGGGGCCCAGGCAGAAATCGCCCAGGCTGCAACGCTCGGAATGCCCGTACACGTTGTGCCAGGCGTGGAAGACGGCACCCAGGGCGGTGCCGGCGTTGCCCGCGGCCGGTTGCACGAAGACGTTCTTCCACTGTCCGGAACGCTCCAGCGCAGCCACCAGGAGTACATTCAACGCGAGTCCGCCGGCCAGGGCCAGATTCTCGCCGCTGCCGGCCATGGTCAGCACGGTCTTTTCGATAGCGCTCTGCAGCGCGCGCGCCAGCGCGGCCCGGCGATTCTCGGGAACGGGGGCGCGGTCCTCGGTACCCAGCTTGTGGTAAAAGCGCGAGCTGAAGCCCCCACTGCCGACCCGTTCGGCGTCGAAGTAAGTCCGGTCCAGACGCGGCCAGTCGCCGTTGGCAAAAGTGATTATCTCCTCGAAGACGCCGCCCAAACTATCGTCGCCGAAGGCCGACAGCCACTGCACTTTGTGCTCGTCCGCGTTCGGTTCAAAACCGAGCAACTCGGTGACGCGGCCGTAAAGCTCGCCGAGCGAATCGGGGTAGTAAAGCTCGCGTTCGATCCGCAACGAATTGCCGGAAGCGCGCCAGCGCGCGCCGCAACGGAAATCGCCCGCACGGTCGAGCGTCAGCACGGTGGCCTGCTCGTATGGCGAAGCGTAGTAGGCCGATGCCGCGTGCGCCGCATGATGTTCGACGACGACAATCTGGCTCGCCGGGAATTCGGAACGCAACTCGAGATGCAGGGCAGTCTCCGGTCCCCTCGCCAGGGGCCTCACGACGGCGACGCAGTCCACCTGCTCCGGCTCGACACCTGCCGCACGCAGGCATTCCTCGATCGCTGCCTCAGGCAGTTCGCCGGGCCGGTGATGACGCGCGAGTTTCTTCTCTTCGACAGCCGCCACCAGGCGCCCGTCCTTCAGGATGGCGGCGGCGGGATCGTTGAGCAGCCCGCCGATTCCCAAGATGGTCATTAGTCCGAGCTACCTCTTTTCCTTCTGGGACTTCTCAATTTTCGCCCAACTATCGCGGAGTTGCACGGTTCTGTTGAAGACGCGCTTTTCAGGAGTCGAATCCCGATCCACAATGAAGTATCCCAATCGCTCGAATTGATAACGGCTGCCGGGAGGCGCGGCAGCCAGGGACGGTTCGATCTTGGCGTCGGATACGACCTCGAGAGAGTTGGGGTTGAGATGGGAAGTCCACTCCTGCCCATCGCTTTCGTCGTTGGGATTCTCGCAGGTGAAGAGCTTGTCGTAGAGCCGCACTTCGGCCTCCACGGCGTGCGCGGCGGAAACCCAGTGTATGGTGGATTTCACTTTTCGCCCGTCCGGAGAGTTGCCGCCCCTACTGGCCGGATCGTACGTGCAGTGCAGCTCGACGACCTGGCCGGTCGCGGGGTCCTTCACCACGCCAGTGCAGGTGACAAAGTAGGCGTAACGCAAACGGACTTCGCGCCCCGGAGACAGGCGGTAGTATTGCTTGGGCGGAACTTCGCGGAAATCGTCCTGCTCGATGTAAAGGACACGGGAGAACGGCACCTTTCGCGTGCCGGCGCTGGCATCCTCGGGATTGTTGATGGCTTCCAGTTCCTCGACCTGGCCCTCCGGATAGTTGTCGATGACAACCTTCAGCGGCCGCAGTACGGCCATGGCGCGCAGCGAGGTTTTGTTCAAGTCCTCGCGCACAAAGTGCTCGAGCAGCGAGTATTCGATGGTGCCGTTGAACTTGGCCACGCCGATGCGCTCGCAGAAATTGCGAATGGCTTCCGGCGTGTAGCCGCGGCGCCGGATGCCGCTGATGGTGGGCATGCGCGGATCGTCCCACCCGCTGACGTAGCCCTTTTGCACCAGCGTGAGCAGCTTGCGCTTGCTCAGCACCGTGTAGTCGAGGTTAAGCCGGGCGAATTCGATCTGCCGCGGGTGGTAGATGCCCAACTGTTCGATGTACCAGTCGTAGAGCGGGCGGTGGTCTTCGAATTCCAGCGTGCAGATGGAGTGCGTGATGCCTTCGATCGAATCCGACTGGCCGTGCGTGAAGTCGTACATCGGGTAGATGCACCACTTGTTGCCGCTGCGGTGGTGTTCAGCGTGCAGGATACGGTACATCACCGGGTCCCGCATATTGAGGTTGGGGGACGACATATCGATCTTTGCGCGCAGCGTCCGCGAGCCGTCGGGAAACTCGCCGGCCCGCATCCGCTCGAACAACTCGAGGTTCTCCTCGATGGAGCGGTTGCGGTACGGACTCTCGCGCCCGGGTTCGGTGAGCGTGCCGCGATAATCGCGCATTTCGTCCGCCGAGAGATCGCAAACGTAAGCTTTGCCAGCCTTGATCAACTGGACGGCCCATTCGTACAACTGGTCGAAGTAATCGGAGGCGTAAAACAGGCGGTCTTCCCAATCGAAGCCCAGCCAGCGCACGTCTTCAATGATCGATTCGACGTACTCGGTTTCTTCTTTGGAGGGATTCGTGTCGTCGAAGCGCAGGTTGCACTTCCCGCCGAACTCCTTCGCCAAGCCGAAGTTCATGCAGATGGACTTCGCGTGGCCGATGTGCAGGTAGCCGTTCGGCTCCGGCGGGAAACGCGTGTGCACCCGGCCGCCAAACCTGTTCGTGGCCAGATCCTCCCGGATGATGTCGCGTATAAAGTGAGATGGTGCCGCAGGCTCGCCGGCATCGCGGTTCGTTGGCGTGCTCATATGTTCTTCAATTTTCCAATGGCTTTCTCAATTCGCGCCAGACAGGTCGTACGGCCCAATACCTGGAGGGTCTCGAACAGCGGCGGAGCGGCTTTCCGGCCGCACACTGCCACGCGAACAGGCTGAAACATCTGGCCGGTCTTTATCTTAAGCGCCCCAGCCTCTCCGCGCAGGGCGGCTTCGAGCGCTTCGTGGGTGAATTCCGTTTCGGCCAGCCGCGCGTGCGCTCTTTCGAGCGCCGTGAGGGCCAGCGCCGCGTCCGCTTTCTGGGGGATCAACTCGGCTGGATTGTAAGGCGGCAACTCGGCCAGGAAGAAGAAATCCGCCACGTGCGCCACGTCGCCGAGGGTGGTGATGCGTTCCCGGATAAGCGGCGTGACTGGCAGCATCTTCTCGTAGGTGGCATCGAAGCCGGCCTTAACGGCGTGAGGCACCAGGCGGCGAGTCAGATCCTCGACGCTCAGCGAGCGGATGTAGCAACCGTTCAGGTGATCGAGTTTCTCGTAGTTCCACACCGCGGGCGATGCGTTGACCCGCTCCAGCGTGAAGCGTTCGATCAACTCCTGCCGGCTCATGATCTCGGTCTTGTCGTCGAAGCTCCACCCGACCAGCGCCAGGTAATTGATCATGGCCTCGGGCAAATATCCGGTCTCCTTGAACGTGCGGACGAAGACGGGCAGAATGCGGCCGTCCGGCGCCCGGTCCTCGCGTTTGCTCATCTTGCCTTTGCCCGTGGGGTTAAGGATCAGCGGCAGGTGCGCCATCACGGGCGGCTGCCATCCGAAGGCGGCGTAAAGATGTGCGTGCAGTGGGAGCGAGTTCACCCACTCGTCGCCGCGCAGGATGTGGGTGATCTCCATCAGATGGTCGTCGATGACGTTGGCCAGGTGGTAAGTGGGGATGCCGTCGGACTTCATCAGCACGGTGTCCTGCAGGATGCTGTGCTGGAAGGTGATGTCGCCGCGGATCATGTCGTGAACCGTGACTTCACCTTCGAGCGGCATCTTGAAGCGCACTGTATAGGGCTCGCCGGCAGCGGCGCGCCGGGCCGACTCTTCCGGATCGAGCGCACGGCAGTGCCGGTCGTAACCGGGATTGTGCCCCTGCTTCTGCAATTCCTTCGAAGCCTGCTCGATGCGCTCGGGCGTGCAGAAGCAGCGGTAGGCCGCGCCTGACTCGAGCAGCTGTTGCGAGTAGCGCTGGTAAATCTCAAGACGCTGGGTCTGGACGTAAGGTCCGTAGTCGCCGCCCACTTCCGGGCCCTCATCCCAATCGAGCCCCAGATATCGAAGGCCGTCGAGCAGCCAGCCGAGGGCTTGCGGATTGTAACGCTTCTGGTCGGTGTCCTCGATGCGCAGGATGAACTTGCCGCCGGTGTGGCGGGCGAACAGGTAATTAAATAGCGCGGTTCGGGCCCCGCCCACGTGAAAATCGCCAGTGGGACTGGGGGCGTAACGCACGCGTACAGGATTGGCAGACGTCGTCATGCGGGAAATTCCAGTATAACGAGAACCTGCCAATAAGAGCGGATCCCGCGTATCGGCGGATCAGCGCGTCAGACCGCCTCCATGGTGGATGGCGGTTTGGAAGCGATGTTGTACGTCACGCTCACCACGCCGGGAACTTCTTTGGTCATACGCGCCGCCAGCTTCTTCAGCATCCGCGGCGCAAGCCACACCGGCTCAGCCGCCCTGGCGTCCACGCTGGCCCAGCATCGGAGTTCAATCTGACGGCCATACTCCCGCTTGCCATTCCTCATCCCGGGGAATTGGTCCTCATGCAGGATTGCCATGCACTGGAATTTCCTGACTTTTTCCAGCTCGGCTTCGAGGATGGCCGTGGCTTTGCGAACCAGCTCGATCCTTTCGGGCGTGGCTTCTCCCACCACCCTGGCGGCGAGGGCCGGTCCGGGGAATGGCATCCTGCCGTACAAGCACGCAGGCAGCCCCAACGCCCGGGCGAGCTTCCGGACACCGTCCTTGCGCAGTTGGAGCAGCGGCTCGATTACGCCGTAGCCGTAGACTTCCTCCGGATCGATACCCAACTGTGCCAGGACATTATGCTGCCGCTTGACGCCCGCCACCGTCTCTTCCACGTCCGTCAGAATGGTGCCCTGCAGCAGGAAACGCGCGCCGCTTTTCTTGACCAGCGCTCCGAAAACGTCCTTGTAGAAAGTCCGGGTGATCGCTTCCCGTTTCTCTTCGGGATCCCGGAGTCCGCTGAGAGCGTCGAAGAACGCCTGCTTCGCATCCAGCACTTGGACGCGGATGCCCATTTTGCGGAACTCGCGCGCCACCATCTGGGGCTCGCCTTGTCTCATCAGACCGTTGTCTATGAAATAAGCGGCCAGCCGCTTGCCGAGCGCCTTGTGGCCCAGAACGGTCACCGTCGCCGAATCCACACCTCCGGACAAGGCGGTTATCGCGGTGGCTTCCCCAACCGTCTTCGACAGTTCCTCGCTCTGCCGGCGAATGAAATCGCTGGTGTTCAGCTTCGCGGCGGGTATCTCAACAATTTTCATCAATATCCTCCAGAATCGCGGTGCTTGCGCGCATCTGCCCGGGCATAGCCTGACTTCCGGGGCAGTTGAGAGTATACACCGTCGCGGAACGGACTGGCAGGAAGCGGCCGGGGCGCGGTATCCTGCCTGTTTTCGCTATCCGAAAGGAGATCCCGCAATGCCCGGACTTTTTGCACTCAGCATCGATCCAACAACTTATAAAGATACTTTTTTAGGTGATTTGTTTTGGGGCACGTTCTACAACCAACACCTCGGCGAAGCTTACGCCGGCCTGTCCACTTACTTGGACGGTGAGTTCCGCATCCGCACCCATCGCGGCCGGTTCCGCGCCACCTTCACTTCCGACATGGAGGGCCTCGACGGGACGGAAGGGATCGGCTACTGCGGTTCAGTTCGTGAACCTTACTTCACGGATACGCGCCTGGGACAGCTTTCCATCTGCTTTTCGGGAAACGTGACCAACAACGCGGCCCTGGTCGAGCGCTTCAAGAGCTTCGGCCACGTCTTCACGCGCGGCGATGACATTGAGATCCTTACCAAGCTGGTGGCACAAGGATCCGATGTCATCGAAGGGATCAAGCGCCTGACCAGGGAAATCGAAGGCGCATACTCCATGCTGATACTCACCAGCGCGGGGATTTACGCCGTCCGCTGCCCCACGGGGCAATGGCCGCTGGTGCTCGGGGAGAAGGAGGGAGCGTCGATTGTCGCCTCGGAGTCCGCGGGTTTCGCCAACCTGGGCTTCCGGCGCGTGCGGGACATCGAACCGGGCGAAGTCGTTCTCCTCAAGAACGGGCGTTCCGAGTCGAAATGCAAGATCGCGGGCGACCGTGTGAAGGTGTGCAGCTTTTACTGGGTTTACACGGGATTCCCCAGCAACGTGTTTGAAGATGTTCCGGATTCTCTTGTCCGTAAACGGCTGGGGGCCGCGCTGGCGGCCAGGGACATTCAGCGCGGGTTCGTGCCGGACGTAGTGATTCCCGTTCCGGACTCCGGCCGGTTCCACGCTATCGGTTATCACCAGGAGTTCTGCCGGCAGATGATGGCGGGAAAGATCGACCGGATTCCCATGTACGACGAACTGCTGCTCAAGTACCCTTACGCCGGCCGCAGCTTTATCCCGCAGGATCAGAAACAGCGCAACAAGGAGGCGAGTATCAAGCTCCTGGCGAGCGGCGAAGATTGCACCGGGAAAACGGTAGTGGTCTGCGATGATTCCATCGTGCGCGGCACGCAGACGCAGATGAACCTGGTGCCGAAACTGCGGCAGGCGGGCATTAAGGCAATTCATTTCCGGATATCCAATCCCGAGTTACGTTCGCACTGCAAGTGGGGGAAGACAACTCGCAAGGGCGAACTCCTGGCGGACCGTATTCCGGCAATTTCAGACCGGGCGAAATACCTGGGTGTCGAAGACCTCGAGTACAACACCATCGAGGACTTGGCCGCAGCCATCGGAAAGCCGCTCGACTGCCTTTGCGTGGACTGTGGCCTGAAGCAACCGGAAGGACGCTAGGCGCTCTTCAACTCGACGATGGTGGCTCCCGAGCCGCCTTCGTTCTGCGGCGCTTCGTGGAATTTCTCGACGTGCGGGTGCGCGGCCAGCAACTCGGAGATGGCTCGCTTCAATACGCCCATTCCGTGACCATGCACGATGCGCACCCGCGAAACGGATCCCATCACCGCGCTGTCCAGGAACTTGTCCACTTCCTCGCAGGCTTCTTCGGCGTGCTTGCCAATGACGTTCAACTCGCGCGAAATCACGTAAAGATCGGAACTCGCGCGATAGGAGACGTTCTTGGGCAGCCTGGATGATTCCGGCGCATCCGGCAACACCTCCAGGACGTCGTCGACCGGCACTTGCAGTTTGAGGAAGCCAGCTTCGACTTCGATGATGTCTTTGCCGAGCTTGCGGCGCACGCGGGCCGGTTCGCGCACGCCCTTCAAACGCACGCGCGCGCCTTCCACAACGCGGGACGCGGGGGTCTCCAGATCGCCCTGGCGCGCTTCGTTGAGCGTCGAGATGGTGTTAACTTCCATCTGCTCGCGCAACTCCCGCTTGGCCTGTAGGACACGGCGCTGGGCGCGGTCGGCTGCCTTACGTTGATCGGCGCCGGCCTGGATTGTCTCGATCACCTCGCGGGCCTGCCCTTCGAACTGGGCCAGAACCAGTTCCGCGCGGCGGTCGAGTTCCTTGAGCTTGGCGGTCTCCTTCGCGGCCCATTCCTTGGCCAATGCGTGTTCCCGCTCCACCAGGGCGGCACGCGCCTGCTCGAGTTCCTGTTGGAGCGCCTGCGTTTTGTCGATGCGTTCGTGCAGCTGCGCCAGGAACGCGGCGATGTCGCGATCGCTCGACTTCATCGCGGCGCGCGCCCGCTGGAGCAGTTCTTCGCTCATGCCCAGGCGCCTGGCGATGTCCAGCCCGGCGCTCTTGCCCGGTGCTCCCAAACGCAGAATGTAAGTGGGCTGGAGGCTGCTTTCGTCGAAACCCATCCCGCCGTTCACGACCCCTTCCGTGCTCGCGCCGTACACTTTCAGCGCGACCAGGTGCGTCGATGCCAGCGTGAACGCACCCAGGCTGGCGAAGCGTTCCAGGATCGCGACGCCCAGTGCGCCGCCTTCCTCCGGATCCGTGGCGCGGCCAAGCTCGTCCAGAAGCACGAGCGACGCCCCGTCGGCCGCCTCCACCATTTCCCTGACGCGCGTGATGTGCGCGGAAAACGTGCTGAGGCTCTCCTGGATGGATTGATTGTCGCCGATATCGGCCAGCACTTTTTCGAACAGCGGGAACTCGGCCGCCTCGCAAGGCACCGGCAATCCACTTTGCGCCATGAGCGCCAGCAGCCCCACGGTCTTGAGCGTCACTGTTTTGCCTCCCGTGTTGGGGCCGCTGACGAGCAGCGTGCGATGCCCTTCATCGAGTGATAGCGACACGGGCACCACCGCCGCATGGCGCCGCCGCAACACATCTTCCAGCAGCGGGTGGCGCGCCGCGCGCAATTCGAGCCGCCGCGTCCCGTCCGCGCTGAACCGTGGCGCCACGCAGCCGAACTCCACGCCAAACTGGGCGATGCCGAACAACAGTTCCAGTTCGCCGAGCATGGCGATGGTCCTGGCAATAGGCACGGCCTGCGCGCGCAGGCGGTCTGTCATCTCGCGCAGGATGCGGTGAACCTCGCGCATCTCTTCTTCGTCCAGCCGCACAAGTTCGTTGTTCAGCTCGATGGTTTCGAGCGGTTCGACGAACATGGTGTGACCGCTGCCGCTCGCACCGTGGATGACGCCGTCGATCTTGCGCTGCTGGCCGGCCACGATGGGCACCACGAAGCGTTCGTTGCGGATGGTGACGAAGTCCTCGCGCAGGACGCCGTCTTCGTGGTGCCTGCGCAGGAAGCGCTCCAGTGAGTCGTGAATGTGCTGCTTCTGTTTCTCGATGTCGCGGCGCAAGCGTGCCAGGGCGAGACTGGCATTATCGGCAAGCGTGCCGTCCGGCAGGATTTTGCCCGCCAAGTCGCGCACTATGTGGCGAAAATCGCCCAACTGGTCCGATTTGGCGCCGAGTAGCGGGAAACGCTCACGCACGGCCTGCAGGATGGCCCGCATGTCGCTGGCGCGGTCCAGCAATTCGGTGAGCTTCAGGATTTCCGCGGCTTCGAGCCCCGCGCCCTCGATGCGCAATTTCGAAACAGATTCGGCCGGGTCGGGCATTTCGGCGAAGCGCAGGCGGATCACGGCGGTGCGCGAGGCCGGCTGCGGATGGGCGGCCGCGCGCAGGTACTCCATGGCTTCCGCCACTTCGGCGTGGCGGCTCTCAAGCTGATCCCGGTCCGTCGACGGCTCGATCTTGCGCGCCCGGGCTTGGCCGAGCGCGCTGGGCGTGTATCGCTCAATCAGGCGTTTCAGCGCGTCGTATTCGAGCAGCGCGGTACTCCACTGGATCATGATTTCCTCGTTGCGCGGAAGGCTCGCCGGATGACGGCTTTAGTCCCTTCCGTAATGTCGTACTCTTTCAAATCCCCTTCGGCGACCCATTCGACGCGGCTCACGTCGTCTCCCGCGGCCAGCGCGCCCCCGGCCGGGCGGCACAGATAATCGAGCAGAACGTAGTGGTATTCGCTGCGGCCTTTCTCATCCGGCATAATCCGCTCGAAGATTTCAAACAGCCGCGTCACCTTTACTTCCAAGCCGGTCTCTTCGCGTACTTCGCGACGAATCGCGGTCTCCAGCGTTTCGCCAACTTCGACGACGCCCCCCGGAAGCGACCACACACCTTTCAAAGGTTCGTGCCCGCGCTCGGCGAGCAGCACACGACCCCGCCGGATGATCAGGGCGCCCACACCCAAGATGGGGCGCAGGGGATAGCGGCGGGAATCGCGCGGGTTGCTAATGAGTCTCGGCTCCCTTCGCGAGTTGTCCGATCCGGTAAATGGACGTACGCGCGGTGACATACACATATGCGTCCCCGGCATCGAACGCTAAGTTCGCCGGGGTTTCGTTCAATTCGAAGAACTTGATGCGCGCGCCCTTCGGTGAATACACCGCCACGACGCGGCAGGCGACCCAGATATTGCCTTTGCCGTCCACCTTGATACCATCCGGCGCGCCATCGATCCCCCGCACCACGACGCGCTCGTTCGTGGCGGCACCGCCGCGATCGAGATCCCACGCCGTGATGGTGCGCTCATCCGAGTTGGCCACGTAGAGCGTTTTCTGGTCCTGTGAAAGGGCGATACCGTTGGGCCGCGTCTTCCAGCGGGCGATAGCCTCCAGCTTGTCGCGGCCCGCGATGCGGTAAACGCCATAGAAGTCCAGTTCGCGCTTGTCGTCGGAGCTGCCGAAGGCCGGATCGGTGAAATAGACTTGCGAGTCGTGACGAAGCACCAGGTCGTTGGGGGAGTTCAGCTTCTTGCCCTCGAAGTTGTCGGCGAGCACCTCGATATGGCCTTGCCTGCTGGAGCGCACCACGCGGCGTCCGCCTGCTTCGCAAGAGTAGAGCCGCCCTTCCTTGTCGAACGCGTTGCCGTTGGCCCGTCCGGAGTTGTCTCGCAGCACCTCGGGCGCGCTGCCCGGTGTCCACTTGTAGATCCGCTGGCTGGGCAGGTCGCTGAACACCATGTAGCCGTCGCGCGACCAGGCAGGCCCCTCGGTGAACCGGTAACCGGTGGCAATCTTCTCGACCCGGTACTCGTCGAGCGGTTGCGCACCGTACACCACCGCGCCCAGCAATACCGGCAGCCAGAGCCTCATGCCCCCATGGTACCCCAGGGCGCGCAAGCTACTTCACGGTGAGCTTGCCCATCGTGTACCAACCGTCGGACTCCACCCCGGCGATGGCCAGTTTCAATTTGGGCTCGGAGGTTTGCGGATCGACGATGGCGACCTGGAGATCGTACTCGCCGGACGGCATTCCGGCCGGCAGAAAGACGGCATCGTCGTAGACCGCGTCGCCCGGCAACCACTGGCGTATGTCGGCAGCGGTGATGAAAACCTCGCTGCGCCGTGCGCCTTTCAATCGCAGGGCCAGCGGAAAACGCTTGTAGCAGGGCGCCACGCCCTTGTTCTCCCACCACGTCGTGAATGCCAGTTTGCCCAGCGGGGAAACTTCGGGAGGATAGGTGAACTTGCGCAGGACGTATCGGTAGCCCATCTTCTTGAGCCAGCGGTTGACCTGCGGCCACCAGGCCTCCGGCACCGGCGAGGACTTGGCGTTGAACGAAGAGATGTGCCACTTCAGCGATTGGTCGATGATGTAGTCCACATCCCAGCCCTTGTTCATCCAGTGCTGCATCACCCAGCAGACTTCCAAGCTCACCGGCGCTTTCTTCCAGGCGTCCTGCATTCCAAAGTTGATGATGCCCTGCGGGTAGTAATCCTGCATGTGCGACCACTGCGGATTCCCGAATCCTCCCATGTCGCCGAGGCAATCGACGCGCCAGCCCACGGGCTTCTGCGAGAGGCCGTACTTGTTGGTTTTCTCGTCGGTGAGCAGCATCACGAGCGGAGTTCGGTCGAAGGACTCGGTGTAGCTGTCGACCAAGGCGCGACGGGTCGCATCGCTCAACTCGGCCGAACCCGCGCCTTCGCCCCAGGCGCCGACGATGGAAAGGTCGACGCTCTCCAGGTTCGGGTTTCCGTCGTAGCGCTTGCCCATTTCGCGGATCATGCGCGTGAAATGACGCACGTAGAGTGGATTCTCCGGATCGGTTCGCCACTTGGAAATGGCCGTCTTTCCGGTTTCCGGACCCACCAGCGCCCGGTACCAGTCCGGAACGTCGTTGTCGCCGGTGGTGCCGTATGGTGCGATGCGCAGCATCAGCGTCTGCTTGCGGTCGCTCGCCGTGCGCAAGGCGTTGTCGATCAGATCCCAACGGTACTTGCCTTGTTCAGGTTCGATGAACTTCCAATAGATGCGGAAGTAGGCAATGGAGGTGTCAGGGAAGTTCGGATTCTTCAGGCTCCCCTTGTATTCCTGGTACACAATAGGGAAACCTTCGGTCCACTTGAGGCCCTGATTGAGCGTGTCGCCGTTGAACCGCTGGAAGGTCATGAAGCCGATGCCAGGATTTACCAGCACGTCGTCGATCTCCTTGGGGCGGACGATGACGGTATCGGCCGCCAAGACGGAGAGAGCAGTCAGGGTGAGCAAACAGGCAGCGAGCGCGAGTCTTTTCATCGTGCAGTTATTTTAGAATGTTGACTGGCCGTTCGACCTTTCCGTATGAACGCATCCGATAAGGTGAAAGCACTGTTTTCGAAGCCCGAGTTTCCCCGGTCGAGCCGGTACGATCCGGAATGGATGCTCGACAACTACATGGGGCCTAACGCGGTCTGGCTGACGGAGTGGCTATGCGAAGCGCTGAACGTCCAGCCCGGCATGCGCATCCTCGACCTGGGCTGCGGCCGGGCCTTGAGCAGCATCTTCCTGGCCAAGGAATTCGGCGCCCGGGTATGGGCGGCGGACCTTTGGATCAGCCCGGACCACAACTGGAAGCGCGTGGTGGGAGCCGGGGTCGAGAACCTTGTCTGCCCCATCCGCGCCGAAGCCCACGCTCTGCCCTTCGCCCAAGGCTTCTTCGACGGTGTGATCTCGATTGACGCTTACCAGTATTTCGGGACGGATGAATTGTATTTAAACTACCTGACCGGTTTCGTCCGGCCCGGCGGATTCATCGGAGTCGTGGTAGCGGGCCTCACCCAGCCCATAGGGGATACTGTGCCGCAACACCTTCTCGAGCCACAGAGCAACGGCAAGTGTTTCTGGGCGGACGAATGCCGGTGCTTCCACACCGCCGGCTGGTGGCAGGACCACTGGAGCCGCTGTGACAAGGTGACCAAGGTCCAGACCAGCACCCAGAGGGACGGGTGGCGCCATTGGCGCGATTGCGAGCTTGCGCTCCAACTCACCGGCAAGAACGTTCTCCCTTCGGAGCTGAAAGCGCTCGAAAAGGACCATGGCCGCTATCTGGGACTTGTACGTGCGGTGGCCGAGTGCAGCGGTAAGCCCGGGATGAACTACTATGACCCGTCGCTGGGTGTTCAGTCCGGCGTGGATTCATAATCGCTGTTGACAGGGCGCCGCAACGGGGTAAAATGGTTCGGCATTGAATACTGGGTTTCTTATGCCAATTCCTTCGGCTGTGGTGCTGGTGATCACTGTGGCCGCCGGCGGGGCCGCCCTCGCCCTTGCCGGTTTCGTCTGGGCTGTGAGGCACGGCCAGCTCGATCCTTCCAATTCGGGTGCGAATGTGATTTTTGACGACGAGGAGCGGCCGCAATGAGCGAACAAGCCCCGGCCCACGCCGCCGAGTTGCCTGCTTTCCGCGCCACTTTGGACGGGGCTTGCTCCACGCCGGTTCTGGTCTACTTCACGAGCGCCGTGTTCTGGCTGCTCATCGGCACGCTGCTCGGCATCGCGTCTTCGCTCAAGTTCGACATGCCGGAGTGGCTCGGTACGATTCCTGAGCTGACTTTCGGGCGCATCCGGCCGGCGCATCTGAACGCCGTGACTTACGGTTGGGCGTCGCTGGCCGGCTGCGGCTGCCTGGTGTGGCTGGTATCGAGGCTCACCCGCGCTCCGGCGCGGTGGCCCGGCGCGTTGCTGGCGTCCGCCGCGCTGTGGAATATCGGCCTCATCTACGGTATCGGCGCCATTCTGCTCGGCTACAGCCAGGGCGTGGAGTGGCTGGAGTTCCCGCTGCCGGCCGCCGCTCTCGTCGCCGCCGGATTCCTGCTGTTCGCCGCATCCATCCTGGGCACTTTCGCCAAGCGCAATGTCGAACATCTTTACGTGAGCCTGTGGTACGCGGTGGCGTGCGTGGTGTGGTTCCCCTTCCTCTACGTGATCGCCAACCTGCCCATTTACTCCGGCGTGGTGCACGGGGCGGTGAACTGGTGGTACGGCCACAACGCGCTGGGTGTGTGGTTCACCCCGACGGGTCTGGCGCTGGCATACTATTTCATTCCCAAGGTGATCGGGCGACCGGTCTACAGCTATTACCTGTCGCTGTTGGGCTTCTGGGCTTTCGCGCTCTTCTACAACTGGAACGGCATCCATCACCTGGTGGGCGGGCCTCTGCCGACGTGGTTGCAGACCATTTCCATCGTCGCCAGCGTGCTGATGGTCATCCCGGTCATGGCCGTGGCCGTGAACCATCACATGACCACCATCGGCCATTTCAAGATGCTGCGCGAGAGCATGGTGCTGCGGTTCACGGTGTTCGGAGCGATGTGCTACACGGCGGTGAGCCTGCAGGGGTCGCTCGAGGCGATCCGCAGCTTCCAGCAGGTGGCACACTTCACCCACTACACCATCGGCCACGCGCACCTGGGCGTGCATGCGTTTCTCACCATGATTCTGTTCGGCGCCATGTATTACATCGTGCCGCGCGTGGCGCGTTGGGACTGGCCGCGGCCGGCTTTCATCAAGGTCCACTTTTGGGTGACGGGCACGGGCGTGCTGCTCTACACCATCGCCACCTGCACCGGCGGGTGGTGGCAGGGCCTCGTGCTAAATATGTCCGCGCGGCCTTTCATCGATTCCACCGTGCTCGTGAAGCCTTTCCTGGCCGTGCGCACGGGATCGGGGATCCTGATGGGCATCGGACACTTCATCTTCGCCCTGCTGTACCTGCAAGTGCTGCTGCGCCAGGGATCGCCGCGCTGGGGAGGCAGCCAGCCATGATGTTCATCCGCTTGTGGCTGTTCTTCCTGGGCGTGCTGGCCACGTTGTTCTTGGGTTGGGCGGCGCTGGTCGGGGTGCCGGGGTTCCAGATCGGCGCGGTGCCGCCGCAGCCCGGACTGCGCAACTACACGTTCGAACAAGCGCACGGCCGCGAAATCTACATCCGCGAAGGCTGCGTCTACTGCCACTCGCAACAGACGCGTCCCACGGGCTTCGGCTCCGATCAAACGAGGCGCTGGGGTCGCGCCTCGGTGCCGGGCGATTACTTCTTCGACAGGCCGCACCTGCTCGGAACCAGCCGCACGGGGCCCGACCTGTTGAACATCGGCGTACGCCAGCCCAGCCGCGACTGGCATATGTCGCATCTTTACAACCCGCGCAGCGTCATGCCGCAATCGGTGATGCCGCCGTTCCCGTGGCTGTTTGAAGAGAGGACCAGCACGGGACCGCTGGACGCCGTCGTGGATCTTCCGGAGAAGTTCCGGCCGCGGCCGGGCGTGGTGGTGGTCGCGGGGCCGGAGGCCATCAACCTGGTGAATTACCTGCTCGGAATGGATCGCAGCTATCGCGCGCGCGAATGAACATGGCCGACGAGAGACCCAATCCCGTTCCCGGCGAGCCCACGGGCGAGCTTCCGCCGCTGCTCGGTGAGACCGACCGCACCGACGTCGACGACATCCACCAGGCGCTGGTGAGTTCCGAGCGCGAGGAGCCCAAGGAGGGACTGGAGCCGACGCCATGGTGGGTGTGGGGCGTCTCGGTAGTGATGCTATTCGCCATGGGCTACTATGTAGGCCGCTACAGCGGCACGTTCTCCCCGCGCGCACACGAATTGGAGCAGCCTCTCGCCGCGGGCGCCGCGGTTGCAGAGCCGCCGGCCGACGGAGCGCAGTTGTACTCCGCCATCTGCCAGCCCTGCCACCAGGATGGCGGCGTGGGCGTCGAAGGCAAGTACCCGCCGCTGGCGGGTTCGGAATGGCTGGCGGGCGACGCCTCCATCCCCGTGCGGATCGTCTTGAACGGATTGACCGGCCCGATTCAAGTGAAGGGCAAGACCATCGTGAACGAGATGCCCGCTTTCGGCAGCCAGTTGAGCGACGCCGAGATTGCGGCGGTGGTCACTTATGTGCGCTCCTCGTTCGGCAACAAAGCGCCGCCGGCCGACGCGAAACTGGTGCGCGAACTGCGCGACAGCACCGCGTCGCTGGGACCCTGGACGGCGGAAAGGTTGAAGGCCGGCAAATGAAGACGACGCTGCTTGCCGTTCTGTTGCTGGCGCTGGCCTCTTCCGGCTGCCGGAACGCCGGTGCTACGGGCGCCGCGCAGCCCATTGCTTTCAGCCACAAGATCCATGCCGGAGACAACAAGATCGACTGTCTCTATTGCCATTCCGGCGCTCGCCGTTCGCCGGTCTCCGGAATCCCCAGCGTGCAGCTCTGCATGGGGTGCCACAAGCTGGTAGCGGCGGCGAAACCCGAGATCGTGCGCCTGCGCGGCTATTGGGACAAGAAGCAGCCCATCCATTGGACCAGAGTGGTGTGGGAACCGGACTACGTCTTTTTCAATCATTCTCCGCACGTGGCGCGCGGCATACGCTGCCAGGAGTGCCACGGGCCCATTGAAACCATGGGCGAGGTCCGCCTGGACCACACGCTCAACATGGATCGCTGCGTCGGATGTCATCGCCGCGAGCGCGTTTCCATCGATTGCTACACGTGCCACCGATGAAGAGAAACAAGCCAGAATCGATCTTCTCCGGCGCCGGCCGCCGGGACTTTCTAAGAGTTCTCGGCATCGGGTCGGCCGTGGGCCTCACCAGTTGCTCGCGCACGGCGCCCGACGCGCTGACTACCTACGCCATCCCGCCGGAAGAGATGGTGAAGGGGCACGCGCTGTGGTTCGCCACCACGTGCCGCGAGTGCCCTGCCGGCTGCGGCGTGCTGGCGCGGGTCCGCGAGGGCCGCGTTCATAAGCTGGAAGGTAACCCGGTACATCCGGTGAATGGCGGCGGGCTGTGCGCCCGCGGGCAGGCCGCCGTCCAGGGGCTCTACAACCCGGACCGCCTTCGCGTGCCGCTTATGCGCGATTCCAAGGGCGCGTTGCAGCAGGCCGCGTGGCCAGACGCGCTGGCACGCTTCAAAGAGGGAATCGCCAAGCATACGGCAAAGAAGGACGCTGTATCCATCCTCAGCGGCGCGACCAGCGGGGCGATGGACGAAGCTGTCGCGCTCTTCCTCAAGAGCGTGAACTCAACGCGCCATCTCCGCTACGAGCCAATCGCTTACGAAAGCCTGCGTGAGGCCAACCGCGCGGCGTTCGGCGAGCCCCGTCTGCCCCAACTGCGTTTTGCCGAAGCCAAGGCGATCTACGTCTTCGGCGCGGACGTGATCGAAACGTTCCTTTCGCCGGTGGGCTTCGCGCGCGGCATCGCCGACGCACGCTCGGGCGGCGCTCGCATGGTGAACTTCGGCTCGCGGCTCTCGCTCACAGCCGCTTATGCCGACCAGCACGTCGCGGTGGCCCCAGGCGCGGAAGGGTTGGCCGCCATGGCGCTGGTTCGCGAGTTGCTCGCCCTGGGCGGAGGCGCCCATCTGACGGCGGATGCGCGGGCCAGGCTGAAAGCCGCCGCGGAGCCGTTCACGCCCCAGCGCGCCGGGCTCGATGCCAGCCTCGTCCAGGAGCTGGCGCAGGAACTGAAGAACCGTCCATCCATTGCCGTGACTGGCGGGACGGCTGCCTGCGACGAGCGCGCGGCAGCCACGGCGCTGGCCGTGAACCTGCTGAACCTCGCCTCCGGCGCTATTAACACAACGGTGCGTTTCGACCGCACCGCCGCGCTCAGCAACGCGGCGACATACGCCGAACTGATCGCCTTGGGACGCGCCATTGAAGAAGGCTCGGTTAGAGCGCTGGTGATCCTGGGTTCGAACCCTGTCTACAATGCGCCGGCATTCGCCCGGTCGCTTGCGAAGGCGGAGTTCGTCGCCTGCCTCTCCTCCTACCCGGACGAGACCACCGCGGCGGCGCACGTCGTGCTTCCGGTGGACACGCCGCTCGAATCTTGGGACGACGCGGAGCCCTGGACGGGCGTGCATTCGCTCTCGCAGCCGGCCATGCGGCGCCTCTTCGACACACGCCATTCGGGAGAGATCCTGCTCGAAGCCGCCCGGGCGCCGCAAATCAACTTCCGCGAATTCGTGCGCGCGCGCTGGCAGGCGCTGCACAAACGCGCAGGAGTCAAAGACAGCTTCGAGTCCTTCTGGATCGCGGCATTGAAGCGCGGCGGGCATTGGCGCGAAGTCGGCGAGCATCGCGTCACCTGGATCGCGCAAGGGGTGGAAACAAAGCTCAAGCCGCTGCTCGAACCGGCGCAGGCGCAGCCCGGGCTGCGCCTGGAGACCTACCCCTCGCTCGCGTACTTTGACGGGCGGTCCGCCAACCGCCCATGGATGCAGGAACTGCCCGACCCCATCACGCAGGTCGTCTGGGATAGCTGGGTCGAACTGAGTCCGGAGGATGCGGCGCGGATGGGTGTGCGCACGGGCGACCGCGTGCGCGTCCGCTCGGCGCACGGCGGAATCGAGACCGGCGCGTACGTCTATCCCGGTATCCAAAAGGGTGCGGCGGCCATTCCGCTCGGGCAAGGGCACACCGCTTTCGGCCGTTACGCCAGCGGAACGGGCGCCAACGCCGCGGCGCTCATCGATCCGGCGCCGGATGCGGCGACGGGCGGCGTCATATGGAGCGGCGAAAGCGTCGAGATCCAACCGCTCGGCGCCGCGCACGGACTGGTGACGGTGGCCGGCCATGACTACCAGGAGGATCGCGGGATCGCGCGCTCGCGGCCGGACGGCGAACATGCCGAATCGCACCAGGAACACCATCCGGAACTCTCCATCTACCCGCCGCACGAACATCAGAAACACCGGTGGGGCATGGTGGTCGACCTGAACGCCTGCAACGGCTGCAGCGCGTGCGTCACGGCCTGCTATGCCGAAAACAACATTCCCATCGTCGGCAAGACGGAGGTCGGGCGTGGGCGCGAGATGAGCTGGATCCGCGTCGAGCGGTTCTTCGGCCCCGGCAAAGCCGGTTCGAGCCCGTTCCAGGTGGACCTCACGGTGATGATGTGCCAGCAGTGCGACTACGCACCATGCGAGAGCGTCTGCCCGGTTTTCGCCGCCTACCACACGGAGGAGGGCTTGAACGGCCAGATTTACAACCGCTGCGTCGGGACTCGTTACTGCTCGAACAACTGCCCTTACAAGGTACGGCGGTTTAACTGGTATCCGGGGCAATTCCCGGCGCCGCTGGACTGGCAACTCAACCCCGACGTCACCGTGCGCAGCAAGGGCGTGATGGAGAAGTGCACCTTCTGCGTGCAGCGCATCGTGCAGGGCAAGGACCGCGCCCGGCGCGAGGGTCGGCCGGTTGCCGATGGCGAAATTGTCCCGGCGTGCGCGCAATCCTGTCCCACGCGCGCCATTGTCTTCGGCGATTTGAAAGATCCGTCGAGCCGCGTGAGCCGCTTGTCGAAAGATTCGCGCCGCTACCGCGTCTTCGAGGAGTTGAACACGCGTCCCGCCGTCACTTATCTTGAACGCACCAGGAGGAACCGGGCATGACCCAGCCTCCCACTTACACACGCATCGACACGGACTTGGTGCGCACCATGCAGCCGGCCGGCCGCGCCTACTACGTGGTGCTCGCAATCCTGGCCGCCATCGTCGGCTGGGCCGGCTATGCCTGGAGCGTGCAGATCCGCGAGGGACTGGGGCTGGCGGGCATCAGCCATCCGGTGGGCTGGGGCGTCTACATCACGACCTTCGTTTTCTGGGTCGGCATCGCGCACTCGGGCACCCTGATTTCCGCCGTGCTGTTCCTGTTCCGCGTGCGGTGGCGCAGCTCCATTTACCGCACCGCGGAAGCCGTGACCGTATTCGCCGTGGCCACGGCCGGGCTATTTCCGTTCATACACCTGGGGCGGCCGTGGGTGGCGTACTGGCTGATGCCTTATCCGCAAATGGGCGGGCTGTTCCCGAACTTCCGCTCGCCGCTCGTGTGGGACGTTTTCGCCATCTCGACCTATTTCACGGTGAGCGCACTGTTTTTCATCACCGGGATGGTGCCGGACCTGGCCATTGTGCGCGACCGCAGCGTGGGTTGGCGGGAGAAGATCTACGGCCTGCTGGCGCAAGGGTGGCAGGGCACGAATCGCCAGTGGCGGCACTACGTGGCGGCCTACGTGTTCCTGGCCGGGCTGGCCACGCCGCTGGTCATCTCCGTGCACAGCATCGTGAGTTGGGATTTCGCCATGTCGGTGGTGCCCGGCTGGCACACCACCATCTTCCCGCCCTACTTCGTCGCCGGCGCCATCCATTCGGGCCTGGCCATGGTGATCACGATCCTGATTCCCATGCGGCGGTTGTTCTCGCTGGACGCCTACATTACCCAGCACCACCTGGGCAGCATGGCGAAGCTCATGATCCTCACCGGCATGCTGCTCGGCTACTCGTACGCGATCGAGTTTTTCGTTGCCTGGTATTCAGGCAACCCATTCGAGCGCGAGATTTTCTTCTGGCGCGCCTTCGGGCATTACGCCTGGGCGCTCTGGCTGTTGGTGGCCTGTAATGTGGGCGCGCCGCTGCTCTTCTTCATGAAGCGTTTCCGCGAGAGCACGCCATGGCTCGTGGTGTTGAGCCTGCTGGTGAACGTCGGGATGTTCTTTGAGCGCTTCGTGATCATCGTCACGTCGCTGGCGCGCGAATTCGATCCGTTCGCCTGGGGGCTTTACGCCCCGCGCTGGCCCGAGATCAGCATTCTGTTCGGCAGCTTCGCCTGGTTCTTCCTGCTGATCCTGATCTTCGCCAAGCTGTTCCCGGTGGTCTCGATGTGGGAGGTCAAGGAACTGCTGCCTCTGCCGCGGAGGAAATCGACATGAACGGCGGGTACAGCGTCATCGGTTTCTTCGCCGAAGTGGACCTGCTCGAAGACGCGGTGAAAGGCGCGCGCGCGGCGGGCTACGAACGGCTGCAGGTCATATCACCCGTTCCGCTCACCAGGCTCGATGTAGCAATCGAGAACAAGCGCAGCCCGGTGCGTTTTTTTACGCTGGCGGGCGGGCTCATCGGATTTGGCGTTGGTTGGGCGCTCACCACGGGTTCCGCGGCGCACTACCCGATCATTGTCGGCGGCAAGCCGCTCATGTCGTTGACGCCCTTCGGCGTGATCGCTTATGTGTGCACCATCCTGTTCGGGACGCTGTTCACGGTGGGTGGCATGCTGTTCAACGCGCGTCTGCCCCGCATCCAGGTGGGCCGCGGCTACGACGCGAGGCTGACGGGGAACCGCTTCGGGCTGCAGGTGATCTGTTCCAGCGAGCAATGTGCCGGCGCCGGCGATCTGCTGCGCGAATTCGGGGCTGAGGAGGTGAAGCATGTGGAAGTTTAGCGCGTTCCTCCTCGTGGGCCTGTTGGTTTCCTGCGAACGTTACCCTACCGGCGGCGACCTGCGCATCCGCCGCGACATGGCCAGCCAGCCGTCTTTCCGCGCGCAAGAGGACCCGCGTCCGCTCGCCGAGGGCGCGGTATCCAGTGAATTCGAGGCGCCTGTGGCCAAGGCGGACGCGGAAAAGACTTTGATCAACCCGGTGCCCGCGAACCCGAAAAGCGCCGAACAGGGCGAAAAGCTCTTCCGCATCTATTGCACGCCTTGCCATGGCGCGGCGGGACGCGGCGACGGGCCCGTGGCCCCGAAGATGGCCAAGGTGGCCAACCTCACCGATGAGAAGTACGTGAAGGCCGCCGACGGATTCTTCTACTACACCATCCGCTACGGCACCGAAATCATGCCGTCGCAGGCCGAAAACCTTTCCCCGGCTGAACGTTGGCACGTGGTGAACTACATCCGGAAACTGCAACGAAAATGAACCAGGCCGCCGCCGAACCGAAAATCGTCCGCATCTCGCAGCTTCTCACGCTGGTGGGCGTGGCCGCGTTTGTGGCGGCGCTCGCGACCGGCCAGGCGCAGCGCGCCTGGGAAGCGTTGCTTCTCAACTGGGTGTTCTTCACCGGCATCGCGCAATCCGGCGTAGCGTTCTCCGCCGCTTACACTGTGTGCAAGGGGCGATGGGGCGATGCTTACAGGCGTCTGGGCGAGAGCATGTGTTTCTTCCTGCCCATCTCGTTCGTGCTGCTCATCGTTTTCTTGTTGTTCGGCGCGGCGCGCGTATTTCCGTGGGTGGCGCATCCCATCGCGGCGAAGCAGCTCTGGCTGAACTTGCCGTTTCTGGCCGCGCGCGACATCTTCGCCTGCGCGGCGCTATTCGGTCTGAGCTTCTTCTTTGTCTACGATTCGCAGCGATGCGGTGGGCGGCGCACAGCCTTTCTCGCCCCGGTGCTTCTGATCGGCCACGGCCTCGTCTTTACGCTTCTGGCATTCGATCTGGTGATGTCGCTAGACCCGCACTGGTACTCGACGCTGTTTGGTTGGTATTCCTTCGTCTGCGCCTTTTACGCCATGCTGGCGGCGCTGGTTGTCGCGAGCGTGGTGTGCCGCGGCGTGTGGGGGCTGGAGCGTTTCATCGGGCCGGATGAGAGCCACGACCTCGGCCGCCTGCTGTTCGGCTTCTGCCTTCTGAGCGGTGGACTGTTCTGGGCGCAGTGGCTGGTGTTCTGGTACGGGAATCTCCCCGAAGAGATTGCCTACGTTATTCGCCGCTACTACGAGATGCCCTTCGCGCCCTACGCATGGGTCATGACCTACGGCGGATTCCTCGTGCCGCTCGTGATCCTTCTCAGCAAGTCCCTTAAACGGCAGCCCGGGCGTCTGATGTGGATCGGTGTCTGGATTCTCGTGATGATGTGGCTGGAACGCTATGTGTGGATCGTGCCTGCGGTTTCGCGCGGTCCCGGGGCGCCCGTCGTAATCGAAGCGTTGATGGGCCTGGGATTCGCCGGCGCGTTTCTCTGGTGCTGGATCCTGCACAACCGCCGCTACCCGGTCGCCGGGATGACGGAACCTCCCGCGCACCGCGAACACTGATTATGGACCACTTCCTCACAATGTTGCCGGCCTTGTTTGTCATGGGGCTGGCCGGAACCTTGCACTGCGCGGGCATGTGCGGTGGATTCTGTCTACTGATCACGTCGGGTCGTCCGCCCGGACGTCCGGCGTCCTTGTTTCTGTACTTCGTGGGCAAGACCTTCGCCTACGTTCTGATGGGCGCGGTTGCGGGAGCGTTGGGCGAGGCGATCCTGCGCGCGGCTCCGGTGCGCACGGGCGGGCGCATCCTGGTTTTCGCCGCCGCCGCGGTGCTCATCTTCGTGGCGCTCGAAACCTTCGGCCTGTGGCGATGGCCCGAGGCCGTCACGCGCTGGTTCGGCTCGGCGGGGCGCGCATTCGGACAACTGGCGCATGCCGGAGGACCCAGCGGAAAACTGGTGGCCGGCATGGCCAACGGCCTACTTCCCTGCCCAATGACTTACGCCTTCGTCGCCGCCGGAGCGTCGATGGGTTCGCCAATGTGGGGCGCGGCGACCATGCTCGTCCTCGGCCTGACCAGTGCGCTGCCGCTCACGGTCATCTCAATCGCCGGAGGAAAGCTGGCGCCGATGGCCGGACGCCGCCTCCACTGGCTTACGGGCGGTCTGATGCTGGTCATGGCGGCCATGCTCGTTCGCAAGGGAATCCTGGGCGGGATGGCGCACGGTGCCGCCCACGTGCGCTGCCATTGAGCGTACAGCCTCAGAGAGTCCAAGGCTTACGCAACGGCCGGTCGAGCATCCGGGCAGCCTCGGCGTCGCCCACGATGGTTTCCTTCACCGGATCCCAGCGGATCTTGCGGCCGGTGCGCACGGCGCAGTCGATGGGGCTCTCCGGCGTGGCCTGGCCGCGTATGGAATCCAGGAAATTGCGCGTGTGGTTGCGCCCCATCACCCCGAACCGGCTGACTTCGAGTGCGGCGGCGGCGAGCGACGCGGGTTCCGACTCGATCTTGTTGCGGCAGATGCGCAGCCAGCCTTCGGTTCCGTGGAAGGTCGTCGAATCTGAACCGGTGGTGAAGGTCAGGGTGAGTGCGTCCGCGTACCGGCAACGCACATTCCACTTCATGACCGTGTTGTAGAGGCCCTCCTTGGGGATCATGCCCGTCCCTTCGTACTCGACCGGAACCATGGGCCGGGGCGGAGGCTTCGTCGATTCGATAGGCGCGGCTTTCCCGCCGGTCGCGGAAAGTATCGCAAACCGCGACGCACTGGCAACCGGCGTGTTGCAGAAAATCCGTGATGATGCGCAGCCACTGAGCATGGTTCGGCGTTGTTGCCCTGCCAGACCCGGGACAACCCCTGCCGGTTCGACGCTTTCAACTCTCCGGCAAGCCACCTGCTGGTGCATTCTTTCGAGATAATGCCTGCAACGTTACAAGACCTTTTTCGCTTATCAGTGTTTTATCGATTCGTTTATGCTGTGACTGTCAGCTCTTGGCCTCTTATTATTCCCATAGATGCTATGGCCACGCTGGGAATTGATCCGGATCGGCCATGCACCTGCGCACCGCACGAATAGCGGCCCCATTCGGGTGTTGCAGACGTTTTCGCATCCGCGCGACGCCGTTGCTGTAGCTGTGATCCTTAGCCGATTCAATAGCATAGGTTATGGCCGGACTTTGCAGAGAGGAAAGTAACTTGAGATGCTCAAGTACACACTTGGGCAGGCTGTAATCCGCTTCCGATGCGCGTCGAGGATCGTCAGGAACATCAGCCGATTGGCGAATACATGATCATGTGAATCGTGTCCGGACAGCGACCATCCGGGTGGCCCACATTCATCGTCCCATCGCGTCACGAATGCGGCCGGCCAGGCGGAGGTGGTCCTCGATGGCGGGAAATCCGTCCTCGATTTTCCGAAGACCCCAATCGCCTTTCCTTCCGAGTACCGTCCAATGACTTGCGTCCACGGCCACCTCGACGAGCTCCCGGTCAATGGTTGCGCGGTTCACGTCTGGCAGCTCAAGCAGCAGAAACTGGAGCCTCGAGGTGACCACTCGCGCTCCCTGGATGGCATCTTGTGCAACCACCTGGTAACGCTTATGAAACTCGGGACTGGTCCATTCTTCGCCCACCTCACGGCCCAGACGGAACACCGGCGCGGAATCGACGCTCAACCACTTGGCCCTGGGCGAGATCTTCACACTCCCAGCCAGATCTGCGAAAGGGGATCGCCCCAGATAGCCGTACCCACGCTGATCCCCCGGGCCAACCTGGTACTCGAACAACATGCTGCCATTGTCGTACGCCACCCAGTAGACGCCGAAGGTGCCGGCCCCACCCAGTTCTGCCAGCGCCGCCTCCGTGCGCTCGCGGTCCGCATCCTCGGCTGAAAGACGCATCCCCCGTGAGGCCAGGAACTGCGCTATCACTGACTGGCGTTTCGCCTCCCAGCGCGCGCTCGCACGCAGAGCCCACACCCACACCAGCGCCATGATGCATACACACACCACGGGTATCGCCACGACGGCCAGCCACATCCAGAGCGGAAGGTCGGGCAACGCGAAACGGTTCATGCAATCTTACTCACGGCGGTTCTCTCCCCCACCCTTCAGCGCGCGGCGCTTTTCACGCCTAGAAACAACGGGGGAAGTCGTCCGGAAGGATCCAGCCCAACATAGACAACGTCATTCAACCGGACCTCGGGCGATTCGACCGCTTTGCCAAGCAACGGCTTGCTAGAAACGAAGAATCTCGGCGACCATCCCTCCCGGGCCAGCGGTGGCTCGGACTTCCAGCGGAGCCGGCGGTAACGATCGTAGCTCGGCCTTTGCTGCGTAACCATGCCGAGCTTGGTGACGCGGGCTTCCACCACTTTGTATTTCGAATACTCCTCGCGGGTGAGGCGGTAAGGCCTTCGCGGCTTCTCGTGATAATGACAAATAGCGAAAGCAACGCATCCGAACACCAGGAATACTAGCCCGATAAACACTTCGGCCGAAACACGGTTTCGCCGGATCAGTTCCCACACCGCGCCGCCCACGAACAGCACCACCGGTATCATGCACAGCAGGGCGACGATCAGAAAGAACCGTTCGAACCAGCGACCGTCCCTGCCGATCTCAGCGATCATCCGCTGATACTGAGGCGAGGATGGATCCGGAACTCCGCAAGGGAACAAGAAATCGAGCCTGGAGATCATGGGCCCGCCCAGTCGCAGGGGAGTGTATCACGAAATTCACTCGTTCGGGACCTCCGGCTTCGGATGCCCCTCGACTCCGGGCCGTTCGGCCGCCCGGTAATATCGGACTCCAACCCGAGTCCGGAGCATCAGGGGGTGCGTGAGGGCCCAGCGGGCGCTATCATCTCCGTCCGGGAACGGTGCTTCTCAGTCGAGGCGGCCATCGAAGTAAGTCATATGGCTCCGGCACCGGCAGTGCTTGTCCCAAGTGCGGGAGCAGCGCCGGATCAGTGCGACCTTCTTGTCGCCATCTGCCTTTGCTATCGGTCCAGTGGCCAGGACGGAAGGTTCGCCGCAGAATCGGTCATGGTAAATCTCCTTCGTGTAGACTCCGCAGGACGTGCAGAGATACCACGACTCGACGTACTCACCGCCCATGATGCCGCCGCAGGTAGAAGCGGCAGGTTGGCCTTCCAGGGCCTTGTGGCATAGCGAACAGAGAAGCACAGCAACCTCCGAGGGCCTGGCTTCGAAGCGTGACATTCTCATTGTAGGCCGGTGCATCGGATGCAGTATCTACGAACATTCTGTACCAGCCCATGGGGTGCAGCGACATTCGCCCGCTGTTGACCGTAAGCCTCCACGGGAGTGAGCGGCCATCGGACTTCGCACCGTCACGGTAGCTTGCGCCTCGCCAAGTGCCTAAGTGCGCCGTAAGGGACACTACGTAAGCCGCAAATGGAGTCGGACCCGGCAACCAGTCACTGCAATCGCAAATACTCGCTCACGTTCTGCCTGACGGCATCCGTTTGCGAGAGCATGGCGTGGCCACCGGTTTCGAATAGCACCAACCGCGAGCCTCTGAGGACTTTATGCGCGTGCTCGGCGTGGCGATAGCTCACCAGTGCGTCGTCTTTGGCATGCAGGATCAGCGTCCGCGCGGACACATGATCCGTCGAGACTCTTTCGCGCTGGAGCATCTCCCCGTCATTCATGGTGCCTCGATAGCGTGGGGACATGGGGTGCATGATGTCCAGCATCTCCTGCGCCCGTTGCTTCTGGGCCGGATCGAAGTTTGCGTAGACGTGGCCAGGTACGCCCACCAGGCTTAGCATCATCGGCCGCAGAAATTTGGTCATGAGCCAGTAGGCGTAGTCGGACTGTTGGATGCGGTGGATGATGCCGGCGTAAAATGCCGGCTTGTCGCCCGTGGCCGATGCTTCGCTCACCGCCGATAGTAGTATGAGCGCCGAGACGCGTTCCGGATAGTCGTTCGCGAACTGCGTGGCCGACGGCCCCCCGGCCGAATTGCCCAGCACAACGATCTTCTGAATACCAAGATGGTCCAAAAGGTCCTTGTAGGCTGTGGCCTGCGATCTGATCGACGCATTCGGCGGGAGCGGCGTGCGGAGGAACCCGTACCGGGATACCGAGACGAGCTTGTACCCATCCGGGAAGACAAGCTTGGCGGCCCAAAAGCCCTGGTCGTAGCCTCCACCCGCGCCGTGCAGCGTCAGAACGGGAACGCCCTCTCCCTGAACTGAGTATTCGATCTCGCCGTGGGCCGTCTTCAGGATCCGGCTGCCCGCTAACAGGCGCGCTTTCGCGACTTTCAACTCACGATGACAGCGTGGATAGGTCAGCGCGAGAAAAACAGCCGCGGTGCCCGCAATGAAGCCAATACCAGCGAGGAAGCTTCTCATGTTCCGTGCGCGCCACCCCGGAAACTACTGCCGGACTCCCCGCTCGCGCGGCGCTACTTGATCTTCTCGTCGCGTTCGACTTTGCCGTCGCGGATGTGCACGACGCGCCAGGCGTGCATGGCGATGTCGAGTTCGTGCGTGACCAGCACGATCGTGTTGCCTTGCTGGTGCAACTTCTCGAACAACGCCATGATTTCGTTGCCGGTGGCGGTGTCCAGGTTGCCGGTGGGCTCGTCGGCCAGCAGCAGCGACGGGTTGTTCACCAGCGCTCGCGCCACCGCCACCCTCTGTCGCTGGCCGCCGGAAAGCTCGCTCGGCTTGTGGTACATGCGCGCTTCCAGGTCGACCTGTCGCAAGGCCTGCTTGGCGCGCTCCAGACGCTCCTCGCTCTTGATGCCGGCGTAAATCAGCGGCAACTCCACGTTGTGCAGTGCGGAGGCGCGCGGCAACAGATTGAACGTCTGGAATACGAAGCCGATCTCCTGGTTGCGGATCCGAGCCAGTTCGTCGTCGTTCATGTCGCTGACCAGGCTGCCGTTGATGTAGTACTGGCCGCTGGTCGGCGTGTCCAGGCACCCGATCAGGTTCATCAGAGTGGACTTGCCCGAACCGGAGGGCCCCATGATCGCGACGTATTCGCCTTTCCGAATCTCGACATCCACTCCGGAAACGGCGTGGATCTCCTGGTCGCCCATGATGTACGTCTTCCACAGATCGTACGTCCGGATGACGACGCCTTCGCGCTTCAACTGCTCGCCGCGCTCGATTACTTCTTCGGCTGCTTTTGCCATGCTCTCGTCTCTCAGATCGTTCTAAGTAGTTTCCGGCTTCACCGGCGACTTGTTATCCACTTTCACTTTAGCTTCGTTGCGGATGGTGCGGATCACCTTGTAACTGCCCGTGATCACCTCGTCGCCTTCCTGAAGTCCCTTCAGGACTTCGATTTCGGTGGTCCCGGTGATGCCGGTTTCCACCTTCTGGAAGACCGCCTTCTCACCCTTCACGAGAAAGACACCCTGGATCTCTTCCTTCTTAGCCTTCTCGGCTTGGGGGTCGGCCTTGACGGCAGCCTGCACGCCCTTCTTCGGCGCTGGCTCCAGATCGCCTTTCTGGCGAACCGTGAGCGCCTGGATGGGCAGGCTCAGCGCCTTTGACCGCGTCGCTGTCGTGATCTTCGCAGTGCAACTCAGACCCGGGCGGATTTCCTCGGGCGGCTGGTCCAGGGCGATCACCACCTTGAAGTCCTTGGCTTCCTGGCTCGAAATCGCGCTCTGCGAAGCGGCCAGGCCGGTCGACCGCAGGATCGCGGTATTGCCGATCTCGATCACGTGACCCTTAAACGTGCGGTTCGGGATGGCGTCGATGGTGATCTCGGCCGTCTGGTCCAACTTCACGTTCACGATATCGGTTTCGTCCACCTTCACTTCCGCGGTGATCAGCGACATATCGGCGATGGTCATGATGAGGCTCGCCGAGGAGTTCTGAATCCCGGGCACTACCGTCTCGCCCACGCGCACCGGAAGATTGGTGACCACCCCATCCAGCGGCGCCACGGCCATGGTGCGCTGGAGAACGTCGCTGGCCTGCCTCAGGTTAGCCTGGCTGAGCGCGATGCGCTTCTGAGCGGCCGCCAATTGCGAGTATGCCTGTCCTCGCTGCGCTTTGGCCTGAGACACCCGCGCCACGGCCTCACGGACGCTCGCCTGCAGGGACTCGTATTCCGCCTTGCGTTGATCGAACTCCTGGCGCGCGATGAGCTTCTCGTTGTACAGCTTCTCGGCCCGCTCAAAAAACAGCCGCGCCCGTTCCTGTTCGGCTTTGGCCTTGTCTACCGCCGCCTGCGCCGTGCGCAGGTTCTCATCGGAGGCCCTGAGCGACGCTTCCGCCGCCGCCGATTCCGCTTCCGCCGAGCTGAGTGAGGCGCGCTGCGCCGCCACCTGCGCTTCGGGCTGCACCGATTCGAGCTTGGCCAGCAGTTGTCCCTTATGTACGCGTTGGCCCTCGGTGACCAGGATTTCAGTTAATCGCGCGGGGCTCATGGCGTTGCACCCGATGTTGATGTAATTGCGTGGTTTGATCTCGCCGGACGCGGTTACCAGGGCGGTCAAATCCTGGCGCGTCACGCGGCCCGTCTGCACCACCACGATTCCGCGCTGGCTATAGCGGATACTTCCGAATATTGCGCCGCTGATCACAAGGACCAGCACAATCCCCAGTACGATCTTCCACTTCCTCTTCACGTTGTTGGCTCCAGTCTAATTCAGACGAAGGGCTCGGTTCTAATGTTCAACAAATCGGACTGCCAGCGCGGGAAGCACACTGTACCTCAATTATATATAGACGTCGCTGCCCGGGGAGCGGTTTTGTCCCGCCGAAAAAAATCGTTTCCGCCGGTGTCGCCTAACTTTCGCTGAAAAAGTTGCCCATATTGCGGAACTTGTTGTACCGGTGCGCGGCCAGAGCCTCTCCGCTCATGCTGCCCAACTCGTCCAGGGACCGGACAATGGCGCTCTTGAGGAATTCCGCCGCCCGGTCTGGATCCGTGTGTGCTCCTTCGCCGGGTTCCGGAACGATCTCGTCGATAATGCCCAGCCGTAGCAGCTCCGCCGCCGTAAGCCGCAGCGCGCGGGCCGCCAGCTCCGCCTTGGTCGAGTCGCGGTAGATGATCGCCGCGCAGCTTTCCGGCGAAATCACGCTATAAATAGCGTTTTCGAGCATCATGACCTTGTTACCCACACCAAGTCCCAGCGCGCCGCCGCTTCCACCCTCTCCGATCACGGTGGCCACCACGGGCACCTGTAGCCGCGTCATCTCCCGCAGGTTGTAAGCGATGGCCTCCGCCTCGCCGCGCTCCTCGGCGTCGATACCAGGGTAAGCACCCGGCGTATCGAGCAGGTTCACGATGGGACGGCCGAACTTCTCGGCCAGCCGCATCAACCGCATGGCCTTGCGGTAGCCCTCGGGTTTCGACATGCCGAAATTGCGGAACAGCTTCTGCTTGGTGTCGCGGCCTTTCTGTTGGCCCAGGATCATGACTGGCCGCCCCTCGATCGTTCCCATGCCGCCGACGATCGCGGCGTCATCCGAGTAGAAGCGGTCGCCGTGCAGCTCGCTGAAGTCCGGCGCGAGACGCTGGATGTAGTCCAGCGCGTGCGGGCGCTTCGGATGCCTCGCCAGTTGCACCCGCTGCCAGGCCGGGTCCACCTCCACCGCAGGCTCGGACCGCACCGCGCGCAGTTCTTCTTCAAGGCGGGCCAAGCGGTCGCCCGTAACCTCCTTGGCGTCCCGCAGCTCAGCGATCTCCTGCTCCAGTTTCGCGATTCTTTCCTTGCCCTGCTCGCTGTCCATCGTCGTCACCTCACCCGGCGAGTGTTTCCATCGCCTCCGGCCCGCATATTTTTTCCAGCTCCGCCCGGAATTCCTTGTCCGGACGCACGCGTGCGTCAATATCCAAGGTAACCGAAAACTCGCGCGGTTTTTCGAGCCGCAGCCGGACGTCCGTCTCCCCGGTCTTGCGCGCGAACAGCTCCGCCAGTTGGTCGGCTTTGCGGGCGTCCTCTTCCTCGCTCCTGTTCAGCCAGACGCGGATTGAGATGAGTGACGGCAGCGCGATATGCGCCACCTCGAGCGGAACCATCGATTGCACCGAGATCTTCGGCGGCCCGTTGTCCTCCGGCAATGCCAACCCGCGCACCAGAACCGGCAGATCCTCTATGACGGTGTCGGACAACTGCTCGAATTGCGAGGCGAAAACTACGATATCCACGCTGCCCTGCGGGTCCTCCAGGCGCGCGGAAGCCCAGAGCTTGTTGTCCTTGTTGCGCCGCCGCTGCACTCCCGTAAGTACTCCGCAGAGAGCCACTTCGGCGCCCCGTGTAAGTCCTTCCAAGTTCTGGCTTGTGTGCGTCGATAGCTCCGAAACCTTATCCGCGAAGCGCTCCAACGGGTGCCCGGTGACGTAAAAGCCGAGCATCTCCTTCTCCCCCGCCAGAGCCTCCTGCTGCGTCCAATCGGGGACTTTAGGTAGCGGCTGGCTGACAGGCTCATCGCCGCCGAAGCCGCCCCCGAACAGGTCGGTCTGCCCCGTCTGCCGGTCCTTCCAGACGCGCTGCCCCGCCTCCATGGCGCCTTCGACGGCCGCAAACAACTGCGCGCGGGTGCCTTCCAGCGAATCCATGGCCCCGGCTCGGACCAAACTTTCAAGCACCCGGCGGTTGAGCAGGCTTAAATCCACCGTTTCGCACAACTGATAGATCGTGTTGAACTTGCCGGCTTCCTTGCGGGCCGCGATGATGCCCTCAACAGCGGATTGCCCCACGTTCTTCACCGCGCCCAGGCCGAACCGTATGCCGTCGCCGTCGGGCGTGAAGCTCCAGTCGCTCGAATTGACATCCGGCGGCAGGACCTTGATGCCCATTTCGCGGCACTCGTTAATGTATTTAACTATATTTGTAGTATTTCCGGTTTCCGACGTCAGCAAAGCCGCCATGAAGTCCAGCGGATAGTGGGCTTTCAGGTAGGCGGTGACGTATGCCAGGTAGGCGTAGGCGGCCGAATGCGACTTGTTGAAGCCGTAGCCGGCGAATTCCGCCATGAGGTCGAACAGCTTCTCGGCCTTCTTGACCGGGAACCCGCGCCCCTTGGCACCCTCGAGGAAGTGCTCGCGCTCGGCGGCCATGACCTCGGCCTTCTTCTTGCCCATGGCGCGGCGCAGCAGGTCGGCTTCGCCGAGGCTGTAGCCGGCGATGCGGTTGGCGATCTGCATCACCTGTTCCTGGTAAAGGATGACGCCGTAAGTCTCTCCCAGGATCTCCTTCAGGCCGGGCAGGTCGTAGGTTACCGGACGGCGGCCGTGCTTGCGCTCGATGAAGTCGTCGGTCATGCCCCCGCCGATGGGGCCAGGGCGGTAAAGCGCATTCAGAGCCGTAAGGTCTTCGATGCGGTTGGGCGCGGCCCTCCTCAGCAGGTCCTTCATCCCTGAGGATTCAAACTGGAACACCCCGCTGGTGAGACCGCGCGAAAACAACTCATAGGTCTTTTGATCGTCGAGCGGTAGGTCTTCCAACACCAGCTTCACACCCCGGTGCTTCTCGATCAGGTCCAACGCGTTCCGGATCAGCGTCAGGGTCTTGAGACCCAGGAAGTCCATCTTCAGCAGGCCCAGCTTCTCCAGGCCGCTCATGTCGTACTGGGTGACGATTTCTTCCTGGTTGGTGCGGTAGAGCGGCACCAGATCGCGCAGCGGCACAGGTGAGATAACCACCCCGGCGGCATGCATGCCGGCGTTCCGCGCCATGCCTTCCAGCCGCTGGGCTATCTCGAGCAACTCGGCGACGCGCGGGTCCTTGCGCCCGGCCTCGGCCAGCCCCGGCTCTTTCTTGATGGCTTCGTCGAGGGTGATGTTGAGCTGGTTGGGAACCAGCTTGGTGATGCGATCCACCTCGCCGAAGTTCATGCCGAGCACACGACCCACGTCCTTGATGGCCGCCTTCGCCCCCATGGTGCCGAAGGTAATGATTTGAGCCACCTGCTCGCGCCCGTACTTCTCGGTGACGTACTGGATCACCTCACCGCGGCGGTTGGTGCAAAAATCGACGTCGATATCCGGCATGGAGATGCGTTCCGGATTCAAGAAGCGCTCGAACAGCAGCCCGTACTGTATGGGATCGATGTCCGTGATTCCCATGGCGTAGCTGACCAGGCTGCCGGCGGCCGAGCCGCGGCCGGGACCGACGGGGATGCCATGGCTCTTGGAGAAATGGATGAAGTCCCAGACGATGAGGAAGTAGCCGGAGAACTTCATGCGCTGGATCATCTTGATTTCCCGATCCAGCCTCTCCTCGTACTCCACCATGTCGTGCTTAAGCCGCCCCGAGGCGTACAGGGCCTGCAGCCGCACCTTGCGCTTCTCGAAACCCTGCCGGGCGATGAATTCGAAATACGTGTCTGTGTTGTGACCCTCGGGCACGTCGAATTTCGGGAAGGGCTCTTTGACCTTCTCCAACTTCACGTTGCAGCGCTCGGCAATGCGCCAGGTGCAGTCCAGGGCATCCTCAATCTCGCCGAACATCCGCAGCATTTCCTCGCGCGACTTCAGGTAGTACTCCGGCGCGTTCAACTGCATGCGGTGCACGTCTTCGAGCGTCTTTCCGGTGCGGATGCAAAGCTGCGCTTCGTGGGCGCGGGCGTCTTCGCGACGTAAGTAGTGAGAATCGTTGGTGGCGACCAGCGGGATGCCGGTCTCGCGGCTCAACCGCACGATCAGCGGATCCACTTTCCTGTCGTCGTCCGAGCCGTGGTCCTGGATTTCAAGGTAGAAGTTGCCCTGCCCCAGAATGTCCAAGTACTGGTAAGCCAATCGCTTAGCGTCTTCGTAGGTCTTCTGCAGCAGCGTCTCGGCGATGTCGCCTTTGAGACAGGCCGATAGCCCTATCAGCCCTTTCGCGTTTTCGGCCAGCAACTCCTTGTCAATTCTAGGTTTGTAGTAGAAGCCCTCCAGGTGGCTTTTCGAGACCAGCTTGACGAGGTTCCGGTATCCCTCCTGGTTTTCGGCGAGCAGGACCAGGTGGTTGTACTTCTCGCCCTCGGCGCGGGTGGTGTGGCTGCCCTGCGCCACGTACGCTTCGCAACCGATGATCGGCTTGATGCCGTTGTCCTTGGCTTTCGTGTAGAACTCGACTGCACCGAACAGGTTGCCGTGGTCCGTCATGGCGATCGCCGGCATTCCAAGCTCGGCGACAATGCCCATCAACCGCCCGATTTCGCAGGCTCCGTCGAGCAGCGAATAGTCGGTGTGGTTGTGCAGATGTACGAAGGGCGTGCCAGACATCCTGGGTACCAGTTTAACGCAGGCCCACAGCGGCACCGTGGTCCATTCATAACCGATTTCAGGCAAAATGGTCTTATGAACACCGACGGCATCCGCGAATTGGTTCGTTCAGAGTGTCTCAAGGAGGCGAACGGATTCGGGCCCGCCTTTTTCAATGAACACATTCTTCCCGTGTTGCGATATTCCCGCTTCCTGGCAGGACGCTTGGGCGCGGATACACTTGTAGTGGAACTCGCCGCTTACCTGCACGACCTGTCCGCGATTCGAGACATGTCCGTGCTCCCCTCGCACCATCTTGAGAGTGCGCGCATCGCCCGTCTGCTCCTCGACGAGCAGGGCTGGCCTGCCACAATCAGGGATAGCGTTTGCCGGGCAATTGAGACCCATTCGGCGCCGGTAAAGCCCGGCGAAGGGAGTGCCGAGCAGGTCTGTCTGTCGAACGCGGACGTCATCTCGCACCTTGCCAGGCCCGCATACTGGTGCTTCTATCTTTACGGCGTGCGCAAGTTGTCTTACGAGCAGGGCTTGGACTGGTGGAGGCGCCGAGCCAGCGATGCCTGGTCCGCCCTCGCGCCCGAGGCGCAGGCCTTGGCCGCATCCGATCGCCAGACCGTACTGCATTTGCTCGATGAGGACAGTCGCGGAATGCGTTCTACCGGATCATGAAGGCCCGCAAGCCCGGCACTGCCGGCAAACCGACCCTCGAACTTAGGCGCATGGAAAGCCGTGCGCAAGCTGACGGTCGCGGGCCACTCGGTCACCCGCGATTCGACTGGGCACCCAACTGGTGGATCAAGGCGGCGGCCTCGGCCGGAGGACGGCGCTCAACCCGCTTGTACTCGCGCCCGTCCGCGGTTCTGACTACCATGCCCGCGTCGCACATCATCCGGCGCAGCAGCGCGTGATCCCGGAACATATGGTTCGCCTGCAGGATGCGGTTGATTCCGTCTTCGCTGAGCGCCTGCCTGGGCGGAAGGTTCGACCAGAGCACCCACAGGCATGGCTCGCGATGGCTGAACTTGCCGGGCCAACGCGCCAAGCGTCCGCTCGAATCGAAGTACCGTAAAAGCTGCTTCAACAGGACGTAGTCGACCGGCGCCGGTTCAGCGGGTGGATTGTCGAGCAAGTCCCGCGCGGCAACCTGTGCCCGCCAGCTCTGGAAGTTGCGGTGACCGGCGGACCGGGCCAGCATGTTCAGCAGTTCGACGTGGCTGGGCGGTTGTTCGCACTGGCTGAGTTGCGCCCGCAGAGAGCGCGCAAGAGCAGAAATATCTTGTGTGTGGAATGGAAGTGTCGTTCTGGACATCGCTTATCCTTTCGGATGTGCCCATCCAGAGAATGGATTGCCGGTGGCCGCCGGCTTCCGACTAGGCACGGGATAAGGTGTCAGTCGAACGATGTTGCTGGCAGGTTTAGCTCCCCTCGCGGGGCGGCGGCGCCTCGGTGAACTGCCGACCAAGCTACATTATACCCGGCCGGCGGCCGTCGAGAAGCTGCCAATTCGCAAAGGCCACAAGATAAGTGGCAAATCCTCCGCATCTTGTCGTAGACTCGGCTCAGAGACGGGTTCAATTCTGGCTCTTGAACCTCCTTCGGTTAGAGACATGCCCACCCCAGTGCCGAAACCTGTAGCCGAGGGCAGGAAAGTCCGGCGGCGATTGGCCACGACGCCGGGCGGCGTACCCACTGCATACGGCCTACCACAGGAAGTGGTGCTCACAGCCGAGCGGCGCGTGGGCTTCCTCGGCCTGATTGTCGCCCTAATGGGAACGGTCGCCTACTTGATGGAGCGGCTGGTTCAGCCCGAAAGGGTCCAGGGCCTGTTCCAGCCGTTGGCTGCGGCAACGTTCCTGACAGTCGGTCTGGCGGTTTTCGTCCTCTCGCGAAGCAAGAAGGTTCGTCCGGAACTCGTCTTGGACTTGGGTCTGGTTTCGGAAGTGGTTATCGCGCTGGCCATCTCTCTCACCGAGTTCGCCTCCCCCTGGAAGCCCGAAGAAACCGTGCGCGGGCTGTCGTGGAACTGCCTATGGATCGCCATGTACGTGGTGGCGATCCCCGGCACCTACGGCAAGACCGTGCTGGCCGCCATCACCGCCGCCTGCATGGGGCCGATCGGAATGATGATCACAACGGTAGCGACCGGGGAACCGCCGCCTACCCTTGGACAGGCGCTGCTGCTGCTGGTGCCGCCGTTCGCGGCGGCCTTGTGGGCCATCCCTGTGGCCAGGCACTATTACCGGCTGGGCACCCAGGTGACCAAGGCGCAGGCCATGGGAAGCTACGAGTTGCTGGAACTGATCGGACACGGCGGCATGGGCGAGGTTTGGCGCGCACGGCACCGCATGTTGGCGCGCGTCTCAGCCATCAAGCTGATCCGTCCGCAAGCCCTATCCGCACACGGAGCCGAGAGCGCCACCGTGATCCTGCGCCGCTTCGAGCGCGAAGCTAAGGCCATGGCCGGGTTGCGCTCGCCGCACACCGTCGAAATCTATGATTACGGTGTGAGCGAAGACGGCCGTTTCTATTACGTGATGGAGTTGCTCGACGGCCTTGACTTGGAACGCATGGTTCAGCGTTTTGGACCGATGCCGGCGGGACGTGTCGCGCACATGTTGCAACAGGCAGCGAAATCGCTCTCCGACGCGCACGAATCGGGAATGGTGCACCGCGACATCAAGCCGCGCAACCTCTTCGCCTGCCGCATGGGGACCGAGTACGACTTCGTGAAGGTGCTCGACTTCGGACTGGTGAAGTTCTCCTCGCCAGGGCAGGCCCAGACACAACTGACCATGGAGGGTGTCACCGCCGGCACGCCCGCCTACATGGCCCCGGAGATCGCCATGGGCCGCCAGGACATCGATGCGCGGTCGGATATTTACTCGCTTGGCTGCGTGGGCTACTGGCTGCTAACCGGTCAGTTGGTTTTCGAGGCCGAAAACGCCATGGCCATGGTGATGGCGCACCTGCAGCAGGCACCCGTCCCGCCCAGCGAGCGCAGCGAAGTGGCCATCCCGGCGAGCCTGGAGCGGGTGATCCTGTGCTGCCTGGAGAAGGAGCCCGACAAGCGGCCGGGGAGCGCCCGAGAACTAGCCGGCATGCTGGCCGGCTGTGAAGGCATGGAACCGTGGAACTCGGAGCTGGCTGAACGCTGGTGGAATGTCAACATGCCGCGCCCGGCGGCGGCGCACTGACCGGTTATTGCTTTCTCACGTCCGCCCGGACCAGTTCCCGCTGGGAGAGATAGACGAGGGATTCACCGTCGTGGCCGGCTAGCCAGCCGAAGATGGCGCCGGCGTCGGTTGCGGCGGTGAGGTCCACAGGGTCCCAAGTCCCCTGCTCCCGATTCAAACGGTACAGGCCGATCCCGATGCGGGCGAAGACCTCGTTCGACGGCGTCATCACGACGGAAGAAACCATGGCGCTGGACTTCAAGCCGTTCGTGATGGGAACGTCGCGCCAGCTCCAACGGCCCGTGATTTCGCCGCTCGTGTTGAGTTCCAACCATTCGTGGCACGTGGGAAGGAGAACGCCGATCCTATCTTTGGATGCTCTCACTTCGGCGTATCCGTCAAACTGGTCAGCGGCCGGGTGCAGGCCACACCGGAAGGACGACCAGGGCAGGCTCCCGACCACGGCGTTGCCCACAGCGACGGCCTCGCCCTCCACTGCTTCCACGTCCCTGATCCAGACTTGGGTAGCGCCGGGAACCCACACCCGCGTCTCGAGAACCGCGTGGCCCTCGCTGTCGTGCACCGCGAAATTGTTCGAAAGATCCGAGTGCGTAGTGGACGGACGGAACCAGATTAGATGACCGTCAGCCCACTTGGGGGCGGCAGGCACCCCGGGTACGGCAGTCTGAGAGAACTTAGTCTGCCGCACCGGAGGCGATAGCTGCTCAGCGGAGGCGGCGAAGGTGCAGGCGAGGAATAGAGCGGGGATGAACCGGCAAAGTACGGTCTTTGTCACGTTGGCCTTCTATCGAATTGTGCCACAACTGATCCTAAACTCTTGGCGCAGACGCTCGACCAGACGTGTAGGCGTTTGTGCCGCATTCGTGCCTTACGTCGGTTCTACTTTAGCCGGCGATAGACTTCTTTCCTGTCTCCCGCCCGGACCACGCTTGTCCAAATTAGCGTTTGAGATGTAAGGCGACGATTCCGGTGGGTTGTGAGGTTGTTTCATCCAAGAACGATCACAACCGACAGGAGATCGCCGCCATGAATCGAGTATGTAGCATTTTCGCCCAGATGTTGCAGTTCTTCCCCCGCCTGGAGTTCGAGGCCGCCGTGCGGCAACACCGAGCCGAACGTCACGCGCGTGGGTTCTCATGCTGGATCCAGTTCATCGCGATGCTGTTTTGCCAACTGGGCCATGCGCAATCTCTCCGGGAGGCCACCGGCGGTTTGGCCGCCTGCGGCGGTAGTGGCACATCGCTCGAAGCGCCGATTTCGCTTCCAACACAAGCTGCTCAGCCTGGACGCGACCATGATCCCGCTGTGCCTGCCGGGGTACGATGGGGCACACTACCGGCGCACCAAGGGCGCCGTGAAACTGCACTTGGGGTTGGATCATGACGGCTACCTGCCGCGGTTCGCCGTGCTCCCCGAGGGCCACACGCCCGAGATCGAGGTGGCGCGCCGCAGCGCTTTGCGCCGGGAACCATGCTGGTGTTTGATCGCGGCTACACCGATCTCGACTGGTGGTGGGAGTTGTCCAGACAGAATGTGTTCTTCGTCACCCGGTTGAAAGACAACATCGCATACGGCGTGGCCGAGTCCCGGCGGGTCTAGACCTTCGTCGGCAAGAGCGCCAACGCCGTGTTGGCGCAGATCTGGACGGCTCTCACTGCGGTGCTGCTGCTGAAGTGCCGGCAAATGCGCAGCCGGTTCGATTGGAGTCTGTCGAATCTGGTGGCGCTGTTGCGCCAGCAACTGTTCGTGTACGGGGATCTCATGGCGCGGCTGAACGAGCCGTTCCAATTACCAGCAGAACGTTTCCCTGCCGAGCAGTTGCAGCTATCGCTGGCTTGAGTTGGACAGCAGGCGGCCATGGGGAACGGGAACCTGGTTCGGGGAGGGCGGGAAATCTCCACAGGAAGTGCTTTGCACTCAGTCCGTCCAAGGGGAGGAATTGGCTCATTCGGACAGCATTGGCCCCTGAGAGGCTCTCCGGGAGCGTCTAAACCTGACCCGGAGCGGCCTGCGCCCGCCTGCTGCTTACCTATGTCCCGAAACGGCTGCCGTGTAGGTCGTCTATAATACAGAAATATTTGGTCAACATTAATTCGTGTTTTGCTCGCTGTAAAATGCCGCGGATGAACTATGGTGAGTTGGTGTCGCGGCAGTGTAGGGCTACATTTTTGCTAGCGGTGCAAGGATGCAATAATACTACGGGCGAGCCGAGCGAGCGGCTCACTGGGCCAGCCACGGGAACGCCGTGATGCGCAGCTTGGCCGAACCGTAAGGGATGAGCGTGAGTGTCTCCACGGGCTCCTGACTGGCAACCGGGCTGGGCGGCATCGGTCCGGCGGAGTTATTCAAAAGCGACCAACTCTTCAGCCGGCGCCCCTTCACGCGGAGTTCTACCGGCGCGCCTTGCGGGCTGAAGGGCATCGGCCCCACCGGCTTTTCGACGACCTCGATCGACGCCTCGGGTTTGGCCATGTCTATCGCCAGAGCGTAATTCCAAGGCGTCGTGGGATAGATCTCCCAGTCGGCGGCTGGCGCCTTGTCGCGCAGCTTGCGCCAATCCTCGCCGATGCGAAGTGAATAGACCAGCGGCCCTCGATCAATGGCCACCGAGTCCTGATGCCAGCGCGAGACGCGAACTTTCATCGGAAACACCAATTCGATCCGATCACCCTTCGTCCAGCGGCGTTCAATGCGATGGAACGTACCCGCGCGGACGCCCGCGACCGGCTTTCCGTTCACCGCAATCCGGACCCCGGCCGCCCAAGCCGGAACGCGCAGGACGATGGGGAACTTGGCCGGCGAGGCGGGATTCACCATCATCTCGATCTTGTCCCGGAACGGGTACTCGGTTTGCTCGACGATCTCAACCGCGACGCCGCCCGCGACGCGTGCCGCCACGCGCGAGGGCGCGTAGGCCACGGCGGCCAGCCCATCGTCATTGGTCGCCATCCAGAGGCTGGCGGCGAACTTCGGCCAGCCCTGGTGGAAATTGGCCGTGCAGCAGCCGAAGTTCGGCTCCAGGCCGAACAGGTTCGATTCGTCCCCGTTCGTGGTCCAGTCGCGCTTGGCCAGCGTACAGAGCACCTGGTTGGGCTGCTGGTCGTACTGGTGCGACCACATGTCGCCGCTGAAGGTGCCGGGCAAAGGATTGAAGGCCATCTTTTCCAGACGGTCGCCCAATGCGGCTTCGCCCAGGATAGCAATCATGTGCTCCACCGAAAACATTCCCTCGACGACGGCGCACAGTTCGGTCCCCTGCGACGGGTTGCGGCCCGCGTAGTGCTCGTCGCCGGAATGCACGCCGTTCGGCAGCAGGTGGAAGCGGTCCATGACGTCGAGTTGCTGGAGCGCGGCCCGGCGGTCCACCGCATCGCCGCTGAACAGCCACCATACGGCGGAGGTCTTCAGCGCCATGGCGTTGTTCACGACGTGCGTCTTCAGGGCCGTCTCACCCTTCAGCGCCTTGCCTCGAAACTGGAAGTCTTCGAACTGCGCGCGCCAGTTGTAGCCTTGTTTCGATAGCAGGCGCGCCAGATCGAGCAGCCGCCGGTCGCCCGTACGGTTGTACAGCCAGGCGACGCTGAGCGCTTCGTCCTGCCAGCGGTAAATGGCCCACTTGTCGAGCGGCCGCGCTTCGAGCGACGCCAATTGGTGCGTGAAGTATTTCTGCATCAGCGGCACGACGCGCGGGTCGCCGGTGGCCTCCTGGTACTGCGTGAGCGCTTTGAGCATCACCATGATGGGCCACCAGTCTTTGTTCTTTTCCGGCCCGATCCCGCCGTCGGTCCGCTGGTTTTCGAGTGTCCAGCGTACCCATTTATCGGCCTTCGCTTTCAGGCGCTCGTCGTCAAGCAGATAAGCCAGCGGCACCAGACCGTCCGTGTAATATGGGCCGCGCTCCCAACTCTCGCCCTGCCCGCCCAGCCAGCCGCTATCGGCCGCCAGGCTGGGCCAGAACTCGTCGAGATGCCCGCTCAAGCCTTCAGCCTGAATCTGAAGCTGGCGCTTGAGCCATCCCTCGGGCTTCACGGCCCCAAGCGGCAGAAGGTAAAAGGAACTCGCAGACAGCGGCGCGCGGTTCTTCACCACCGGCGCCGGAGCGGCCAGAGCGGTCGAGCTTAGAATCGGAACGAGGAGCGCAGCCAAGAATCGCATGCTTTGATTATGCTTGATTGAGGTGCGCATCTGGCTCTACTACATCGGAAAAGCCCGCGATCCCGGCGCGAATTCCATGGCCGGCGAGTACGTGAAGCGCACCACGCGTTGGGCACACATGGAGATGCGCGAGATCCGGCCCAGCCGCGACGATCCCTTCACGAAGCACCCTTCGGCGCTCAAGGTGTTGCTCGATCCCGCGGGGCGCAAGATGGACACTGCCGCCTTCGTTGCTCTGGTTAGCCGGGCCGAAACCGAGGCGCGCGACCTGGTGTTCGTCGTAGGCGGCGCCGACGGCCTGCCGCCGGCCTGGCGCGGGCGCGCGGATTTGCTGTTGTCGCTCTCGGCGATGACCTTTCCACACGAGTTGGCGCGCGCCATGCTGGCCGAGCAGATCTACCGGGCTTTCACCACCCTCCGCGGCCATCCGTACCCGCGGTAAAGTAGGACAGTCTGCCCTATGCGAAACGCCATCGTCATCGCTGCCATACTGCTGTTCGCCGCCGGTTGCTCCAACAAGCCGGCCGCCGTGAAGAAGGCCGGGCCCGCTCTGCCCGAGAAGGCGCCGGAAGTGTACCGCGTCAAGTTCGAAACTACGAAAGGCGTCTTCGTCGCCGAGATCTCGAAGGCGTGGGCGCCGCAAGGAGCCGAGCACTTCTACACGCTCGCGCGCAGCCGTTACTTCGACGGCGTGCCATTCTACCGCGTGGTGCGCAACTTCGTCGCTCAGTTTGGAATCAGCTTCGACACGGCCGCATCGAACCTGTGGAGCCAGTTGCGCATCCCCGACGACCCCGTGAAGCAGAAGAACAAGAAGGGCACGCTGACGTTCGCCGCCCAAGGGCCCGCTTCCAGAACGACACAGTTGTTCATCAACCTGAAGGACAACACGGAACTCGACAAATCCGGCTTTGCGCCGATCGGCAGCGTGGTCGAGGGGATGGAAGTGGTCGAACAGCTCTACTCGAGCTACGGCGAGATGGCCCCGCGAGGAAACGGCCCCGACCCGAAGCGAATCGAGAGAGAAGGCAAAGCGTACCTGGACAGTTCATTCCCCCGCCTCGACTACATCAAGCGGGCCGTGATTCTGCCGTAAGGAAACGGTCGGCGCTCGGAAGATCTGTTACGCCAGCGCCACGGCCAGCGTCCTTCCCGCCTGGATCTCCACCGGCTTATCGAACGTTAGAATCGCTTCCCCCTTTTCGACGCGAACTTTCGCACGCTGCTTTGACACCAGTTTTACTTCCGCCTTCGGCGCCGGCAGCCGAATTGTAGCCAGCGTGAGCGCGCCTTCCTCCACACGGATCTCCGCGTCAAGTCTTTCGCCCGCCAGTTTCTGTGCGTAGCAACCCCAGGCAGAGCCGGTCGTGTAAAGCGCACGGAAGTTCTCCGCATTGATCACGGGATGGAAGCCCAATTCGCGCAAGGGCGCCGAATAGCGGTAGCCGGACAGCGCCAGCAGCAGCGACCAGCTCGACATGGCTCGCGCGTAGTGGTGGCCACACTCGATTTCGTTCCAGGGATTGCGGCTGATGCCGTCGTAGCGGTCTCGCACCGCTTTCACCACAGCCAGCCCTTCCTTGATCATCCCCTCGTAAATGAAGTGCGCCGCCACCTGGTATTCGATGCCGGTCCACACCTCGTCGGAATACGGGAACGGGAGCGCCGGACGCTTGCCGCGGGGCCAACTGCAGAGCACCAGGCCTTTCTCGTCATTGAGCGCGTACAGGCGCTGCGTGTTGGGCCATTCTCCGAAATCCTGGCGGAAGTTGTAACGCCAGATGGCACCCAGAGCCCGCCGGATGTGTTCGTGCGGCAGTACCTTGCCCAGGTGTACGACCTCGGCGAACCACTGGCCGAGCAACTGGTCCGACAGGCACCCTTCCCCGTATTGATACTTCGCCGCTTCCTGCCTGGACTCGTCCACTTTCTGTACGTAATATTCGCCGTTGTACAGCTCCCGGTCCAGCCGCTTGCCGCCGCTCGCGGCCAGCGCTTCGTATGTCTCGGCCGAAGCCGCGTCACCAAGGTGGCGCGCCATCCGCGCGGCTGCCAGGAGCGCGCCCAGATAAAGCGAACCCATCATCGAGTTGGGCCCGTAAAACTCGATGTCGTAAGTGTTGTGCTGCTGCCCTTCCATGACGCCGTCGCGGTCGGCGTCCCACTGCTTCCAGGCGTATTCGAGCGAGCGCTTCACTTCGGGCCAGAGCTTGCGCAGATACTCGTCGTCGCCGGAAAGCTGCCACTCGCGGTAGGTCTTCATGACGCAACCCATCTGCCCGTCCGCCGCGGGACGGAAATCGTTGCCGCCCTTCTTCAGCGGGACCAGCGTGCGGAAGCTCATGCTGCCGTCCGGGCGCATGTTGACCAGGTAGTCTGTCTCGCGCATGCTACGCTCCACGTCGGGGTACAGGTGCGCGAGCGCCTGCTCGTAGTTGTAGACGTGAGTGCAGTTCATGGGGCAGCAGCCATCCTGGTCGTTGCATCCTTCGAAGGCGAGCGTGCGCTTGCCTTCCAGAACCATGAGCGTGTTGGTGCGCAGGATGGACGCCTGGCTCGAAACGGCGTCGATCACCGGTGCCGGCAGCGTCGAGCTGTGCAGCGTGTCCCGGTAGCGCGCCGAGCGCTCGCGCAGCGGCTTCAATTCTCGCAGTGCCTTGGCAGCCGGCTCCCAGGCCGAATTCCAGCGCGCCCCATACTCGTTGGCGAGCGGCTTGTCCTTGGCCCCTGGCTCGCGCGACCAGTAGTTCTCGCCGTATGGGAAGTGCCAGGCCAGGACGAAAGTAATGTCCTTGGTTTCGCCGGGTTCGAGCGTCGCGTGCGCGGCGAGCGTGGCATACTCCGTGGTCTTGTCCGCCGAAGGTTGGGTCGGCGTATTGGCGAAGCGCCCCTTCGCCAGGAACTCGTCCCACCACTTCTGGAAATCGTCCCACCAGGCGCCGTGCTCCCATTGCAGGCGGTAGCTCGTGTCCGCCGCGCTGGTCACCAGTGCGAGCGAGCCATTTCGGAATGAACCGGCGGGGTATTTCGACGACTTCATGAGGATGCCCGACGCTCCGCCCTCGCTTTTGAACTCGTTGAGATTCGCGCCGAAGCAATCCCCATTGCGCCCGCCGAGCTTCGAGTGGCCGTCGTAACCCACGGGATTCATCATGCTGAAGGCCAGCGACGCGTTCAGCCTCGACTTGGCGCGCGAAGTCAGCCGGTAAGTCAGGATGGCGACCGGCAGGCTCGAGTCCTCGGTGGCCAGCGGGATCATGGGGTTGAACGCCTCGAGCGAAACCGTCACCGGCAGCGCCGCGTCGGAAAAACGGATGTTGGCGAATGGGTAGGCGCCGGTGAACGCAGCTTCGCGGAAGCGCGGCAACCCGAGAGCGGTGAGGCGCGTGGGGCCGTCACGGCCGGTGAACGGCGGCATGGGCCTGCGCTCGACCACACGGATGCGTGGCTTGGCCATCCCGCCGCCATCCAATCTCAGTGCCACAAAGGTGAACGGCAGGATGCTGCCCTTATTGGGGCGATTGAAAATCTCCCAATCCCGCAGCGCGCCGCTGCCGGTGAGCGAGACGGTGCCGGTGCCGATACCCCCCAGCGGAAACGCAATCTCGCGCAGGGCCGCGCCGGTGAAGCGCCGGCCAACGGGAGCGGGAGGAGCGGCGGGCTTCAAAACGGTTTGGGCTGGAGCGGCGGCGGCGGCGGTGGTGAGCAGGACACTACGTCGGGATACGCGCATAGGGCCTCCGTGAAGAAAGAAATGTACCACAACAGCCCGCGCGAAAAGTGATTGAATAAAGGGACTCACACCATGACTTGCGAACGTTTCGACAAACGGGATTTGCGGCTCGTGCTGGTGCTCATTGCCGTGGCCGCGGTGTCGGTGGCCTACACAGCCTACAACTTCAGGGCGGCATTTCCGCAGGCATCCATCAACCTGCGTTACTCGAAGGACCAGATCTCCACGATGGCCTCGAAGTTTCTCGCCGGGCGCGGGCTGCGCATGGACGGTTTTCATCAGCTCACGCTGTTTGATCCCGACGAGACCGCCAGCCTCTACCTGGAGCGGGAACTGGGCCTCACGGAAGCCAACCGCCTGATGCGCGGCCAGGTACCCGTCTGGCGCTGGCGCGCGCGATGGTTCCGTCCACCGGAGAAGGAAGAGATGACCGTGTGGCTGAGTCCCGAGGGACGGCTAGTGGGCTTCGAGCACCAGATACGCGAAGACGCCGCCGGAGCGCGGCTCACCAAGGAGCAGGCGCGGGCCATCGCGGAGAACTTCCTCCGCCAGCAAACCACGGCGCCGCAACGGTTCATCGAAGAACAGCTGAAGGAGCGCCCCAACCGCTACGACTACCTCTTCACCTGGGAACAGGAGGGCTTCAAAGCGAAGGAAGCCACCAACCGCCGCAGCGTCACCGTGCAGGGCGACCAGGTGGGTGCCTACCAGGAATTCCTCTACGTGCCCGAGAAGTGGAAGCGCGACTTCGCCACCATGCGCGCCGCGAACGACCTGTACGCGCAGATTGCCACCGGTTTTTACGTGCCCATGATTCTGGGAGCGGTAGTGCTCATCATCATCTGGATCCGCCGCAAAAGCCTGGACTGGCGTCCGGTTGTTCTGGTGTCCCTCGTCGTGGGCGTCATGATGATGCTGAACGAGTGGAACCAGCTCCCGTTCTTCATCGACCAGACCTCCACCAGCACGCCCTACCATGAGACGCTGACCATCGGACTGCTGCGCGGGTTGGGCGCGGGTGTATTCGTGTTTCTTTACGTGATTCTCGCGGCGGCCGCCGGCGAACCGCTCTACCGGAGCGCACAGCCGAACCAGTTGTCGCTCGCATCGGGCTTTGCCTGGCGCGGTCTCCGCACGAAACGAGCGTTCAACGCCTGCGTGGTGGGGTACGCTTTCGCCGCCGCGCACATCGCGTTCGTGGTCGCGTTCTACCTGATTGGACGGAGATTCGGAGTCTGGAGTCCGCAGGAAATCGAGTATTCGGATCTGCTCTCCACAATGCTGCCGTGGATTTACCCGGTGGCCATTGCGCTGCTCGCGTCGACCTCGGAGGAATTCTGGTTCCGTCTCTTCGCCATTCCCGCACTCGAGCGCATCGTGAAGTGGCGTTGGCTGGCCGTCGTGATCCCGGCGTTCGTATGGGGCTTCCTGCATTCCAACTACCCCCAGCAACCCGGCTACATCCGAGGCATCGAAGTGGGTGTGATCGGCATAGCGGCGGGCTTTCTGATGATGCGCTTCGGCATCCTGTGTACGCTCATCTGGCATTTCACGGTGGATGCGGTGTTGATCGGGATGTTCCTGTTCCGCAGCGAGAGCGGGTACTTCCAGTTGAGCGGCCTGGTGGTGGTGGCCGCGATCCTGGCGCCGCTGGTCATCTCGCTGGTTTCGTACCGCAGGAACAAGGGTTTCGTCACCGTGCCCGAGGCGCTGAACGAGGGGACGCTTCCCGCTGAGTCTCCCGCTCAACCGGCCGCCTTGGAACCCGCCGCGGCACCCGCCCCCGCCGCGCAGCCTCCCGCCCGGCTGTGGAGCGCTAAGTGGCTGATGGTTGCCGCCGCCCTCGGTGCCATCGCCATTGTCGCGGTGCATCCTTTCGAATTCGGCGATTTCGTGCGCATCACAGTGACCAGGTGTCAGGCCCAGACCGCCGCCGACCACGCCATGGCAGCCCGAAACCTCAAGCCGGACGAGTGGCGGCGGGTCTCCGAATTCGTCACGAATTTTCAACCTGCCGACTTCGAGTATTTGCGGCGCCTGTCCGGCTCAGCAGCGGCGAACAATGCCGTGCGCGACCGCACCACCACGGGCGTGTGGGTGGTCCGCTACTTTCAACCCTTGAGGAAGGAAGAGTGGCGCGTATTCGTGAATGCCGGCGGCCGGGCTTTCCGCGTCGATCACGTGCTGGACGAAAAGGCTCCCGGCGCGAACCTCACCGCCGATGAAGCGCGCGCCATCGCCCTGCGCTACGCCGCCGAGGTGCAGCAGGTCGATCTCGGCCGTTACCGCGCGCTGGATGCCGCAACCGAAAAGAAGGACAACCGTACCGACCACAGCTTCGTGTGGGAAGATCCCGATTTCAGAATGGGCGAAGCGAAAGCGCGGATCTCAATCGCGGTCCAGGGCAACGAGCCTTCCAGTTTCCGCCGCTTCCTCAAGCTTCCCGAAGAGTGGCTGCGCGAATTCACGCGCCCGCGCGTGCAGGGCTTCCTCACGGTGGGGTTGCTCGGCGCACTCTCGCTGGCGCTGATCGTCGTCTTCATCAAGCGCCTGCCGGGGCATACCTACCGCCGGCGCCTGTACCTTACAGTCGCCGCCGCGACGTGCGGACTGGCCTTGCTGGCGTACCTGAATCAGTGGCCTTCCTATCTCTCCGATTACGACACTGCCAAACCGCTGGCGAACTTCCTTGCCCAGATGGCCGTCACACGGCTTATCGGCGTGCTGTTCTATGCTGGAGCCGGCTTGCTGGGCGCGCTGGCCGTGGATGTCTTTCTGCGCGTGGGAATCGGAGAGCGGCATCTGACAACGCCGTCGCTGCCCACTACCGTCGCGCTGGCGTTGGTGGTAGGAGGCTTTGCGCGAGCGGCGGCCGCGGTGGGTGACTTGGCCGCGGGGCCGCGTTTGAGCGTACGCATGTGGAGCATCGCAGGCACCGACGTCTGGCTGCCCGGATTCGCTGTGCTGGCACAGTCCGTGTTCGCCGCGCTGGGCTATCTGGCTGCCGCGGCGATCATCCTGAGCGCCGCGGCAAAACTGCTGGCACCGCGTGTGCGCCTGGCGGTCCTGGCGTCAGTGGCTGTTGTGGCCGCGCTTGGCCGCGCTCTTACGCCCGCGCAGTTCGCCATCGGCGTCGTCGTCCTGGCGGCCTGGATGGCATTGTTCTATGCGCTCGTGAGGACGCGCGGCGCGGACTTGATCGGTTTCGGCGTGGCCGTCTTCTGGATGGATGCGGCCTCGCGCGCGGCTACCCTGATCGAACAACCCTCGCCGTGGTTCCGCTGGAATGGCGCGGCGGCGGCGTTGGTCGCGGCGCTCATCGGCGTTCTGGCCATTCGCGTGGCCGCTCGGGTGCTCAAGGCATCAGACGTAGAGTGAAGCTCCCGGAGAACTTGGGGCCGGCGATCGCATCCAGATGATCCTCGGCCTTCTCAGCGCGCTGAAATTTGGCGGAGGGCCGGCCTTCGACGGCGTTCAACAAGCGCCATGTTCCCGGGGCTACCACGCGCGTGTACGGGCTGCCTTCGACACGCACACCCGTATTGTCCGCCATCGTGAGTTCCGCCCACCGCACGCCGGACTTCACGCCCGCTGCTTCCCCGGCATTCAACCTCCATACGCCGAACATCACCGCCGCCTTCAAGTTCGGGAATGAATCCAGTGGGCCAAGCCCCAGCCAGCGCAGTTTGTCCAGCCCCGCATCCGTCTTCAGTTCCAAGCCCGCTTCCGGGACCCACGGCACTTCGACCTGGGGCGTGATCGCGTAAGCGATCTTGAGCGAGCCGTCGGCAAGCGGCGTGTAGGACCAGCGCACATTGAACTTGTTGCGCTCGTCGGCGACGTGCTCGGTTTCCGCCTCGATGCTACCGGCGGTGGCGCGCCACTTCTTCACGCGAATCGTATGCTTGTCGAGATCAGGAAACTTCCCGGGGTCGATGAAACGGCGGGTGTAAATGTTGCGCTCGTTGGCGTTCAGCGGGCGCCAAATGGTGGGCCGCATGCCCTGAATTAACGTTCGGCCTTTCGCCGTCGCCGATACGAGCAACCCCGTCGCCGGATCGAATTCGTAAGTGGAGCCACGCACTTCAAGCGCCACGGTCTTGCCGCGTTTTAGGCGCGCGCTCGCAGGCGGAGCGGAAACGGGCGCGGGGTCGGCGAACTCCACGCTGTGTTCCGCGATCGAGCTGCCATCGGAACGCGCAAACGAGATGTGCGCGTAACACGCCAGCGCCGGCTCGCAGTTCACCGGAAAATCCAGCGAGGTTGTCGTGTGCGGAGCGGCCTTCAATCGCGCCTCGCCCCGCTTCACCTCTCGCTCACCCGCGAACTGCTTCCAGCGGACGGTCACCTGATCGAGGTCCGTGAAGTCGAAGTCGTTGCGCACCGGGACGGAGACAGTGTGCGGTCCGTCCCCAACATCCAATCTCTCCACGAGCACACGGACCGGCGCGTAGACCGCTTTGGCTTCCCATAGGTCGCGCTGTGGCTTGCGTTCGGCCGTGACGATGCCGTCGCTGCCGTCCATCAACAGCAGCATCTCCTTCTTCGTGCCCGACGCCGTGCGGCGCGTTTGCCAGAGTCCCTGGTCCTGCCACATCCAGATAGTTCCCCCCGCGCCGGACGGCGGCCTGCTGAGGGCCTCCCAGTGCGCGGCGTGGTCGCCGAAGCCGTACTCCGAAAGCGCGTGGGAGTACTCGGTGGCGATAACGGGCCGGGTGGCGCGGGAAACGATGGACTCGGCCAGCGCCGTCGCCGGATAGTGAGGCGCTTGGATATCCACTTCCGGTGGCAGCCAATCCTCGGCATGCCATGGGAAAAGCACCGGCCTCGTCGGATCACTTCCTTTGATGTACCGCACGGCTGCCATGTGCAGTGGTGTGATGGCGTTCTCGTTGCCCACGTCCCAAATAATGACGGAAGGATGATTGCGGTCCCGCGCGATAGTTTCATAGGTGCGCAGCATGGCCGCGCCGGCAAAGGAAGGATCCACGCCGAGATCGCCGCCCCAGCCCATGGGCACCTCGTCCAGAATGTACATGCCCATCTCGTCGCAGAGATCCAAGAACCCGACGGCGGGCGGATAGTGCACCATGCGAATGGCGTTGATATTGGCCTGCTTCATGAGGCGCAGATCCTGGAGCCAGTGCTCGCGCCGCGTGGCGATGCCCACGTCCGGGTGCTCGTCGTGCCGGCACGCGCCTCGCAGCTTGATGGGCTGCCCGTTGAGGCGAAGCACGCCGCCCTTGGTGGAAACCTCGCGGAAGCCCACGCGATGTTCGCTTGCTTGCGCGGCTTTCCCGTTTTCGAGCAACTCCAGGCGAAGCGTGTAGAGGTTCGGAGTCTCTGCCGTCCAATGCTTCGGCGCGCGCACATGCAGCTTGAACAGGTGCTCGCGGCCCGTGTCGCGATGCGGGTCGGAAGGGATGACCGCTTCACCGGCGACGCGCCCATCCGCCGCGGTGAGCGTGGCTCGCAGCTCATACGGCACGGCCACGAGCGCGGCTACGCGTGTCTGATGGACCAGCGCGCGTATGTGAAGATCCGCGTCGCGAAACAGGTCGTCGAACTTCACCCAGCTGTCGACGTGGTCGATGTAGCGCTCCCGCGGCATGCACTCGGTCCACACATCGCGGTAGATGCCTCCGAGCGACCAATCGTCGTTCGTGTCGAACAGGTAGTCGCGCGTGGTCTGGCGCACTTCGACGGCCAGCGTGTTGCTCTCTCCCAGCTTGATCGCATTCTGAATCTCGAAGGCAAAACTCGTGAAGCCGCTGTCGTGCCGCCCCAGGTTCACGCCGTTCAACCACACCTCCGCCGAGTCCCACACACCATCGAAGTGCAGCAGCACGCGCCGGTCCTTCCATTCAGCGGGCGCCTGGAAGCGGTGCAGGTAGAAGCCGGTGCCGGCGTCCTTCATCCGCCCGTATTGCGGCTCCTCGAATCCTTCCATGGCCCAGTTCGCGGGAACGCGGATGGGGCGAAATGAGCCCGCGTCGAATTCCGGCTTGTGGAACGACTGTTCCAGTCGCATCACCTCGCCCGCGTCGCGCGCCAGCGTAAATTGCCAGGTGCCGTTGAGAGACTGCGTCGCGCCAAATGCGCTCGCGCCAGCGAGCAGCACGCACGACAACAATGAATGCCAGGTTCTGATGAATCGCACATTATTCTCCGAAAGAAACGTTCATGGGCGGCAAGTGACCTCGCCGGCGGGCACTTCTTGGCCCTGGTCCAGGTATTCTTCGGGCCGCCTGGCGCCCGCTGGACGCAGCGCCACTTCGCGCGTATCCTTGCCGCTAATTCCCACGCGCGCCCTCCCGCTGAAATCGAGCACCTCGGCGCGCCGCACGTTGTGCAGGCGGTAAGACGGCGCGCACGGAGCCAGCAGTCTTAATTCATCGACATCATCGGCCACAAGCGCCGGACGAGCATCCCCCTCGGCGCCTTCCAAATGGATATCGCGCAGCGTAACGCCCGCCGCATGCCGCAGGTACATGCCGAAGGCCGGCAGTTCGCCGAACATCGTAGGGTCGGGATACTCCGCTGCCTTTTCCGGCACGTCTTCGAGCGCTGCCGGCCCCTGTGCCGCCCGCGACACCCGAATGCGAACATTCGACACCGTCACGTTGCGGATCACCGCTCCCGGGATGCCGCAAAACGGGCTGGGACGCTTCGCACCAATGGCCACAATGTTCGAGAACGCGACGTCCTCCAACCGTCCGGGTATCGGCGCCGGCTGACCTCGTCCGCGTGCGCCCAAACGCAGCGCCAGCGGTACGCCGACGTTTTCCATCGTGATATTCGAGACAGCCACGCCCCGCAGCGTGCCGCCGTCTACGCTGTACAGCGCGACGCCGGGATTCCCGTGCCGCCCGCCCATGCCTCCGATCAACGTGCAGTTCGAGAACGTGATGTTGCGGAAGTCGCCCAGGCTCTCGGTGCCGCACTTCAGATGAATGCTGGCCGTGCGCAGCACGCAGTTGGTAACCGTTACGTGCTCGGTATGCCCCACCTCACCCAGCGCCGGGCTGGCTTTCAGAACGATCGCGTCGTCCACCGACTCGACGAAGCAGTTGGCGATGCGCACCGACCGGCAGCAGTCGGGGTCGATGCCGTCGGAGTATCCGTTGAGGATGGTGACCCCGTCGATCACCACCCTTTCACAACCCAGCATGCTGATGTTGTAACTGGACGCGTTCTCCGAAGTGATGCCGAGAATGGCGACATCCCGGCATCGCTTCAATGAGATCGGCTTGGGGCCGCCACTGCGCTTGGGGCCGCAATCGATGCGCCCTTCCCCGCGAATGGTTATGTGCTCGAGCCCTTCGCCATACAAGAGCGCGTGGCGGAAACGAGAAGTCGCCCGATCGGCGTTGGGTTGATACGGCAGTGTCTCCGGCGGCTCGAAGTCGTCGTCGCGCTCGCTCATGCGCAGCACGGCGCCCGCCTCAATCCAAAGCGTCACGTGGCTGGCCAGGCGCAGCGTGCCGCAACGGTACCGGCCCGCCGGAACATAAACCGTGCCGCCTTCCTGCCGCGCCGCCGCGTCGATGGCGTGCTGGATGGCGGTCGAATCCAAACGGCTTCCATCGCCGGCCGCGCCGTGATCCCGGACATTGATCACAGGCCACAGTGCCGCCGCTGCCTGCACCGCAAACCAGTCGCGCCGTGTCGAATTCATAGGCCGAAGTCTATCACTCCGGCCTCGTCCCAAGTCCCCCGCACAGGTCAGAATCCGACTTTCAGGCTGAACTGGAGCACCCGCGTCCCGCCGACTGCGGTGATCTGGCCGAAGGTGGCGCGGCCGAGACGAACTTCCGGACTGCCGATCTGCGGGTGATTGAACAGGCTGAAGAACTCCGCGCGGAACGTTGTGCTCATGCTCTCCTTGATGAATCTCATCGGGAAGGCCTTCGACATGCTGACGTCCGTGCCGGAGCCGCCGGGTCCACGTAGGATGCCGCGCCCCGCGCTGCCCCATGTACCGGGCTGCGCCTGTTGCACCGCTGCAGTATTGAAGTACTGGGCAATGCGTTGTCCCCGAGGACGATCGTTTGGAAGGAACAGGTTGCCGGAGATTACAGCGAGCGCAGTCCCTCCGCTCGCCATGGCATCGTTGGTGCTCGTGAAACTCAGCGGCCCACCCGTGTTCCTGCTGTGAATGCCGCTGAACTGCCAGTCGTCGGTGATGATCCCGAGGTAGGGGGATTTCAGCGCCTTTCCGAGCTTCGGCAGATTCCACACGAAGGAGCTGACGAAAAGGTGGGTCCGGTCGTAATCGGAAGGACCTCGTTGCATCCGCCAGTTGGTCGGATTCCAGACGCTCCCGGTGGACGCTTCATTGTTTGTGGAGCGGTAGTCGAGCACCTTGGAGAATGTGTACGACGCCTGAACGCTGAAGCCCTGACTGAATCGTTTCCTCGCCGAAGTCTGCAATCCGTTGTAGATCGAGTTTGGGCCATTGAAGACGCCGGAGACACTGGAGAACTCCTGCATCGGCCGGCGCTGGTTCACGCTGCTCCGGTTCAAGGCCAGATTCTTGGTGGGATCGGGATCCAGGTTGTAGTTATAGATGGGAGCGTTCAGCTGGATGTCCGACGTCAATTGCGATGCTTTGCTCCCCACGTAGCTTGCCTGGAAGGTCCAATCGGCGATGCCCCGCTCCAAGGTCACGTTCCAGTTTTGCGTATAGGGCAGCTTCAGCGTAGGCTGGTAGACGACGGCCGAGGTCGGAAGCTGGAACGGCGTGTTCTTGTCAAAATCGCCGGAGAACGGGAACAAATTGTAGTTCTGGCGCCCGCGGTACGGATCGTCAAAGAGCCCGTCCTGGAAAGCAACCGTGAAACTGAACGGCGTTTGCAGGTTCATGTTGTTGAGGGCATACATCATAGGGACGTCATAGAAAATGCCATAACCGGCGCGCAGACTGGTTCTCCCGTCGCCTTTCACGTCCCACGCGATCCCGATCCGCGGCGCGAACTGCTTTTTGCTGGCCTCGACGCCGCACTTCGGAATCGTGTATCCCGACACGCTGTCTCCCGGGTAGAAGAGACCGCGAGGCGCGTTCACGTAACGCTGCGACTTCAAATTCTTTTTGTAGTCGTCGATCCGGAATTGAACCTGCCGGTCCTGCAGGTCCGTCATCGGCGTGTACGGTTCCCAACGGACTCCGTAATTCAGCGTGACGCGCCGGGAGATGCGCATCGCATCGTTGAAGTAGAAGCCCTGGTAGTGGTAACGGCGAGCTTCGTTTTCACCGTTGCTCTGGTCGAACGCACTCATCAGACCCAGGATGTAGTCGGCCTCGTCATAGTTGGTGTACCTTCCATTGAAGCTGTAGACCCCGGACCCGTGGAACGTGTTGTACTCGTTGTACCGGGAGAACATGATGTCCGCTCCCACCGCCATGCTGTGACGCCCCTTGATCCAGCGCCATGCGTGTGTCAATTCGATATTCGTTCGGGCGAAAACCGCGGGCGGGTTTGGCGTCGACGGCGCGCTGGTTCCGCTCGTCCCGCTAAAGCCGACCGAAATCTGGTTTGAGGTCGGGTTCACCTTCACGCCAAAGTCCGCAATGGTGTACGGGAAGTTGTAGCCGCGAGTACCGGTGGTGCGAGACATGGTGGCATGGGTGTCCGCGATGACCGTCGGAGAGAGAACCAAGGTGTAACCCATCGTGGCATTCTTGCTGAATGACCACTGCGATTGGGCTACGGAATGGATGTTGGTCGGATCGAAGGCGACGATGGTGGGGTCCGTGTTCTGCAGATACCGTGCAAGCAGACTGTGTTTGGCGCTGGGCCGCCAATCAGTTCGGAAAATGTACTCTCGGGGATCTTCCGTCGTCACGCTCCTCCAGCGGGTATAGCCGTCTGAGCCTGGAACGGGCGACAGCTTTATCAGGTTTTGCCCCGCCGGCGAAAAGCGGCTTGAAGGAATCAGGTTGCCTGAGAAAGGCTGGCCCGTGGTCGGATCAAGAAGCGTGACCGGTTTCGATCTGGAGAGCAGGTCCGAGAAATTTCCGGTGCGATGGGCGGCGGGCATGGTCAAAGCCTTCTGCTCCGTCGGCGAACGCCGGTACCACGTTCTTTGAATCCCCCCAAAGAAAAACAACTTATCCTTCACAACCGGTCCGCCGAGCGTGAAACCGGCCTGATTTCGCTTGAGATCGTCGGACTGATGCAGGAAGTAGCTGCCGGCGTTCACACTGTAATTCCGCAGGAACCAGAAGCCGCCCCCGTGGAATTCGTTCGTTCCACTCTTGGTGACCACGTTCACGGCCGCGGCCGAACTCTTGCCGACCTCCGCGCTCATGTTGCTTGTCTGCACCGAGAACTCATCTACCGCGTCCGGGAAAGGATACGGCCCGTTTACGTTGGTCAGGTTGTCCTGGTTGTCCCCGCCGTCCAACGTAAACCTTGTGGTGTTCTGCCGCGAGCCGTTGATCGAAAACTGCTGGTTGTCCGCGGGGCTCTTGGCGCCCCCTGTCACGCTGCCGCCCGCGTTGACGGCACCGGGGACCAGCAGTCCGAGTTGCAGCACATTGCGGCCGTTCAACGGCAGTTCCAAAACCCGCTTGCCATCCACGACGTTCTTGATGGTGGCGCTGCTGGTTTCCACCGTCATACCAACGGCCTCCACCTGCACGCGAGTGTTTACGTCGCCCACCTCGAGCGTGACGTCAATCTTCGCGTTGTCGTTGACCTGAAGCTCGATGCGGGTCTGCTCGAAAGCCTTGAACCCAGGGTGCTGAATCCCGATCTTGTAAGTGCCGATGGGAATCAGCGGGAACGTGTACACCCCCACTTCGTTGGTGGTGGCCTCCCGAACTTGGTTGCGCTCGATGTGGGTGAGCGTAACCCTCGCTCCGGGGATGGCTCCGCCCTGCGCATCCACTACGCTGCCGTAAATGCCGGCCGTGCCAGCCTGCTGTGCGAAGCAGGAGTTGCTGAGAACGGGTCCTGCCAGAAAGATGGCCAGGACAAAAACAATTGCGAGACTAGGCTTGCTTCCCCTCATTGTTTCTTGCCTCCCGAGGAACCCTTTTTCGCAGCCCGGTTGGGGGCCGCACTGACCGCGTTTCCTGCCTCCTGCACAGCGGACTTCGAGGCGTCTTGAATCTCCACGCGCCGCTCAACCCGCGTCAGGTCGTTCCCCGCAAGCAGAACCCGTTGGCTGTCGGCTCCGCTCACGCGCAGGAACGTTCGTGCTGCTGCCGTTCGCGAGTTGCGGATAAATGCGTCAACAGCATTATTGAGCCAAACCACCGGCGAGACGCCGGCCACGGTATCCGTGTGGAAACCGTCGATCGTGAGGTCCTTCACATCGTCGAAAATCATCGCCGGACGCAGATCCTCTTTGTCCCAGCGCAGTTGCACGTTGCTGAGTGTGAGTCCTTCGGCGTGGCGCGCGTAGAAACCGAAGGCCGGCAGGATGCCGAACATCGTTCCCTCGGGGTATTTGGCGATGTGCTCGGGCACATCCAGGCCTTTGGGATCCTGGTTTCCGCCCTCCATCGTGATGAGTATGTTCGACAAGGCCACGCGGCGCGCCAGATAGCCCGGGATGCCTGTCACCGAAGAGGTCATCGTGGCTCCGCGCGCCACGATGTTGTTGAACGAAACGTTCTCCACAGACCCCGGCGTGGGCGGACCCATGCCGCGGCCGCGATTGCCCAGCCGGACGAAGATCGGCGTGGTGATGCCCACCATCGAGATGTTGGAGAAAACCACGCCATTGATGTTCGCGCCGTCCACGGCCTCCAGCGAAATCCCCGAAAGCGGCGGGCGGCCCTTGTCGCGTGGCATCATCGTGACGTTGCTCACCGCGACGTCCTTCAGATCCCAACTGGATTCCGTCCCGAACTTGAAGTTGCTGCAATTGGTGCGGGTCACGCAATTCGTGACCACCAGGTGCTCAACGTTGCGCCGCTGGTCCATCCCCATCGAGGGGCTCGCCTTCGGACAAATGGCATCATCCCAACAGTCGATGTAACAGTTCGAGATGCGGACGTAACGCGAGGCGTCTGGGTCGATCCCGTCGGCATAGCCGTTCAGAATCGTCACGCCGTCGATGTCGATGTAGTCGGTGCCCCAGAAGCTGATCGAATAGTTGGGCGAGTTCTGTACCGTGATGCCGCGGATTGTGACGTACTGGCAATTCTTGATGGAAATGGTCTTGGGCCCGCGGCGCCGTGGCCGGTTTCCATCCACCACACCCCGGCCGGTGATCGCGATGTGGTGAGCGTTCTCCGCGACCAGCAGCCCGTAGTGGAAGAAGGTGGTCTCGTTATCCGATACCGACTTGAACGGCAGCGTTTCGTATGGGTCGAAATCGCCGTTGTCGGTGCTGGCCAGAATCGCCGAGCCGTTGTCCAGGTGCAGAGTGACGTTGCTCTTCAGGTGAATTGTGCCGCAGAGGTACTTACCGGCGGGCACCCAGACTGTCCCGCCGCCCTGGCCGGCGGCGGCGTCGATGGCTTTCTGCACCGCGGCCGTATCCTTGGAGGAGCCGTCACCCTTGGCCCCATAATCGCGGACATTGAACGTGGCCGCTTGTAGAACGGCCAGAAACGAAAGAGCCGGCAATCCACAAGCCCAGGCGAACGAAGTCATCCCAGCGCCTCCTCGAAAGACGAAAAGACCACTCGGCGGAATTGTAACCGCTTCCAGACGGGATTGCAAGACTCTTCTTGAGGTAGAATCGGGACTTGGCACAAAAGGTTTTCAAGACGGTGCACGACGTGGCGCGGGCGGCCGGTGTGAGCGTGGCCACCATCTCCCGTGTACTGAATCAGCATCCGAACGTCAGTGCCAAGACACGCGAGCGCGTGCTTGCCCTCATCCAGCAATCCGGTTTCCGCCCCAATGCCATTGCGCGCAGGCTGGCGAACGGGCGCACCGGGTCGCTCTGTTTCCTGCTGTCGAATCGCGACATCATTCATTCGTTCCACTCCCGGGTGCTCAAGGGCGTTGAGGACTACTGCCGGCAGCAGCACCGCCAGGTCATCTTCACGACCTTCGATTACGGACCTGATGACGCCATGCCCACAGAGGCCTTGCCGCGCATGGTGCGCGAGTACCGGGCTATCGACGGCGTCCTGGTCGCCGGCACCAACTACCCAAACCTGTTGCGCTACTTCACTGAAGTGGAACTGCCTTACGTGATGTTCGGCAACAACCTGGTGACCGGCGCGCTGGCACTGCCGCGCAAGAACGCTGTTTGTTTCGACGAGCGGGCCGGCGCGCGCGAGGCGGCTGAATTTCTGGTCGAACTGGGCCACCGGCACATCGCGTTTGTCGGCGACCTCTCTCAACCCTGGTACATGCGCCGCCAGCAAGGCTATCGCGAGGCGATGGAGGGTCGCGGGTTGCCTGTCGCAACGATCGACATTCGCGGCGAGGCCGACTGCGCCGAACTCGGCCGCCGCTCGGTACCGCTTCTGCTGCGCCAGCATCCCGAGACTACCGCCATCCTCGCGCAGGACGACGAGACCGCCTGCGGCGTGCTGGAGAACTTGGAAAAGCTTGGGATCCGTGTGCCGGCCGACATGAGCCTGATGGGATACGACGATATTTCCGAGATCCGTTACCTCCGGCCCGCCCTTACCACTGTGCGCGTCCCCAAGGCCACCATTGGCTGGAAGATGGCTGAAGCCCTGGCCGGCATGGTGGCCGGCAAGCCCGCCAAACTGGCGCCGCCGCTCCCCACCGAACTGGTGATCCGCGATTCGTGCGCGAGGCTCACCCCAGCGGCGTAATCAGTCTGTAACCGGTTACGAATTTGTTTGACACACCGGGCATCTTGGCATAATCTGGTACTCGCAATCAGCACTCGGACATGGAGGCGCAGGAGATGCTCCGCAGGAAGGTTACCCGTCGAGAGTTGCTGGCAGCCGCGTCCGCCGTTGCCGCCGTCCCATCCACAGCCCGCCGTACTCATGCCGGACTCAGCTCCGGCAGCGCGGCCACCCCCGCCATTCTGGGCGGGCAACCTGTCCGCACCGCGAAATTCCCACGCTGGCCGCTGGTCCGCGAGGCCGACGAAAAGGCCGTCCTGCCAGTTGTCCGTAGTGGGGTCTGGTCCAGGGACAAGATCGTGGACGAGGCCGAGATCCAGTTCGCGAGACTGATGGGCGCGAAATACTGTCTGGCGACCTGCAATGGAACCAACGCCATCATGACCGCCGTCCGTTCCATCGGCATTGCTGCGGGGGACGAAGTCGTTACTACGCCATACACTTTCGTCGCCTCCGTCCTTCCCATTCTGCTGGCCAATGCCCTGCCCGTTTTCGCGGATGTCGATCCGGAGACGTGGCAGATCGACCCCGCCAAGATTGCGGGTAAGATCAACGGGAACACGGCAGCCATCCTGCCGGTCCACATCATCGGCGGCATCTGCGACATGGACCGCATCAACGCGCTCGCGTCAAAGCACAAGCTTAAGGTCATCGAGGACGCCTGCGAAGCGCATGGCGGAGAGTGGCGGAACAAGAAGGTCGGAACGCTGGGCGACCTGGGTTGTTTCAGCTTCCAGAATGGCAAAGCCCTGACCTGCGGCGAGGGTGGCGCGGTCCTCGGAAACGATCGGACGTTGATGGATCGCTGCTACTCTTTCCATAACATGGGCCGTCCATACGGCAGCGTAGTCCCCCGAAACAAGGAAGGCCACGTCATGGTCGCGACCAAGTGCCGGATGGCGGAGTACCAAGCGTCCATCCTGATCACGCAGATGGAGAATTTCAATGCCGAGTGCGCGCGCCGGAGCGAAAACGCAGCCTACCTCACGGAGAAGTTGAAACAAATCCCCGGCATTGTTCCTCGCAAGGATTATCCGCAGGTCACCCGGACCGCGTTCTACTATTACGGGTTCCGGTACAAGAAAGAGCGGTTCGACGGCCTCTCCCGGGCGAAGTTCATAAAGGCGCTGGCTGCCGAAGGCGTCCGCGCGAGTCACGGCCTCGGCGTCATCGAAGGCAAACCCATCAATAGGGAGGGGTGCGTCGAAGACGCCCTCAAGTCCAAAGCCTATCAGCGGATCTATCCCCAGGCGAAACTGGCCGCCTACGCCGCCGAAAACGAATGTCCCGAATCCGACCTGCTTGTCCAGGAGACCGTTGGTTTTCACCAGAGCATGCTGCTCGGTCCCCGGCAGGACATGGACGACATCTGCGCCGCGGTCACGAAGATCTACGAGAACCGGAGCAAGCTCGCAGCCTCCATGTAACTGGTTTCGCGGATGACAGGCCAATCTCGAACATGACCATTCTTACAACATGAAGGTGTATGTAACCGGTTACGATTTGAGTTGACACTGTTTCCCCAAGTGGCGTATTGTCGAGTTGATGACCCAGGACTTCTACAGTAAGCCCGCCATTATCGGCGGTGAGAAAGCCAAGACCACCCCCTTCAGCACTGGTAAGCGCCACGGCGAACTCGAGAAGCAACTCCTCGCCGAGGTGATCGACTCCGACATGCTGTTCTATTTCCTGGGCACCAAGGTGTTCGAGTTCCAGCGGGAGTTTGCCGCCATGTGCGGTGCCGAACACTGCGTGGCCTGTTCCAGCGGTACCGCCGCGGTGCACATCGCGCTGGGCGCGCTGGAACTTCCCGCCGGAAGCGAAGTGATCACTTCTTCGATCACCGACATGGGCTCGCTCACCGGCATCCTCTACCAGGGCCTTGTGCCGGTCTTCGCCGACGTCGATCCCGACACCCTTAACATGGACCCGGCCTCGGTGATCCGCCTCATCACCGACAAGACCCGCGCCATCCTCGTGGTGCATCACAGCGGCCTGGCCGCGGACATGGACGCCATACTCGAAATCGGCCGCGAATACAACCTCAGGGTGATTGAGGACTGCGCCCAGGCTTACTGTTGCGAGTACAAAGGGCGGCTGGCCGGCACCATGGGCGAAATCGGGGCTTTTTCGCTCAACCATTTCAAGCACATCACCTGCGGTTCCGGCGGCATGGTGATCACCAACGACCCGGATCTGCGCTACCGCGCTTCACTCTTCCTGGACAAGTGCTATCAACGGGAGGAGAAGATCCGCAATCCGTTTTTCCTGGCGCCCAACTACCAGATGACCGAACTGCAGGGAGCCGTGGCCCTCGCCCAACTGCGCAAGGTGCAGGCCATCGTCAATCGCCGCAATCAGCTCGGCACGCGGTTGAGCGCGCTGCTGGAGGACCTGCCCGGCATCATTCCGCAGGCGGTACCGGCCGGATCGAAGCATGCCTACTTCCTCTACCTATTCCGGCTGGACCTGGACCGGCTCGGCTGCACGGCCAGCCAGTTTTCCGAAGCGCTCGCGGCCGAGGGAGTCCCCAATAGCGCGCACCTGATCACCGGCGGGCGTCCCGTCTACCTGTATGACATCTTCCAGAAGCGCTCCGCCTTCCCCGGCACCGATTGGCCTTTCTCCCCGGACCGTCTCTACTGCAAGGGAGACTGCCCGGTCGCCGAAGCAGCCTTCGACCGCTGGATCACCATGCACGTTTACGAGCACTACACCGAGCGCGACATCGACGAGATCGCGCTCGGCGTCGGCAAGGTCGCGCACCACTTCGCCCAGGTGCACGCCTGAGGGCGATCAACGCGGAAAGCGGTCCTCGCGCGCGGGCATGGGCGGCTGCGGCCTGTGCGGCTCGGCTTGGTACCAGTAGCCCACCGAAGCGATGTCGTCGGTAAGTGGTTGAAACTTGCCGTTCGGCCACCAGCCGAGCGCCTGTATGGTCACCCGCAGGTTCTTCTTGAATCGTATCGGGTCGGGCACGTGCCAGCGGTACAAGGCATGTTTGGGTATGTCGCCGCTCTTTGTTTCATGCAGCGGATAGCCCAGGAACGGCGTGGAGAACGTATCGCCGAACCCCCAGGCCCCGCCGAAGTAATCCTCGGTTCCGGTGCCGCAGATGGTCGGATTCTTCCCGTCGCCGTCGATGTAGAACTTCATCTCCCCCTCGCCCCACCATCCGTTGGAAAGCTGCTCCCAGGCTAGGAAAGTGCCCACATAATGGCCCTGCCCCTCGACGTTCTCCAGAATCACGTGCTCGGGATATTTCCGCGTTGTCATCGTGCGGCGCCAGTAAGCATGGAAGTAACCTGCGTCGGCCGCCACCGGTTCGAGCGCGTAAGTGATCTGGTAGAAAAAGCCGTCGATCTTCTCGGGCCGCTGGTTCTCAACCGTGATGCGCGCATGCTTGCGGAACGGCATCGGCCAGTAAGAGTTGAAACCGCCGGAGGGATTCACCGCCACCATCAGCGAGTTCACTTTGTAGCGCATGCCGTGGCCGGAAGCGAAGAAATCGCCGAGCGGCGCTTCGACGGACGGGCTGGTTTCGTTGTCCCAATAGAAACGCAGAAGCACATCGCGATACGCCCTCGGATGCACCGTAATCCAGATGTGCTGAATCACGCCGGGCCCGTCTATATCGGCAAGTGTCGCCGTCTCGCCCTTTTGGAGCGTAATGCAAGGCCGGATCTTCCAGCCGGCACCGAGATCCGAACCGGCGTTGCCAGGCGCGGGAACTTCCGTGGCGCCCGCTCCGCGCTCCCCTCGCGGATTCTCGGCGGAAATCGACCGTGTCTCCGAATTCCTGATGGTGGCCAACCCGCTCACGTTGAAGAAGCCGCCGGGGGCTGGTTGCGCCCAGGCCGCAACGGCGGAGGCCACGAGTAGAAGGGTAATGTGCGTGTTCTTCATAGGGACATATCTCCTCGCAGAAGAACACGATATCAGGAATGGGCCGCCAAACGCCCGGAAGGCTTAACGCTGCTTGATGCCGGACTCGCGGGCCTCTTTAGCCAGTCGGACCTTGGCGCCTTCAAGCTTCTTGGTCACCTTGGCGATCTCGTTATGGTCCACGTCGCTCGGCGCGCTCGACTCCCAGGCCTTGATGGAACTCTGCCACTGGGCAATGGCTTCCTTCAGCTTGCCCTGCTTGGCATAAACGTCACCCAGGTGGTCGTGAATCGCGGGATCGTGAACCACTTTCTCCAGAGCGCGGAGCAGGTAGGTTTCCGCGTCCGCCAGTCTACCCATGCGGAAGTAGACCCACCCCATGCTGTCCAGAAAAGCGCCGTTCTGCGGCTCCAGGTCGAGAGCCTTGGCGATCAGGTCGTAGGCTTCCTGAAGCCTCACGTTCCGGTCCGCCAGCATGTAGCCCAGGTAGTTCAACGCCGAGGCGTTCTTGGGATTGAGGTCGATGACCTTCTTGAACTCGGCCTCGCTCTCGGCGAACTTCTTCATGCGCTCGAGCATCGCACCGCGCATGAAAGTCACGCTTTCCTTCTCTTCGTTCGTCTTGGAGAACTTCTCGGCTGAGTCCAAAGCCTTGGCCATTTCACCGTAGTTCTTAGCCTTGTCCCAGACCTGCGCCAGCGCCATGTAGGTATCCCGGTCGTCCTTGCCCGTGAGCAGAGTCTTGAGTTCGGCGGCGGCCTTCTCTGCCTTGCCCGATTCGGCCAGCACCGAGGCGCGGATGAGCGTCACCATGCGGTCCTGCGGATACTTGCTGTGCGCGGCTTCGGCTTCCTGCTCGGCCTTGGCATACAGCTTGGCGAGGCGGTAGGTTTCAATCACCTGGGCGGCGGAGCGGGCGCCCTGATCCGGATCCAACTGCGCGATGGCGCGGAAACTCTCGGCCGCCTTGTCGGGTTGGTCAGCCGATCGGTAGAGCAGCCCCAGGCGTTCGAGGAAGATCACGCGGTTGCTGCGCTCGGGCGGTTCGTAGTCTTTCCTGGCCGTCGCATCGAGAATGCTCTTCAGCTCCGCAATGGCCTCGGCCGTCTTGCCTTCCGCATCCAGCAGGTTTACATCGTTGTAGCGGATCTCCAGATTGTCGGGTTCAAGCTTCCGTGCCCGCTGTGAGGCCTCTCTCGCCTTGTCGAAAGCCCTCTGCTGACGGTAAAGCTGTGAAAGGCGCAACTGTACCTGGACGTCCTGCGGATCGGCCTTGGCCAGTTCCTGGTAGATCTTCAGCGACTCGTCCATCTGCTCGGACAACATCAGGTTTTGCGCCAGGGCACGGCGAATCTCGAAATTGCCGGGGGCCATCTTCAGCGCGCGCCTCAGCGTCTCGGCCGCCAGCGGGTATTCGCGCATCTGCTCGTAAGTGGTGGCCAGTGCCGTGAGAGTGCGCAGCGTAGGGTTCTTGTCTGTCACCCGGCGCAACATCTCGCTGGCCGACTTGGCGTCGCCGAGGTCCGAATACACCATGGCCAGCCCGGTCAGGGCGTCCTCATTCTCCGGCTCCAGTTCCAGAACCTTCTTATAAGCTTTCTCGCTGGCGAGCGAATTCTGGCCGATCTTGTGGAGACGGCCCAACATCAGCCAGCAATCCAGATCCTTGGGGTCCTTTTCGCCGATCTTTTCAAACTGCTCGATGGCCTGCTGGAGCATGTTCTGGTTGATGCTCTTGGCCCGCACGTCGCCGATCATGCGCGTGTAGATGCGGCCCAGCAAGCGGCGCGCGTCCAGGTCGTCCGGGTCGCGCTTGAGCCGGTCCTGCGCTTCGGTGACTGCAAGCTGGATCTTGCCCGACTGCAGATAGAGGTCGGAAAGCTCGTCGCTAAGGAACCGGGTGCCGGGGTCCGCCTTGATGGCTTGCTTTAAGTGGTCGATAGCCTTGTTGACGTACTCGCTGCGGTTACCGAAAGCGCCGGCCAGCTCCGCGTAAAGATGGCCCATGGCGTAGTTATAGTACGCGTCGGCACGTGAGTCGGTGGAGGCGGCGGGCGCAGCCTGGGCGCTGGGAATCGAACACAGCGCCAGCGACAGCGGAACCGCTCCCATAACATGGCGAAACCTGATCGAACGAAAGGGCGTCATGAAACCTGCTTTGCTTCGCGGAACCCGGAACTCCCGTCCAAAGCTTTTCTGCCTAATAGTATACAGCCCAAATCTGGCGCGCGCCGCCGAAATGTGGACGGCACTTCCCGTTATTTTTGATGCACATCGGAGCCTCGGGGTTCCTCTCCTCCATTTGCTATCGCGATCAAGACCCCTTTTTGACCTGGGCCGGGGCACGCGAGGCCGGCGCGGGCCGGGCTTCCGGGGTGGCGTAATAACCGTTCCGGGTGCGCGCAATGGGGCGGCCGGGGCCGTCCACCGTCACGTGAATCTGGCGGAAGGAGCCGTCCAGCACCGAGTTCGTCGGTGAGTATGCCAGCACGTACTGATTGCGAATCTCATGCGCCACGCTCAACGCCAGCTTTTCGACGTCGACCAAGTCCTTTGGATAGTAAACCATCCCGCCCGACGCCCCCGCCAAAGCTGACAGGGCGCGCCTGGCTTTCTTGGCCTCGCCGCGGTCCTCTTCGTTCAGCAGTGCGATGGTATACACCAGGATTTCGCTCTCCCGGACCTTCTCGATCAGACGCTCGATGGTGATGGCCGACGTGTTGTCGTTGCCATCCGTGACCAGAAAGATGATCTTCTTGTCCTTCTTGGCCTTGGCCTTCATCTCATCGATCGACATGCTGATGGCATCGCGCATGGCGGTGCCCCCGCGCGAGTCGATACGCGTGAGGCCTTCCTCCATCTTCTTGATGTCATTGGTGAACGGCACGTCCAGGTAGGCGTCGTCGTTGAAGTTGACGATGAAGACTTCGTCCTGCGGATTGGAGGCCTTTACCAGTCCTAGTGCGGCGGACTCCACCTTCTGCCGCTTCGGGCGCATGCTGCCGCTGTTATCCACGATAATGCCCATTGATACCGGGATGTCTTCACGGCGGAAAAGCCGGAGAGTCTGCTGCGTGCCATTCTCGAAAACCCTGAAGGCCTCCCGGGGCAGCGTGGTAACCAGGTTTCCATTCTTATCGACCACCGTCGCGTGCAGAACCACCAGGCGGGTCTCGGACCGGAAAATCGGCACGTCGTCGGAAGCGGGAGGAGGATTTTGAGCAGCAGCCGGGAGAGCCAGAACCAGCAACGCGGCCGCGGCAAGCAGTCTAGTGTAAGGGAGCATAGTATCCTAACCGCCAAAAGGCGCGCAGCGGGGGTAGTCCCCTCGGCTGCACTACCTTCACTGTAACGCGTCGGTACTTGCCGTCGCGCTGCGCGTTGGTCGGCGTGTAGCCGAGCACGTACTGGTTCCGCAGTTCGATGCCGACCTTGGCGGCAATATCCGGCAGCTCATTGATGTTCTCAACCGGGAAGTGGCGGCCGCCGGTCTGCTCCGCCAGTTCCGTCATCAGCCCAGGACCGGAGAGTTCTTCGGCGGTGCGGCTCCGGCCTCCCATGCTCTCGAAGATCCCGATAGCGTAAATCTGAACGTCCGCCTCGCGCACCAGATTCTTGATCTCGCTCTGCGTATACCGGCTGCTGTTGTCTCCGCCATCGCTGATGACAAGGATGGCCTTGCGCGGGTTGTGGGCCTTCTTCATCTCGTTCATCGAGAGGTAGATCGCATCCAGCAGCGCCGTGCGGCCCTTCGATTGGGTAAAGGTAAGCCGGTTCTGGATTTCTTCGGTACTGTGCGTAAAGCCGGCAGCGAGCGCGGGCCGGTCGTTGAACTGCACCAGGAAGAACTCGTCTTCCGGATTGGCAAGCTTGAAGAACTGGGCGGCGGCTTGCCTGGATTTCTGCAGCTTGGCGCCCATACTACCGCTGCAATCGAAGACCAGGCCGATCGAGAGCGGGGCATCTTCGCTGGCAAAGTGCGTCAGTTCCTGTTCGATCTTGTCCTCGAATAGCCGGAAGTGCTCGCGCTCAAGCCCCGTGACGAAACGGTTCAGCGGATCGGTGACGGTTACCGGGATCAGCACCAGGGTAGTATCGACCCGGATGTTGGGCCGGGATAAACGAGTTTCACCTGGGTCGGCCGCCTTGGTGCGCGGTTCGATAGCCACTTTCGGTTGGGGCTGGAGCTGACCTTTGTCCGCGCCTGCAAGCAGCAGGGCCGCGCAAGCGTAGAGTATGATCCGTCGCATCGGAGTCGCGCCCGTCCCCATTTCCCCTCGCTTCTTTCACTCAAATTATAGCACCCGGTTTTTTGTGGTAAGATCGATTGTGCCGCGCCGAATTCTGGGCGTCATACCCGCCCGGTTCTCTTCCAGCCGTTTCCCCGGAAAAGCTCTCGCCATGATTGCTGGAAAGCCGATGGTCCAGCATGTTTATGAGCGAGCGTGCCAGGCGCAGTATCTCTCCGAAGTGATCATCGCCACCGACGATGAACGCATCTTCGGCGCCGCGCGGGATTACGGCTCCAAAGTCCGCATGACCCGTTCCGATCATCTCTCAGGCTCGGATCGCGCCGCCGAGGTCGCCTCGAGCGACCAGGCGTCCATCATCGTCAACATTCAGGGCGACGAACCGTCGATCGACCCGGCGGCGATCGACGCCGCGGTTCTCGGCCTCACAAAAGAAGAGGACGCGCCCATGAGCACATTGGCTAAGCGCATCGAAGATCCGCGCGAGATCGACGATCCCAACACGGTCAAGGTGGTGATGGACCTGCGCGGCTACGCGCTTTACTTCTCCCGCTGTCCGATTCCGTTCGTGCGCGGCGAAAAGCCGCCTTACTTCAAGCACATCGGCTTGTACGCATACCGGCGGGAGTTTCTGCTGGGCTACTCGCAGATGCCGGTCGGCCCCCTCGAGCGGGCCGAGAAGCTAGAGCAACTGCGGGCCTTGGAAAACGGCCACTCCATCCGGGTGGTCGAAACCGAATACGAATCTCTTGGCGTGGATACCCCGGAGGACCTGGAGCGGCTGCTGCAGTTCTGGGGCGCCAAGCGAGCGGAGCAATCATAACCGAGAATGGCCAAGTTTATTTTCGTAACGGGCGGTGTAGTCAGTTCATTGGGCAAAGGCATTTCGGCGGCTTCCATCGCCTGCATGCTCGAAAGCCGCGGCCTGCGCGTGACGCTGCAAAAATTCGACCCCTACTTGAACGTGGATCCGGGCACCATGAGCCCGTTCCAGCACGGCGAAGTCTTCGTGACCGACGACGGGGCCGAAACCGACCTCGATCTCGGGCACTATGAGCGCTTCGCGCACGCCCGTCTCACGCAGGCCAACAACGTCACCAGCGGGCGCATCTACGAACAGATCATCACCCGCGAGCGGCGCGGCGACTATCTGGGCAAGACCGTGCAGGTGATCCCGCACGTCACCAACGAGATCAAGGCCGCCATCCGCAAAGTGGCGGGCGACGTCGACGTCGTCTTTGTCGAGGTTGGCGGCACGGTGGGCGACATCGAGTCGCTGCCGTTTCTGGAAGCCATCCGGCAGATGCGCCACGAGGTGGGGCGTGAGAACGCCATTTTCATCCACGTGACCCTGGTGCCCTGGATCGCCGCGGCGCACGAGTTGAAGACCAAGCCCACGCAGCACAGCGTAAAGGAACTGCGCGCCATCGGTATCCAGCCCGACATCCTGGTGTGCCGCTCCGAGCGCTACCTGGCGAAGGAAGTGCGCGAGAAGATCGCGCTGTTTTGCGACGTGGACGTCGACGCGGTGGTGACCGCCTGCGACGTCAAGAGCGTCTACGAGATTCCGCTCACGTTGGCCGCCCAGGGCGTCGACGAGATCGTCCTGCGCCTGCTCAAGCTGCAGGCTGGGCCGCGCGACCTCACACGCTGGAGCGCCATGGTGGACCGGCTCAAGAATCCTTCCGGCACGGTCGACATCGGCTTGGTCGGCAAGTACGTCGAGTACGCGGATTCTTACAAAAGCCTGAACGAAGCGCTGCTGCACGGCGGATTGGCCCACGATGTGCGCGTCAACATCAATTGGGTCGAAGCCGAGGAGTTGAGCTGGCCGTCCTGCGTGGACCGCTTGCGGCAATACGATGCCATCCTGGTGCCGGGCGGCTTTGGTAAACGCGGAGTCGAGGGCATGATTCATGCTATCCGTTACGCCCGCGAGTATAAGGTGCCGTACTTCGGCATTTGCCTGGGCATGCAGGCTGCGGTCATCGAATATGCGCGCAACGTCTGCGGCCTCCCCGACGCCGATTCGACCGAATTCGAACCTGCCACCCCGCATCGCGTCATTTATAAATTGCGCGAGTTGAAGGGCGTGGACGAGTTGGGCGGCACCATGCGCCTGGGAGCGTATCCGTGCGTGCTCGCCGAGGGTTCCTTCGCGCGCACCGCGTATGGAAGCCCGGAGATAAGCGAACGGCACCGTCACCGCTACGAATTCAACCGCGAATACGAAGATATCCTCACCAGCGCCGGCATGCGCATCGCCGGACGCACGCCCGACGGCGTCTACGTGGAAATCTGCGAGATCCCGGACCACCCGTGGTTCCTGGGCTGCCAGTTCCATCCCGAGTTCAAGTCGAAGCCGCTCGAGCCGCACCCGCTGTTCCGCGCCTTCATCGGGGCTGCCGTCGAGCAGCGCAAGCTGAGATTGAACGCCAAATGCGCGGCCGGCGCCTGAGCAGCCGGACGCGCACCCTTCACGCGGGTAACCGCAGCAACGCCACGCAACCGGGGCCCGGTTGCCGGTTCTCCAGCGTGAGCGTGCCACCGTGCGCTTCTGCGATCTGACGGCTCAGCACCAGTCCGATGCCCGATCCGCCCGGCTTGGTAGTAAAGAACGGCACGAAGAGATTGGCGGTGTTGGCAAGCCCCGGACCCTCGTCGCGCACAGCCACCTCGACGTGTGAACCGTCTTTGCGCCAGACGATCTCGACCGCGCCGCCGGTGGTAAGCGCCGCGTCCACGGCATTGCGCACGAGGTTGATGAGCAGTTGATCGAGTTGATCCCCGTCGCCCTCGATGCCGAAGCTGGCTCCCGGGGTCACGCGCACCGGCAGCCGCGTCTCGAGCGCTGCGACGCGATGGATCCATTCGGCCACGTCCACCGCCCGCCGCTTCGGCGGTGGAAGCTTGGCGAGCCTTGAATAGGCTTCCAGGAACCGGCTGAGCGCCTCGGCGCGTCCCGCGATCACGGTCAGACCGCGCCCGGCGTCCTCTTTCCAATCGGGCGGGGGCACTTCACGACCCAGCAACGCTTTCAGGCTGCCGGCGATGGACTTGATGGGCGCCAGCGAGTTGTTCAACTCGTGCCCCAGCACGCGCACCAGCCGCTTCCAGGCTTCGAGTTCCTCTTCCCGCAGCGTGCGCGTGAGATCCTGCACCACCAGCAGACGATGCCGCAGCCCGCGCTCGCGGAATGCGCTGGATCTTATACTCCACCGGCCCACCCCGCCTGCAAAGGCCTTGGAGATGGTGCGCGGCGGGCCTTCTTCCAGGCATTCGGCCAGCCCGATTTCACCGGCGTGGCAGCCGAGCAGACGCTCCGCCGGACGCCCCAGAAGCCGCTCGCCCGCGCGGTTGATCAGGCGCAGCCGGTCGTCGGAATCGAATGTGAAGATGGCGACGTCTATTTCGGCCATGACCGTCCGCAATAGCGCCGTAGCTTCCAACGCACCCAGCCGCTGCTCGCGCAGCGTTTCCGACAGTGCGTTGGCCTCGTGCATCGCCTCCCCCAGCGCGTCGTCGGGCCGTCCTCCCCGCGCGCGGAAAGAGAAATCCTCCTCCCGCAGCGTCGCAAGGAGGTTGGACAGCGTTCTCAGCGGATGCACAACACGCACGCGCACGGCCAGTGCAAATCCCCACCACAGGGCAAGCACCAGGACGGCGAGCAGCCCGCGGAGTTTCGGATCGAGGCCGCTGGTCCACAGCAGCACCACCGCCAGCGCCACCGCGGGCAACCCTCCCGCCAGTGTCAACAGGGTGAGACGGGTTTCGTACTTCAGCCTGGGGTAGAGACGTGGACCACTCATATGTGGTAGCGCTCGAGCCGGCGGTAGAGCGCGCCCCGGCTTAGCCCCAATGCAGAGGCGGCCTGGCTGACGTTTCCCCCGAAGCGCGCCAGCGCCTTGCGGATCAACAACTGTTCGACATCTTCGAGCGTCATCTCGTCGATACGCGACGCATTATCGCGGGAGGCTTTCAACGCCAGATCGCGCGCGTGGACCTGTTCGCCCTCGCCCATCAGCGCCGCGCGTTCGATGGCATGGTCGAGTTCGCGCACGTTGCCGGGCCAGGAGTGATCGAGCAGCGAGCGCATCGCTTCCGCGTCAAACGACGCCAGGTGCTTGCGATAGCGCGCCGCATGGCGTCGCAGGAAGTGTGCCGCGAGCAACGGGATATCCTCGCGGCGCTCGCGCAGAGGAGGCACGTGGATTTCGACCGTGTTCAAGCGGAACAGCAGGTCTTCGCGGAAACGCCCGGCGGCCGTTTCCGAGGCCAGGTCCGCGTTCGTGGCCGAGAGGACCCGCACGCTCACCGTGCGCGTGCGCGATGCTCCCACCGGCTCAAACTGCCCGGTCTCCAACACCCGCAGGAGCTTCGCCTGCTGTGCCAGCGGCACGTTGGCGATTTCGTCGAGAAACAGCGTCCCGCCGTCGGCCAGTTCGAAACGCCCCACGCGGTCGCTGCGCGCGTCGGTGTACGCCCCTTTCACGTGGCCGAAGAGTTCGCTTTCGAAAACACCTTCCGACAATCCGCCCGTGTTGACCGTGAGCATAGGCTTGCCCGCGCGGGCGGACACAGCATGCAGCGCCTGGGCAACCACGCCCTTGCCCGTGCCGTTCTCGCCGGTGATGAGCACGTTGGCGTCCGACGGTCCCACACGCGCGATCACCTGCAGGACGGGCTGCATGGCGGGAGATTCGGCAATCATGTCCGGACTGCCATCGCCGCGCAGCAGCAGGTTTTCGGCTTCCAGACGGCGTCCGGCGCGCAGCGCCCGGCTCAGTTCGACCTGGGTTCGCACGGTAGCCAGCAGCCGCACGTTGTCCCACGGCTTCTGGATGAAGTCGCGCGCGCCGCGCCGCATGGCCTCGACGGCCAGCTCGATGCTGCCCCATGCGGTCATCACCACCACGGGCAGCATGTTGTCGGCCGCCTGGATCTTCTTAAGCAGATCGAGCCCCTCTTCGCCCGAGGTGGTGTCTCGCGTGTAATTAAGATCGATCAGCGCGGCGTCGAAATCGCGCGCCTCGATGGCGGCCAGAATCGCCGCGGGCGAAGACACGGACTCGGTCGCGTACCCTTCGCCCTTCAAAAGAAGGCGCAGCGCCTCAACAACGTCCGGCTGGTCATCGGCGATGAGGATTGTGGGTGACACGCGTCAGTTCGCACCTATTTGGCGGATGAGCCCATCATACTATCCACCCGTCCTGAAGCTGAACAATCCGCTTGCCGTAAGCAGCGTTCGTCTCCGAGTGCGTCACCTGAATGATGGTCGTACCTTCTTCGTTGAGCCGCTTGAACAGCTCCATGATTTCCTTGCCCTGGCTGGAATGCAGGTTGCCGGTGGGCTCGTCGGCCAGGATCAGTTTCGGGTTCGCCACCACGGCGCGCGCCACGGCCACAAGCTGCTGCTGGCCTCCGGAAAGCTGGCTCGGAAAGAGGTCCTTCTTGCCGACGATGTGGAAACGGTCCAGCGCGTCACACACCAGGCTGGCGCGTTCGCTCGATTTCAAGTTGCGATAAGAGAGAGGCAGGTCGAGGTTCTCGTAAACCGTCAGGTCGTCGATCAGGTGGTAGCTCTGAAAGACGAAGCCGATGTACTTCTTATTCAGCTCGACGCGCTGCTTCGGCTTCATGTCGTGAACGGCGTTACCGAGAAACTCAAATTCGCCGCTCCAGGTTCCGTCCAGCATGCCCAGGATCGCGAGCAGCGTCGACTTCCCTGCGCCCGACGGCCCCATGATGCTGACGAACTCCCCCTCCCGCACCTCCAGGTTGATGCGGCGCAACACATAGGTTCTACCGAATCCGGCCTCAAAAAACTTCTCCACATTCCGCAGTCGAATCATGTCCTATTCGCACCTCAGCGCCACCACCGGATCCACCTTCGAGGCGCGCCGCGCGGGGATGTAGCAGGCCAGCGCGGCTACGATCAGCAGCGCCACGGCTACCGCGACGTAGGTCAGCGGATCGGTAGGTTTCACGCCATACAGCACGCTGGTGAGGAGACGTGACAGGAACAATGCTCCGACCGCTCCCAAAACGAGGCCGATCGCTGTCAACTGCAAGCCGCGCGCAACCACCCGCCGGAGGATCGTCGACGGTTCGGCGCCTAGCGCCATGCGGATGCCGATTTCGGGGATCTGCTGGCCCACCAGGTAGGCCAGCACGCCGTAAAGGCCCACGGCCGCCAGCAGCAGGCCCAACGCCGCAAAGGCCGATAGCAGGTCGGTTTGCACACGGCGTCCGGACAGTTCTTCATGGAGGATCTGCTCCATGCTCGCCAGATCCGTGATGGCGAGATCGGGATTCACCGACCAAATCGCGCGCCGAACCGCCGGCGCGAGGCTGGTTGGTTCGACACTGGTGTGGATAGCAAGCGACCAGGGCACTTCTTGCAGAGAAGAGACATAGAACTCCGGTTTGGACGGCACGTCCAGTCCGGACTGATGAATATCCCCCACCACGCCCACCACAGGCACCCAAGTGTCGCTGCCGAAGCGCACCCGCCGGCCGATGGGGTCCTGTCCCGGCCATAGAGTCCGGGCTAGTGTCTCATTGATCAACGTCACGCGGGGCGCTGTCTCGTTGTCGCGCTCATCGATATCGCGGCCGCGCAGCAGGGCGATGCCCATCGTGCGCAGATATCCCGGACCAATGATCCTGTGGTTGCACTGAAATCTCTTTCTCTCATCGTGCCCTTCCGCACCGATACTGGAAACGTCACCCTTCACCGTCAGGGGAATGTGGTTGGTAAACCCGGCCGAGATGACGCCGGGAATCACCTCGACGCGCCGAAGGACCTCGCGCTGGAAAGCGTTGCTTTTGGCCAGATTCCTTTCGGCCATGGTCACCGGCATTTTCAGCGTGAGCACGTTCCGTGTCCGGCACCCCACATCGACACCGCGCAGCAGCTTGAAGGTACGGAGCAACAGCCCGGCGCCGATGAGCAGAACGAACGCCAGCGCCACTTCTGAGTAGATCAGTAAGGATCTCAGTTTGCGCGAGCCCGCCGTGGCACCAACGCTTCGAGCGCTCTGTTTGAGCGAATGATTCAATTCCAGGCGGCGGATCTGAAACAGCGGGAGCAGTCCGAAGATCGTCGCCGTGATGGCGGTCACCGCCAGCGTGAACCCGAGTACACGCCAGTCCAGCGAAACATCCTTGAGCCCGCTGAGCGAGCCCGGCGCCAGTTGCGCCAGCAGCCGGAACGTAGGCATCGCCAGAAGCAACCCCAGCGCGCTGCCCGCCAGGCAAACCAGCAGGCTCTCACATAAGAATTGGCGCGAGAGCCGCCAGACACCCGCTCCCAACGCCACGCGTACAGCGACTTCCTTGCTCCGGCTGACCGCCCGGCTAAGCAACAGATTCGCCAGGTTCGCACAGGCAATCAGCAGGATCAGCACAACCGTGCCCAACAAGACGAATAGCATGAGGCGGTGTCCGGCGACAAAGTGATCGCGCAAAGGTGCGACGAAAGCGCCGACCTTCTCATTCGTTTCGGGATACTCGCGGGCCAGGTTCACACCAATCGATCGCATCTCCGCATCGGCTTGTCCAAGCGATACGCCGTCGCGCAGACGCGCGATCACCATCCAGTCGTGCCGCCCGCGCGCGGCCCATTCTTGCGGAGTGTAGGAGCTGCCAAACGGTGTCCAGATGTCGCCCAATTTGCTTCTGTAGTGAACCGGCGGCTCGCTGCCCGCGGGCAACACCCCGGCAATCGTGTAGCTGGCATCGTTCAGCCTGACGGTTTTGCCAGCGATTTGTGGATCGGAGCCAAAACGAAGCCTCCAGAAACGCTCGCTGATCAACGCCACCTTCGCTGCTCCGGGCTGATCCTCGTCGTCGCGAAAAATGCGTCCCACGAGCGGCCGCACGCGTAAGGCGCGCAGGAGTCCGGCGGTCACTCGGGCGCCCAGCACGATTTCAGGAGTGCCTTGTCCCGTCAGGCGGTATCCCGTGTCTTCCTCCGCTCCCATCTCTTCAAACGAGCGGCTGCGCGCTCTCCAATCCACGTAGTTGGCCGGTGCGACGGGGCTGTCGCGCAAGCCGAAAAACGGAGCGCTTTCCCAGATCAGCACCAGCCGGTCCGGCTTTTCGTAAGGCAGGGGCCGCAATAGCACGGCGTTGATGAGACTGAATATGGCAGTGTTCGCCCCAATACCGAGCGCCAGTGTAAGCACGGCCACGGCCGTGAAGCCGGGGGTCTTGCCCAATTGCCGGAAAGCGTAACGCAAATCCTGAACGAGCGTTGTCATCTATCTGTTCCAGTGAATTCTCAATCCTTTGCGCGGGTCGGCCACGATGCCATAGACCAGGACCACGGCAAGGATCACCAGGCAGGCTGTCAGCGCGCCCGCAAGAAACGCGTGTAACGCTGTGCAGTTCGCCGAAACCGTCAGCACTTCCTCCGGCGGGTCGGGACTCAGCGTCACGCCCATCCCGGCGAGTTTCAGTCCCCGGCCAAGCAGCGCAACCATGCGAGCCTCACGCCTGGGGAACGGTCTCGTCCACAATCCGGCCGTCGAACAGGTGTACGATGCGATCGGCGAACTGGGTGTAGCGGGGATCATGCGTTACCATGCAGATGGTGGCGCCCTGGCGATGCAGGTCGCGCAGCAGTTCCATGACCGCTTCGCCATTGGCTGAATCCAGGTTGCCGGTGGGCTCGTCCGCCAGCAGGATCAGCGGTTCGCCGGCCAAAGCGCGCGCCACGGCCACGCGCTGCTGTTGGCCTCCACTGAGTTGCGCCGGATAGTGCTTCATCCGGTGCGACATGCCCACCTTCTCGAGCGCTTCCTGCGTGCGGCGCTTGCGTTCGGCCGACGGCATGCCGCGGTAGGTCAGCGGCAGCTCCACGTTTTCGTAAACCGTCAGGTCGCCGATCAGGTTGAACGCCTGGAAGATGAACCCGATCTCCCGGTTGCGGATGCGTGCTCTCTCGCTGGTCTTCAGCTTCTCGACCGGCTTGCCGTTTAACACGTAGCTGCCGTCACTCGGCGTATCCAGCAGCCCGAGGATCGACAGCAGCGTGGATTTGCCGCAGCCGGATGGCCCCGCAATGGACAGGTACTCGCCCTTGCGCAGATCGAGATGAATGCCCGAAAGCGCGTGCGTCTCCACTTCATCGGTGAGAAACACCTTGGTCACGCCTTCCAAATGAATCAACGAATTGCCGTTACTGTAACCTGATCCGGTCATAAGAGTCCCATGTCGTCATATCCGAAAGTATTACCTGGTCGCCGGGCTGCAAGCCTTCCAAAACCTCGATGGTGGTCACCGACCCGCGGCCCAGTTTCACCTGCACCCGAGCGGCGTTCTTTCCATCCGCGCCCACCCGGAATAAACTAATCGTGCTGTTAGGCTGACCCGAAGTCGGGCGCCCTACATATACAACGTCTTCGAGCCGCTCCAGTTCCACGGTTCCATCCACGCTCAGGTCGGGCCGCGCGCCGGCGGGCAGCGAGCCCTCCAGTTTCACATCCACCGTGACGGTGCCTTCCTTCACGGACGGGTCGATGCGCATCACGCGCCCGCCGATCACGCCGTTTCGCGTGTCGATGGAACAACGCTGACCCAACTGGATGTCCTTGGCCTGCGTCTCGGCGATCTTCAACTCGGCTTTCAGCCGTTCGGGCTGCGCCACTTTGGCCAGGATGGTGCCGGCCGTCACACGCTGCCCGACCTCAACCGGCAGTTCCTGCAACACTCCCGCGGCTCCGGCGCGCACTTTCAGCGCCTCCAACTGGCTGCGCTTCAGGTTGTGCAGGGCGCGCAGCTTGTCCACTTCGGCGCGCTGCACCGCGAGCTGCGCGTCAACCGATTCCACCCCGATCGAGAGCCGCTTCTTCTCCATCTGATGGCGGTGGGCAAGTTCCTCGGCCGCGGAGACGCTGATCTTGGTTTGCAGCGAAGCCAACAGGCCCAATTTGCCCAGGGCTTCGTCGGCATCCGCTTTCAACCTGGCCTGTTTGTACTCGGACTCGATCTTGGCCACTTCCGCTTGCTGGTTGAGGCGGTCGCTAGCCAGCCGTACCTTGAGATCGGTGTACTTCGCTTCCGCGGCCTTTACCTGATATTCAGCGTCCAACGCCGCCAGCTCCATCTCCGGATTCCGCAGCACCACGAGCACCGTGTCCCGGCCCACCGGTGCCCCGGGACGAACCAGAATCGATTCGACGCGCCCATCCGCGGGAGCGGGAATCCACAGGATCTCTTCGGGAACCAGCGTGCCAAGACCGCGCACCTGCCGCACCATGGGGCCTCGTTTCACGGTGTCGCTCCAGATCGTCGAGCGCTCTACGGACGGCGCGGCAGGCTTCAGGCGGCTCGTCCCGAGCCCAATCATTAGAACGACGGCCAAAGCCACAAACGGGTAGGCAATCCGCCGGATGAGTTTCTTACGAGCAGCGCCCTTGCGTGGAATATCCATGTGGTCCGGGAATCATGGTGCACCTCGGCGACCAGATGTAAGTGATTGAAGCCAAAGAGCGGAGTGCTTTCAACGTGCCCGATATCGGCATCACGGTGTCCGGAACCGGACACCCCATAACACCCTCAGGCGATCTTCACGCGCTTCAGGTCGATTTTCTCTTCGTCGCTCTCGCCTAACCCGAGCGCGCCGGCGATCTCGATGAACTCCGGCTGCATACGAACGAAAGTGCTGTCGTTGTCGGCGTAAGCCAGCGCGATGGGCTTCATGCCGGACTGCTCGCGCTTGTTGTCCAGCACCGTCCAGGCCACGCGGTCCACGGCCACAGGATCGGTGGCGAAGTACATGGTCTTGTGTTCCCACAAGTATCTGCCGACCTTGCTGCCGGGGCCGCCGTGATAAGCGCCCATGACCCCGTCGATGATGTTGAGCACCGTCTTCTGGCGGATGATGGGGATGTCCACCACGGTCGGGATGAACATGCCGCAGGCGTTGTTCGAGCTGCTGATGTGGCTGCGGCTCACGTTGTTCACCAGACCATGCGACAGGTTCTTGAGCGCCACCGTGACGCCCGCCGACTGGTGGTGCTTCATGACGCCCAGGTTGATCAGCTTGTTGATGTCCTTGCTCAGGAACTTGGCTACGTACGAACGGCGGTGGTGACGGTTGGAAGGATCCGCTTGTGGCAGCACCAGCGCCATTTCCATGTACTGGTCGGCGTCATAGCCCTCCATGTCGAGTTGCAGGAGGTTCACGTTCTTGGTGGCGTATGTCCAGCGCACACCCTCGGGCAGCCACTTGTCAAAGCCGGCGCCCAGGAATTGGTCGTAGTAGCGGTCGTATGCCACGATTTGGTTGCGCTTTACCCCCACCTGCTCCAGGCATTCGATGATACTCTGGACCACTTCGGGAGCCGAAATCAGGTAGGGCTGGCCGACCGGGTTGAGCTTGATGCCGACCACGTCGCCGGGCTCAATGAATACGCGCCAAGCCTCCACCGGGCTGGGCGCGCCGGTGAGTTCCATCATGCCCTTGCCGAGCATGGCGCGGATGGCATCGCGCTGATACTTGAGGTTGATGACGCTCCCCGGATGCTCCACGGCGACAACGCGCCCGCGATACGGTCCGGGAATCCCGAGTTTGCTCTGAACGGCCGTGCGCGAAAACGCGACGCTGCTCAACAAGGCACCGGATAGCAACTGCCTGCGTGCGATAGACACTGGGTAGCCCCTCCACCTCGAGAACCAAGTTCCATTGTATCAGTGCTGCCGGCCCAGCCCGCTCAGCGGTAGATATCCACCAGGAACACGACCGCGTCGCCGTCGCCGGTGTTTACGATGGCGTGGTTCACGTCCGCGCGGTAACTCACCGAATCGCCCACCGCCAAGTCCTCGTGGTCGCCGCCGGACTCGATGCGCACGCGTCCGGACTGCACCGCCAGAAATTCGCGCGTGCCGGTGAAATGCGCCGTGCTGCGCAACGCGCCGCCCCTCGCCAGCCGCACTTCGTACAACTCGACATCCTTCTCCAGGTTCAATGGCGACAGCGTCCGCACGCGGCAGTCCTTGTCTCCGCGAAAATCGTATGCGCTGTCGTTGGCCCGTATCACCTGGATGGAACTGGAAACACCCGGCATTTCGACCAGTTCCCCGATCGACATTTCGAAGGCCCGCGCGATGTTGAACGTCACCGCCAAGGTCGGGTTCACCTGACCGCGCTCGATCTGGCTCAGCATGGCGCGGCTCACTCCGCAGGCCGCCGAAAGCGTTTCGAGCGACCATCCCTTTTGCTCGCGCAGCTTCTTCACCCTCGCCGAAAGCTGCGAGGAAACCAGTTCGGAGGAACCGGGGCGCCGCGAGGGCGGCTTCGGTGGCTTTCTTTTGTTGTTCACAATATTAGATTGCGTCTTGCATATTGAACGAACCGCGTTCTAGTATATAAGAGATCGTATCAAATATCAGAACCAGAAAAAAGACGCCATGAAAGCTCTCGTAAAGAAATACTCCCGCCCCGGCCTCTGGCTGGAAGATGTTCCCGAACCCACCATCGGCATCAACGATGTGCTGATCCGTATACACAAGACCGGCATCTGCGGCACCGATCTGCACATTTACGAATGGGACGACTGGGCCCAGGCGACCATCCCCGTCCCCATGACGGTGGGCCACGAATTCGTGGGCGAGATCGTCGAGGTCGGCTCGAACGTCGCCGACTTCCATCCCGGCGAGTTGGTGAGCGGCGAGGGACACGTGGTGTGCGGACGTTGCCGCAACTGCCTGGCGGGAAGACGCCACTTGTGCGCGAAGACGGCGGGCATCGGCGTGAATCGTCCCGGCGCTTTCGCCGAGTACCTCGCGCTGCCCATGACCAACATTTGGCGCTTGAACCCCAGCGTGCCCGAGGAAATCGCCGCCATCTTCGATCCCTTCGGCAACGCGGTGCACACGGCGCTGTCGTTCCCGGTGTTGGGCGAAGACGTGCTGGTCACCGGCGCGGGCCCGATCGGCATCATGGCCGCCGCAGTGGCTCGTCACGCCGGAGCGCGTTACGTTGTCATCACCGACCTGAACCCCTACCGGCTCGAACTGGCGCGCAAGATGGGCGTGACGCTGGCGGTGAACCCAACCGAGACGACGCTCAAGGAAGTGCAGAAGAAACTTGGCATGCAGGAAGGCTTCGACGTAGGCATGGAGATGTCGGGCAACGCCGTGGCGTTCCGCGAGATGCTGGACAACATGAGCCACGGCGGCAGGATCGCCATGTTGGGGATCCCGTCCAAGGAGATGAGCATGGATTGGAGGAGCGTGATCTTCAACATGCTCACGATCAAAGGGATTTACGGCCGCGAAATGTATGAAACCTGGTACAAGATGACGGTCATGATCGAGTCGGGCCTGGACATCACGCCGGTTATCACGCACCGGCTCGATTACACTGAATACGAGCAAGGGTTCGCGGCCATGCATACCGGCTCGTCCGGGAAGGTCGTTCTGAACTGGCTCCACTGAGGTGGAATGAGGACCAGCGTCTTCGATCTGTTTCGCGTAGGAATCGGCCCATCGAGTTCACACACCTGCGGTCCCATGCGCGCGGCGCGCGCTTTCGTCCGCTCGCTGGACGGCGACGGCCGGCTCGATGAAGCCTGCCGGGTGACTGTGGACCTCTATGGCTCGCTGGCGCTCACGGGCCGCGGCCACCTGACCGATTTGGCCGTGCTGGTGGGACTTTGGGGGGAGGATCCCGAGCAGGTCGATCCAGGCCGTATACGCCCGATCGTGGAAAGTATCCGGCGCGAAGGTGTGATCCGGCTTCTCAACCGGCACGCCGCGCGCTTCGACGAAGCGAGCGATCTCCGCTGGCACGCGGACGAGACGCTTCCCCGCCACCCCAACGCGCTGCGGCTCGCCGCCTCGGACGCCGCGGGGCGCGTGTTCTGCGAACAGACCTATTATTCGATCGGCGGCGGCTTCATCCTGCGGGAAGGCGACCTCGAAGCGTCCGCCGCCGCCCAAATCGAAGTCCCCTACCCGTTCAACAGCGGCGAGGAACTGCTCGCGCGCGGCCGGGAAAGCGGCTTGCGCGTCTGGCGGATGGTGTTGGCCAACGAACTGATCTTGCGCAGTGAAAAAGAGATTCGAGACCGCATTGAACACTTGTGGACGGTGATGCGCGAGTCGATGGACCGTGGGTTGAACACGACCGGATCGCTTCCGGGCGGCCTCAACGTGATCCGGCGCGCCCCGCGGATGAAGGCGCGGGTGGAAGCGCAATCCTGGTCCGACCCGCTGGGCTTCGTCGACCGGCTCAACATGTTCGCCATCGCCGTAAACGAGGAGAACGCCGCCGGCGGGCGCATCGTCACCGCACCTACCAATGGAGCGGCGGGCATCGTGCCGGCCGTGGCACGTTACTATCGCGACTTCGTGCCGTATGCCACCGATGAGGGACTGCTGCGCTATTTCCTCACTGCGGGCGCCATCGGGATTCTTTACAAGGAGAACGCCTCCATCTCCGGCGCCGAGGTGGGCTGCCAGGGCGAAGTGGGCGTGGCCTGTTCGATGGCCGCCGCGGGTCTGGTGGGCGCGCTCGAAGGCACCAACGAACAGATTGAACACGCCGCCGAGATCGGCATGGAACATCACTTGGGCATGACCTGCGATCCCGTCGCTGGCCTGGTACAGATCCCCTGCATCGAGCGCAATGCTTTCGGCGCGGTGAAGGCTGTGAACGCATGCCGGCTGGCCATGCAGGAACAGGATGCCCACAAGATTTCGCTGGATCAGGTGATCCGCACGATGTACCAAACGGGCCTTGACATGCAGCGCCGTTACAAGGAAACTTCTCTTGGCGGGTTGGCCGTCAACGCCGTGAATTGCTAAGGAAAGGAACTCCTTCGTGTTTGAACAAGTAAAAGCGCGCTACGAGGCCAAGCTGCGAGAAATCGAATCCGCCGGCCTCACGAAATCCGAGCGGGTGCTCGAGACGCCCCAGGCAACCCGCGTGCGCGTGCCCGGTTCGCCGGACGGCGTGCTGAACCTGTGCGCCAACAATTACCTGGGGCTGGCCAACCACCCGGCCGTAATTGAAGCCGCTCAGAAAGCGATGGCAGAGTGGGGCTACGGCCTGGCGTCCGTGCGCTTCATCTGCGGCACGCAGACCATCCATAAGCAGCTTGAAGCGCGCCTGAGTGAATTCCTGGGAACCGAGGATACCATTTTGTACTCCTCGTGCTTCGACGCCAACGGGGGCTTGTTCGAAACGCTCCTCGACGCCGAGGACGCCATCATCTCCGACGAACTAAACCACGCCAGCATCATCGACGGCGTGCGGCTCTCGAAAGCTGCCCGTTACCGCTACCGCAACGGTGACATGGCTGACCTGGAAGAGAAGCTCCGCGAGGCCTCCGGCGCGCGCACTCGCATGATCGCCACCGACGGCGTCTTCTCCATGGACGGCTACCTCGCCAAGCTGCCCCAAATCTGCGACCTGGCCGAAAAGTACCAGGCGATGGTGATGGTCGACGATTCCCACGCCGTGGGATTCATGGGCGCCCATGGACGAGGCACGCACGAGTACCTGAACGTCATGGGCCGCGTCGACGTTTTGACCGGCACGCTTGGCAAGGCGATGGGCGGCGCAAGCGGCGGTTACACCAGCGGACGCCGCGAAATCGTTCAACTGTTGCGGCAGCGCTCGCGGCCGTACCTGTTTTCGAACACAGTGCCGCCGGCGGTCGTTGGCGCTTCGCTCAAGGTGCTCGATCTGCTGGCCGGTTCCGCCGATCTGCGCGAGCGGCTGCTCGCCAACACCACGTACTTCCGCCGCGCCATGGCCGAGCAGGGATTCGAGATCCTGCCCGGCGAGCACCCCATTGTGCCGATCATGCTGGGCGATGCCAAACTGGCCGTCCGCATGGCCGAGCGGTTGCTCGAGAAAGGCGTGTACGTCATTGCGTTCTCCTACCCCGTGGTGCCGCAGGGCAAGGCGCGCATCCGCGCGCAGATGTCCGCCGCGCACTCGCGGGAGGAACTCGAGTTTGCCGTGAAGATGTTCGCCGAGGTGAAAGCTTCTTTGTGATCATAAAGACCATCGATCCCGTCCGCCACCGCATCGCGCGCGACGCGAGCCGCCACATGCGTGCGGATGTGATGGTCTATGCGAACGAGCATATTCTCAACGAAATTCGCAAGGATCTTTCGCTCGAACAGGCTGTGAACGTGGCCTCGCTGCCGGGCATCGTCGGTCCAAGTATGGCGATGCCCGACATCCACCAAGGCTACGGGTTTCCCATCGGCGGCGTGGCGGCCATGGATTGGGACGAGGGAGTGGTCTCGCCCGGCGGCGTGGGCTTCGACGTCAACTGCGGCGTGCGTCTGGTGCGCACGAACCTGGGCGAGACCGATGTGCGCACGCGCATTAAGGAGCTGATCGACCAGGTATTCCGCGATGTGCCATGCGGCACGGGCGGAACTGGGCAACTGAAAATCGGACCCAAGCAGCTTGACGAGGTCCTCGAAAAGGGCGCGCGCTGGATGGTGGACAACGGCTTCGGCGACGACCGCGACCTGGAGTATTGCGAGGAGCGCGGTTCGATGGCCGGCGCCGACGCGCACCACGTGTCCGAACGGGCCAAGGAGCGCGGCCGCCCGCAACTCGGCACGCTCGGCAGCGGCAATCACTTCCTCGAATTCCAGGTCGTCGACAAGATCCTCGACCAGGATACGGCGAGTGTATTCGGGATCGAAGCCGGCCAGGTCGCCGTGCTGATCCACTGCGGCTCGCGCGGCCTGGGACACCAGGTTTGCACTGACTACTTGGCCGAGGCGGGCGTGGCCATGAAGCGGTACAACATCAGCCTTCCGGACCGGCAGCTTGCCTGCGTCCCCATACAGTCGCCCGAAGGCGAAGCCTATCTGAGCGCCATGCGCGCGTCGGCGAATTTCGCGTGGGCCAACCGTCAGGCGATTCTCCATTACCTGCGAGGCTCGGTCCGTAAGGTATTCGGGGCCTCGGCTCGCCTGGAGTTGGTGTACGACGTTTGCCACAACATCGCCAAGCGCGAGAAATACATTTACGAAGGGCGCAAGCGCACGGTGCTGGTTCACCGCAAGGGAGCCACGCGGGCGTTCGCGGCCGGACACCGCGATCTACCGGCCGTTTACCGCCTCACGGGGCAGCCTGTGCTCATCCCAGGCAGCATGGGCACCGCCTCCTGGGTGCTCGCCGGCGCGCAGGGCGCCATGGACGAGACCTTCGGGAGCGTATGCCACGGCGCGGGCCGCGTGATGAGCCGCACGGCCGCGCGCAAGGGTCGGGACGTGGCCCAGGTGCGCAAGTGCCTGGAGGAAGCCGGCATCCTGGTGCGCAGCGAAACGCGCGACGGCATCCTCGAAGAAGTACCGGAGGCCTACAAGAACGTCGACGAGGTAATCGAAGTGGTGGCGCAAGCGGGCCTTGCCACCAAGGTCGCGCGCCTGCGGCCCATTGGCGTCATCAAGGGCTGATTCGCGCCAGCCTCACTTGCCGGCCACTAACATGCGGGCTGCGATGACCAGCAGGAAAATCGCGTAAAGGCGGCGAATCAGAACGTCCGACATCGCGACCACGATTTTCGCCCCGAAATAGGCGCCGATAAACAAACCGGCGGCGATCAGCGCCGCGTACTTGATGTTGATGTAGCCGCCGCGGTAGTACTCGGCGGCGCCGAGCAGGCCGACGGGCGGAATCAGGGCTGCCAGGCTCGTGCCTATGGCCGGCTTTTCGTTCATGCCCACCACAAAGAGCAGGGCGGGCACTATAATGAGCCCGCCGCCGATGCCGAACATGCCAGAGGCGACGCCGGCCGCCAGTCCAATACCGAGTAACGTGAGCTCTCTCATATTTCACCCCTCAGGGCAGCACGGTCAACATCAGCCGGGAAGCGCTCTGCGGCGAGTGATACACGCGCTGGGTCGCCTTTTGGAAATCGGCTTCCTTGGCCGTGTTGATATCGACGAACTTCTGCGGATTGCGGTCCCCCAGCGGGAACCAACTGCTCTGGATCTGCACCATGATGCGGTGCCCCTTGCGAAACGAGTGATTGATGTCCGGCATGGTGAATTCCACTTTGGTCACACGGCCGGGCTCGAACGGCTCGGGCTTTTCGAAGCTGGACCGGAAGCGGCCGCGCATGGGTTCGCCGCGCACCAGTTGTTCATAGCCGCCCATTTTGACGCCGCTGGGGCTTACATCGCCACGATCTTGCGGATAAACGTCGATCAGCTTCACCACCCAATCCGAATCCGTGCCGCTGGTAGAGACGTAGAGCGTCGCCGTAAGCGGCCCCGCCACGGTAAGGTCGGATTTCAGGACCTCGGTTTGGTATACCAGAACGTCGGCGCGGCGTGAGGCGAAGCGCTGGTCCTCGTCCATGTATTCGTACACCATGCCCTGCTCCACGCTTGGAACGAAGGGCACCGGTTTTGCCGGATCGCTCACGTATTCGTCGTAGGGGACGGAGGAGTTCCGGGGCGGCTCGAAAGCGAGTTTCCCGGACGCCTCGAGATAAAGCGGCCTGGTGACGGCCTGGCGCGGGGGCCAGGCATCGTACTGCCGCCATTGATTGGTCCCGGTCTCGAAGACATAGGCTTCGGGCAGCTTCAAGTCGCCCTTATCCTTCAAATAGAAATTAAAGAACGGAAACTCGATCTTTTCCCGGTAATAGGGACCGGTTTTCGAGTTGAAGCTCACGTTGCCCAGGCGGTCGCCATCCTCGCTGGCCCATCCTCCGTGTGGCCACGGCCCTTCGACCAGGATGTTGTAGGCGCCGGGATTGTTCTTCTCCACGGCGCGGTAAATGGCCAGCGGTCCATACACGTCTTCCGCGTCCAGCCAGCCTCCCACCGTCATTACCGCGGGAGTGACTTTCTTGAGGTGCGGCAGAATCGTGCGCGCCTTCCAGAATTCGTCGTAGTTCGGGTGCCGCATCACTTCATTCCAGAACGGCACCCCACCCTTGAAGTACTTCGCATCAACGTTCGCCACCGGCCCCATGTCCAGGAAGAATTTGTAGCCGTCGCCGATCGCAATTTCGAACTTGGGATCTGTCCGGTGCGTCGTGGGACCGGGTCTCGGACGGCCAAACGCACCATAGAACCGGAAGGTATGGGCCAGCCACAACACCCCGTTGTGGTGGAAGTCGTCGCCCACAAACCAGTCGGCGATGGGCGCCTGGGGCGAAACAGCCTTCAGTGCTGGATGCGAGTCAAGCAGGGACATGGCTGCGTAAAAGCCGGGGTAGGAAATACCCCAAATCCCGACACGCCCGTTGTGGTTCGCAATCTTGTGGAGCAACCACTCGATGCTGTCATAGGTGTCTGAAGCTTCGTCCACATCCTGTGGGCCGCGCTTGGCGGCGATGTAGGGACGCACATCCACGAAATCCCCCTCCGACATCCAGCAGCCGCGCACGTCCTGGTACACGAAAATGAAACCTTCGCGGGCGAACTTCTCCGAAGGCCCTAGGGAGGACTTGTACTGGTCGGCTCCGTACGGCGCCACGCTGTACGGCGTGCGCAGCATCATGATGGGGTACGTCGTCGAAGTGTCCTTGGGAGCGTAGACGGCCGTGAACAGCTTCTTGCCGTCGCGCATCGGGACTTCATATTCGAATTTCGTGTAGTGCGCCTTAATGTACTCGACGCCCTGCGCCGAAACCAGCAGCGCCGCCGAGAACAACAAAACCAGAATCCGCATGACCGCTCCTGTAGTTCGTGGGGATGAATCCTAAGTATAGGACGGGCGCGACCGGTCCCTGATTTCACATGCCGGCTTTGGACTCGAGGCTCCGCCACAGATACCAGGACGCCACGGTGGCGTAAGGCCGCCAGCAACGGCCGCGCTCCTCCACCTCCTCCGGCGTCGGCATCCGCTCCAATGCGTATGCTTTGCGCACCGCCGCGCGGATGCCCAAGTCTCCGATGGGAAGCACATCCGGTCTGCGGAGGGCGAAGATCAGGAACATGTGCGCCGTCCACACGCCGACGCCCTTCACCCGGGTGAGCGCTTCGATCACCTCGTCGTCGCCCATCCGCGGCAACTCGGCAAAGTCCAGCGTGCCGCCGCGGGTGTGCGCCGCCAGGTCCCGAATGTAAGTGATTTTCTGTTTCGACAACCCCAGTTTGCGCATACCCGCCGGCCGCAACTTCAGGACATTTTCCGGAGTCACCTCGCCGGCCAGCGCATCCGACAGGCGCATATAGATGGTGAGAGCGGCCTTGCCGCTCAATTGCTGGTAGACGACCGACCTGGCCAGAGTGTCGAAGCGAGGTTCGAGATACTCGATTCTGTAAGGGCCGATCCGGTCGATCAGTCCTCCGATCACCGGGTCGGCGTTCCGCAAGTGTCGTAAAGCTTTACGCATAAGAGAAACACAAACTGCGCGGCCTGCGTCTTCTAGGTTGACATAGTAACTGTATGATGCGCTTCGCTGCCTTCCCGTTGTTCCTGACTTTGATGGTCCCCCTGGTCGCCCAGGTGCCGGACGACCAGGCGCCTGTCATCAAGGTGGATGTCGACGTGGTAAACGTGCTCTGCTCGGTCCGTGACAAGCACGGCGCATACATCGCCAACCTGACCAAGGACGACTTCACCATTTTCGAGGACGGCAAGCCGCAGACCGTCCGCTACTTCAACCGCGAGAAGGACCTGGCCCTGACCATCGGACTGCTGGTAGACGTCAGCCGCAGCCAGGAGAACCTGATCGGCGTGGAGCGCCAGGCAGCCACTCAGTTCTTCGCCTCGGTACTGGGCAAGAAGGACATGGCGTTCCTGATCAGCTTCGGCGCGGAAGCCGAACTGCTGCAGGACTACACCAATTCGCACCGTCTTCTTCGCGATGCGCTTGACAAGCTGCGGGTGAACGCACCCGTCACCGGGATTCAACCCGGCCCGGTGCCCACGATCTCGAAACCCCGAGGCACGGTGTTGTTCGACGCGGTGTATCTCGCCACCACGGACCGTCTCAAGGGCGAGGTGGGCCGCAAAGCCGTCGTTCTCATTACAGACGGCGTGGACCAGGGCAGCCGCCTCACGCTTCAGGACGCCATGGCGGCCGCCCAGAAGGCCGACGCCGTCATCTACAGCATCTATTACGTCGATCCGTCGGCTTACGGCGGCAGAGGCTCATGGGGGTACACACCGAGCGATTCGGATCTGAAGAAGATGTCGGAGGAGACCGGCGGCAGGCTGTTCCGCGCAGGCCGGAAGACCCCGCTCGACGACATCTTTCGCCAGCTTCAGGAAGAGTTGAGAAACCAGTACGCGATCGGCTACACGCCCACCAACCCCGAAAAGGACGGCAAGTTCCGTAAAATCGAAATCCGCGTGCGCGACAAGGACTGGAAGGTGCAGGCTCGCAAAGGCTACTTCGCGGTCAAGCCTTAGAACCGCCCACCAGCTTCCCGCGGCGGACGAAATAGTCCTTCAAGCAATCCTCGAGCGGCGGCATGGGAGCCAGGCCCGCCTGCTCCATCTTGGTATTGCAGAGCGCGGAGTATTTTGGCCGGTGCGCTGCCGTGCGGTATTCGCGCTCGTTGGTGGGCTTCAATTCCGGCGAGATGCCCAAGACGCGAAAGATCAGCCGCGCGTAATCGAACCAGGCGATGGGCGTGCCGCCCCCGATGTGGTAGACCCCCGTAAGCTTTCGCTCAACCAGGTCCGCCGTGCGCGAGGCCAGCGCCGGCGCGTAAGTCGGCGAAGCCACATGATCCACTACCACCCGTATGGTATTGCCGGATTCGGCCAACCGCATCATCAGCTCCACGAAGTTGCCGCGCGCCGTGTTCAGCCCGCCGGGGCCAAACACGCCCGACGTGCGAATGATCAGCGGGGACTCGAGATATGCCTGCGCGTACAACTCCCCGGCGTACTTCGAAACGGCGTAAGCGCCCAGCGGATGCGGTTGATCTTGCTCGGTGTAACAGCGGCCGGCCTTGCCGTCGAAGACATAGTCGGTCGAATAGTGAACGAAGAAGGCGTCCGTCTGGCGGCAGGCCAGGGCCAGATTGCGCACGGCAAGCGAGTTCACCTGAAGCACCGCCTCGGGTTCGGATTCGGCTACGTCCACCTGGTTGTAAGCCGCCGCGTTGATCACGATGGCAGGATCCAGGTCGCCGATGGCTTGCTCGACGCGCGCCCGGTCGGTTATGTCCAGCTCCGGGCGGTCCCACGCGGTCACGTCATAGCCGCGAGCCCGAAACTCACTCACCAATTCGATCCCCAACTGGCCGGAACTGCCGCAGACAAGCACTTTCGTGGACATTCAAAGCCAGGATAGCGCGATTTTTCGCGTGGAAGCGTTTTTCTGTAACCCCTCGCGGGCGAAGAGCGTTAAAGTATGTGCAGAAGGAGGGGACATGCGCCGGATTTTCCAACCTGAGTTGCGGCGGGGAAGGACGGCCAACCGGATCGGAATTCTTCTCCTCTTGTTCCTGTTGCTGGTTCTGGTTGCGTCGGTGTTTACCGGGGTGCGAGCGATAGCGGCGTGATGACCGCCGGCTCTGGGATGTCGCGGTCGTTCTGGGAATCGCCGAACAGAGATCGGTTCAGGCGGGCCAACTCGTCCAGGCCGCTCAAAATGTGCTCGACCCTCACGCCCACCTGATAGCCGTCGCGCTGCGGTCTGCAGTAACACGCTTCGCCCAGCAACATGACGTTGCCGGCATCGATGCGCAGCGGCGTGCCCGCGTCGATGGCCTGTGGAACGGATAGTCGCATACCCCGGCCGGAGTGATTGCGGATAGTGCCGGTCCAGCGCATGGCGTGACAATCCAGCGTAGTCACTCGAACCGGGCAGTCGACATCAAAGCGCACTTCCGAGCGGCGTTCCACATTCTTGCTTATCGGTCAGCCACCCCGCTTTCGCGAGCGGATCATCGCCCCATGTTGGCGGCGATGTAGTGATCGAAGCAGCGGACCATCGACTCCTTGGAAGTCGTCCCGCGCAACGGGAATACGGCCCAACTAGCGGCGGTCGCCAGGGCCAGGGAGCCATATCCAATCGAGACAGTGACTTCCGCGTCACAACCGGCTACCCGCTCCAGTTCATTGCGGACTTCCCCAACCGTTCGCCGGCCTTCCATCAGAACCACAAACGAAGTGCCGCTCCAGCGGAAAATACGGTCCGCGGGATTCAGGCAGCTCCGTAGGCGGTCATGGTAGGCGGCGAGCAGTCGATCGCCCATGTCGTAGCCAAAGCAGTCGTTCAGCAAGTGTATGCGATCGACGATGAATACGGCTGCGCAGGCGGGCACACGCCGGGCGATCACAGTAGTCAGCGCTTCTTCCGCTTCCGCCCTGCCGGGTATCCCCGCAAGCGGATCGATCCGAACCGCGCCAACGGCTCCCAACTGCTGTTGCGCCGGGAAACCGCTTGTGTCCAGGCGCCTGACGGTGGAGGGGGCAGTCATCTCCCGGTCTCCGACGTAACATCTCTTGGCGGAAGTAAGCATTGTCTGGTGGACAAGCCATAGATCGGTACTGGCGGAACTGAGGTTAATGCACCCACATGGGGGTAGTCCCGGTGAGAAAAAGGGGGTATAGCATCCAGGGCCGGGGTGACGCCTACTAGCCCCGCCGCCAAATCGCGAGCAGATAGCAGAGCGCGGCGGCCGTGCTCAGACTCAATACCAGCCCAACCACGCGCCGCCAGGGCCACATGGAAGGGCCTGACGGTTCCGGTTGGTCTCGCAGCGCGGCGAACAATCGCCTGCGGCCGCCTTCCGGCAGTGACCGGAGGGCGCTAAGAATGCGGTCCCTTCCCGCGCGATTGGCAATCAGGATCGTCCCCGAATTGATGCCGTTGGTGGACTCGATCAGGCGCTTGCGCAAACGGCCCGGCACGTCATCCACGCTCCGGTAAAGCCTGACATTCTTTCCCGATGAGATAAGGACGGCCGAGCTCTTCACGAACTGTTGATCCGGCGCGTTCACGACTTGGCAGCCCTCCGGGAGCCAGCCGGGGTGGCCGGGCGGCCGGCGCCGGCGTATTCGAGCACCGACGCGATGAAGCCCAGCGCCGCTTTCGACAGCGGTTTGTCCTTCCGGTAGATGAGTGCCAGGTGCCGCACCATGGCTTCCGGAGCCAGAGAGATCGCCGCCAGGCGGCCCGCGGCAACATCGTCCTGGCAGTTACTAGCGGAAAGGAAAGACAAGCCCAGGCCCGCCATCACGAAACGCTTGATCATCTCGGTCGAATCGAGTTCCATGGAGACCTGGATCTTGTCTTCGACCAATTCCAGCCATTCGTTCAAGCGCTTCCGGGTTGTGCCATATTTCGGCAGCAACAGTGCGTACTCCGTCAACTCGTGGCAGGTCACGCTCGGCCGCCCGGCAAGTGGATGGTTGGCGGGGGTGATGAGCTTGATCTCGTCCGAGTGTATCTTTACGGCCTGGATGCGCCGTTCCGCAATGGGGAGTTGCGTAATGCCGAAATCAGCCTGGTTCTCGAGCACCGCCGTGACGACTTTGGAACCGTAGGAACGGTCCACCTGCAGCTGCACATTGGGAAACTCGCGGTTGTAATGCAGGAAGACTTGCGGCAGAACGTAGATGCAGGTGGCCTCGTTCGCCGCAATGGTCAACTCCCCCCGGGGCGCGAGTTCCAGTTCGTGTATGGCGTCCTCGGCTCGCCGGCGCAGTTCCAGGATTTGTTCGGCGTAACCGGCGAAGACCTTTCCAGCCGCGGTCAGGGCGATCCTTGTCCCCAGGCGGTCGAACAGCGCCGTGTTCAGTTCCAGTTCGAGTTGGCGTACTTGCGCGCTGATGGCAGGCTGCGTGCGGAAGCAGGTCTCAGCCGCCTTGGAGAAGCTTTTCAGCCTGACGATCTCCAAGAATGTGTGTAACTGGTCCAGATCCATACTGTTAGGCTGGGCTACCCGGCGCAAAGAATCGTGAATGGCGCAGATAGAAAGATTCGATTTCCGTCCACGATGCCAAGCTTGCTACTAATTGTAGCAACAGCCCCGGGTGGTGCGGCTGCATATTTTGAAACGGGGGATACCGCAGCGACACGGTCCCGTGCTTCGGGCAAACCTGAGGCGCATGCGGCGCACCGCTCCGGGGGATTTTCCCTTCCAACTCCCACCGGTTGTTGAAACCATGTCGCCCACACGCCGCGTCAAGCATAGGTGATCCGGAATTGTCTTCAGGAGGCACCCCCCGCGGGGTATCCGGATGGCGATAGAATACGAAAGTGGATTATATGCGTCGGTTCAATGCTTTAGGCGTCCTCATACTCTCCATCGGCTGTGCGGCTGCTTTCGGAGCCGCGGCGTTTCCCGTTCGCGCCAATGTGGCGCTGGGCGAAAAAGCGCTGCGCGAGATGCCGTCATGGTTCGAGCCGAACAGAGGCCAACTGAACCCGAAAATCCGCTTCGAGGCCCGCTCCCGGCATGGCCGCCTCTCGATCCACTCGACGGGCGCCCGTCTCAGCTACCCGGAGGGATCCCTCGAACTGACGCTGGCGGGAGCCAACTCGAAGGCGCCCCTCATGGGAGAGCAGTTGCAGGCGGCGCGGACCAATTACCTGCTCGGCAATCGTCCTGACGAGTGGAAGACGGACGTCCCGCACTATGCGCGCGTGCGGTGGAGCCGCCCCTACCCCGGAATCGATGTCGCCTATTACCTCAACGGCTCCCGCTTCGAATACGACATGGTGGTGGCTCCGGGAGCGGACCCCGGCCGGATTCGCCTTCGCTTCGGCGGCGCCCGAGCCGTGCGGCTGGATGCGGACGGCTCTCTGCGCTTCGATGTGGGCGGGGCCGAAGTCCGGCAGCTTCAGCCGGTGGCCTATCAGCAGATTGGTTCCAACCGCGTGAATGTGGAAGCGAGTTACCGGATGGCTCCCGGCGGAGAGGTTACCATCGCGCTGGGTTCCTATGACAAGGCCCGGACGCTGGTCATCGACCCGATCATCTATGCCGGTTATACCAAGGGGCAGTCCAACCAGGTCGTTCGCGACGTCAAGTTGGACAAGGACGGCAACGTCTGGATCACGGGTTCCGCCTTCGGCGAGGTCGATGTAACGGATCTGCCGGAGCCTTACAAGAATTACTCGTCGGCCTATCGCGATGCGTTCGTCGCGAAGTTCTCTATTGACGCGAACGGCCAACTCAACCTGCTCTATTGGTCCTACTTTGGTGGATCGGACTACGAGGTAGGGACTGCCCTGGGCATCAACTCCGACGGGTGGGTGTACGTCGCCGGCGAAACATCGAGTTCCGACTTCCCCGAAGCCGGGACCGCCTTGCAGGATGGCGCCGGCGGTGAAACCGATGCCTTCCTCCTCGTGATCGATCCTTCGGTGACGGGCACGGACTCGCTGATCTACAGCAGTTACTGGGGAGGCAACAAAGCTGAAACCGTCCGCAGCATGGCCCTGGACAAGAATGGCTACGCCGTAGTGGTCGGGACCACAGCCTCGGGAACGCTGACTGCGGTCGAGTACGGCATGCAGAGCGCGAACCGCGGCGGTTGGGACATCTACCTGCTCAAAGTGGATCCCAAGCCGGACTCCTCGCAGACGCTTCTGTACTCCTCGTTTTTTGGCGGCGACAGTACCGACATCGCCACCGGCGTGGCTGTCAACGATGAGGGCAACCTGATCTATTTCACCGGCTACACTTTCTCCTCGGACTTTCCGACGACCGGGGACGGCTGGCAGACCGTCGAGCAAGGATATGGCGACGCCTTCATCGTGAAGGTCGACCTCAACCAACCGGGCCTGGAGGCCCTGGTGTACGGAACTTGCATCGGCGGCACGGACCTCGATATGGCCAATGGCATCGCTCTGGATCCGAGCGGCGACGTGTGGATCACCGGTTACACGCTGTCGGTCGATTTCCCTGTGACCGCGGATGCCGCGCAGCCGCGTAACGCCGGCGACGTGGACGGATTCGTGGTTCGTTTCACTCCCAGCGCCGGCGGCAATCCGGTGAAGTATGCGACGTATCTGGGCGGCACGGACACCGATGTGCCGAACGTAATCAAACTGCTTTCCGACGGACGTGTCGCGGTGGCTGGCTACACGATGTCGAACGATATGCCGGCGCGGGGTAACGCCCCTGCGGTTCGCATGGCGGACGCTTTCGTCAGCGTGATCGATCCATCCAAGTCAGGAGCGGAAGGGTTCGTCTCAACGACCACTTTCGGCGGTGAGTACGTCGAGGCCATCACGGCTCTGACTACCGATGCGGACGGCAACATTTACGCCGCCGGCAGCAGCTATTCGTTCGACCTGCCCACCACGGACTGGTCCGGTAAACCCGACCAGGGCGGAATCCCCAGCGGTTTCCTGTTGAAGATCAAGCCGTAAGCGCGAAGGCTCCGGCATAGCAAAAGAGCCCCTGTGGTAAATTCGGTGGCAGTGGTCCGCCCCGGAGGCGAGGAGCTCTTTTGAATGGTTCATCTCAATCGTAGGGATTTCCTGTGCGCGACGTGTGCGGCAACATCCATGGCCGGCGCTGCGGCGTACGGCGCGGAGAGGTGCTTCAATATCGTTCACTACGGCGCAAAGGTGGGTGGCGCCGCTCTTTGCACTGAGGCCATTCAGCGGGCTGTCAATGCGTGCGCTGAATCGGGCGGCGGCCAGGTTCTGGTGCCGCCTGGGACTTTTCTCACTGGCGGTGTCGAACTGAAAGATCGCGTCGACCTGCATCTCAGCGAGGGCGCGGTGCTACTCGGCAGCCCTTGGATGCGCGACTATCCGCCGCACCGGCCTCGATTGAGGGCGCGCTACGAGCAGTACCTCTTGACAAGTTTGGTGTTCGCCCAAGGTGCGCATCACGTATCCGTGAGCGGGAAAGGCACGCTAAACGGCAACAGCAAGAGCGAGAACGACTTCCTCGCGGATGGAAGGATGGGAAAGCACCGGCCCTGCATAATCTGGTTCGACGAGTGCACGAACGTCGCGGTCAGCGACGTCACCTTTACGGCGTCGGGTTTCTGGACCGAGACCTATACGAGATGCCGGAACGTCCATGTCCGCGGGATCACGGTAAAGGACAGCACCTTCCGCAATAACGACGGGTGCAACATCGTCGATTGTGAGAACGCCGTCGTCGAAGACTGCAACATCAACGCCTTAGACGACGGTATCTGCCTCAAAGGCTACACATCCGAAGGCTGCAAAAACGTAGTCATCCGCAATAACAAAGTGCGCAGTCTCTGCAATGGGATCAAGGCCGGCACGGACTCCTCCGGGGGGTTCCAGAACATTCTCATCGAAAACAACCTCGTCTGGCAGACCGGCATCTCGGGCATCGCGCTCGAACTGACGGATGGCGGAGTCATGCGGAACGTGATCGTCCGGAACATAACGATGGACGTCGTCGAGACTCCCATTTTCATCAAGCTCGGCGATCGCAGCCGGCCGGTTTACAGCGAGCAGGGCGAGGTAGTGCCCGGCGTGGGAACGCTGCAGGACGTCTCTATCAGCGGGATCCGTGCGAAGGTGAACGACGCGGCGAAGTACAACAACGAAGAGCGCGCCATCCACAACTACACGCCTTACGCGTCGAGCATCACTGGCATTCCCGGCCACTATGTCGAGCGCGTGCATATTCACGACGTGGATATAGAGATCCTCGGAGGGTTCCCGCCCGGCACCGCGGAGGACGCCGGTCGTGCGATTGAAGAAAACTCGCGCGGCTACCCCGAGAACCGGATGTTCGGTGTGCTGCCGGCCCACGCCTTCTACATCCGCCACGCGAGAGGCATTCGCATGAGCGACGTCCGGATTTCCCTCCGGCAGGAGGACGCCCGCCCCGCGTTTGTTCTCGACGACGTGCACGATTCGACCTTCAGGAACGTGCGATCCGAGGGTCTGTCTACCGCCCCGCCGTTCCGGGTCGAGAAGAACTGTACCGGCGTTGAAATCTAGCTTAGTATGCGTTTGCCCGTAGGACCGGGGCCGAAGTCGTGCAGGGCCTCTTTAATCGAAAGCCCAACCACCTCGATGCGGGACAGGTCCGCCGTCCCGATGCCGGCTTTCTCCGCCAGCAGCAACGAGTTGTCGCCACGCAAAAACGGCTTGGTGCCGCGAGTGGCTTTGGGATCGTAGCCCATGACGGCGACACCCACCGCGTCGGTTGAAACCGGGTTGCGGCCTACCAGCAGGAGTCCCGGCTTGATGCGCTCCGTGCCGGGATTCCAGACGCCTTCCCCGCCCCGGATGGTATCGATCCCGTCGATGATGGATAAGTCGATAGGCCGGGCGCCCACCAAGTCCACGACGATGCGCGGAACGCGATAGCCGTCTTCGCGGGGCGAGGACGGGTCCAGTTCCTGCGGCACGCCGCGGGGAGGCTTGCCCTTGCCCGAGTGGCAGACGTCTCCGCGCTCGCGCTTGGGGTCCTCGTTGCCATCGGCGCCGCAATCGCCGCCGTAAAGCGAACAAGGCGTGTTGCCGAAGTTGTTCTTCAACGACATAGTGAAGCCGCCGATCCAGTGGTTCTTCAACTTCGACATGGAGACATAAACATCGCAGTCGGCGAAGGAGTGATTCAGGTCGAAAGCAGGAAACACATAGCCGCCCCAGGGCACCTTCATGCGGGCGTACTGTTTCGCCTGCCCTCTGTTCTGCGTGTTCTCCCACTCGACCTTGGTTCCGCAGTTGTTGATGGCGTTTACGTCCAGCCCGTAGCGTGCCCATAGCGCCAGGTCCTGCCGCGCCGGGAAGAAGCTCTCGATGAAGCGTATGCGCCTGGCGCCCGCGCGGGCGAGCAGGTGCGCCGTGGCCAGAACCGTCAGTGGTTGCGTCCGGTAGGGCATGTCGGCGCGCTCGGGGAAACTCTGCGGGTTGCCGGTGAGGTTCAGCTTCACGGCGACGGTCTTGCCCCTTACCAGCTTGCCGATGCCGCCGATTTGGTCAAACATGCGCGCCAGCGCGGGTTCGAGTTTCTCGTCGTAGTCCCGGTAACGCGCGATGGCGACCGGCGCGGTGGGCGCCGCAGAAGCAAACACCGGCCGCAACGCGGCTGCGGCCGCCGAGCCGAGCAGTGCCCGCCGGCTGAAGTTGCCTGTTCTGGGCATCGCTAACCTCCTTGTCAAGTAACTACTTGGTCAGCAATTCGTTCACTTTCGACATCACGGCGAACGCGTCGGCTACGTAGACGACGTCCGCTTTCCCGCGCGCCCAGCCACAGTTCGGGTCCAGATTCACGGCGCGGCGCTCATTGATGAACCGCCATCCCACCACGTGCGGCTCTTCGCCGTGGCAGCAGGTGGCTAAACCTTTAGGGTGGCGCGGCGTGGCGCCGGTTTGCCCCACTTGATTGAGGTGGGTCAGAAACGGCAACACGGCCTGTCCCTCGCCGCTCAAGTCCACCAGGGACTTGGTGCTGCCGAGCGAAGCCTTGGTCAGGCCCAGGAACCCGAGAATCAGCTTCGCAGCCTCGGACACGTGTGTTTTACCGTCGGGCTGGGTTTTGGTCCAGCCGGCCCCAGCCACCAAAAGCAGCTTGGCGTCGGGGCGAATGGTCTGTTCGTCGCTGGACGGTGCCTGGAATCCGGTGACCGATGTTCGCTGGTGGGCTTCCGACAGCGTGACGGCCACAGCCTCCACAGAAGCCGTCCCTGCGGCTCCTGCCCACGGTTCGAAACATCCGGGATCCACCAGCACCACCCACGGCCGCTCGGCCCGGGTCAGAGTGGCTTCCATGCGCTGCCGGTAATACCAGCGCGTGACCTTCGCGCCGCCGGCGATGCCGGTGACATGCGTATCCACGCGCCCACCCAACCGTTGAGCCACGCCAGCGGCGACCCTGGCCCAGCGCGAGGTGCCCGGGGCCAGAATCAGAGTGGCGCCGGCCGCGCGCGCAATCGCTTCGGCAGCTGCGGCATCGGTCGCGTAACGCGCCTGCGCGAACGCCTCTCCCGATACGCCCAGAAAGCGTCCTGCGCCGCAACCCGCAATGCTGTTCGCAGCCGCGCTCACGTCTACGCCCACAACGCCGACCGAGAAGGCGCCGCCCAGCGCGGCAGCCGTTTCTCGGGCCGCCGTCAAGGCTTCCAGCGCCGCGCGCGGCAGCTGGCCTTCACTATCGGTATGAACAAGAAGCAGAATGGTTTCCACGATCCAGTTAAAACCTCTCCCAGGTGGGGTCCAAAATCGCAACATACCACACTCGGGGCCCGCTTCGATAAAGTGGTCAGGTAAGGAACGAGTCGCAGATGAGCTATCAAGAACTGCTGGTGGAGCGCGAAGGCGGCATCGTGGTGCTCCGGCTGAATCGGCCCACCCGCCGCAACGCGTTGTCGCTGAACCTGTTACGGGAACTCTCGGCGGCGCTTCGTGAGACCGGGGCCGACGAATCCGCGCGAGTGGTGATCCTGGCCAGCACCGGCAGGGTCTTTTCGAGCGGGCACGATCTGAGCGAGTTGGTGGGGCGCACCGTCGAGCAGTACCGGGAGATCTTCGACGCCTGCTCGGAAACCATGGCGCTCATCCAACGCATCCCGCAGCCGGTGATCGCCGAAGTGCAGGGCCTGGCGACCGCGGCGGGCTGCCAGTTGGTGGCGTCGTGCGACCTGGCCATCGCGAGCGAGCAAGCCGGCTTCGCGACGCCCGGCGTGAAAATCGGACTTTTCTGCACCACGCCGATGGTGCCGCTCACGCGCACGATCGGCCGGAAGCGGGCCATGGAAATGCTGCTCACCGGCCGCGTGGTGGACGCGCAAACGGCCGCCGATTGGGGCCTGGTGAACCGCGTGGTACCTGCCGGATCGCTGGAAGCTGAGACGCGGGCTCTCGCCCAAGCCATCGCCAAAGACATCAGTTTCGCCGTGGGAGCCGGCAAGCAGGCGTTCTATGCCCAGGCGGACATGGAACAAGACCGGGCGGACGCATACGCCAAGGAAGTGATGACCACAAACGCCATGGCCGCGGACGCACAAGAGGGCATCAGAGCTTTCCTGGAGAAGCGCACGCCAGCCTGGAAAGGGCGCTAGAGAAAAAGCTTTCGCGCAATGGGCGCTAAGGTCACGCCACGGAAGCCACGTCTTTCATTGCGTCCATCGCGAAACCTTTGCGTCCGTGGCGCGAAACTCAGAAGGAAATTGCCACGGTGGCGACCGTATCGGTCGGGGCCTGTGCGGGCAGCGAAAGCGCGTAGCCGTTGCTCTCCGCCGACCAGCTTACCGGTTGCCCCGTAGCCAGCAGGCGCGCCGAGCGCGGTTGTTTCACTCCAGCCAGCTTCGCCACGCGGCGCTCGCCCGGCAGAAAGTGCACATACCAAGTGTTGCCGGATACCGTCACCGGCGCATCGCACTGCTCCGGATAGGGGCCCGCCTGAACGTCGTGCACGGACACGCCGCTGTGTTTCATCCACGCCGCAAGCTCTTCGCACACCCGGTAAAACTCGGGCTGCATGGTGCCATCCGGGCGCGGTCCGAAGTTCGGCATGAAGTTGGCGCCCCAGGCGCGGTCGCGAACCAGCTGAGTGAGGACGTAGCTCGATGATTTGCAGGCGGCCTTAGGACCGGCATAACCCCACATGCCGCCGCACATGGTGTCGCTATGTTCCCACAGCCCGCGCGGGCGGGTGTTGGGACGACGGCCTTCGAATTCGGTCCGGAAATCGCCCCACATGAGGCCTGAGTCCCAGATCATGTAGCGGTCGTTCATCACGATGCCAGGCTGCAAAGAGCGCACGTAAGATTCCATCTCCTGCGGATGATGCTCGACGCCGATGGGCCAATCGTAGCCATCCCACCACAGCAGGTCGATTTTGCCGTACCGGGTCAGCAACTCGCCCACTTGTCCCTTCACATAGGCGTAGAGCGTTTCAAAGTGCTTCTGGAATTCGCTCATGGGCACGTCGGCGTAGCGTGGGGCATTCTCGCTGCGCTCGGGGCGGCGGTGCAGGAACTTGTCGTCGCGTAACGGGAAGCCCAACCACGGCCAGCCTTTCGGATTGAAGAGCCAGTTCCCCGGCGAGTAGTAAAAGCCCACCCTCAGGCCATTCCTGCGGCAGGCTTCGACATAGGGACCCACCAGGTCGCGGCCGCCCATATGCTGCTTCACGCCGAAGTTGCCGTATTCGCTGGGCCAGAGGGCATAGCCGTCGTGGTGCCGCGTGGTGAGAACCGCGTACTTGAAGCCGACCTGCGCCGCCGCGTGAAGCCACTTGTCCGGGTCGTAGTTCTGGGGGTTGAACCGTCCGGCCAGCGCCATGTATTTCTCGGGCGGCCAGGCCGGGTGCGGGTCTTTACCGCCTACGTCCTTGAAGAGGCCCCAACTCAATTCGACCTCGGCCAGGCTGGCGATTCCCCAGTGCAGGAACAAACCCAAGCCCGCGGCCGGGTACCAGGCTTTCGGGTCTTCCGCGCGCATCGCACCGGCAAGCGGCACGGCCGCACAACTCCTCAAAAAGTTCCTTCGATCCACCAGTATCTCCCCTTGACCATCTACTTCTTTTCGAGCATACGCTTCAACGCCTCGCGGAAGTCCGCGCCGTAATCGGGATCCGCCAGGGCGAACTCGACGAAGGTTTCGAAGTAACTGGGAAAGTTGCCGATGTCGTAACGCCGCTCACTCGGTTGGAGCTTCAGGGCGAACACGCGGCGGCCTTCCTCGCACAGCAGTTGGATGGCGTCGGTGAGTTGCACCTCGCCGCGCTTGTCGGGTTCGACGCGGTGAAGCATGTCGAAAATCAGCGGCGAAAAGATATAACGTCCGGCAATGGCCAGGCTGCTCGGCGCCTTCTCCGGCTTGGGCTTTTCCACCAGGTTGGCCACGCGGAAGACGTCGCCATCTCCTTCGGCCGGTTGCACGATACCGTACTGGCTGACCTGGGTCAGAGGCACTTCTTCCACGGCCAGGACGCAACTGGCATGGCGGGATTCGAATACTTCCCCCATCCTCGAAACGGCTTTGGATTGGGCGTTCAGCCCGATGATCGAGTCGCCCAGCGCCACCACGAAGGGTTCCTCGCCCGCGAAGTTTTCGCCGCACAACATCGCGTCGCCCAGACCGCGCTGCATGGCCTGTCTCGTGTAGAAGAACTTCGTGTGCAGAGCCTGGAAATCCACTTCCTCGAGCAGTTCCCGCTTGTTGGTGCGGTTCAGGTTGTGGAACAGTTCGGGATCGTAGTCGAAGTGGTTTTCGATGGAGGACTTGTTGCGGCCCGTGACGAACAGAATCTGCTCGATCTTGTTGGCCACAAGCTCCTCGACCACGTATTGCACAATGGGCTTCCGGGCTACCGGAAGCATCTCCTTAGGCTGCGACTTCGTTGCGGGCAACAGCCGAGTGCCCAGCCCGGCTACGGGAACCACGGCACTTTTGATCACTCTCTGAATATATCTTTAATAGGAGCTGGGCGGTTACACGCACCGCTATCGCTCCAGGCGGCGGAAATAGGCCTGCGCACGCGCGGCGTCACGCAGGATCTGGACCTTGAGCTCTTCCGGCGTAGGGAACTTCCGCTCCGGCCGCAACCGGTAAAGGAACTCCACACGAATGCGCGCCGGCGCCGGAGAATTTTCGTGATCCAGCAGATGGGTCTCGATAGTCAGCGCGTGCCCGCCGAAAGTGGGGCGGATACCTACGTTCGTAACGGACGAGTACTTCCGCCCGGATTTCAGGTCCTCGGTGCGCGTAATGTAAACGCCGCGAGCGGGAATCACTTCGGCGGTGGTGGCCAGGTTCAAAGTGGGGACGGTGCGCCGCGAACCGATGCCCTGCCCCGGCACCACGTTGCCCGACAACGCATAGGGCCGCTCCAACATCCTTCCGGCGCGCGAAACGTCGCCGGCTTCCACCAACCGGCGGACGGCGCTGCTAGAAACACGGTGGCCGCGGAAGCGTACGGGCGGCACAGCCTCAACCAGCAGGCCGTAGCGGGAACCAAGCTCCTTGAGCGTCTTGATGTCGCCCATATGCCCGCGTCCGAAGTGGAAATTCTCGCCCACGACCACGGCACGAATCCCCAAACGGCCGGTGAGGATCCCGGCCACGAACTCCTCAGGGGTCAGCCTGGCGAAGTCCAGGTCGAAGGGGACGACGATCACCTGATCGATGCCCTCCGCGCCCATCCACTCCGCGCGCTCGGCTATGCTCGACAGCAGGCGCGGCGCCCGCGCAGGCGTCAGAACTCTCGCGGGGTGCGGATCGAAAGTCATGGCCGCGGCCTTCCAGCCATGCTCGCGGGCCAGGGCGGCGACGCGCCGCAGAATCTTGCGATGGCCGGCGTGAACGCCGTCGAAGTTGCCGATACTGAGTGCGCAAGGGCCGAAACTCCGGCCGGCTTCCTCGATGCCGTGTACGATCCCGGCCTTCATCGCGCCGCCTTCTCCACGGCGCCGTTCGTTCCCGCATCGAAGGCGATCTCCAGGCCGTCGTAGGCCAGCCGCACATGAGGCGGCAGGGTCCGCTCGGTGGCCTCGTGCGGCAGATCGTGGCAGATGTGCGTGAAATATGCACGCGCCGGTTTGAGTAATTCGACCGTTTGGAGAGACCGCTCGACGGTGCTGTGCGTCGGGTGCGGGGTGTGGCGCAACGCGTCAAGAAACAGAACATCGAGCCCGCGCAGGCGTTCCATCGAAGCGTCCGGGACCTCGCTGTGATCGGTCAGGTAGGCCACGTCACCGAACCGGAACCCGTAAATGCCGGCGCTGCCGTGTTTGAGCGGAATGGGCTCGAATGTGATCCCGAACAGGTCGAAGGCGCCGTCCAGCACGTTCGTGACTACCTTGGGCCGCGAGGACTCGCTGTGGCGCAATTCGAAAATGTAGCGGAACGTGCCCCGGATGGTGTCGATGGTCTCCTGCGAACCATAGATGGGGATCGGCTCCCGGCGGCCGTAATTGAACGGGCGTATATCGTCCAGGCCGAGGATGTGGTCGGCGTGCGCGTGCGTGTAGATGATCGCGTCCAGGTGCGTCATGCCGGCCCGCAGCGCCTGCGCGCGCAGGTCCGGAGTCGTGTCGACCAGAATGGCGCGGCCGCCATAACGCAGCAAAACGGAGGGGCGCAGCCGGTTGTCCCGTGGATCGGTGGAATGGCAGACGGCGCACGGGCAGCCGATGGTCGGCACACCGACGCTGGTACCCGACCCTAGGACGGTGAGCGTCGCCGGCTGTCGCTGCGCGTTCATCTACTGCTCAGGGCCGCTACCGGCCGCCTGAACATAGCGAAATCGCAATTCCGTCAACGAGTTCTCGAGCAGCCTATGTTCTTCCACGCTCAGGTTGCCCTTGGTCTTGTCCTGAATCAGGGCCAGCATGTCGATACTGTGACGGGCCAAGGGTAGATTCGGCTTGGGCCGGTCCTTCGGATCTCCAAAGTGCAGCAGTCCGAGTTGGATCTCCGCCTGCGTGCGCAGGCTCATCACAAGGAACTCGAATGAGGCGGGGGGGACGGGATAGGATTCTTCGTCCTTGCCAGCGTCCGCCTCCGGTTTGGGGGTTTCGGCGTCGCTCATCGACCACTATTTTACCGTGTCGAGCGGATGCCATGCCGCGGCGGACCCTGGCTGAGGGGGAAGGAGCCAGGCAAGAGTATCGAAAGCCCCCCAAAGGAGAGCGAGAAAGGGGCTTGACAGGATTTGCTTCAGTTGTTATTTTGAGAAATTCGCTTTGTAGTTCCGGCTCCGTGAGTCGCCAGAACCTCGACCGGGGAGAGCAGCAAAGCTTTTCCGGGGGTGACCGGCGCAACATTAATGAAGCAAGGTTATTTCATCGTCGTCCTGGCTCATTCTCTCCACGGGAGACTACAGCGCATACATATCCCGCACCACGTGGTGTACGGTGTGCTCGCCTTGGCCTGCCTGGGGTGTTTCACGCTTCTTGGCATAGTATCAAGTTACGCTCGAATGGCGTGGAAGGTTGCCAGTTACAACTCCTTGCGCCGGGAAGTCGATACTCTCCGCTATAGTTACCAAAACCTCCAGAGGGAAACCGATCAAAAGGACCAGCAGCTTGCCACACTGCAGATTCTTGCCAAGGAGATCTCTTCGGCATACGGAATCAAGCAAAAGATGGAGGGGCCGCCGGACATTTCCTCCGAGGGCCGCCTGATGCCGACCTTCAGCGAGACGCTGGAAGACTACAACTTCCTGAAGAGCGCCAGCTTTTCAACGTTCTATCACCGCTACCCTCGAATGTGGCAGACCAACACCCGGCCGGGCATTTGGCCGGTGGACGGCCGCCTGCTGAGTCCGTTCGGACACCGGGATGATCCGTTTTCAGGCGCGATGGCATTCCACGCCGGGGTAGACATTTCCGCGGGGATGGGGACGCCGGTGAGGGCGACGGCCGACGGCGTTGTGGCGCAGGCCGAAACCAGCAGCGGTTACGGCAAGCTGATCGTGATCGACCATGGCAACGGCTTACGAACCTACTATGCGCATCTCTCCCGCTATGACGTGGTGGATGGGCAGGAGGTGCGCCGGGGACAGATTATCGGCGCGACGGGCAAGACCGGCCGGGCGGTTTCACCGCATCTGCATTATGAAGTGCGCATTGGCGGTAGTCCGGTGAATCCCTATCCGTTCCTGGCCAAGACGACTACTGCGTCGGCGCCCAAGAAAGATTTCCCGTTCTGAGGAGGTCAGTTCCTATCACGATGCTTCCGCGCGGGTCGCATTGTGTAATTACCCGCCGCTCTTTGATGGCCGGGCTTTCTCCCATGCTGCTCCAGGGCGCAAGCGGCCTTGGTCAAGTGTACCCCAGTGAGCGGAGGCGCTACGCGGATCCCACGACAGAATTCGAAGTCATACGGCTGACCGATCCCGCACACGCGGTATGCTTGCCGTCGCCGTTCGCCAGGGTAGTCACTCGACGGGGTACAGGCCTGCTGTGCGCTTCCGATCGTACCGGCTCCATGCAGGCGTTTCGCCTGGATTGGAAGAACGGAGAGGCGCGCCAGCTTACCAGTTGCGCGGATCTGGATAAGGAAGCCCTGAGCTGGCACCCCGACGAACGCAGTTTCTTCTGTTTCGACGGGCCGGCGTTGCTTCGCGTGCAACTTGCCAATCTGCGGAGCCGCGAACTCTACCGGTTGCCGGAAGGGTGGAGAAAGGGTCGCGGTTTCAGCATTTCCGAGGACGGCCTGTATGCGTTCCTGGTTGAAAACCGCCAGGAACGCAGCCGGATCCGAATGGTCGGGCTGGCGAAACCCGGCGCCACGACCGTCGTGGAACTGGAGGGCGCTATCAAGGACCCGCAGCCCAGGCCGAGGCGGGCCGGTATCCTTTACCGGCGAAACGGGGATTCCCTATGGCTGGTGAACTACGACGGCGCCGATAACCGGCCCCTGCGTACGGCCGAAGGGCAGGTGGGCCCCGCGTTCTGGTCGGCCGACGGCCGGACCGTGTTGTATTTGAGCTACTCCGGCGAGGCGCCTCGCCGGAGTTTCTTGCGCGAGCACACGCCGGATGCGAACGCGGACCAGTTGATCAGCCCCACGACGCAGTTCGTGAGCTTCCGGCCAAACGGCGACGCTTCGGTGTTTGCGGGCGCCAGCGGCAGCCTGGCCGCGCCCCACATTCTCCTGCTGCTGCGGGTCGCACGCCGCGAGATGACTCTCTGTGAGCACGGCGCACGGCAGGCGCGGGACGTAAAGCTGTTTTTCACCCGCGACAGCCAGCGGATCTTCTTCGAGAGCGACCGGCACGGCAAGCCGGCAATCTACACCATGTCGCTGGAATCTTTGGTGGAACCCACCGAGGGTTGAGGCGTACCCTCCCGCTGCGATCACCCATATAATGTAGGTTCACCCTAAGGGGTGGTTTCCGATCAAAGGAAGATTTCCGATGACCGTCTCTAAGTGGCCGCGCTCCGCCGTCGTTCTTCCGCTTCTTTTCCTGCTGGCCTGCAACCGTGGGCAGAGGGTGTCCCAGAAGCAGGATTCTGGCCCCATCGCCGTGCGCGTCGCTCCGGTGACCGTGCGCGAGTTGCGCCGCGTAGTGGAGAGCGTGGGCACCCTGTTCCCATACGACGAAGCCATCATCAGTGCCGAAGTGGAAGGCCGTGTCGAAGAGGTGGCTGTGGATCTGGGCGACCGGGTGAGCGCCGGCCATCTCATGGTGCGTATTGCCGACGAAGAGCAGCGTTACCTGCTCGCGCAGAATGAGGCGCAATTGCGCCAGTCGTTGCAGCGGCTCGGTTTGAAAAGCGAGAAGGAACGGGTCAAGGACATCCGTGACACGCCGGACGTCAGGCGTGCGCAGGCTGACCTGACCGATGCCGAGCAGCGGCACAGCCGTACGCGCAGGCTGGTTGAGCAGGGTGTGGGATCACAGCAGGATTTCGACCAGGCCGAGGCGCGCTACAAGGCGAGCCTGGCCGCGTACGATTCCACATTGATCGCAACGCGCAACCTGATTCAGGAAGTCGACCGTTTCAAGGCGGTCGTGGATCTGCAGCGCAAGAAACTGCGTGACACCAACGTGCGCGCGCCGTTCGACGCCAGCGTCAAGGAACGGCAGGTCACCGTAGGCCAATATGTACGCGCCAATACGCCGCTGCTCACGCTGGTCAAGACGGACCCCATCCGTTTGCGGGTCGAAATCCCGGAGCGCATGGCGCCCTGGGTCAAAGTAGGGCAGATTGCCAAAGTGACCATCGAGGCGTTCACGAACCGGGAGTTCCAAGGCAAGATCTGGCGTATCTCACCCACCGTGGATCAGAGCAAGCGCACGTTCGTCGTGGAGGCGCTCATCGATAACGCGGCCGGCGATCTCAAACCAGGATCGTACGCCAAGGCTCGCGTGACCACCGACCGCATCGAACGCATGAACCTGATTCCCACCCGGGCAGTCACTTACGTGTTCGGTTCGAATAAGGCCTTCGTAGTGAACGGCGACACCATCGAGGCGCGCGAGTTGAAGCTGGGCGACCGCTTCGGCGAGGAGGTCGAGGTGATGGAGGGCCTGAAGGAAGGCGAGAATGTGGCCGTCACACAGGTGCAGCGGCTGGACACGGGCACGAAAGTCCGGGTAGTGGCGGGAGACGCCAAGCGTCCCGGTTGAGGTGCGCATGAGACGCATTCTGCTTATCGTCCTGCTGGCGGCCTGCGCGGGGCAGGCCGCGACCCGGCTCGAAGTGAGCGTCGTGGACCCGAAGACAGGCAAAGTGGTGACGGGACTCGCGGCCGGCGATTTCAGCGTGCTGGACGACCGCACTCCGCGAAAGGTGGAAGCGGCCGAATTCGCGGTGACGCCCATCGACGTCATGCTGCTGCTGGACACCAGCCTGGTGGGCGAGATGGTGCAGCCGGTGGCGGACACGCTCATCGCGCAGCTCGGCGAAAAGGAGCAGATGGCCATCGTGAGCTACCACTCCTCGGCCGACTTGATCCAGGATTTCACCTCGAGCAAGATGCTTCTCAAGCGTGCCGTGGCGGGTGTGAAGTATGGGAACATGCCGCAAGTGCTCGACGCGATCTACGCGGCCGTTGACGGGGGCTTCGATCATGCCACCATGCGCCGCGTGGTCCTGGTGCTTACAACGGGCTACGAAGGCTACAGCCGCGTCGACCAGCGCCAGGTGTTGCGCCTGGCGCGCCGCAACGGTGTTTCCGTTTCGACGGTTTACGTGTCCGGCGCCGAACGTTCGATGTTCGAGTCCCTGGCGCGCCAGACCGGCGGCGCCTGCTTCAACCTGCGCGACCTGCGCAAGATTTCGAACGAGCCGCCGGGCAAACCGATTTTCGATGTCCTCCGCTCGCGCTACATGCTCACGATCAGCGGCAACCTCTCCATCGGCGAGAAGCTGAAAGTCGAGGTGAAGCGCCCCGGCAAGCTCTTCGTCTCAGCGCTCGTGGTGGAGTAGAAGCCCAAGTCTTTATGATGGTATTGAGTCCACGATGTCCAAACTAAAACTCGCTTCTTTGTCCTTGATGGCCGCTCTCGCGGCAGCGGCATTCGCCGGAGTTCCCGAAACCTACAAGCAGTTCCAGGATCCCCCGAAGACCTATAGCGTGCGCCCGTTCTGGTTCTGGAACGGGCTGCTCGACGAGAAGGAAGTGGACCGGCAGATCCGCGAGATGGTCTCGCAGGGCGTCTATGGCGCCTACGTGCACAACCGCACGGGCTTGCAGACGCCGTATCTTTCCGACGAGTACTTCCGCATCGTCAAGTCGGCTTACGAATCGTCCAGCAAACACGGGTTCCTGTTCGGCTTGGTCGATGAGTACGAATGGCCGGGTGGAGAGGCGCGCGACCCGTGGAGTCCGGGCCTGGGCAGCCGCGTCATCGCGCAGAACCCGGACTTCCGCATGCGCAGCCTGTGGTTCACCTCCAAAGAGGTCCAGGGTCCCGGCCGCGTCGAAATCGGCGGCGTCAAGAACTTCCAGTTCGCCGTGGCGGCGCGAGTCACGGGCGCGAGCGCAGTGGACGGCGATTCGCTCACCGTGGTGGCGGGCGACCCGGCAGCCGGTTCGGTCTCCTGGACGGCGCCCGAGGGCCGGTGGCGGCTGATGGCCTTCTATCTTGAACCGAGCCAGGGCCGCGACGGTGGACTGGTCGATTTGATGAGCCGCGACGCCATCAAGACCTGGATCGGCCTGGTCCACGAGAGGTATTACAAGCTCGGGCCCGAGCACTTCGGCACCACCATCGACAGCTTTTACAGCGACCACGAAGGCGACTACGGCCGGCGCATCGCCTGGACGCCCGAATTCTTCGAAACCTTCCAGAAAATGAAGGGCTACGACATGCGCCGCTATCTGCCGGCGCTGATGTTCGATAGCGGCAGGATCACGCCCAAGGTGCGCTGCGACTACCTGGACGTGGTGAGCGAGCTTTACACCAACAACTACTTCAAGCAGGTTGGCGACTGGTGCGAACAGCACAAGATCAAGATTTCGGGCCATGTTTGGGAGGAGAACCTGATATCTGAAGCCGCCGCCGTCGGCGACTTGCAACGAATCATGCGGGCCTGGCCGTGGCCGGGGGTCGATTCCCTGCACGACCTCGGCCGCTGGCCGCGCGATCTAAAGGCTACCGCTTCGGTAGCGCACTTCCGCGGCACGCGCTTCACGGTGGAAAACCAGGGTGTGCAGGGCGGCGAATCCTACCTGGACATGCAGAAAATGCGGCTGGGAACCAACATGCTCGGCGTCTGGGGCACCAGCCTGTTTATCCCGCACGCCTTCAACTACAACGCCTCGCGCATCGAGTTTCCAAGCGACTGGTTCTTCCACCAGCCCTACTGGAAGTACTTCAAGCACTACGCCGATTACGCGCGCCGCATCGCCTACATGAACGACGGCGGCCGCCATTACGCCGACATCTTACTGTTCCAGCCCACCGAGACCGCCTGGGCCAACGCCGAGCCGAACTTTTCGCCGGCGCCGGATTGGGATTCCAATCCCATGCAGAAGATCAACCAGTTTTACGGTGACCTCATGGATCGCATGGCGCAGGAGTTGCGCGACTTCGACGTGGCCGATTCGTATTTCCTCAACCAGGCCAAGCTTCAGGGCAACACGCTAACGCTCGCCAATGAGTCCTATAGAGTCGTGGTGCTGCCGCCTCTTACCACCGTGCGCCGCGCTACCATGAGCAAACTGCGGCAGTTCTTCGATCAGGGCGGCGTAGTCGTGGCCGTGAACATGCTTCCCAAGGATTCGATGGAGGAAGGCCGCAACGACCCGCAAGTCCTCGCCGACGTGAAAGCGATCTTCGGCAACGTGACCACACAGTCCTTTGCCGCGCGGGAGAATTCGGCCGGCGGCAAAGCGTTCTTCATTCGCAACAACATCGAAGAACTGTTCCCGATCCTGGACGCCGCCGTGAAGCGCGACGTCAAAGTGGTTGTGGGCGATGCGAAGCACCTGGGAGCCCTGCATCGCGCCAAGGACGGAATCGAGTTCTACTGGCTGGTGAACGACAGCGCCGCGCCGCGCGACCTCACCGTAGTGTTGAGCGTGAAGGGCGTGCCGGAGAAGTGGGACGCCGCCACGGGCGCCCGCGAGGCGCTGGAATCCCGGGTCACGGCAACCGGCACCGAAGTGAAGCTGCATTTTGACGCTTGGGACGCCTACTACGTGGTTTTCGGCAACCCTGAAGCCAAGGTGAAAGCCCCAGAGGCTCCGTACAGGAAGCTCAACGATATCGCTCTCGCCGGCGACTGGAACCTGACGCCCGAGAAGACGCAGATCGCCGCGCCCTATGGCAAGCGTTATCAACAGGCATGGGACGGGCTGGGTGAAACCAAGGGATTCACGGAGACCGGTCTCGATGAAGGCCGTTGGAGCGACGACTGGCTCAGCCGCGAGCGTCAAACCGTACGCGAGTGGTGGCTGGTGGGCCCCTTCCCGAATGAGGACCACGCCGGCTGTTACGGCTCCTTCCCGCCGGAGAAGAATCCGGACCCGAAGGCAGTCTACGGCGAGTACAAGTGGAAACGGTACAACTCGCCCACGATGGCCGTGGATCTATACTCGGCCCTGGGCCTGGCGCTGAACTCGAACGGCACGGCCTACGCGCTTACTTATGTGTATGCACCGGCGGAGCGCGAAGTCGAATTCCACGTGACGGCCAACAACAACGCTCATCTTTGGGTGAACGGCGAGAAGCTGCTCGACTGGCACATACACCCCTGGTATTACGAGATGCGCGAAAACTTCGGCCTTACGCGGAAGGCGCGGCTGCACCCGGGCTGGAATCCCGTGATGTTGAAAGTTTCGCGGTTCCGCCGCGGGATGTTCTCCTTCATGCTGCGCGTCACCGATGGCGCCGGAAACAACTTCAGCGACCTGGCGTTCAGTCCCGACAAGGTGCAGCGTCCCGCCGGGAGCACGTATTTCACCATGTGGTACCGCATCCCCGTCCCGGCGACCGCCACGGCAGTGGAACTCCCGCGCTTCCGCAAGCCATACACCGCCTGGTACAACGGGATCAAGCTCACCCCCGACTCCGAGGGCCGCGCCACGCTGCCAGCCACGGCCCAGGGCGCGAACAACGTCCTGGTCTTGAAACTCGTGGCCGGCGACGAATTCCAGGACGCGCCCAAATTCAGGCTCGGCTCGGCCAAGACCACCCTCGGCTCATGGCTGGACCATGGCTTGCCCTATTACTCGGGCAGCGCGGCCTATGAGAAGGAGTTTGTTCTCCCGGCCGCATATGCCGGACGCAAACTCACGCTCGATTGCGGCGAGGTGGGTGTTGTGGCCGAAGTCTGGGTGAATGGAAAGCACGCCGGGGTCCGCGTCTGGCTGCCGTTTGCGTTCGACATCACGAACCTGGTGCAGCCCGGCAGGAACACCGTGAAGATCCTCGTGACGAACACCATGGAGAACGAGCTGGCGGTGGACAATCACGCGCGCAAGCTGCCTCGGCTGGCCCACAGCGGGTTGATCGGCCCGGTCTGGATCCGCGCCGGTGCGCCGGTGGCTAAGCGCTAGCGGCGGCGCGCATCAGGGGAAGCCAGCCGGTTTCCTGGCGGAACAGCCGCAGCGCGAACAACGCGCTTTCGGTGTAGTAGCTGGCCAGCAACGGGCTGACGCCGAACAGCGCGTCCAAGTGGCGGCGGACCTGTTCCTTGTCTTTTACGGCCAGCGGTCCGCCCCAACTTTTCCGGCCGGCCTTCACATAGCCGCGCAGGGAGCGTTCGAACAACCGCTCGCAAACGGCTGCGGCAGCACCCGTCGTCAGACCTGCGCCCTTCAGGCATTCGGTAGCGGCGGCAGCCATGGGCGTGAACAGGCTGGTGGCGAAAACGAGTCCGGCCAGGAACAGGTCCTTTGTTCCCGGCGCGATCTCAACGACGCGCGTGCGGCTATCTTCCACCAGCATGCGCACAACGCGCACGGCCGCCGGGTCCCCCTCCACGACAAAACGGTGTTCGTCGAATCCATCGATGGGCGCTAGCGACGCGACCTTCGCGCCCGCCGAGGCCAAGGGGTGTAATGCGAGACTGGACAATGCCGGGTCGCACAGCAGCACAGTCTTGCCGTGCCAGTCGGCACTGGCCGCAAGCATCTGATCCAGAGCCGGCCGAAGGCGATCACACGGAACGTGGATGGCGACAGTGCGCGTGCCGGTCACGCTCTTGAAATCCTGCACTGGAAACCCCGCGTGGATGGCATTCACTACCCGGCTGGCGACTCGGGTGGAGGCACCTTTCACGGGGCCGATCCTTTCACGCAGGCGCGGCAGCCTCACCAGGAACGACCGGCTAACCTGCCCCCCCGCCACCAGGGCTATCGACTGCGACTTCGCCATAAACTTCCTTCGTCCTCCATGCTTTGATGCGGTCGCGCAGTTCCGCCGCGCGCTCAAATTCGAACTTACGGGCGGCCTCCCGCATTTGTTCCTCCAATTCGGCCAGGAGCTTCTCGCGCTTTTCCGCGCTCAATGAGGCCAGTTCATCGGTTTCCTCTTCCGTGGACACGGTAACGTAATCGCCTTCGGCGACGGCGACCAGACTCATGTCGATGGGCTTGATGATGCTCTGCGGAGTAATGCCGTTTTCTTCGTTGTACAGAGTCTGCACGCGGCGGCGGCGGTTGGTCTCGTCGATGGCCTGCCTCATGCTGTCGGTCATGTGATCGGCGTACAGGACCGCCATGCCGTTGATGTTGCGGGCAGCGCGCCCCATGGTCTGGATCAGCGAGCCGGTGGACCGCAGGAAACCTTCCTTGTCGGCGTCGAGGATCGCCACCAGCGACACTTCGGGCAGGTCCAGTCCCTCGCGCAGCAGGTTGACGCCGATGAGCGCATCGAACTCCCCGCGGCGCAACTGGCGCAGGATCTTGATGCGGTCCAGCGTGGCGACTTCCGAATGCAGGTAGGCGCACTTGACGCCGGATTCGCGCAGGTATTCGGAAAGGTCCTCGGCCATGCGCTTGGTGAGCGTGGTGACCAGGACGCGCTCGTTCTGTCCGGCACGCGCGCGAATCTCGCCCAGCAGATCGTCCACCTGCCCTCGGATGGGCCGCACCTCTATCTTCGGATCCACCAGGCCGGTAGGCCGGATGATCTGTTCCACCACCACGCCGGCCGATTTTGTCAGCTCGTACGGCCCCGGCGTCGCCGAGACGTAAACAACCTGATTCACGCGGTTCTCGAATTCCTCGAACGTGAGCGGGCGATTGTCGAGCGCACTCGGTAGGCGGAAGCCGAAGTTCACCAGCGTCTCCTTGCGCGAGCGGTCGCCTTGGAACATACCGCGGATCTGCGGAATCGTCTGGTGGCTTTCGTCGATGAACATGATCGAGTCCTGCGGCAGGTAGTCGAGCAGCGTGGGCGGAGCTTCGCCCGGCAGCCGCCCGGAGAAGTGCCGCGAGTAGTTCTCGATGCCGTGGCAATATCCGATCTGCCGCATCATTTCGAGGTCGAACATGGTGCGTTGGTACAACCTCTGCGCTTCCACGGTTTTGTTCTGCTTCTGCAGTTCGCCCTGCCACCAGGCCAGCTCGCGTTCGATGCTCTGCACAGCTTTCTCCCGGACCTCGTCGTTCATGACGTAGTGCGTCTTGGGGTAGATGGGCAGCCGCAGATAGGTTTGCCGTACCTGGCCGGTAAGCGGGTCGATCTGGTAGAGGTTCTCGATCTCGTCGCCCCACAACTCGATGCGGCACGCGTAATCGTCGTAAGTGGGAAAGACCTCGATCACGTCGCCGCGGACGCGGAACGTGCCGCGCTTGAAATCCGCGTCGTTGCGCTCATACAGAATCTCGACCAGTTTGGCCAGGATCGCTTCGCGCGAAATCTTCTGGCCCTTCTCGAGCATCAGCAGCATACCGTAATAGGCTTCGGGGGAACCGAGGCCGTAGATGCAGCTCACGCTGGCCACGATCACGCAGTCGCGGCGCTCGAACAGGGAGCGCGTGGCCGCCATGCGCAGCTTGTCGAGTTCGTCGTTGATGGTGGCTTCCTTCTCGATGTAAACGGCGCTCGCGGGAAGGTAAGCCGCGGGCTGATAGTAGGCGTAGTAGCTGACAAAGTACTCGACGGCGTGCGAGGGGAAGAAGGTCTTGAACTCGTGATACAGCTGCGCGGCCAGGGTTTTGTTGTGCGCCAGCACGAGAGCGGGACGGCCCACTTTCTCGATGACCTTCGCCATGGTGAAGGTCTTTCCGGAGCCGGTGACACCGAGCAGGACCTGGTGCCGCTCGCCATCGCGCACGCCACGGATGAGCTGCTCGATGGCTTGCTCCTGGTCGCCCCGGGGACGGTAATCGACTGCGAGGTGAAACCCCATCGTCCTCAGTGTGGCATACCGAAAGCGCGCCGCAGATGTTCCAGTTCGGCGTTGAATTCGCAGCCCACCAATGCGATGGCCACCAATACGTACATCCACACGAGCAATGCGATCACCGCGCCGACGCTTCCATAGAGGACGTTGTAGTTCGCGATGAAGCGTACGTACCAGGCGAACACCGACGTGGCTCCCAACCACATGAGCGTCGCCAGGATGGCCCCGGGCCAGACCGCGCGCCACTTCTGGCGACGGTTCGGCCCGAAATAATACATGGCGGCACTGACGAAAACGGTGGAGCCGAAGGCAATGAGGAAACGCGCGAGGCGTCCCACCAACGCCACGCCGCCGGCCAGTGTCGCGCCAGCGGGCACCACGCCCAGGGCGCTGAGCACGCTGCGCTCGGTGCGGTCGCCGAATACGATCAGTGCCGACGCCCCCAGCGCCGGCAGCACGGCGCAAAAGACAAGGAGGATCCCGACCAGGCGCTGCTTCACAAAACCACGCCCGCATGGTACCCGGTAGGCAGCCTCAAAACCGTCCATCAGGCTGGTGGTGAGCCCGCTCGCGGCCCACAGCGAGAGCAGTCCGGCAAACACCAGCAGCGAGATAGGACGTTCGCCCCTCACGGTGAACTGCCGCCTCACGAGTTCCTCGGTTCCCGGCGGAATCACCTCGAACAGAAACGCGGAGATCCTGCGCGACACCGATTCGGCGTTCGCCTCCACCAGGATGGCGGCTGTGACGGTCAGCAGGGGAAAGAACGAAAGCAGGGCCGAATACGCCGCCGCTTTCGAGAATCCCAGGCAGTTGTCCTCCCAAGCGCGTGCAAACGAGCGGCGAAGCAGCCACCAGAAGCGGCTGCCCAATAGCCTCATGGAACCGTCACCTCCTTGGTGCGACCGCCCCGCCGGCGAGCGGCGCGGGGAGCGAAGCGGTGCAACAGCATCCACACCAGTCCACCCGCCAGCGACAACCAGCAGACCGAACGCGCCACCAACATCTCGGTGCCGCCGTTGTAAGCGACCCTGACGGCGCACGGCCCTTCGCAATCGGGGAACACTACGAGTTGTCCGAGGTTGTCCTTGCTCACGCGGCACGCCCGGCCGTTGGCGGTGGCCTCCCAGCCTGGATGGTAGCTGATTTGGACAGTGAGGATCTGGTCCCGGTTGAGGTTTGCCGAGATAGACGCCGTGTGACGGTCCAGCCATCTCATGGGGGCTTCCGGGAACGAGGGATCGTCCAGGGCGCGCAGGTAAGGATGGATCGCGTCCACATCAAGCGAGCTTCTGGGCACCCTCACAGGCAGGTCCTGGGGCCGGATCACGTGCGCCAAAGACTGTGATCTGCGCGGCACGCGGTAGATGACATCGTCTCCCTGCCGCCAGATTTCGGGAAGGATGCCGTCGAACTTCCTCGGATTTCGGAACGGCTTGTAAGGCTCCTCGCTCCGGGGACCGCTCACGCCGACTGCGTCCACTCCGACGGCCTTCCGCCACGCCGCCGCGCGCGTGCCCTCTTCCAACCCGGCATTGTCGCCGGTGCGGATCTGGTAATTCACGTGCGCGACGTAAGGGTTCTGCATACCCTGGTAATAGCCGCCGTCGAGCTGGGGGGTGTCCGAGAATACGTTCAGAAAGAATCCGACCGATCCAGGCAGCATAACGCGCTGCCCGTTCAAGTTGCCGGAAACCCACTTCGCCTCGCGGTATTCGATGGTCTGGCGAATGTCGATGGGATGGTAAAGTCTGCCGGCATAAGCGTTAAGCCTGACCGCGCCGTACGCTCCGGTCAAAACGACCAGCAAGGCGGTTGCGGCGCGCAATCGCCGCGGAGCCATGTCCAGAAGCGCCTTCGCGCCAAAACTCACGACGAGCGCGATGCCCATCTCCATTTCCAGATGCATCCGCGAAGCCTGGTGGAGGACGGAGATGCCCCTCCATTCCTGTGCCAGCGTCAGGTACGCCGCCGGAAACAGGAAGAGCACGGAAAACGCCAAGGCAAGCGGCGCCCGGGTGATCCTCAGCAAGACGTACAGGGCAAGGAACGCCAGCACTCCGATCAGGAGGGCCAGTGTCCGTCCCAGCCCCTCCGCAGCTCCGCCGGCCGACGCTTCCCCTCTGAAAGTAGTGAGAATCGTCGATGGCGGAAGCCACGGACATGCGATCGCATATGCCCACAAGCCAAGGCCTGCCGCAATCGCCCATTTCCAGGGGCCGGCGCCGTATCTTGCCGCGAGCAACCATGCCATGGCTGCCAGTGCCAGCGCGAAAGCCCCCAGCCAGTTCGTGAGAACCGTAGCCGCCAGAGCCAGGCTCGCCAGCCCCCACCACAGCGGCTTCCGCTTCTCGAAGGCCAGGATCAGTATCAGGAGCGCCAGCGGAAACAGCGCCATGGAAGCGATGTGCGGGCCTTCTCCGTACTGCACGAGAGCTTGCAGGCGCCTTCCGTGCCAAACGCCGCCGACGTCTCGCGAGACGGCTGTGATCAGCAGTGCGGACGGGGAACTGAAGGAATAGATCATCGCCGCGGCGCCACTCGACCAGCGCGAGCCACTGAGTTTATACGCCAGCAAAAACAGGGTTGCCGGCCCCAGCGCGTAAAAGATGGCCGTGAGCAAGTGATAAGCATGAGGCGCTGAAACACCGGACACCCGGGCGACCGCAGCCACCAGAAAGGGGTGTAGTACGGGATAGGCATTCTGGAAAGGTATGCCGCCGTACCAGAGCGGGAACCAGTGCAAGTCCGGCCAGTGATCCAGAATGTACCTTCCCAGGGCGATGTGCGAGCCCTCGATGGAGTACATCTGATTGATGAACTCGGACCACAGCAGCGTCCGCGCGATCCACAGATTCACAAGGAACAGGCCCGCAGCCACGGAGGCGGTTTTCAGGCGCGGAAAGATAGGCCGGACTTTATCCAACGTCATTACCGAAGACGGTCCTCGAAACAGTTTGTCCTGACGTACCTGGAGATACGCATCATAGGCCAGATTATCTCTTACACCGGGGCTATGGCCAATCTCGCCGGGCTTTCTGCCGGATTCCTTGGATCATTTATTGAGAAAAAGCCGTTCCGGGCGACACATCTTTCTTGTTCGCAGCCTTCGAAAGGAGTCGTCTGGTGGATTCAAATGACCGGCAGCGCGCTATTGACCAGGCGCTGGTTCAGATGGATAAGCAGTTCGGCAAGGGGACGGTACTGCGCCTGGGGTCCCGCAATGTACTCCCGGTGACGGTCATTTCGAGCGGCGCCGTTTCGCTGGACGCGGCGCTCGGCGTGGGGGGCTTCCCGCGCGGCCGGGTTGTCGAAGTGTTCGGGCCGGAATCCTCCGGCAAGACCACCTTGGCGCTGCACGTCATCGCGGAGGCGCAGAGAGCCGGCGGCACGGCGGCTTTCATCGACGCCGAGCACGCCCTCGATCCGGCTTACTCTCGCCGCCTGGGCGTGGACGTGGACAACCTGCTGGTTTCACAACCGGAAAGCGTCTAACAAGCAGTGGAAATCGCCTGCACGATGATCAGTTCCGGCGCCGTGGACGCCGTGGTCATCGATTCGGTCGCGGCACTGGTGCCCAAGGCCGAGCTCGAGGGCGAAATGGGCGATAGCTTCGTCGGACTGCATGCCCGGCTCATGTCGCAAGCCTTGCGGAAACTCACCGGCCAGGTGGCCCGCACCACCACCTGCCTGAGCTTCATCCACCAGATCCGGGAGAAGATCGGCGTGATGTTCGGCC